>NZ_JBIWAQ010000022.1:0-135716 GCF_044760155.1 Kitasatospora sp. NPDC098652
CGAGCAGCTTCTCGACCGCCAGGCAGTAGGCGGTCTCGTTGAACAGCGGGGTCAGGTAGTCCATCCGGGTCACGAAGGTGGTGCCCTGGACCCAGCTGCGGAACTCCATGTTCTTCTCGATGCCGGTGTGGAGGTAGCCGATGCCGCAGCGGGCCTCCTTCACCGTCTCGCCGTCGATCTCCAGGATCAGCCGCAGCACGCCGTGGGTGGACGGGTGCTGGGGGCCCATGTTGACGATGATGCGCTCGTCGTCGGCCCGGCCGACCGCCTCGACCACCTCGCCCCAGTCGCCGCCGGTGACGGTGAAGACCCGGCCCTCGGTGGTCTCGCGGGCGTCTGCTTCCTCGTAGTGCTGAGTACTCATCAGCTGTACGACCTCCGCTGGTCGGGAGCCGGGATCTGGGCGCCCTTGTACTCGACGGGAATGCCGCCGAGCGGGTAGTCCTTGCGCTGCGGGTGGCCCAGCCAGTCGTCCGGCATCATGATCCGGGTGAGCGCCGGGTGGCCGTCGAAGACCAGGCCGAAGAAGTCGTAGGCCTCGCGCTCGTGCCAGTCGTTGGTCGGGTAGACGCTCACCACGGAGGGGATCCGCGGGTCGGCGTCCGGCGCGGTGACCTCCACCCTGATCAGCCGGCCGTGGGTGATCGAGCGCAGGTGGTAGACCGCGTGCAGCTCGCGGCCCCGGTCGCCCGGGTAGTGCACCCCGCTCACGCCCAGGCACAGCTCGAAGCGCAGCGCCGGGTCGTCGCGCAGGATGCGCACCGCCTTCAACAGGTGGGTGCGGTCGAGGTGGAAGGTGAGCTCGCCGCGGTCGACCACGGTCTTCTCGACCACCTCGGCCGGGTCCAGGCCCTGCTCCTCCAGCGCGCCCTCGAACTCGTCGGCGACCTCGTCGAACCAGCCTCCGTACGGGCGTTCGCTCGGGCCGGGCAGAACGATCGGGGCGGCCAGGCCGCCGAAGCCGGAGGTGTCGCCGGTGCCCTCGGCACCGAACATGCCCTGCCGACGGCCGACCACCTCGACCGGGATCTCCCGGGGTGGCTGCTCGCGGCGGGTCTCGGGTACCTGTTCGCTCATCGCAGCTGCCCCCGCATCTCGCTGATCGGGGTCGCCTTGAGGGCCAGGGCCTCGCCCAACTCCTCGGCGCGGCGCCGGTTCACGCCCAGCGGCTCGTGCTGGATCTTGTCGTGCAGCTTCAGGATGGCGTCCATCAGCATCTCCGGGCGGGGCGGGCAACCGGGCAGGTAGATGTCCACCGGGACGATGTGGTCGACGCCCTGCACGATCGCGTAGTTGTTGAACATCCCGCCGGAGGAGGCGCAGACGCCCATCGAGATGACCCACTTCGGATTGGGCATCTGGTCGTACACCTGGCGCAGCACCGGGGCCATCTTCTGACTCACCCGGCCCGCCACGATCATCAGATCGGCCTGCCGGGGGGAGCCCCGGAAGACCTCCATCCCGAACCGGGCCAGGTCGTAGCGGCCGGCACCGGTGGTCATCATCTCGATCGCGCAGCAGGCCAGACCGAAGGTGGCCGGGAAGAGTGACGCCTTGCGCACCCAGCCGGCGGCCGTCTCCACGGTCGTGAGCAGAAAGCCGCTCGGCAGCTTCTCCTCGATTCCCATCAGATCCCTCTCAATGCCCTCAAGTCCTCTGGTACGTCCGGCGATGCGCCCGCGGAGCGTCCGGGGGAACGTCCGGCCCGTCCGAGCTTGTCCGCTCGTTCACAAGGGCGGCGGCGCCACCCCTGCCTCAGTCCCACTCCAGGCCGCCGCGGCGCCAGACGTAGGCGTACGCGACGAAGACGGTGGCGATGAACAGGAGCATCTCGACCAGCCCGAAGAGCCCCAGGGAGTCGAAGGTCACCGCCCAGGGGTAGAGGAAGACGATCTCGATGTCGAAGACGATGAAGAGCATCGCCGTCAGGTAGTACTTGATCGGGAACCGACCGCCGCCCACGGGCTGCGGGGTCGGCTCGATGCCGCACTCGTACGCCTCCAACTTGGCCCGGTTGTAGCGCTTGGGGCCGGTGAGTGAGGCCATCACGACGGAACCGACCGCGAACGCCGCCGCGATGGCACCGAGTACGAGGATCGGCGCGTAGGCATTCATAGCCCCCGCTCCCTCCGTCCAGTCGTCCTTGACTGCAGATCGGAACCGGCGGGTCACACTGCGGTGAACCCGCGTTCCAGTTCCCGAGATCCACCTCATGTGAGGCAGTTCACAAAGCCTGGAACGAGCGCATCCTATGCCCGGTGGCTTGTGATCTGCGACACGCAGTTCAACGTCATCTTTGTGATCTACGACACCATGTGAATGGTGGCGAATGTGAACATGCCCAGAGCTGTCAACGCAAAGGAGTCAAATGGTCACAAGTAGTCGCATTTATCTTGGAAGCGGCTGGTCAGAGGCGCATTCCTATATCAACTATGCTCCGGGGATAGCAAATTTCGGGGAGTCATGTTGACGTGTTATAGCGGCTCACTCGGAGGGGTGGTGGGGGGAGGAACGCTTGCTTGACCCTTTGTTCACAAGCGCGCGATGTTGTCGTGGGGGTCTCCCCTCCCCCTCCCCCTCCCCCACCCGCCCGCCCGCCGCCCGCCGCCCGCCGCCCGCCGCCCGCGCCAGGGTTGCCCACCTGCTGCCGGTGTCACCTGCGCCGGGCCGGCCGGTCCCAGCGCGGGGCTGCTGCGCGCTCGCAGCCCTGGCAGCCTGTGGGCCCCTGGGGGCCTGCCCTCCTCCTCCGCCTCCGCTCCACCCGCCGCCCTCGCGGCTCCGCCTCCCGTGTAGGGCAGGCCCAACTTCCCGCTGCGGGCCCTCGAATCCCTCGGCCCGCCTCCTCCTCTACCCTGCCTCCCTCTCGCTCTCGGGCCGCGCCCTGGCGCAGGCCGCCTCCGTCGTTCCGCTCTCGCCCTTCGGGCCAGGGGCCGGCTACCGGTTGCCGACTGCCTGTTCCCACACCCAGGCCGCGATGCCCACCCGGTTACGGGCACCGAGCTTGCGCTGGATGTTGGCGAGGTGGTTCTTCACCGTTCCCGGTGAGATGAAGAGCCCGGCGCCGATCTCGGCGTTGGTCGCTCCATCGGCCACCAGCTCAGCGATCTCCTTTTCCCTCTCGGTCAGTTCTTCCACCGGGCCGGCTATCAAAGGGCCCGGCACGCCTGCCCCGCCCGTGGACCCCGGCACAGGGTCGGCACCCGGCAGCGCCATGTGCTGCAACAACCGCACGGTGACCTGCGGACTGATCAACGCGTCCCCGGCCATCGCCGCCCTGACCGCCTCGATCAGCAGGACCGGCCCCGAGCGCTTGAGCAGGAAGCCCGCCGCACCGTGCCGCAAGGCCGTGTGCACATACTCGTCCAGGTCGAAGGTGGTCACCACGATCACCTTGCACTGGCCGGCGAGTTGCCGCGTGACCTCCAGGCCGTCGAGCTTCGGCATCCGGATGTCCGCGAGCACCACGTCCGGCCGCAGTCTTTTCGCCTCCTGTACCGCCGCGGCACCGTCCGAGGCCTCGGCCACCACCGTCATGTCCGGCTGGACGTCCAGGATCATCCTGAACGCACTGCGGATGTCCGCCTGGTCATCGGCGACCAGGATCCGGATCGGCTTTGCACTGCTGCTCATCCGCTCATCTCCCCTGCACCCGCACTCGTCCTCATCGGGGTCTCCGGCCGCTCCGGCTCCTCCCGACCTGCCAGCGGCAGCCTCGCCGTCACGCGCCAGGCCTCCCGCTCATGAGCTCCCGCCTCGAAGGTGCCGCCGAGTGCCTCCACCCGCGCGGCCAGACCAGGCAGTCCGCTGCCGCCGCCGCGCCTGGGCCGACTGGCCGCCCCCGCCGGCCGACCGTCGTTCGTCACGGTCAGCTCCAGCCACTCGCCGACGCGGCGCGCCCGGACGTCGACCCGTGCGGCGCCCTGGGCATGCCGTCGGACATTGGTCAGCGCCTCGACGACGATCCGGTGGACCGTCCCTCCCAGCTCCCTCGGTACCGGCTGTTCCGGCAGTTCCAGCCGGACCTCCGCGCCGCCCGCGGCGGTGAACCGCTCCGCCACCTCCGCGAGTTCCGAAAGCCCCGGCTGTGGGCCGCGCCCGGTCCCCTCCTCCGTGCGCAGCAGCTGGACCGTCCGGTCCAGTGATGCCAGGGCCCGCTGCCCGGCCTGCTCTATCCGTTCGAACATGGCGACCGCTCGGGCCGGGTCGACCGAGGCCAGGTAGGCGCCGGCCTGGGCCTGGGCCACCATGCCGCTGACGTCGTGCGCCACGAAGTCGTGAAGGTCGTGGGCCAGTTCGAGCCGCTGGGCCCGCTTGGCCTCGACTACCGCCTTGGTGCGCCCCTCGTCCAGGCCCCTCAGGTAGAGCCCGATCAGAACGGCCGGCAGGGAGAGCGCCGAGCCGAAGCCGAAGATCGTGAGGACGTCCCCGGGCCCCTCGACGAACGCGAACCTGGTCAGCCAGAGGGCGACCGCTCCGCATGCCGTCCAGGCCGCCAGCGCGCACCGCGGGCCGTCCTCGGTGCGCAGGGTGATGACCACCGACAGCAGCAGGACGGCCAGTTCGACCAGGCCGAGCAGTCCGGCCCAGCGGTCGCCCTCCGCCCAGCGGCCGAGGATCCAGACGGCGGCCGTGACCACCGCCGAGGACACCCCGAGCGCCAAGGTCACGACTGCCGCCCCACGGCGGCCCCGCGCCGACCAAGCCGGCAGTGCCAGGACCAGGACGACCCCGGACAGGATCTGAGTCATCGCCATCACCTCTCCTCGACTCATCGACTGCCGTCACATTACGGCGCGGGAGGGACGGCACACCTGTGCCGATCGGCACATTTCAAAGGGCAGTTGAGCAGGAGGAACAGCCCGATCGGCATCTGCCGCCGGCCCTTCCCGGCCGCCAGTCTTGAGTCATCGCACCGGCCACGGGGCCGGAGCCGAAGGGAGTGCACGCCATGTCGAAGCTCGTGATCAACGCCCGCGTATCCGACCACCGGGTCGGGGCGGTCGACGCGGTCGCCCCGGACGTCCCGTCCGCCCCGCGTTGGGCCCGGATCGCCGCCACGGCCGCCGCGCTCAGCACGGTTCCCTCGGGGCTGTGGCGGATCGTCTTCGGCTTCGGCTTCCCGCTCGGTTTCAGCGGAGCGACGGCCGCGGCGTACGCGGAGCACCAGCCGGGCTGGGGCACGGTCTACTGCGTGGCGCTGAGTGCGTTGGCGGAGGGGCTGGCGTTCCTGACCCTGGGCCTGGTCCGGCCCTGGGGGCACGTGGTTCCGCGCTGGATCCCGCTGATAGGCGGTCGACGGGTGCGCCCGATGTTCGCCGTCGTTCCGGCCCTGTTGGGCGCGCTCGTCCTGACCTGGCTGGGACTGTTCGCCCTGTTCGGCGGCTGGGCCGGGAACCTGGCCGAGGCGGACTCGCCGCACGGCCTCGGTGCCCTGGTGATGACTCTCGCCTACCTGCCCCTGGTCGCCTGGGGCCCGCTGTTGGGCGCGGTCACCATCGACTACGCCCGCCGGACTCTGTGGCGGCGCCGGTGACGAGGGCTGCCGGTCAGACCGAGGCCGGCTCCGGGCTCGGCTCCTCCGCCTCGGGTGCGCTCTCGCCCGCGTTCGCGGCCGGGCGCGGCGCAGGGGCGGTCCGTCGCCCCCACTCGGTCGCGATCAGCACCAGGGCTCCGCCGAGCAGGGCGAGCGGGCCCATCCGGTTCCCGGCCACGGTGAGGCCGAAGACGGCGGCCCACAGCGGTTCGGTGCCGAGCAGCAGGCTCACCCGGGACGGCGAGGTGGCCCGGACGGCCCACATCTGGACGAAGAAGGCGAACAGGGTGCAGAACAGGGACAGATGCAGCAGCCAGGCCCACTGGCCGGCCCCGTACGAGCGTGCGACCGTCCAGGGCGCCGGCCCGACGGACAGCGCGACCACGCCGAACACTCCGGTGGCCGAGGCGAGTTGGACCCAGGTGACGGCGAGCACGTCGGTGTCGCGGACGGCCCGGGTGCGGGCCATCGTCAGGACGTACGCCGAGCGGACGAGGGCGGCGCCCAGTACCAGCAGGTCACCGAGGGTCGGAGGGCGCAGCCCGCCGTCGCCGGTGAGCAGGGCTACGCCGAGCACGGCCAGCCCGGCGGCCGCGAGGAAGGCCCGCGGCGGTGCGGTCCGGCCGAGGGCGCTCTCGCCGAGCGGGGTGAGCACCATCGCGAGGCTGATGATCAGCCCGGCGTTGGTCGCGGAGGTGTGCACGGCACCGTAGGTCTCCAGCAGGAAGATCCCGCTGAGGACCAGGCCCAGCGCGGCGCCGCCGAGCCATTCGGCGCGGCTCAGCTTCCGCAGGGCCCGCCAGGCGACCGCCCCGAGCAGCGGCAGCACCAGCCCGAAGCGCAGGACGAGCATCGCCACGACCGTCTCCGGGTCGGCCACCCGCTGGACGGTGAGGAAGCTCGACCCCCACACCACTGCCACGAGCAGGACCGGCAGATCGCGAAGGACCGATGAGGACGAGAACGAGGACAGGGAGGCACGCATGAGGAGGATCCCTCCGTACGAACGGAACCGGCGGGCGCGAGGACCGTACGGCGTCGGACGGACCCGGGAGCTGGGCGTGTGGCTCAGCGGGGGACGGGGCGAGGGGTGGAGCACGGGGGCGCCATCTTCGCGCACCGGGCTGCCGATGATCAATGCCCCTGCCGGGCGCCGGCGGGTCAGGAGGCGAGCAGGCCGTTCGTCTCGGCGATGTCCTCGATGTCGGCTGGAGTACCGGACATGATGGCGCGGACGTGCTCGGTGACGAGCTCGGCCGGCCAGTCCCACCAGGCGGCCCTGAGGAGGCGTTCGATGTCGGCGCCGTCGAAGCGGCGTCGGATCGGGCGGGCGGGGTTGCCGCCGACGATCGTGTAGGGCTCGACGTCGGCGGTGACCACCGCACCGGCCGCGATGATCGCTCCGTCGCCGATCCGGACGCCCGGCAGGACGGTGGCGCCGAAGCCGAACCAGACGTCGTTGCCGACCACGGTGTCGCCACGGCTGGGCAGGCCCGTGACGATGTCGAGGGTCTGCTCGGTCCAGCTGCCGCCGAACATCGTGAAGGGAAAGGTGGAGACGCCGATGGCCGGGTGGGCGGCCCCGGCCATCAGGAAGCGGGTGCCGGTGGCGATCGCGCAGTACTTGCCGATCACCAGTCGTTCGGGGCCGTAGGCGTAGAGGACGTTGCGTTCCTCGAAGCGGGTGGCTCCGTCGGGGTCGTCGAAGTACGTGTACTCGCCGACCTCGATCCTCGGGTCGGTGACGAGCGGGCGCAGCAGGACCACTCGGTCGTGGCCGGCGAGCGGGTGGAGGGCGGTCGGGTCGGGGACGGTACGGGTGGTCACACAGGCTCCTCTCGTAATGCGACGCGTGTCGCATTACGATGAGCATGGCACAACCACCACCCCGCAGCAAGCCTTAATGCGACAGGAGTCGACTTTGAGCGAGGCCGCCACCCCCGACCAGCAGCCGCCCCGCACGCCCACCCCGCGCCCGGGCGGGCGCAGCGCCCGGGTCCGCGCGGACGTGGTCGCCGCCACGCTCGCCGAGGTCACCGAGAAGGGGTACGACGGACTCACCGCCGAGGCGGTCGCAGCCCGGTCCGGCGTCCACAAGGCGACTCTCTACCGGCGGTGGGGCGGAGTGGACGGCCTGATCGCCGACGCCCTGACCGCCTCCGCCGACCAACCCTGGCCGCTGCCCGACACCGGAGACCTCCAGGAGGACCTCCGCCGAATCACCCAGGAGGTCTTCCACGTCTTCACCGACCCGGAGCTGGGCCCCACACCCACCGTGCTGATCTCCGCCGCCCAACGCTCCGATACCGGCGCGGCCGCCCTGCGCGAGTTCTTCGCGGCCCGCCACCGCCAGGCCGCCGAGGTCGCCGAACGGGCCGTCGCCCGCGGCGACCTGCCGGCCGGGACGGACGGCGTCGAGGTGATCAGGGCGGCCACCGCCCCGCTCTACTACCGACTGTTCGTCACCGGCGAACCGCTGGATGCCGGCACCGCCGAACGGGCCGCCGACGCCGCCGCCCTCGCCGCCCGAGCCGGACTGTTCACGCCCACCCCGAAGGAGAATTGACACCACGTCATCTCGACAGCCGAAGGAGCCCCAGCCGCCCCACCCCCTACCGAAGACCCATCCGGCCGTGGATGATTCCTCCATGACAAGTACGCCGTCCACCACCCCCCGGAAGGCCCGTCACGTGAAGCGCACGCACTGGGCGCTGGTCGCCGCCGCCACCGTCCTCCCACTTGCGGCGAGCACCGGCACGGCCGTCGCGGCCCCCTCCGGCGCCACCCCAGCCCCGAACGCGGCCTGCACCTACACACCCGCCGTCCCGGCCGACAACTTCAAGGGCATCCCGGTCTTCGACGCCGCGAAGGCGGCCCGCCCCTACCAGGCGACCCTGCGTACCAACCAGGGCCCGATCACCTTCGAGGCACTGACCGACAAGGCGCCCTGCACCACCTTCTCGTTCCGCTTCCTCGCCGAGCACGACTACTTCGACCGCAGCCACTGCCACCGACTCACCACCCAGCGGATCTACGTGTTGCAGTGCGGAGACCCGACCGGGACGGGCAGCGGCGGTCCGGGCTACTCCTTCCCGGACGAGAACCTGACCGGAGCCACCTATCCGGCCGGCACCGTGGCCATGGCCAACGCCGGCCCGAACACCAATGGAAGCCAGTTCTTCATCGTCTGGAAGGACACCAAGCTCTCCCCCGCCTACACCCCGTTCGGCCGCGTGACGGCCGGCCTGGACGTCCTGCAGAAGATCGCCGCCGCCGGCGAGGACGACCAGAACGGCCCGGGCGACGGATTCCCGAACGTCCCCGTGAACATCCGCCACGTGAACATCAGCAAGCGCTGATCCACCGGCCGGGCAGGGCGAACACCTGAGGTGGGCCGGACGGCAGCGGTCCGGGTGACAGCGGTCCGAGCGGCAGCGGTCCGAGCGGCAGCGGTCCGAGCGGCAGCGGGCCGGACGGCAGCGGTCCGGCCCGCCCCCTAGCCGCTCCCGTACGGTGGCAGCACCAACGACACCGCAGGGGAGCAGCACCGCATGGACAGCCGGATCTGGGAGAGCGTCGACCACCTGGTCGCGCGGCTGGACGAACAGAGCACCCAGTCGCCGCAGGAGGAGCGCCTGCTGCGGCTGCTCAAGCTCTCCGAGGAGATCGGCGAGGTCGGCGCCGCGGTGATCGGCGCGACCGGTCAGAACCCGCGCAAGGGCGTCACCCACACCTGGGAGGACGTCCAGCACGAGCTCTGCGACGTCGTGTTCAGCGCCCTGGTCGCCTTGCGGACGCTCACCCCCGACGCGGCCCGGGTGTTCGACGAGCGCCTCGCCTACGTCGAACAGCGCTCCGCCGCCTCCCGCGACACGGCGGAGCAGGAGACGGCACCGAAGTCGCCCTGAACCGGGCCGCGCACCGGCACCCCGTGCCGCGCACCCGCGCCCCAGGCGCCCCGCCGCCTCAGGCGTTCGGCGCGACCCTCGCCAGCCCGTTGATCACGCGGTCCATCGCGTCACCGCCCTGCGGGTCGGTGAGGTTGGCGAGCAGCTTGAGGGTGAAGCGCATCAGCAGCGGGCGCGGCAGGCCGTGCTGGGCGGCGAGCTGCATCACCTTCGGGTTGCCGATGAGCTTCACGAAGGCGCGGCCGAGCGTGTAGTAGCCGCCGTACACGTCCTTGAGGATGCGCGGGTAGGCCTGCAGGGCGCGCTCGCGGCCGCCCTCGGTGACGCGGGCGTGGGCCTGCACGATGACGCCGGCGGCGATCTGGCCGGATTCCATCGCGTAGGCGATGCCCTCGCCGTTGAACGGGTTGACCATGCCGCCCGCATCGCCGACCAGCAGCAGGCCGCGGGTGTAGTGCGGCTGCCGGTTGAAGGCCATCGGCAGGGCGGCGCCGCGGATCGGCTCGGTCATGTTCTCGGGGGTGTATCCCCACTCGGCCGGCATGCTCGCGCACCAGGCCTTGAGCACCTCGCGCCAGTCGAGTTCGCCGAAGGCGGGCGAGGAGTTGAGGATGCCGAGGCCGACGTTGGAGGTGCCGTCGCCCATGCCGAAGACCCAGCCGTAGCCGGGCAGCAGCTTGCGCTGGCCGCCGCGGGTGTCCCACAGCTCCAGCCAGGACTCCAGGTAGTCGTCGTCGTGGCGCGGCGAGTTGAAGTAGGTGCGGTAGGCGACGCCCATCGGGCGGTCCTCGCGGCGGTGCAGGCCCATGGCGAGGGAGAGCCGGGTGGAGTTGCCGTCGGCGGCGACGACCAGCGGGGCGCGGAAGGTGACCGGTCGCTTCTCCTCGCCGAGCTTGGCGGTGACGCCGACGATCCGGCCGGTGCGCTCGTCCAGGACCGGGCCGCTGACGTTGCAGCGCTCGTACAGCCGGGCGCCGGCCTTCTCGGCCTGGCGGGCGAGCAGTTCGTCGAAGTCGGCGCGCTTGCGGACCAGGCCGTAGTCGGGGAAGGAGGCCAGCTCGGGCCAGTCCAGCTCCAGCCGGACGCCGCCGCCGATGATGCGCAGGCCCTTGTTGTGCAGCCAGCCGTTCTCGGTGGAGACGTCGATGCCCATGTCCACCAGTTGCTTGGTGGCACGCGGGGTGAGGCCGTCGCCGCAGACCTTCTCGCGCGGGAAGGCGGTCTTCTCCAGCAGCAGGACGTCCAGCCCGGCCTGGGCGAGGTAGTACGCGGTGGTGGCGCCGGCCGGGCCCGCGCCGACCACGATGACGTCGGCGGTGCTCTCGACCGTGCTGTCCGGCTTCGTCAGATCGGCTGCGGTCTCGGACACGTGGACACACTCCTGGAGCTGCGGCGGGGGATGGCGGCTTTTGTCTCCGGCAGTCTAGTTCCGCTGACGCTGCCGGAGACGCCCCCTCCGGCTACGCCTGCTTGTACCCGCGGTGCAGCGCGACGATCCCGCCGGTCAGGTTCCGCCAGGCGACCTTCGACCAGCCGCTCTCCTGCATCCGGGCGGCCAGCGCGGGCTGGTCCGGCCAGACCCGGATGGACTCGGCGAGGTACACGTACGCGTCCGGGTTGCTGCTGACGGCGGTGGCCACGGGCGGCAGCGCGCGCATCAGGTACTCGGTGTAGACGGTCCGGAACGGCGTCCAGGTCGGCGTGGAGAACTCGCAGATCACCAGCTTGCCGCCGGGCTTGGTGACCCGGTGCATCTCGCGCAGCGCCGCGTCGGTCTCCTGGACGTTGCGCAGCGCGAAGGAGATCGTCACCGAGTCGAAGGTGTCGTCCGCGAAGGGCAGCCGGGTGGCGTCGCCGGCGGTGAGCGGCAGCTCGGGGTGGCGGCGCTTGCCCTCGGTGAGCATGCCGACCGAGAAGTCGCACGGGACGACGTCGGCCCCGGCCTCGGCGAAGGGCAGCGAGGAGGTGCCGGTGCCGGCTCCGAGGTCGAGCACGAGGTCCCCCGGTCCGGCGGCCACCGCCTCGGCCACCGCCCGGCGCCAGGCGCGGGCCTGGCCGAGGGAGAGCACGTCGTTGGTGAGGTCGTACTTGGCCGCGACGTCGTCGAACATGGCGGCGACTTCGTGCGGCTGCTTGTCCAGGGAGGCTCGGGTCACGCCCCCCATTGTTCACCCTGCGACGGCCGCCCCGACCAACGGGGCCTCAGTGCGATCCGCGCCGCCCACCCGCGCGACGGCGTCGGCGCGAACGCTTGCCCTGTGTTATCGCCGGCATCCCCTCGGCCAGGGCCCCGGTCGCCATGGCCAGGTTGGCGGCGATCCGGCCCTGGCCGCTGCGGACGGCGACGGCCCGCCGGTGGCGCCGGATGCGCAGCATGCAGATCACGAACAGCACGACGGCGACGGGCACGCTGAAGCGGGCCAGGCCGACGCCGACGGGCTGCGGGTAGGTGTCGCCGCAGATCCGGACCGCGCCCGGATCGTCGGCGGCGTGTTCGAGGCAGACGGCGTCGCCGAGCTTGATGCCGTCGGCGAGCGGCAGCGCGGCGGCGGTGTGCGGCTGGCCGCTGACCTTGTAGCTGACGGCACTGTAGGTGCCGCCGCCGGTCGGCAGCTGGGTGACGACGCCCTCGACTCTCACCGGGTGGGCCGCGATCCGGTCGGCCTGGTCGGCCTGGCGCCAACCGAGCAGGCACATCCCGACGGCCAGCACGGCGCTGAGCACGGCGGCGAGGTACCAACCACGGCCCATCCGCGGGGTTCGCGGCGGGGGGACGGTCGCGGTTCGCATGGTTCCTGTCCTGGCTTGCCTCCGGGGCCTGGGCACGGCCCCGCCGCCCGCGGGTACGGGTGGTGGTGTGGTGAGGGTACGGAGTGAGCTGTCCGGGATCGTATCCGCTGGCGGGCCCTCAGGTCACGGTGAAGGGACAATCACCCCCCTGGGAGGGCACGGCAGTTCGAGTGCACACGAAGGAAGTCCCGTGCACCGCAAGGCAATCCGCCTACTGACGAGTACGTCACACCGGCGAGCTCACGCCCGCCTCCGCCCGCGGGCGGTCACCTCCGCCGGTACACCAACCGCCCGGCCAGCACGGTCGCCAGGCACCCGCCGGCCGCCGGCCGGACCCCGCCCTCCTCCGCCACCACCGGGAACACCGCGAAGTCCGCCCGCCCACCGGCCGCGACCCGCCCGTGCACGGCCCGGGCGAGCGGCAGCACCGCCAAGGGGTCCAACGGGCCCGCCCCTTCGCCCGGCTCCCCCGCCCCCGAAAGCTCAGCAGCCTCCACAGCCCCAGCCAGCCCAGCAGCCCCAGACAGCCCAGCCGCCCCAGACAGCCCAGCCGCCCCAGACAGCCCAGCCGCCCCGGACAGTCCACCAGCCCCGGACAGCCCGGCAGCCCCCGGCAGCGCCACCAGCCCCAACCGCACCACCGCCGTCCGCACCGCCGCCCGCGCGAACGGCCCGGCCACCGCCGTCACGCCGAACCCGAGCATCCGCTGCAGACCGCGCCGCGCGCTGGCCCCGTACCGGGCCTCGTCGGTGCAGCCGACCAGCCCGTCCACGACCGGCTCGACGCCGATCTCCTCGCGCGGGTCCGGGTGGTAGTCCCGCTCCAGCAACCGCTGCCCGCAGGGATGGCGCAGGCCGGGCGCGAGCAGGGCCCGGCCCCAGTCCCGGACCCGGGCCGACGGGTGGGCCGCCGCCAGCTCCGCGTACGGGCCGACGGCCTCGACCAGTTCACCGCGCACCACCACCGCCCCGTCGGCGAAGGACGGGGCGGTGGGTTCGGCGGGGTCGGGCAGCAGGAACTCGGCCCGGTGCAGGGTCAGCACGGCGTCGACCGGAGCGGTCTCGGGTGTCCGTGGTCCTCGCTCGTCCGGGGCCTCAGTCGTTGTCCAGGATCTTGAGCTCGGGGTGCGCCGTGCCGCCCTCGATCGCCGTGGAGGCGATGTGCGAGGCGACCCGGGGGTCGACCGGGTCGTTGGCCGGGTCGTCCAGCACCCGCAGGTGCTCGTAGGTGGTGGAGCGCTGCGCCGGGACGCGGTCGGCGGCGCGGATGAGGTGGATCAGCTCGGTGAGGTTGGAGCGGTGCTTGGCACCGGCCGCCGAGACGACGTTCTCCTCCAGCATCACGGAGCCCAGGTCGTCGGCGCCGTAGTGCAGCGACAGCTGTCCCGCCTCCTTGCCGGTGGTGAGCCAGGAGCCCTGGATGTGGGCGACGTTGTCGAGGAACAGGCGGGCGATCGCGATCATCCGCAGGTACTCGAAGACGGTGGCCTGGGTCGAGCCCTTGAGGTGGTTGTTCTGCGGCTGGTAGGTGTAGGGGATGAAGGCGCGGAAGCCGCCGGTGCGGTCCTGCACCTCGCGGATCATCCGCAGGTGCTCGATCCGCTCGGCGTTGGTCTCGCCGGTGCCCATCAGCATGGTGGAGGTGGACTCCACGCCGAGGCCGTGCGCGGCCTCCATGATCTCCAGCCAGCGCTCGCCGGACTCCTTGAGCGGGGCGATCGCCTTGCGCGGCCGCTCCGGGAGCAGCTCGGCGCCGGCGCCGGCGAAGGAGTCCAGGCCCGCCTTGTGGATCCGGGTGATGGCCTCCTCGATGGAGACCCCCGAGATCCGGGACATGTGCTCGACCTCGGAGGCGCCCAGGGAGTGGATCACCAGCTGGGGGAAGTCGGCCTTGATCGCCGAGAAGGCGCGCTCGTAGTACTCGACGCCGTAGTCCGGGTGGTGGCCGCCCTGGAACATGATCTGGGTGCCGCCCAGCTCGACCGTCTCGGCGCAGCGGCGCAGGATCTCGTCGAGCTCGCGGGACCACCCCTTGTCGCTCTTCGGCGGCACGTAGAAGGCGCAGAACTTGCACGCCGTCACGCAGACGTTGGTGTAGTTGATGTTGCGCTCGATGATGTACGTCGCGATGTGCTCGGTACCCGCGTAGCGGCGGCGGCGCACCGCGTCGGCGGCGGAGCCGAGCGCGTGCAGCGGCGCCGAGCGGTAGAGCTCCAGCGCCTCCTCCGGGGTGATCCGGCCGCCTGCGGCGG
Organism: Kitasatospora sp. NPDC098652; assembly: GCF_044760155.1. Taxonomy (NCBI): domain Bacteria; kingdom Bacillati; phylum Actinomycetota; class Actinomycetes; order Kitasatosporales; family Streptomycetaceae; genus Kitasatospora; species Kitasatospora sp. NPDC098652. The sequence continues at coordinate 14,484 of NZ_JBIWAQ010000022.1, forward strand.
CCCGGTCGAGCACGGCCTGCAGGTCGGTGCTGGACGCATCGAGGGTGGTCGCTGCGAGCTCGGTCACCTGGCGGCCTTCTCTCTCTCAAGTGCAACTCGGGTACGGCCGAACCAGCCTACGCCAGGCCTTACGGGCGCCCGCGTCAGCCCGCTGAACTGCGCCTCGACCCGTCTCACAACCCGGCTCACCGCCCCGCCCCGCCGGTCAGCCTCACCCGCCTCACCGACCCGCCTCACCAACCCGCCTCACCGATTCGCCTCACCCGCCCGTCCGGCGCAGCGTGCCGGCCGGGTTCCCGGCGGCCGGGTCGGCGGAGGTGAAGCGGATCGTCCCGTCGGACCGCAGGCTGAGGGTCTCCGTGTTGGAACCGCCGGTGCAGGCGCCGGGGATGGAGGAGCGCACCAGCCGGGACCGGAACACCAGCTCGGTGTCGGAGACCGACTTGAGCGTCCAGGCGCCCTCGCAGCTGATCGAGATCAGCCCGGAGACGCCGTTGTGGCTGGTGGTGGCCTCCTGGCCGATCGCCGCCTGGCGGACGGTGAGCGTGGTGGTGCCGCCGGGCAGCCCCTTGTCGGTGACCATGTCGCCGCTCCACGTGCCCAGGAACGCCGCGGGCACCACCCCCGGCCCGCCCGTCCCGCTCGACGGGGCCGACCCGGCCGTGGACGCGGACGCCGCCGTGGACGGAGACACCGGCGCGGAGGGCGACGCCCCCGCCGTCCCACCCGGCACGAAGGCCCCCGGCGACGCGACGGCCTGGTCCGGGTCCACGGACGGCAGGGGCAGCGGCCCCACGGACGGCCCCGACACCGCCGGCCCGGCCGGCCCGGTCATCGCGTACCACGCGTACCCGGCACCCCCGAGCGCCGCGACCGCCAGCACCACCGCCAGCGCGGCCCCGACCCGCCGACGCCGCTGACGCCGCTGACGGGCGAGCCCCTGCTCCTCCCCCGTCCCGGCCGGGTAACTGCACAGCGGCAGCGGCCCGTCCCCCTCCCCTTCTTCCGACCCCGAGCCCGCCCCCGCTCCGGACGGAACCCCGGGCAGCGCCCCCGCCCCCGCTCCGGACACAGCCCCGGGCGCAGCCGCCCCGCCCCGCCCCGACGCCTGCGTCGGCGCGTACGGCAGCGCCTCCCCCTGCGCCCCCTCCAGGTCCAGCAGCTCCACCGCACTGCGCCCCACCCCCGCCGCCAGCGCCGCCGGCAGCCAGTCGCCCCGCCCGAGCAGGGCGGCGGCCGCGCCGTCCGGGTCGAGGCGGGCGGCCAGTTGCCGCGGGGTGGGCCGGGCGGCCGGGTCCTTGGCGAGGCAGTCGAGGACGACCGTCCGCAGCGCCTCGGGCACTCCGCTGACGTCCGGTTCCTCGTGCAGCACCCGGTAGAGCAGGACGGCCGCGCTGACGTCCTCGCCGAAGGGGTGGACCCCGGTGGCGGCGAAGGCCAGGACGGCGCCGAGCGAGAAGACGTCCCCGGCCGGCCCGGACGGCTGCCCGTTCGCCTGTTCGGGCGACATGAAGCCGGGTGAGCCCACCACATAACCCGAACGAGTGAAACCACTGGTCGCGTCCAGGGCCCGGGCGATCCCGAAGTCGATCAGCCGCGGACCGTCCAGGGTGAGCAGCACGTTGGAGGGTTTGACGTCGCGGTGCACCAGGCCGAGCCCGTGCACATGGGCGAGCGCCCCGGCGAGCCCGACGCCGAGGGCGCGGACGGCGGCCTCCGGCAGCGGGCCGTGCGCCCGGACGGCGGCGGCGAGTGCGGGGCCCGCGACGTAGCCGGTGGCGACCCAGGGCTGCTCGCCCTCGGTGTCGGCGTCCAGGACGGGGGCGGTCCAGGCGCCGCCGACCCGTCGGGCGGCGGCCACCTCCTGCCGGAACCGGGCGCGGAACTCGGCGTCGTCCGCGAGTTCGGCCCGGACCACCTTGACGGCGACGGTGCGCCCGCCGGCCGTCCGACCGAGGTAGACCCGGCCCATCCCGCCCGAGCCGAGCCGCCGCAACAGCCGGTAGGCGCCCACCTGGCGCGGATCGTCCGACCCCAGTGCCCGCATGCCCCGCACGCTCCCCTCGCCCGCCCCGCACCCGCGCGGGACCCCGCCGGACGCACCTCGGGAGCAGACCGTACCGGGCCGGACCGACCCACCGCCCGACCCACCGCCCGACCCACTGCCCGACCCGCCCGCGGACGGCCTGGCGAAGGCGGCGCCCCTACGGCCCGACCGGCAGCGCCGCCGGCTCCAGCAGCCGCACCGTCACGTCCGGCGCGAAGCCGCTGTCGTGGGCGACCCGCCGGGCGAACTCGGCGACCCCGGCGAGCTGCCGCGCGCCGAGCGAGAAGTCGAGCGCCTCGCTGAAGTACCGCTCCAGCACGTCCGCCCCGAAGGTCTCCCAACGGGCGGCCTGCTCGGCCACCTTGGCGGCCTCGACCAGCGAGAGGTCACGCGACTCCAGGAAGGCCCGGTGGACGGCCGCGGTGAGCTCGGGGCAGCGTTCGGCGAACTCGCGGCGCACGGCCCAGACCGCGAAGACGAACGGCAGTCCGGTCCACTCCTTCCACATCTCGCCGAGGTCGTGGACGGTCAGCCCGAGGTCGGCGGCCTGGCCGAGGTAGGCGCGCAGGGCCGGGTCGCCGATCAGGACGGCGGCGTCGGCCTCGGCGAGCATCGCGCTGAGGTCCGGAGGGCAGGTGAAGTAGTCCGGGCGCACGCCCTCCCGCTCCTCCAGGAGCAGCCGGGCGAGCCGGACGGACGTGCGGCTGGTGGAGCCGAGGGCGACCCGGCGGCCGTCGAGGTCGGCGAGCGGCACCTTGCTCACGATCAGGCAGGACATCACCGGGCCGTCGCTGCCGACCGCGATGTCGGGCAGGACCAGCAGGTCCTCGGCGTTGCGCAGGTACTCCACGCAGGTGATCGGGCCGATGTCGAGGGAGCCGCCGACGAGTCGGTCGCTCAGCTTCTCCGGGGTGTCCTTGGTGAGGTCGAGGTCGAGCAGGTTGCCGGTCCTGGCGAGGCCCCAGTAGAGGGGGACGCAGTTCAGGAACTGAATGTGGCCGACCCTGGGCCTGACCGGGGTGTTCTCCTGGTGCTCGGGCTCCCGCGTTTGTCCGTCCGGCACTGCCACTGCGGCGCTCCCTTGCTGTTCGTGCGCTTCCCCACGGCGCTGTTCGTGCGTTTCACCGCAGCGTATGCCTGCTGTTCGCGACGGCTCGCACCGGCCACCCGACACGCGCGCGGGTGCTGCCGGACAGGCGGCGCGGGCGCCTGTCCGCAGACTCGTGCGCGCCCCCAACACGCCTGCCCGCGCCGGTAACCAGGCCGCTCCGGGGGCCTACGACACGCGCCGTCCGAAGGGCAAGTGACCCCTGGTCGTCACAGCGGCCGCATGCTAGCGTTGCCCTCAGTTGCAGTTTGATTCCCCTTGCAGTACTTGAAGCCTGCGGAGCATGTAACCGCGGGCTTTTTGTAGTTTTTCAGCAATATCGAAAAACTTCGGACTCGTCCGGAGGCAGGGCGATCAGCGCAGCGGACCGGGGACCACACGGTGTGGCCCCCGACACGCATCGCAAGGAGAACGGCATGGCTCAGGGAACCGTCAAGTGGTTCAACGCTGAGAAGGGCTTCGGCTTCATCGCCCAGGAGGGCGGCGGCCCCGACGTCTTCGTCCACTACTCCGCCATCAATGCGAACGGCTTCCGTTCGCTGGAGGAGAACCAGGCGGTCACCTTCGACGTCACCCAGGGTCCGAAGGGCCCGCAGGCGGAGAACGTCACCGCCATCGTCTGACCATCCTCTGATGTTCTGATCGCTCGGGACCCTTCGGGTCCGTCGGCGGCTCCCGACAGCCGTCACCATGAGCACAAGAGCAGCACCCAAGGGGGCCTGCCCATCGCGGCGGGCCCCCTGCCTTTTCCCGGCAGTCCCGGTGAGCCGGGGAAGGAGGGGAAAGCCGAAGGGCCCTCGCCCCGTGAACCGGGAGAGGGCCCTTCGCATCGCGCAAGCGATCGGGCAGCGTGCCGACCATCAGGCGGCGTGCCGACCATCAGGCAGCGCGCCAAGCCGTCAGGCGCCGTACCGAACCGTCAGGCGGCGACCGGAACCGCGACCTTCGGCGCGTCCTCCTCGTACAGGTCCCCGGAGGGGTTGTTGTACGCGGCCACGTCCAGGATCCGCTCCCGGGCCGCGACCACGACCGGCACGACCACCTGACCGGCGACGTTGGTGGCGGTCCGCATCATGTCCAGGATCGGGTCGATGGCCAGCAGCAGGCCGACGCCCTCCAGCGGCAGGCCCAGGGTGGACAGGGTCAGCGTCAGCATGACGATCGCACCGGTGAGGCCCGCGGTGGCGGCCGAGCCGACGACCGAGACGAAGGCGATCAGGAGGTAGTCCCTGATGCCCAGATCGATGTTGTAGACCTGGGCGACGAAGATCGCGGCGACGGCCGGGTAGATCGAGGCGCAGCCGTCCATCTTGGTGGTGGCGCCGAACGGCACGGAGAACGAGGCGTACTCGCTCGGGACGCCGAGGCGCTCGGTGACGCGGCGGGTGACCGGCAGGGTGCCGACCGAGGAGCGCGAGACGAAGGCCAGCTGGATGGCGGGCCAGGCGCCCTTGAAGAAGTGCAGCGGGTTGAGGCCCGCGGCGAAGCGCAGCACCAGCGAGTAGACGACGAACAGCACCAGGGCGCAGCCGACGTAGATGTCGAGGGTCAGCGTGGCGAAGGGCTTGAGCAGGTCCCAGCCGTACTTGGCGACGGACTTGCCGATCAGGCCGAGGGTGCCGAGCGGGGAGAGCCGGATGACCCACCACAGCGCGGTCTGGGTCAGCTCCAGCACGGTCTCGCTGAGCTTGAGGACCGGCTCGGCCTTGGTGCCGAGCTTGATGATCGCGGCGCCGACCACGACCGCCATGAAGACGATCTGCAGCACGTTCACCTTGACGAAGGCGTCGACGATGTTGGTCGGGAAGATCCCGGTCAGGAAGTCGATCCAGGTGCCCTTGGAGTCGAGCGCCTTGAGGCCGTCGGTCTTGAGGTTGGTGCCCTGGCCGGGGTTGGTCAGCAGGCCCAGGCCGAGGCCGATGCCGACCGCGATCAGCGAGGTGATCATGAACCAGAGCAGCGTGCGGGTGGCCAGGCGGGCCGCGTTGGTGACGTTGCGGAGGTTGGCGACGCTCACCACGATCGCGGTGAAGACCAGCGGCGGCACGGCCAGCTTGAGCAGCTGGACGAAGATCTTGCCGATCGTCTCCAGCGTGGTGGCCAGCCAGGAGATGTCGGCGGCGCGGGCCAGGTAGCCGAGGCCGACGCCGAGCACGAGGCCGGCGACGATCTGCACCCAGAACGGCGTCTTGCGGATGCGGGTGAGCAGGGACGGCGACGAGGTCGCCTCGGGCGCTGTGGACATGGGGGTGCGACTCCGGGGGAGGGCGTTGCTGGCGGTGGGGTGCGGGGCGGAGGAGGCGGCACGGCTCGGGGCCGGACGGGGAGAGGTCACGAACCCCGGTCAGGGGCGTGCCGCCGCGATACAGCTCATGGCTGCGCAGCTCATGGCGCGACAACGGCGCAGGCTGTCCACAGCACCGTTCAGCGCACCCGGGCGGGCGGCGCCGGGCAGCGGGCCCGGGCCGTGCATCCGCAGTGCGTCTGAGGTGGTCACGGCCGATACGTTAGCAGCAAAGGTTTGAGATGTTCAAAGTACTTGTTTGAGATCGAGCCACGGTCACCCTTCACCCAGCGGTGAGATCCGGACACGAACGAAGCTGACGCCCCATCAGCCCCACCCTCCGGTCGGATTGACCGAACGGCAGTTATACGTATAACTTTGACGACGTCCCCGCCCTCCCCTGCCCTGACCGGAGAAGACCACCGATGGGCTACCTCGCCCTGCTCCGCGCCCCGCACGTCTCCCGACTCCTGCTCGGCACCCTGCTCGGCCGCCTGCCCGCCGGTATGACCGCCCTGGTGATCGCCCTCGCCCTGCGCGAGGCCGGCGTCCCGTACGGCCGGATCGGACTGGCCACCTCCGTGTACGCGCTCGCCGCCGCCGTCGGCGGGCCGGTGCTCGGCCGGATCGTCGACCGCACCGGCCAGCCGCGCGTCCTGCTCGCCTCCGCCGTGGTGGCCGGCGGCGGGTACGCGCTGCTCGCCCTCGCCCCCGGCTCCCCGCTCGCCGCGCCGCTCGGCGCCGCCGTCGCCGGCCTGGCGATGCCGCCGCTGGAGCCCTGCCTGCGCTCGCTCTGGCCGGACGTGGTCGAGGAGGAGCAGCTCGACACCGCGTACGCCTTCGACTCCGCCTCCCAGCAGATCCTCTACGTGGCCGGGCCGCTGGCCGTGGCCGGGATCGCCGGCCTGTTCAGCCCGGTCGCCGCGCTCTGGGTGGCCGCCGGACTCGGCCTGGCCGGCGCACTGGTGGTCGCCACCACCGCACCCGCCCGGGCCTGGCGCGCCCCCGCCCGCGCGCACTCCGCCGGACTGCTCGGCCCGCTGCGCTCCCCCGGCCTGGTACTGCTGCTGGTCGGACTCGCCGGGGCCGGCTGGGCCGTCGGCGCGCAGAACGTGCTGTTCATCGCCTACGCCGAGCAGCACGCCGGCGGCCTGCCCGGCGGCGGGGGCACCCTGCTGGCACTGGCCGCGCTCGGCGGTCTGCTCGGCGCGCTCGCCTACGGCATGGTCAGCTGGCGGCAGAGCACCGCGACCCGCACCTGGCTGATGGCCCTCGCCATGGCCGCCTCCTACCTGCCGCTGGTCACCCTGCCCGGCCCGTACCCGATGGCCGCGCTGGCCTTCCTCTCCGGCGTCATGCTGGCCCCGCTGCTGGCGGCCGCCTTCGTCCTGGTCGCCGAACTGGCCCCGACCGGGACGGTCACCGAGGCCTTCGCCTGGCTGGTGACCCTGTTCGCCACCGGCAACTCGCTCGGCTACGCGGTCTCCGGCCACCTCGCCGAGGGATCGCTGCGCCCGGTCGCGGTGTGCGCGGCCGGCGGGATCGCCCTGGGCGGCCTGGTGCTGTTCGGCGCCCGGCGCTGGTTCCGCGGCGCGCCGCTCGCGCCGCTCGCCGAGCCCGTCCCGGTGGGCTGACCCCCGCCCCACAGACGACTGCGCCCGCCGGGGTCTGGCCGGCGGGCGCAGTCATTTCCTCCGTTCACCTGCGGCGATCAGCTGTGGCGGCCCCGACGGCCCCAGGCGATCACCGGGAACAGCGCCCCGCTGCCGAGCGCACCGCTGCCGAGCGCACCGCTGCTGAGCGCACCGGCCGCGGGCAGCACCGGGAGCAGCGCGTTGCCGCCGGTGCCGGGCATCGGCGAGACGGGCGGCGGCGCAGCGGTGGGACGGGCGGCGGCTCGGGCGGCGGGACGGGCGGCGGCGCGGGCCGTCGCCGAACGTCCGTCAGCCCCGGGCCGAGGCCGGGGCCGGGGCCGGGGCCGTCGAGGAGCGCAGCACCAGCGAGGTGGCCAGCGGCGCGACCGGTTCCACCCGCTCGCCGGCCAGCAGTCCGGCGAGCGCGGCTGCCCCCGCCCGGCCCAGCTCCTCGCCGGGCAGGTCCACGGTGGTCAGCGGCGGGGCGAGCAGCCCGGAGACGGCGACGTTGTCCATGCCGACCACCGACAGGTCGTCCGGCACCCGCAGCCCCCGCTCGGCGGCGGCCTGGTAGACCCCGGAGGCGACCACGTCGTCGTCGCAGATCACCGCGCGCGGACGGTCCGTCCGCTCCAGCAGCTCCCCCGCCACGCTCCGCGCGGCCGCGTGGCCGTCGTTCAGGCTCACGCCCAACTCCACCACGTCCAGGCCGAGTTCGCGGACCGCCTGCTCGAAGGCGGCCTGTCGGACCCGGAAGGTGTACGCGGCATGGGTGGACCGCAGGTGCCCGATCCGGCGGTGCCCCAGGGCGGCCAGGTGCTCGACGGCCGCCCGCATCCCGCCGGCCACGTCCAGCTCGACGGTCGGGCGCGCCCGGTCGGTGCCGGGGTCGGCGTCCAGGAAGACCGCAGGGGTGTCCGGCGGCAGCTCGCCGAGCTGGCTGTCGTCCGGGGAGCAGATCAGCAGGCCGTCGAAGCGGCCCGCGGTGGCGGCCTCGGCCAGGGTCGCGCTGCCCCAGCCGGAGCTGACCACGACGGCCAGACCGTGCCGGCCGGCCTCGTGGTGGACGCCCTCCAGCACCCGGCCGAAGAACGGGCCCTGGAGGTTGGGCACGGCCAGCATGATCATCCCGCTGCGGCCCAGCCGCAGCTGCCGGCCGGCGGCCTGCGGGCGGTAGCCGAGGCTGCGGGCGGCCTCGCGGACCCGCGCCCGGGTCGCCTCGGAGACCCGGCGCCCGGCCTCGGCACCGGAGAAGACCAGCGACACGGTGGCCTGGGAGACCCCGGCCAGCCTGGCCACGTCCCGCCCGGTGGGCCTGCGCACCGGCGCCGGCCACGTCCCGGCGGCACGCCCGGTGTCAGTGTCGGTGTCGGTGTCGGTGCCGGTTTCAGCGCCGGTCTCGGCACTCGGGTGCGGGTCGGCGGGTACCGCGGGCACGTTCGGCACGGCGGGCTGCGCCCCGGGTCAGCTCTGCCGGGAGGCCGCCGCGCGGACGGCGTCGTCCACGGCGTCCTCCTCGGCGTTCTGCGCGGCGATCCGGTCGGCGGTGCGGCTGCGCATCCCGGCGACCTTGGTGGTGATCTGCGAGGACATCTCGTCGCGCTGCTTGCTCAGCAGCACGTAGCTGAGCGGCGCGGAGGCGATCGCGGCCAGCAGGAACAGGAAGACCATCCCGGCCTCGCCGCTCACCGGGATGACCTGGAAGTGCCCGAGCAGCAGGGCCACCAGCAGGCAGCCGAGGAAGATGCTGGCTCGCATGGAGGTGTAGCGGAGCGTGGCGTGCGACTTCTGCGGGCCGTTGCTGCTCACTGGGACACATCCTTCTGGTTCGAGCCGGGGCGGGTCTCCCAGTCAAGCATGCCTGACACCGGGCGCGGGCCAGGGGGCCGACGTCCCTCCTCGGCGGCCGGTCGGCGCAGGTCCAGCCACATGGTGATGTCGTCGCGGTCGTCCCCGGGGGCGACCCGGATCGCGGCCGGCACCCGGCCGACCTCCCGGTAGCCGCAGCGGGCGTAGAAGCGCTCCAGCCCCAGGCCGCCGCGCGCGGTGAGCCGCAGCGACTCCAGGCCCCAGGCGCGGGCCACCCGCTCGGCCTCGGCGAGCAGCGCGGCGCCGTGGCCGAGGCCCTGGAAGTCGGGGTGCACCATGACCCGCTTGAGCATCCGCCAGTGCTCCATCGGTTCGAAGCGCATCGAGGCGAAGAACAGCACCCCGACCAGTCGGCCGGTCGCGCTCTCGCGTGCGACCAGGAGGCGGTCGGGGCCGTCCGGGGCGAGCCCGGCGAACTGGCGGTCGGCAGTGTCCCAGACCTCGTCCTCGGTGACCGGGGCCACGAAGCCGACCGCGCCACCGGCGTTGGTCACGTCCGTCCACAGCCGGACCACGGCGGTGCGCAGGTCGGGGTCGGGCTTCGGGTCGAGGGTGAAGGTGAGCGCCATGGATGCGGAGCCTAGTCCTCCGTTCCGACGGCCTGGCCGGCCGTACCAGCGGTACCGGATGTACCGGAGGTGCCGGATGTGCCAGACGTACGTACGTCCGTCCCGGGCGAACCCGCTCCGCTCAGGACAGGGCGGGCACCGCCCGGTCACCCCGCCGCCCGGTGCGCAGTGCCAGGCAGAGGCCGACCGCGACCGCGCACAGCGCGCCGGCGCCGTACCAGGTGAGGTCGTAGTTCCCGAGCGCGTCGCGGGCCAGCCCGGCCAGCCCGGCGACGACGGCCGCGCCGATCTGGTGGGCGGCGAGCACCCAGCCGAAGACGATCGGGGCGTCGTCGCCGAACTGCCGGCGGCAGAGCGCGACGGTCGGCGGCACGGTGGCCACCCAGTCCAGGCCGTAGAAGACGACGAAGGCGAGGATCGGCGGGTGCAGCGAGCCGGCCAGCAGCTGCGGCAGCAGGAGCAGGGAGACGCCGCGCAGCCCGTAGTAGACGGTGAGCAGCAGACGGGAGTCGACCCGGTCGGTGAGCCAGCCGCTGAACACGGTGCCGACCACGTCGAACACGCCGATCAGGGCGAGCAGGCTCGCGGCGGTGGTGACGGGCATGCCGTGGTCGTGCGCGGCCGGGATGAAGTGGGTGCCGACCAGGCCGGCGGTGGTGGCGCCGCAGATCGCGAAGGAGCCGGCCAGCAGCCAGAACGGCCGGGTGCGGGCGGCGTCGCGCAGCACCCGCAGCGTGCGAGCCAGGGCGCGGCCGTCCCGGGCCGGCTCGGGCGGGGCCTCGGTGGCGCCGTACGGGAGCAGGCCGAGGTCGGCGGGGCGCTCGCGCATCAGCAGCAGGACGGGCACGGCGACGGCGCTGGCGGCGAGCGAGACCACGACCACGGCCGAGCGCCAGCCGTGCTGCTCGACCAGCCAGGCGCCGACCGGCAGGAAGACGAGGTTCCCGGCTGCCCCGGCGGCGGTGAGCACCCCGGTGACCAGGCCCTGGCGGGCCTGGAACCAGCGGCCGGTGATGGTGGTGGCGAAGGCGCCGGCCATCGAGCCGCTGCCGAGGCCGACCAGCACGCCCCAGCAGAGGATCAGCTGCCAGGGCTGGCGCATCAGCATGGTGAGGCCGGCGCCGACCGAGATGGTGAGCAGCGCGCACACCACCACCAGACGCACGCCGAAACGGTCCATCAGGGCGGCGGCGAAGGGGGCGGTGAGGCCGTAGAGGGTGAGGTTGACGGAGGTGGCGCTGGCGATCGTCCCGAGCGACCAGCCGAACTCGTTGTGCAGGGCGTCCATCATCAGGCTCGGCGTGGAGCGGAACCCGGCCGAGCCGAGCAGGACCAGCAGGGCGACCCCGGCCACCACCCAGGCGTAGTGCACCCGGGCACGCCTGGCGGGGGCGGGCCGCTCGGAGGCGATCGGAGCGGAGGCGATCGGGGCGGAGGCGGTCGGATCGGGGACGGGGGTGGGGGTGAGGGCGCTGCGTTCGGTCACGCGAACGAGTGTTCCGGGCGGCCGGGGCCCCGACGAGTGGCCTGAATGACAGCTTTCGCAAGATTCGGGCCACGACCGGGCGTACGCTGGCCCGGACCCACCGACACCCGAGGGGAGCCCATGGCACACCTGGTCGCGGTACTCGCCCTGGACGGCGTGATCGCCTTCGAACTCGGCATCCCCGCCCGCATCTTCGGCAGCGCCAAGGGCCCGGCCGGGCAACCCCTCTACGAGGTGGCCACCTGCACCCTGGACGGCCGACCGGTCGCCACCAGCGCCGACTTCGGGGTCATGGTCGACCACGGGCCCGAACTGCTGGCGCGGGCCGACACGGTGGTGATCCCGGCCTCCGCCGACTCCGCCCCGGCCGTCGCCGACGCCTGCTTCACCCCGGAGCTGGCCGCCGCGCTGGCCCGGATCCGGCCCGGCACCCGGCTGGTGTCGATCTGCACCGGCTCCTTCATCCTGGCCGCTGCCGGCCTGCTGGACGGCCGCCCGGCCACCACCCACTGGCGCTACACCGAGCGCTTCGCCCGGCTGTTCCCCCAGGTGCTGCTCGACCCCGACGTGCTCTACACCGACGACGGCGACGTCCTCACCTCCGGCGGGGTGGCCGCCGGGGTGGACCTCTGCCTGCACGTGGTGCGCCGCGACCACGGCAGCGCGGTGGCCAACGCGGTGGCCCGCAACTGCCTGGTGCCGCCCTGGCGCGACGGCGGCCAGAAGCAGTACGTCGAGGCCCCGAGCCCGGTGGAGACCGGGGGCGCCGGCACCGCCGCCGTGCGCGCCTGGGCGCTGGAACACCTGGACGGGCCGCTGCCGTTGAACCGGCTCGCCGAACGGGCGGGCATGAGCGTACGGACCTTCACCCGGCGCTTCCGCGAGGAGACCGGCGCCAGCCCGGGCCAGTGGATCACCACCCAGCGCACCGAGCGGGCACGGCAGTTGCTGGAACGCACCGACCTGTCGATCGACCAGGTCGCCCGGGAGTCCGGCTTCGGCACCGCCGCCTCACTGCGGTTGCAGCTGCGCGGCCGGCTGGACGTGGCCCCGAGCGCCTACCGGCGCACCTTCCGGACCGCCCCGCTCTGAGCAACAGCAGCACTACGGCGGGCGGGTAGGGCCGGGACAGGGGGAACAGGGCGACCGACGCCCGGAAGAAGCCGGACGCGTGGCCGGAATTCGATCGTCCGGAGCGGCACCACGGACGACGGCCGGCCACCTGCGCACCGAGCGCAGCGTGCCGGGCCGCCGTCCGATCACGGCACGCGGGCCCTGAACCCGCGCCGGGCCCTCCGCACTCGCCGAGGATCCGTCCGCGACCGGCAGTCCACGATCCCCCCTGCTGACGCGATCCCCCTGGACAGCAGCACCGTGACGGCGGACGGACGTTCCCTCGGCGTCCCCTCGCAACGGGAGCCGCACCCAAGCGTGATCAGTCGGATACGTCACGTCAATGGGTAGTCGGAAATTCGGAATGGTTGCGTCAGCTTTCGGCCGGTGATCGTCGCGGGAGGCCGCTACTGCGCCAGCGCCGCCCAGTCCACGCCCGCCATCGGATCGACCGGCCGCGCCCCGGCGCCAATCTCGCACCAGACCCGCTTGCCCGAACCGTCCGGGTACCAGCCCCAGCGGTCGCAGAGCAGCTCGACCAGCTCCAGTCCGCGGCCGTTGGTGGCGTCCTCGTCCGCCCCGGCGTGCCGGGGGGCCGGGGCAGCCTGGCTCGCGTCGGCCACCTCCACCCGCAGCGGGCCGGGCGGAGCGTCCTGCGCCGGGCCCTCGGCCACCGGCAGGCAGAGTCTCAGCACGGCCGGACAGCCGGTGTGCACCACGGCGTTGGTCACCAGTTCCGAGACCACCAGCACCACCGTCTCGGACATCGGCGCGTCCGGGTCCACCCCGTGGTTCAGCAGCCGCGAGCGCACCCACCGCCGGGCCCGGCCGACCTCGGCGGGGTCCGCCTGCACCGCAAGCTGTACCTGAAGAACCTGCACCGCTCCACCACCTGCACTCGCAGTTCGGCCAACGTCCCGATCGGGCCGGATCAGCCGGCCGGCGGGGCCCTCGCACTTCGCCCGGTGCCACCCGGGGCCCACCCGGGCGCTCGCCGACCCGTCCGCCCGCCCGCGCCACTCGCCCGCGTCAACTCGTCAGTCGCACAACGGCCGCGACACGAATACGCCTCAGGATGGGTGGGCGGACGGACCGCAGCAAGCGCTTCGGGCATATTCCGGCGATCGGGGGACAGGGCAGTGCATACTGTCCCGTTCACTCTCGCGAGCCTCGCACCGGCACTCGTCCGGCCCGGGCCGACGCCGGTCCCGCGGGGCCTGTTCGGACCCGCCCTGGGCGGGAACCTACCGCCGGACACTCCCGCCGCCCCGCCCGCCACTCGCGAACCACCCGTGCGACATATGTCCAGCGGTTCTCGAACAGCGGCAGCGGCGGCGAACCACGAGGCCGGGTTCCGTTCTTGCCCGAATCCCTCCCGCCGCGGACCGGCCAGGGGATACCGTTGGGTAACGCCAGCGAACCGGGCAGGAGGGTGGTTCTCGATGGCCGCCCCGGACCGGATCCCGCGCTGGGACGAGCAGTTGCAGCGACGCCTCGCCCGCGGCGAGGAGACCGCGCTCGGCGAACTGTACGACCGGCTCGCCCCGATGGTGCACGGCCTGGCCGGCCGGATACTCGCCGACCAGGCGGCCGCCGCCCAGCTCACCAGGGAGGTCTTCGCCCACGCCTGGGAGCACCCCGAGGACTTCGACCCCGACCGGGGCTCGCTGCGCTCCTGGCTGGGCGCGCTCACCCACCGCCGCGCGGTCGAACGGCTGCGGGCGCGGCGCGGCTCCGAACTGGCGCCGGAGCACGGCGGGGCGGCCGAGCAGGAGATCCGGGCCGTCGCCACCGCCGCGCGCATGCAGTACGTGGTCGACTCCCTGCCCCAACCCCTGCGTGAGACCATCGCGGTGACGTACTACGACGGCCGCACCTACCAGGAGACGGCCCGACTGCTCGGCATCAGCGAGCAGGCCGCCAAGCAGCGGATGCGGCTCGGGCTGGAGCTGCTGGCCACCGAACTGGCCGACGAACGCGCCCGCCAGGAGCACGGGGACGGGAACGGGAACGAGGGCAGGTGAAGGTGAGCGTGCGAACCGTCGAGAGGTGCGCGGGCGGATGAGCGAGGAGCGGCACGACGCCCTGCGCTCGCTGCTCGGCGCCTGGTCCCTGGGTGCCTGCCCGCCGCGCGAGGCCGCCGAGTTGGAGCAGCACCTGCCGGCCTGCCCGGAGTGCGCCGACGAGGCGGACCGACTGCGCGAGGCGGCCGGCTGGCTGTCCCTGGACGAGCCGCTGGACCAGCCCGGTTCGCTGCGCCAGCAGGTGCTGGACTGGTGCCTGGCCCGCCGCCCGGCCGAACTGCCCGTCCCCGCCTGGGGGATGCCGTACACCGCGGAGACCGCCAAGCTGGACGCCCTGCTGCGCGACCTCGGCCCGGAGGAGTGGCAGGAGGTGGCCGAACTGCCGTGGCACGGCGGCAGCGAACTGCTGCGCCCCGCCGAGGTGCTGGGCCGGCTGACCGCGGCGGACGGCTTCCTGGCACTCGCCCTCGGCCTGCCCGACCCGGTGCCGGCCGCCGCCGGGCCCGGGCCGGTGCCGGCCGCGGAGCGGCGGGTGCCGCCGCAGGAGGCGGCCGTCCCGGTGCCGCGGGTGCCCCCGCAGGGCGGCCGGTACACGGCGGACGCGGCGCGGACCGCCCGGCTGCTCGCCGACCAGGCCGGTCTGCCACCCCGGTCGGTGCGCGCCCGGTGGCGGCAGCAGACCCACGACCTGGTGCGCAGCGCCGCGCTGGCCCCGCAGGGCAGCACCCCGGTCGACCTCGGTTTCGCGGTGCTGCCGCTGCGCGACGCCTTCGTGGAGCGCGCCCTGGAGTGCTTCGTGCACGGCGAGGACGTGGCCCGCGCGGTGGCCTACCCGTACGCTCCGCCGGCGCCGCAGCACCTGCGGCAGATGGTGGAGCTGGTGGTCCGGCTGCTGCCGCGGGCGCTGGCGGGGCTGCGCGCGGCGCAGCCCGCGTCCGCCGGGGCGCCGTCCGGGGACGGTCGGACCGATCGGCGGGTGCGGCTGGTGGTGGACGGTCCGGCGGCCGGCGAGTGGCTGGTGCCGCTGGACGGCGGACCGAGCAGGCCGAGCGGACCGGCCGGCCAGGCCGGACCGGCCTGGCCGAGCGGGCCGAGCGGGCCCGCCGCCGGGGAGCCGGTGGCCTCGATGGTGCTGGACGGCCTGGAGCTGTGCCAGTTGGCGGCCGCGCACCGGGACCCGGACCGGCTGCCGGTGGGCGAGCACGGCGACCGGGCCGCGGTGCGCCAGGTGCTGCACGCGCTGCCGCTGCTGGCGCGGCCGTAACGCTCCTGCAGCGCCTGCGCACGGACGACCGTCGCCTACCCGCGGACGACAGTTGCTGGCCCGCGGCCGACCGTCGCTTACGCGAAGACGACCGTCCTGGTCCCGTCCAGCAGCACCCGGTGCTCGCTGTGCCACTTGACCGCGCGGGCCAGCGCCTGGCACTCGACGTCCCGGCCGAGCGCGACCAGCTGGTCCGGGCTGACGTCGTGGGTGACCCGGGCCACCTCCTGCTCGATGATCGGGCCCTCGTCGAGGTCGGCGGTGACGTAGTGCGCGGTCGCACCGATCAGCTTCACGCCGCGGGCGTGCGCCTGGTGGTACGGCTTGGCGCCCTTGAAGCTCGGCAGGAAGGAGTGGTGGATGTTGATCACGCGGCCGGACAGCTCGGTGCACAGCTGGTCGGAGAGCACCTGCATGTAGCGGGCCAGCACGACCAGTTCGACGTTCTCCTTCTCGACCAGGTCCAGCAGCTGCCGCTCCGCCTCGGCCTTGGTGTCCCGGGTGACCGGGATGTGGTGGAAGGGGATGCCGTAGCTCTCGGTGAGGTCCTGGAGGTCGGTGTGGTTGGAGACCACCGCGGCGATCTCCACCGGCAGGGCGCCGATCCGGGTGCGGTAGAGCAGGTCGTTCAGGCAGTGCCCGAACTTGCTGACCATGAGGACGATCCGCATCCGCTGCTCGGTCGGGTGGATCTGCCAGTCCATCCCGAAGGACGCGCCGATCGCGGCGAAGCTGGCCCGCAGCTTGTCGGCGGTGACCGGTTCGGGGGCGGAGAAGTGCACCCGCATGAAGAACAGTCCGGTGTCCCCGTCCCCGAACTGCTGGCTGTCGATGATGTTGCAGCCGGTCATGAAGAGGTAGCTGGAGACAGCGTGGACGATGCCCTGCTTGTCGGGGCAGGACAGCGTGAGGACGTACTGGGCGCTGGCCGGCTGCTGTTCCACTGCGGGTATCCCGTTCTGAGGTCGTACGAATGCGTGACGCGCGTGCGTGAATGGTCCAGCGTGTCACATCCTGGACAGTCGCCGCCCCGCTGCCCGTACTGCGGGACGGCGCCGACCGGCGGTACGCCTCGGGCCCCGGCTCGGGCCCCGGGTAGGGCCACGCCTCGGGCCCCGGGTAGGGCCCCGCCTCGGACCTGGGTCGGCCCCGCCTCAGACCTGGGTCAGGATCCGCAGCACGTCGAGGGACTTGGGCGCCGCGTCCGGGTCGTCCCCGTCCCCGGCGGCGAGGGCGACGTGCGCCTCGCGGGCGGCCCGGACGGTCTCCGGCCAGCCGGGGTGGCCGAGGTAGGCGGAGGCCGGGGCGTCGGCGCCGACCTCGTGCAGCATCTGGACCGCGCGCAGCACCGCGACGTCGACCAGCGCGGCCTCGGCGGAGTCGCGGAAGATGGTGCCCACGTACTTCTCGGCGGACCAGCGGTCCAGCCAGGTGTCCTCGACCAACCGGTAGACGGCGTCGGTCACGTCCCCGTAGCCTTCCCGGCCGGTGAGCCAGGCCTCGTGCTGGAAACCGGGGTCGGACAGCATGTGCAGCGCCGAGCGGAGTCGGGCTCGCCAGCGCCACCAGGGCAGGTCGTTGAGCGGCATGCCGCCCATCGTGCTGGAGCGGTGGCCCGGACGAGAAGGGTTTCGGGCGGACCGGTGCGAAGAATCTGTGCTGGCGGACATGGTGAACGATCGTACGTTCCCCGTCTGTTCGTGCTCCACTCGCGATCTACACGCGTACCGACCCGGATTTCGGTGTCCGTTGGCCGGGCGTTCACATTTCGTCCCTCTCGGCTTGCGGCTCCGGGGCTTGGCTGTCCCCCGGTGCGCCGGATGGCGCCCCAGAGAGGGAAGACCGATGACCAGCCGAAGGGACTCGTCCCGGGCCCGTCCCACGATCAGCGGACGCCGCCCGCGCCGTCCGATCGCCGCCGCGGTGACCGCCGCGGTGCTGTTCCCCACCCTCTTCTCGGCCTCCGCGTGCGGCGGACCGGCCGGGGCCTCCACGGCCGCCGACGAGCTGACCGTGATGACCTGGGCCCCGTCCGGCACCGGCTCCGCGGACCGTCCCGGCATGACCGCGCTCGCCGAGTCGATCGGCCGGGACGTCAACGTCAAGGGCGGTCTGAGCGGTCACCGGCTGCACGTGATCACCTGCAACGAGCACAACACCGCCGACGGCGCCAAGGCCTGCGCCCAGCAGGCGGTGGACGCCAAGGCGGTGGCCGTGCTCGGCTCCTACAGCCAGTGGGGCGACGCCTTCATGCCGGTGCTGGAGCGGGCCGGCATCCCGCTGATCGGCGGCTACGGCCTGTCCCAGCCGGAGTTCTCCAGCCCGCTGTCCTACCCGGTGGACGGCGGCATGCCCGCGCTGATCGCCGGCAGCGGCCGCCAGTTGGTCGACGCCGGCTGCAAGGCCGTCTCGCTGATCCGCCCGGACACCCCGGCCGGTGACAACCTGCTCGGCTACCTGGGCAACGCGCTCAAGCCGGCCGGTATCAAGCTGCTGGACGTCAAGGCGCCCGAGCAGTCCTCCGACTACAGCCAGGTGGTCCGCAAGGCGATCGGCAGGGACGACCCGGGTAACTGCGTCACCAGCGCCCTGACCTCCGAGCCGACGGGCAACCTGCTGGACGCCTACCGGCGGCAGAACGTGCGGAACACCCGGATCGCCTCGGTGATCGGCAGCGTCCAGCAGTCGGTGGTCGACTCCACCGGCGGTGACTCCGGCCCGCTGGCCGGCGCGTTCGTCACCAGCTGGTACCCGCCGGAGTCGGCCAAGACCTGGGACGGGCTGCGCGCGGTGGTCCGCTCCCAAGCCACCGACGGGCACGCCGTCGACGTCTCCGACCCGGGCGTGCAGACCACCTGGGTCGCCTACGAGGTGTTCCGGGTGGTGGTGGAGAAGCTCACCGCGGCCGGCAAGCCGGTCGAGGCGAAGTCCGTCGACGCCCTGCTGGACAGCGGCGAGGGCATCGACGTCGGCCTCACCCCGCCGCTGAACTGGGGCACCACCAACATGCTGCCCAGCACCGAGTCGCCCCGGCTGGTCAACACCTGGGTCACCTACCAGGTGGTCAGGAACGGTCGGATGACCTTGCAGCAGCCGGGCTTCGTGGACGTCCGCTGGGTCCTCACCGGGGCCCGCTCCCCGTCCTGATCCACCCCGCCCCGCACCACACACGGACGGGCGGGCGGGCCCTGCGCGGGCCCGCCCTCCGGCGTTCCGGGGTCCGCTACAGGTCGCCGTCGCCGCGGCTGGGCAGGCCGGCCTGAGTGGCGATCGTGTTCCACAGGGTCGAGGCCTGCTTCTTCGCGGTGGTCGCCGTGCCGCTGGCCTGCACGGCGTTCTTGTAGTGCTGGTTGCCGGTGTCCGGCTTCTTCGGGTCGCAGGAGGACTGGGCGTCGCCCGCCCAGGCCGCGTACTCGTCGTCGGCCTGGGCCGAGGCCGTCCAGGCGGCGTTCAGCTGCTCGACCAACTGCTGGCCGCCGGGCAGCTTGTCGGTCTTCAACTGGCTGAGCTTGGTCTGCAGCTCGCGCCGCTTGCCGGCCGCGGCGGCCAGCGCCTGCTGCGAGTCGGGGAGCTTGTCGCACTTCTGCACCGAGGCGACCGCCGAGACCACCGCGCTGCGGCTGTCGCTCGCGGTGCCCAGCAGGTCGGACAGCGGCTGGGCCTGCGCCTTGACCTCCGGGTCGACGGCGGCGCCGGAGCCGCTCGCGCTCGCCGCACCGGTGGCGGTGCCGCCGGTGGCCGCGACCGGGGCGGTCTTCTGGCCGCCCTTGGTGGTGTCGTCGCCACCGCTCATCAGCACGGCGACCAGCACACCGGCCGCCGCGAAGCCCGCGACCACGCCGCCGATGACCAGCTTGTTGGAGGACCGGCCGCCGCGGCCGCCGCGCCCCGCCTGGGTGGCGTCCTGGTCCGGCCGGTAGCCGTCGGACCCGTAGCCGTCCGGCCCGTAGCCGTCCTGGGCGTACCCGTCCTGGGCGTAGCCCTGCGCCGGGTAGCCCGGCTGGTGCGACTGCTGCTGCTGGTGCGGCTGCGGTTGCTGCTGCGCGGCCTGCGGGTAGCCCTGGTAGCCGGGCGCGGCCTGCGGCGCGACGCCGTAGCCGGGCTGCGGCGCCGGGTAGCCGCCCTGCGGGTCGCCGGCCGGGTACGGCGGCAGGTGCTGGGTCTCGGGGGCCGGCTGGGTCTGCGGCGGGGCGCCGTAACCGGCCTGCGGCGGGGCGCCCCAGGCGGGCTGCTGGGGGGGCATCGCCTGGGTGGGCGGCGCCTGCGCGCCCTCGCCCAGGTACTCGGGCTGCCCGGACGGCCGGCCCACCGGCGGCACGGCCGTGGGGCCCTGCTGCTGGCCCGGCTGGCCCTGGGGCTGGCCGGGCTCGGGGCGGAACAGGTCGTCCAGGTTGAAGTCACCCGAGTTGTACGAGCGGCGCTGACTCAACGCGATTCCTCACCTGTGCAGGACCGCGCACTGGCGGCGGACCACATCTCGTCGGTTCTTGGGAGCATCACAGTTCCTTGGACGTCGCGCCCACGCTACCGGTTCGCCCCATCGGGTGACCACGCGGGCGGGACTTCCCACACGCTCCCTGCACGGACGACGGTCAGGCCGCCTCCGCGTCCGCCCTGGCGTGGAACTCGCGCACCACCCGCTGCTCCCGGTAGGGCTCCAGCCGGCGCCGGAACTCGTCCAGGTACTCCACGCCCCGGTTGGAGCGCAGCCCGCTGAGCAGCCGCACCGCCTGGGTGCCCGTCTCGCAGGCGCGTTCCAGGTCGCGCTGCTGGAGCTGGGCGGTGGCGAGCAGCACGAGGTCCACCGCGCGGCGGCGGACCCGGGTCGGCGGGTGCAGGTCGAGCGCCCGGCGGGCGTAGTGCTCGGCCGGCCCGGCCTGTTCGAGGTCCCGGTGGCAGTGGGCGAGTTCGTCGGCGAGGTAGGCGTCGTCGAAGTGGGCGATCCAGTCCGGGTCGTCCTCGGGGCGGCGCTTCTCCATCATCTCCAGCGCCTTGGCCGACACCGCCTCGCAGGAGCGGGCGTCGCCGAGCAGGGCGTGGCCGCGGGCCTCGGCGGCGTAGAACATCGCCATCGCCGTCGGGGTGGCCACCGTACGGGCGCCCTCCTGGGCGGCGCGGGCGAGCTGGGCGATCTCCCGCGGGTTGCCGAGGGTGGCCGCCAGGTGGCTCATCGAGGCGGCCAGCACGTAGCCGCCGTAGCCGCGGTCGTCGGCGGCCTGGGCGAGCCGCAGGGCCTGGATGTAGTAGCGCTGGGCGAGTCCGGGCTGCCCGGTGTCCACCGCCATGTAGCCGGCCAGTTCGGTCAACCGGGCCACCGCGGCGAAGAGTTGGCGGCCGGTCTCCTCCCGGTAGGCGCCGCCGAGCAGGCCGGAGACCACCGAGTTGAGGTAGTGCACGACCACCGGGCGCACATGGCCGCTGCCGAAGCGGTGGTCCAGGTCGACCAGCATCGCGGTGGTCGCCTTGATCGCGGCCACGTCCGTGGGGCCGACCCGAGGGCCGCCGGTGCGGGCCACCACCGGGTCGGGCGGGGTGATCAGCCAGTCCCGGCTGGGCTCCACCAGCGCGGAGGCGGCGACCGTCGCCCCGGTGAGGAAGTCCCGCCGGCCGACGTCACTGCGCCACAGCTCGCACACCTGCTCCAGGGCCGCGTTCAGGGTCGGCGCGAACTGCAGCCCGATGCCGGAGCTGAGGTTCTTGCCGTCGGCCATGCCGATCTCCTCGACCGACACGCTGCGGCCGAGCTTGCGCCCGAGCGCCTCGGCGATCACGGCCGGCGCCTGACCGCGCGGCTGCTGCCCGCGCAGCCAGCGGGCGACGGAGGTCTTGTCGTAGCGCAGGTCCAGTCCGTGCTCCGCGCCGCACAGGTTGACCCTGCGGGCCAGGCCGGCGTTGGAGCAACTGGCCTCCTGGATCAGTTGCTGCAGGCGCTCGTTGGGCTGTCGTGCGACGAGTGGTCTCGCGGCCATTGGGCTTCGCCTCCCCACACCCTCCGGTCCCGGCCGGCGGGCGACGATGTGCTGATCTGTTGCCGACTGTCCGACCGTCCAAGGAATCTGACACCAGGTTAGCGATCAGCAACGCCAGCGGGATACCCACGGTGACGAACCGCACCCCCCACGCGCCCTGGGGAATGCTTCCGTGCGCCCCCGCTGCGCCTGCCTCCGCCCGCCCCAACTCGCTTGAGTCACCGGTTCGGGTGACATTGCCGGGATGCGGCCGACCGGGGCCCCTCGGGCCGTAACCAGCCTCACGCACGGTAGTTGAGCAGCCCGTGGAAGACATCCCCGACGCCCCCGGCCAGGACAAGAACGCCGGCCTGCCCCCGCTGCTGATCGAAGCCGTCAGCTACGCCGAGAACCGCCACTGGGAGGTGGCCCCGGGCGCCTGGCTGATCGACGGCGACGGACCCTCCCACTGCTCCTGCGGCGACCAGCGCTGCCCCCAGCCGGGCGCCCACCCGCTGGACGCGGACTGGGCCCGCAAGGCGAGCGCCGGGCCGGGTGCGGTGCGGCGCTGGTGGACCGAACGGCCCAAGGCCTCGATCCTGCTGCCCACCGGCCGGTCCTTCGACGTCCTGGACGTGCCGGAGACCGCCGGGTGCCTGGCGCTGGCCCGGATGGAGCGGATGGACCTCCAGCTCGGCCCGGTCGTGGTGCTGCCCAGCTCGCCCGGCCGGCTCGGGCGGCGGCTGCACTTCCTGGTGCTGCCCGGGGTCGCGGCCAAGCTGCCGGAGATGCTCCGCAAGCTCGGCTGGCCGCCCGGGCGGCTGGACCTGGTCGCCCGCGGCGAGGGGGACTGGACGGTCGCCCCGCCCTCACGGATCGGCTCCACCGGCTACGCCCAGTGGGCCCGCTCCCCCTCCGAGTCCAACCGCTGGCTGCCGGACGCCGCCGAGTTGATCAGCCCGCTCGCCTACGCCTGCGGCCGCGAGGCGCCCGCCCAGCAGCTCCCGGCCGCCCAGCCGGCCGGCGTCTGAACGGCCGAAAGCCTGCCGCCCTGCGCCGATCGGGTGAGGGCGTGCACCGCGCGACACAACGCGCGCGAGTGACGGGCCTTGCCTCCCACCGGAGGCGGGGCCCGTCACACGCATGTGCGGATAAGGCCTCGGTCTACCCGCTGGTCAACCGGGAAAGCCCCTCGTACGAGTGACAGCGCTCAAGGATTGCCATGATCGGCCGAGGGGAGGAATTGCGGTGTGTGGGGTCGCCGGAAGGGTCGCTCGGACGGGGAAGCCGGGCGAGGCGGTGGAGGGGCGGGAGGGAACGGGAGGGGCGGGAGGGGCCGGAGGGGACAGGGAGGGAGCCGGGGAGGGACGGGAAGGGCCCGCTGCACGGGGAGCAGCGGGCCCCGACCGTCACCGGAGCTCCCAGGCCGTCACGCGGAGCCTCCGGACCGCCGTACGGAGCGGGGTGACCGGGCCCGGTCGGGCGCGAGGTCAGGCCTGGGCGACGAAGACGTGCTGGGCGATGTCCTTGCCCAGCTCCGCCGCGTTGTCCCCGGTGCCGACCAGCACGCCGCCGGCGCCGGTGCCGACGGTCACCTTGATCGTGGAGCCCGGCCGGACGCCGGCCCGGCGCAGGGTGCTCATCAGCTCGCTGTCGGTCTGGATCGGCTCGCCGATCCGGCGGACCACCACGTCCGCCCCGGCCTCGCCCGGCTTGACGGCGTCCAGCGGGACGAGCGCGGCGTCGAAGCCCTCGCCCTCGGCCTTGGTGTCGCCCAGCTCGTCCAGCCCCGGGATCGGGTTGCCGTACGGGGACTGGGTCGGGTGGCCGAGCATGGCGAGCACCTTGCGCTCGACCGTCTCGCTCATCACGTGCTCCCAGCGGCAGGCCTCCTCGTGCACCTGCTCCCACTCCAGGCCGATCACGTCGACCAGCAGGCACTCGGCGATGCGGTGCTTGCGCATGACGCGCACCGCGAGCCGGCGGCCCTCCTCGGTCAGTTCGAGGTGGCGGTCCCCGGCGACCTGGAGCAGCCCGTCGCGCTCCATCCGGCCGACCGTCTGGCTGACCGTGGGGCCGCTCTGCTCCAGGCGCTCCGCGATCCGGGCCCGCATCGGGACGATGCCCTCTTCCTCCAGTTCCAGGATGGTGCGAAGGTACATCTCAGTGGTGTCGATCAGCCCAGACATCGCCGCTGGCTCCGTTCTTCGGTGTCCTCACCGCCAATTCTGACGTACCGCACCGACAACCGGGCCCGCCCCGGGGTTTCCGGGACTGCTTTTCGTTCCTGTTGACAGCGGTGCCGCCGGGGCGCGACCGTGCTCGCCGTAGCTTTCTCCACTGGCGGTCCGGGCCATCCAGGCCGCCCCACCCGGCCGGCGCCCCCACCGGCAGAGAGCGAAGGCAACCGATGAACGACCTGGTCGGCCGGTACTTCGACGCCGCGATCGCCCACCTGAACCGGGTCCGCGCGGAGGAGTCCGACACCATCGAGGCGGCGGCCGCCCTGCTGGCCGAGGCGATCACCGAGGGCCGCCGGGTGTTCACCTTCGGCGCCGGGCACTCCTCGCTGCCGGCCCAGGACGTCGTCTACCGGGCCGGCGGGCTGGTCCCGATGAACCTGCTGAACGTGCCCGGGATGGCCGGGGTGACGATGATGCCCGCACCGCTGGCCAGCGCGCTGGAGCGGGTGTCCGGGCTGGCCACCTCGACCCTGGACCTGACTCCGGCGACCAGCGGGGACCTGCTGTTCCTGATCTCGCTCTCCGGCCGCCAGGTGATGCCGGTCGAGCTGGCCCGGTACGCCCGGGACCGCGGCCTCAAGGTGATCGGGGTGACCTCGCTGGCCTACCCCGACGAGGTGCCCTCGGCGCACCCCTCCGGCACGTACCTCAAGGACCACTGCGACGTGGTGCTGGACAGCAAGGTCGCGGTGGGCGACGGCGAGCTGACCCACCCGGGCGCCGAGACCTCCTTCGGCCCGGTCTCCACCATCGTCACCAGCGCGCTGATGCAGGCCGTGGTGGCCTCCGCGGTCGGCCGGCTGGCCGACCGGGCGGCCGCCGGGGACGCCGCCGCGCCGCCGCTGTTCCGCTCCGGCAACGTCCCGGGGGGCACCGAGTGGAACGCCAAGCAGATGGCCGACAACGCCGAGCGCATCCTCTACACCTACTGACGACCACACCCACCGACGACCACACCCACCGACGACCGCAGCTACTGGCGGCCACAGCTACCGGCGGCCACAGCCACTGGCGACCACACCTACCGGCGACGCCTTGCTGACGGCCCGCGACCGTCCGACCACGGGGCGTACCGGACAATCCACCGGGCCTTCCCGGCCATTGCGCGGCACCCCGGCCACGGCCAGGCGTACCGGCGACCCGCCCGGGGCAGGAGAGCGGAGGGACCGGAGCGACGGGTGGGGGCCGAGCATGGCGTCTGGTGCGGGACGGACCGGGTGGGTGCGCGAGCGGGAGCTGCTGCCCGAGTTCTTCTGGGCCGCCGACGCGGCCTCGCTGCGCGGCCAGCGCCGTTCGGTGCTGCTCTGCGCCTGGGAGCTGCTCCTGCTGCTGGTCGCGGCCGCGACCGGCTCGGCCGACGGCGAGCCCTGGGCCTGGCCGGCCGCCGCGGCCTACCTGGGCGCGATGGCACTGGCCGTGGTGATCGGCCGGCAGAACCCGCAGGGCCTCTGGTACCAGGGCCGGGCGGCCGCCGAGTCGGTGAAGACGCTGGCCTGGAAGTTCGCCGTCCGGGCGGACGCCTACCAGCCGCCGCCGCACAGCCTGCCGGACGCCGAGGGCCTGTACCGCTTCCAACTCGCCCGGGTGCTGGCCGCGTTCCGGGACGGCCCGGTGGCGGTGCCGGCGACCGGGGTGGACATCACCCCGGCCATGCGCGACCTGCGCGGGCAGCCGCTGGCGGTGCGCCGCGAGGTGTACCTGAACGAGCGGATCCGGGTGCAGCACGACTGGTACCGCGACAAGGCCCGCTACTGCGCCCGCGCCGGCTACTGGACCGGCGTGCTGGGGGTGCTGCTGCCGGCGCTGGGCCTGGCGCTGGCGGTGCTGCGGGCGCTCGGCGCCTTCACCTACGACGCGTTGGGCACGGTGTCGGCGGTGGCCGCCTCGGTCACCGCCTGGGCGCAGCTGCGCCAGTACCGCCCGCTGGCCGCCGCGTACGGGCTGGCCGCCGAGGAGCTGGAGCTGATCCGCCTGCAACTCGCCCGGCTGGACCTGGAGTCGATGGACGCCGAGGAGATCTGGGCCCGGCTGGCCCGGGACGCCGAGGACGCGGTGTCCCGCGAGCACACCACCTGGCAGGCCCGCCGGGAGGTGCGCACCACCACCGACCGGGAGCACTGAGGAGGAACGCGTGGCGTTACGGATGGTCAAAGCGGCGGACGGTCGCGCCCTCGCCGTGGAGTCCCTCGGCGACCCGCGCGGCCGTCCGGTGTTCCTGCTGCACGGCATGCCGGGCAGCCGGGTCGGACCGCATCCGCGCAGCACCGTGCTGTACCGGCTGGGGGTGCGGCTGATCTCCTACGACCGGCCGGGCTACGGCGACTCGACCCGGCTGTTCGGCCGCCGGGTGTCGCACGCGGCGGCCGATGTGCGCACCATCGCCGACGAGTTGGGGCTGGGCGACTTCGCGGTGCTGGGGCGCTCCGGCGGCGGCCCGCACGCGCTGGCCTGCGCGGCGATGCTGCCGGGGCGGGTCAGCCGGGTGGCGGTGCTGGTGGGGCTGGCGCCGCGGAACGCCACCGGCCTGGACTGGTACGCGGGGATGACCCCGTCCAACGTCCGGGCCTACCGGGAGGCGGAGCGCGGGCACGGGCGGATCGCCGACGCGATGGAGTTCCGCTCCCGGCAGATCAAGGACGACCCGGTCCGGCTGCTGAACGGGCTGCGCACCGAACTCTCCCCCGCCGACCGGGAGGTGGTGGCGGACAGCGGGCTGCGGCGGATGCTGCAGAGCAACTACCGGGAGGCGTTCCGGCACGGCGCGGACGGCTGGATCGACGACGTACTGGCCTTCACCGCCGACTGGGGCTTCGA
Source organism: Kitasatospora sp. NPDC098652 (assembly GCF_044760155.1). Classification (NCBI taxonomy): domain Bacteria; kingdom Bacillati; phylum Actinomycetota; class Actinomycetes; order Kitasatosporales; family Streptomycetaceae; genus Kitasatospora; species Kitasatospora sp. NPDC098652. The sequence continues at coordinate 40,887 of NZ_JBIWAQ010000022.1, forward strand.
CGTCGGGTCGATCGGGGTGCCGACCTGGCTCTGGCACGGCGCGGACGACCAGTTCTCGCCGGTGGACCACTCGCGCTGGCTGGCCGACCACATCCCGGGCGCCGAGCTCTTCCTGGAGCCCGGCGCGGCGCACTTCGGGGCGTTCCGGGTGATGACCACGGCGCTGGCCTGGGCGGCCGGGTAGCGTCGCCGAACGAACCGGTAGCGGCTCCGAACGAGCGGGGTAGCGGCTCCGTACGAACCGGATAGCGGCTCCGGACGCCCGGCCGGTCAGGCCTTGACCGGGGTCAGCGGTTCGGAACCGCCCAGCACCGCAAGGATGTTGTCCACCGCCAGGCCGCCCATCGCCTGCCGGGTCCGCACGGTGGCGCTGCCGAGGTGCGGGACCAGCACCGCGCGCTCCTGGGCGAGCAGCGCGGACGGGACGTCCGGCTCGTGCTCGAAGTTGTCCACGGCGGCGGCGAACAGCGCGCCGGACTCCAGGGCGGCGGCCAGCGCCTCCTCGTCGACCACGCCGGCGGTCATGCTGACCACCACCGCCCCGGGCGGCAGCAGGGCCAGCCGGCGGGCGTCCAGCAGGTGCCGGGTCTCCTCGGTGCACGGGCAGGTGACGACCAGCACGGTGGAGGTGGCGAGCAGTTCCCCCAACGGCTTCCACTCGGCGCCGTGGGCCTGCTCGGGCGGCAGGGCGCGGCGGTTGTGGTAGCTGACCGGCATGTCGAAGGCGGCGGCCCGGCGGGCCACCGACTGCCCGATCCGGCCCATCCCGAGCACGCCGAGCGGGGTGCCGGCCAGTTCCAGGCCGAGCAGGAAGTTCGGGCTCCAGGTCCAGGGCGTGCCGGAGCGCAGCAGCCGCTCGCCCTCGCCGAGCCGGCGGACGGCGGCCAGCAGCAGCGCCCAGGCGGTCTCGGCGGTGGCGTTGGTGAGCACACCGGGGGTGTTGGTGACGATCACGCCGCGTTCGGCGCAGGCCGCCAGGTCGATGTTGTGGTAGCCGACGGCGTGGTTGGCGACGATCTCCAGCTGGGGGCCGGCGGCGTCCAGGAACTCGGCGTCCACCCGGTTGTTGAGGGTGGTGAGCACGGCCCGGCGGCCGCGGACGGCGGCGAGCAGTTCGGCCCGGTCCAGCTCCTCGTCGGTCTCGCGCACGGTGACGGCGTACCGGTCGGTGAGCCGTTCCAGGACGCCGGGCGCCGGGTGCCGGGTGACCAGGACGGGGGGCAGGGTACTCATGGCTCGGCAGCGTACCCCGCCCCTCCCCCGGTCACACCGGCTGCGGCTCCAGGTCGCGGTTGATCCGCTTCCAGCCGCGCGCGGAGACGGTGTTGGGGTGCTCCTCGCCGAACTGCCGGATCAGCTCGGAGATCGCCCGGGCGCGCAGTTCGGCGGCCTGGGTGTGCCGGCCGGCCGAGCGCAGGGTGATCGCCAGGTTGGCCTCGCAGGCGACCGCGTCCGGGTGCTGCGGCGTGTAGCGCGCGCACAGTCCCGCGTAGGCGGCCCGGCCGAGCTGTTCGGCGAGGTCGGTCTGCCCGTCGTCACCGTAGGCGTTGGCCAGGTTGATCACCGCGTTGAGGGTGTACGGGTGCTCCGCCCCGACCGAGCGGGTCAGTCCGTCGACGGTGAGCCGGCCGCGCTCGATGGCGCCCTGGACGTCGCCGCTGCCGCGCAGGTAGATGCCCAGGTTGTTGGCGCAGGCCAGGGTGAACGGGTGCTCGTCGCCGAACAGCCGCCGGTGGCCCTCGAAGACGGTGGCGCAGAGGTCGCGGGCGGCCTCCTTGTCGCCCGAGGCGCTGTGGTCGGCGGCCAGGTTGAGCGCGCAGGCGAGCGCGTCGGGGGCGTCGGCTCCGTAGCGCTCCAGGTAGCGCTCGTAGGTCTCCTTGGTGATCCGGCGGGCCTCGGCGAGCTGGCCGATCCGGCGCAGCGAGACGGCCAGCGACTTGGCGTTGCGCAGGTTCTCCGGGAGGTCCGGGTCGAGGACGTCGCCGAGGTCGGCGGTGACCTCCTGGAGGAGGTCCACCGAGCCGCGGTAGTCGCCGAGTTCGCGCAGGTCGCGGGCCAGGTTGGACTTGGTGGAGAGGGTGTAGGGGTGCTTGGGGCCGAGGACGGCGGTGCGCCGGTCGAGGGTCTCCTGGTCGAGTTCGCGGGCGGCCTCGCTGTTGCCGACCAGCCGGTAGTCGATGGCCAGGTTGTTGGCCATCGACAGGGTGCGCGGGTTGTCGTCGCCGAACAGTTCGCGGAACTGCTCCAGGATCTCCTGGTCGAGGTCGAGCGCGGCCTGGAAGCGGCCGAGCGCCCGCCGGTCGGCGCCGAGCGAGCCGGCCGTCATCAGGGTGTACGGGTGGTGTTCGCCGAGCAGCACCCGCTGGCGCTCCAGGGTGGCCTCGTCCAGGGCCAGTGCCTCGGCGTAGTTGCCCTGGGAGCGCAGCACGTTGGCGAGCTGGAAGCGCAGCAGCAGGGTCTGCCGGTCGTCCTCGCCGAGCTTGCTGGTCCACTCGGCGTCGAGGGCGTGGCCGAGGTCGCGGGCGCGGTCGAGTTCGCCGCGCTTCCACAGGTAGCGGACCCGGTCGATGAGCAGCTGGCGGGTGTCGGCCTCGTCGCAGTTGTGCGCCTTGGAGGGCGACAGGTGCGGCCAGATCTCGTCGAAGGCGGGCCAGTTGGCCGGGTCGTCGGTGTCGCCGAGGACGGGCCGGGCGCCGGTGAGGATGCGGTGCACCTCGTGGACGGCGATCTCCTGCTCGTCGTCGGTCATCCCGGCCCGGATCACCGCCTGGACGAGCCGGTGCACCTGGAAGCTGTTGCTGCCGGCGTCGACCTTGGCCAGCGCGTACCGGCCGATCGCCTGGATGACCTTGCCGAGCATGAACTTGTCGCTGAGGTCGGCGTCGTACTTCACCAGCGCCCGGATCATCTGGTCGCTGTAGAAGAGGTTCATCGAGATCGGCTCGGGCGCGAAGAAGGCGCACAGCTGGAGCAGCCGGACGGCCGCCGGGGACTGCTGGCGCAGCCGGCCGATCGAGACGTTCCAGGTCGCGGCGACCGGGGTGGGGTAGTCGGTGGGGTGGTCGACGGCGAGGGCGCGGGCGGCCTCGGCGTGCAGTTGGGCGACGTAGGTCTCCACCGGGGTGCCGGTGGTGTCCAGCCAGGCGGCGGCCACCTCGACGGCCAGCGGCAGGTCGCCGACGGCCTCGGCGACCCGGTCGGCGTCCGCGCGGGAGAGGCTGCGGGCGCGCCGGCACAGGTGCTCGACGCTCTCGCCGCGGGTGAAGACGTCGACCTCCAGCGCCTCGGCGTGGCCGGTCCAGGCCTGGTTGCGGGAGGTGACCAGGATGTGCCCGGAGCCGCCGGGGAAGAACCGGCGGATCTCGGAGGGCTCGTCGGCGTTGTCGAAGATCAGCAGCCAGCGGGAGGTGGGCACGCCCCGGCGCAGCGCCTCCCGGGCGGCCTCGGCGGCCTCGGTGACCGAGTCGCCGACCCGCAGGCCGAGGCGGCGGGCGAGTTCGGCGAGGGCCGGGGCGACCAGTTCGGTCTGCTCGGCGTCGATCCACCAGACCAGGTCGTAGTCGGACATGAACCGGTGGGCGTACTCCAGCGCGACCTGGGTCTTGCCGACGCCGCCGAGCCCGTACAGGGTCTGCGGGGTGGGCAGCACGGCCGCCATGCCGCCGCGCAGCTGGTTGCGCAGCTGCTCCAGGACGGCGGCGCGGCCGGTGAAGGAGGGGTTGCGCGGCGGGACGTCCCACACCGAGGGCTTGCTGCCGGGGAAGCGCGGGCCGCCGGCGGGGGCGTCGCCGAGCACGGCGTCGCCGCGGCCGAGGGCGCGCAGCAGGCTCTGGATGGACTGGTTCTCGTCGCGGCCGACCAGGTCGACCGGGTTGCGGTTGCTGAACGGCGCGGTGAGCCGGACGTCGCCGACGCGCACCGGCAGCAGCTGGCGCCGGGTGCCCGAGGGGTCGGAGTTGACCACCGACTCCCACAGCGCCCGGGCCTGCGGGGAGCGCTGGTAGGCGGGCGAGAGGACGGCGACCGTGCGGTAGGCGGAGTCGATGCCGCGCTCGGTCTCCTCGCGCGGGTCGGTGCCGGCGCTGAGGTCGCGCGGCAGCACCCGGAAGCCGGCCCTGGTCAGCACGGACTCGATCCAGTCCGCCCACATCCGGTCCTCGGGCACGTAGGACAGGTAGAGGTCGGCGGGCACGGACGGGCGGCGGCGGGTGAAGGCGTCCACGTAGCGCAGCCGCACCTCCTCGTCCATCGGCGGCAGCCCGGTGACCCGGCCCTCGGTGATCATCGAGGTGAGGCGCTCGCAGGCGGCCAGCATCGAGGTGGGGGTGCCGGTCTGGTCGCCGAAGGTGGCGAGGATCTCCTCGTAGGCGTAGAACGGCCGGTACGGGATCTCCACCGAGCCCCAGTAGCCGGCGAGTTCCTCGCCGCCGAAGCCGGCGGGCAGGCCGTCGAAGCGCACCCGGGCCAGGGCGCGGCCGGCGTCGGCCTTCTCCTTCTCGCCCTCGTCGATGCGCATCGGGACGGGCAGGATGCGGATGCCGCGGTCGCGGTAGCGGTCGTGGATGTGCTGGGCGATCCGGGAGGCGCCGTCGATGGACTGGTCGCTGAGGGTGAAGCAGACCACCAGGTCGTCGGGCATCTGCACGGTGCAGATCTCGGCGATGTCGGACAGGCCGGTGCGGGAGTCGATCAGCACGTAGTCGTAGCGCTTGGCCATGTCGGCCTTGAGCGCGTCGAAGAACTGCCCGCCGTCGAAGCGGTCGTAGAAGATGTCCCAGTCGAGGTGGGTGACGGCCTCGGAGTAGTCCCGGTTGAACTGGCCGGCGGAGAGGAAGTCCAGGCTGCCGCCGGCCGGGAAGTGCGGCCAGGAGAGCGAGAGGGCGTGCGGGTGCACCCGGGCGAAGTCCAGGTGCCAGCCCTCGGCGTGCTCGACCGGGCGCAGCGCCTCCTCGCGGTACTCGGCGATCAGGTCCATCATCCCGGTGGTGCCGGCCAGCGAGGCCGGGTCCAGGAACGGGTGGAAGAACTTGGCGAGGCCGGGCGCCTCCAGGTCCCAGTCGACGGTGAGCACCCGGAAGCCGTTGGCGGCAAGGATCCAGGCGGTGTTGGCGAGGGCCATGGTGCGGCCGGTGCCGCCCTTGTACGAGTAGAAGGTGATGATCCGGCCCTGGCGGTCCTGTTCGGCGGCCTGCCGGGCGGCCTCGCGGGCGGCGGCCAGTTCGGCGGCGCCGAGGCGCAGGTTCCTGGTGGTGTTGTCGCTCATCGGTGCGGTCCTCCCAAGGGCGCCATCCCAGCATCGGGGTCATCGCCGTCGTCACGGTCGTTGCGGTAGGGGCGATCGTTGTCACGGGCGGTGCGGTCGTCACGGGCGGTGCGGATGGTGCGGTCGGTGCGGTCGCCGGGGGCGCCGTAGTCCTCGCGGGAGAGGCGGACGGTGCGTTCCTCGGGGGCGGCGTAGTCCGCACGGGAGAGCCGGACGGTGCGCTCCTCGGGGGCGGCACGGTGATCGCGCTCGTCCCGGGCGTCCCGGTCGGCGTGAACGTCCCGGTCCTCCCGGTCGGGGTCGTGGTCGCGGTCGAAGGGGTCGGGCCCGAAGGGTTCGGTGCGGTGCCCGCCGAAGCCGTCCGGCCCGTACGCCCCGGGGCCGCGGCGGAAGGCCTCGCGCAGGCTCGGCCGGGGCGCCGGGGGCTCCTCCGGTTCGGCCCTGGTCCGGCTCTCGAAGGCGTACTTGGCCTTCATCGCGGCGCGCGGCAGCGCGTCGTCGAAGTCCTCCAGGCTGTTCAGCCCGGTCGGGCCGGTCACGCCGAGGAAGCTCGGGCGCCCGGCCCGCCGGGTCTTGCGCAGCGTCTGGTCGCTCAGTCCGCTGAACTCGCCGTCCCGTTCGAGGCACTCCCGGTCCTCGGTGTTCCACGGTTCGAGGACGCTGACCCAGGTGGCGTCGGAACGGTCGAAGCGGCGGACCAGCTCCCGGCGGCGCGGGTCGCGCAGTGCCCACCGGTCCAGCAGCAGCAGTCCGGGGGCCTCGGCGTTGCCCTCGATGATGGACTCCACCTCGTCGTCGAACTCGTGCACGGTCGGCTGGAAGCCCAACTGCCGCGCCAGCCGTACGGCGTGCTGGGCGATGGGGGAGCCGGCCGGCCGGTACGGGTGCCAGTCGGTGCGCCGGGCACCGTAGAAGTCGGGGTTGCGGTCCTGCGGCAACTCGCCCTGGTGGTAGGTGAGTACGGAGATCCGCAGCTGCTTGGTCGGGGCGGACACATTGAAGGCGCTGGGCAGCCCGTTGAACTCCAGCCGCCGCCCGACCGGGATCACCGTCTCCTCCGCCACCTGCACGATCCGCGCCGCCAGCCGGTGCACGGCCAGTTCGTAGGCGGCCCGGAAGTAGCTGAGCTTCATCAGCGCGTACAGGCCCTCGGTGGCGTAGTCGGGCCCGAACCCCGCGTGGTTGAACTGGAGTTCGCTGGCCACCTTGGGCAGCCGGTAACGGCTCATCGGCGCCCAGAGCACCGGGACGATGCCGCTGGTGCGCTCCACGTCCATGGTCGCCGGGTAGACCGGTCGGCGGGTGAAGGCGTGCCACTCCTGGCCGCACGGCACGCTGTTGAAGTAACGGGGGGAGTACAGCGGTACGAACACCCGGCAGGTCGCCAGTTCCTCGGACAGCCTTTCGGCCCACAACTCGCCCTGGTGCATGGACTCGTCCATGAAGCCGACCGGCACCCCGGCCGGGACGGTGGTGAGCTGGAGCACCGCCTCGCAGAGGTCCCGGTACAGCTGGCGCACCCAGTGGTTCGGGTCGCCGGCGCCCCGCGCACCGGACTTCGGCGTGTGCGCGTAGGAGAGGAAGAAGTACGGCCGGGTCTCGTCCTCGTCCCAGCCCCGGTCAGTCACACGTGCCTCCCCCGGGCCCGTCGGCAACCTGGCTCCCGCAGCCCCCGTGCGGCGGGGTCTCAGTGTAGGAACGACTGACACCCCAATGGAATAGCACAGCGACCCGTACGAATTGACATGACCGAAACGATGTCGCTGCCCTCTTGCGTGGAGCAGTACCCTCGTTGCGGCTGTTGTGAACGATCAGGAGGAGCCCTCATGGACCAGCTCAACTGGCAGCGGTCGAGCTTCAGCGTCGGTGAGGCCAACTACCTGGAGATCGCCTCCGCCGGGGACCTCGTCTACATCCGCGAGTCCGACCACCCCGACCTGGTCGTCACCACCACCCGGGTCAAGCTCAACGCCTGGATCCTGGGCGCCAAGGACGGCGAGTTCGACCACTTCGTCGGCCTCTGAGCCCTCACCCCTCCTCCCGGGCGCTCCCGTAGCGGGCGGCCGGCGCCCGTACCGTCGCCGCGATCCGCTCGCGGAGTTCGGCCGGTTCCAGCACCTCGACCTCGGCGCCCAGCCGCAGGAACTCCCCGTGGGCGTGGTCCACCGAATCGATCGGCACCCGGGCCCGCGTCCAGCCGCCCTCCCCTGCCGGCACGCCGAGCCGCCGGGCGCCCGCGAGGTGCACGCCACCGTCTGCCACCCCGGCCCCGGCCCCGCCTCCGCCGACTTCCCCGCCCTCCCCGTCCGCACCGGCGAGGACGTCCGGGTCTGGTTCGGCCGGGCGGAGCAGGCACCGACCTGGCCCCACCAACGCCTCCGCCTGGAGCCGGTCACCGGTTGACGGCGCTCGCCAGCGGACCGACGTGCTCCTCGCGCCAGGCTCCGAACTTGCACAGGAAGTCGCCCCGTCCGACTTCCTGCGCCGCCGGATGCCGGGTGCACCGCCGGATATCCGGTGGCACACCCGTTCGCGCGCAGACAGGATCACGCCATGCATGTCTTCCTTGAGACCGAGCGACTCGTCCTGCGTCCGTTCACCGAAGCCGACGCCGACCAGCTCCTCGCGCTGGACAACGACCCCGAGGTCATGCGCTTCATCAACGGCGGTGCGCCGACCAGTCGGCAGACGGTCGAGGCGAAGGTCCTCCCCCGCCTCCTCCACGACCACCCGTGCACCGGCACCCGCGGCTTCTGGGCCGCCGAGGAGAAGGCCACCGGGACCTTCCTCGGCTGGTTCGAGTTCCGCCCCCTCGACGACCGCGACCCCGCCGTCGTCGAGCTCGGCTACCGGCTCAACCAGGCCTCCTGGGGCAAGGGTTACGCCACCGAGGGCTCGCGGGCGCTGATCGACAAGGGCTTCGCGGAGCTCGGGGTGGAGCGGGTCACCGCGAACACCATGGCGGTCAACTCCCGCTCCCGGCGAGTGATGGAGAAGTCCGGCCTGACGTTCCTGCGGAACTTCACCGAAGACTGGCCCGACGCGATCCCGGGCTCCGAACACGGCGAGGTCGAGTACGAGCTCACCCGCGCCCAGTGGCAGCAGCGCCACTGACCGCACCCTGGCCGCCCCCCGAACGGGTCACGGGCCGAGTCACGGGCCCGGTCCCGGGCCGGGTCACGGGCCGACGAGCTGCGCGAGCTCGTCGGCCGACTCGGGGGTCAGCCGGTAGAAGCCCTGGAGGCTGACGGAGCGTTCGAGACGGCCGTCCACCAGGTACTTCAACCCCCGCACTTTTCCCCGCTGGTTGCGCCAGGTGAGTTGTCCGAGCAGCTCGCCCGGTATCCGCTGGTCGAAGCGCACGGGCGTCCCGTCCACGTGGACGGCCTCCGCACCGCAGCCGCCCGCGCCGAGCATCCACCAGGCACCGTGCCCCGGGAAAGCCGGGTCCTGCCAGGTCGCTGGGGCAGTGCCGCAGCACTCGCCGCGTTCCCGGTCGACGATCCGCATCCGGCTGACCACGAACACCTCGCACCGACTGACGTGCAGCGCGTACACCTCGTCGCCGGCCTTGGCCGTCGACCAGGCGGGCAGCGACTGGTGCACCCCGCTGTAGGCGACGGGCGGCCGCTCACCCACCCGGCCCTCCCTACGGAGGGAACGGCAGGTGTCGTGGGTCCACAGGACGGTGAAGGCATCGGGCATGGCGCCGATCCTAGGAACGGGGTCGGACAGCCGGGCTCCGGGTCCTCAGTGGTGCCAGGCCTGCCCGCCGGTGTTGTGGACGAACCGCTGCAGGACTTTCAGCGTGGTCAGGTACTCCTCGTCGGAGATGCCCGCATGGCGCTCGGCCCACAGCTCGCCCTGGAGGGCGGCCGCCCGGTCGAAGAACTCCCGGCCATCGGGGGTCAGTACGAGCGGGCCTTCGGCCGACTCGGCGACCCAGCCGCGCTCGACCGTCGCATCGATCTCGGCGTCGAGAGCGTCCTGCCCGGTGTCGAGGTAGTCACGCAGCACGGCGGAGACGTCCTCGCGGGTCCTCGGCCCCTCGGCCCGGGCGAGCTGGGCGAGCACCCACCACTGCGGCTGGGTGGTGCCGAGCTCGGCCAGAGCGCCGCGGGTGCGGCTGACCACGGCCTTGTACGCGGCCCAACTCCAGTACCCGATGGGCTGCTTGATCAATTCGGCGTCGCTGTGCGAGTACTCCACGGCCGGACCCCTCCCCTTGCTGTCGGTCACTTCGGCAGGACCGACGCTAGGAGGTGAAGTCGGCTTGAGGTCAAGCCTCCCGATCGCACCTCCCCGCCGGTAGCGAACCTGGACGGGCGACCGCGACCGGCTCAGCGGAAGACCGCCTTGATCAGCCGGTCCAGGGCGGGCGGGAAGGTCTGGGCCGGGTCGGCATCGGAGTCGCCGGTGGTGAGGCCGGCGGTGAGGACCCTGGCGCCGTCCGGGGTGGCGATCATCAGGGCGCCGTAGCCGCCGGGGGCGCCGCCGTTGTGGTGGACGATGGTGACGTCGCCGTTCTCCGGGCCCAACTCCTGGACGAACAGGCCGAGTCCGTAGCCGAGCATCCCGTGCGGGGTCCGCATCTGCTCCAGCAGCTCGCCCGGCAGGAGCCGGCCGCCGAGCAGGGCGGCGAAGAACACCTGGAGGTCGCGGGTGGTGGAGATCATGTCCCCGGAGCCGCACAGCAGCGAGAGGTTCTGCCGGGAGACGTCGACCACCTTCCACTCCTCGCCGTCCTGGTAGCGGTAGTAGCCGTGGGCGTGCGGGCCGGGGAGCTCGGAGAGGCTGCCCGGCACCAGGGTGTCGCCCAGGCCGAGCGGCCGCAGGATCCGCCGCTGCATCTCCTCGGCGTACGAGTGCCCGGTGAGCGCCTCGACCAGCAGGACGGCCAGCGTGTAGTTGGTGTTGGAGTAGCTCTGGTCCGCGCCCGGTTCGAACCGGGCCGGCTTCGTCAGCGCGAACTCGACCAGCTCGTCGGGCCGGTAGTCGTGGAAGCGGTTGTCGACCCACGCCTTGCCGATGGACGGCAGCCCGGGCACGAACTCCCCCTTCTCGTCCAGCTCGCCGGTGCAGTTGTAGACGCCGCTGGTGTGCTGGAGCAGCATCCGTACGGTGATCCGCCCGTCCAGGCCGCCGAAGCGGGGCAGGTGCGCGGCGACGGGGGCGTCCAGTTCGATCAGGCCGTCGGCGACCAGGTGCAGTACCAGGGCGGCGACGAAGGTCTTGGTGGTGCTGCCGATCCAGAACTGCCCGTCCGTGGCGGGCTTCGCGCTCCCGCCGAGTTCGTGCACCCCGGCACTGCCGGTCCACTCGCCGCGTTCGTCGCGGACCCGCAGCTGGACGCCCGCGAAGCCGGCGTCGACGAAGTCCTGGGCGGCCTTCTGGAGTTCGGGGCGGTCCTGCTCGATGGTGCTGCTCATGGTGGTTCCTGCTTCCGGTAGGAGTGCGGATCGGCGGATCAGAGGCTGCGGGCGGTGATGTCGCCGTAGGCGGTGGTGGCGTGAATGGTGAGGCCGGGAGTGCCGGCGTTCCGCAGCGCGTTGTGGATCCGACCGTGGGCGGTGCCCGCGTCGAGGGCGGCGGAGACCCCGCGGGCGGCGCCGACCTCGATCTGCCCGTACTCGGTGCGCAGGGTGACGGCGCCCTGCACGGCCTCGGTGATCCGCAGGTCACCCTTGCGGGTGCGGATCTCGGCGGGGCCGCCGAGCCGGCCGACCGCGATGTCCCCGGCCTGGAGGTCGAGGCAGGCGCCGGCGGTCTCGTCGAGCTTGACGGTGCCCTGCGCAGCCTCGATGGCGACGTCGCCGAGGCGGCCGACACCCCGGAACTCGGCCAGCGCGGCCGTCGCGTCGACCCGGGAGCCGGCGGGCAGTTGGACGGTGACCTCGACCGAGCCGGAGTTGCCGAGGAGGCGGTTCGCAGCCTCCGGGGTCTCGACCCGCAGCACGCCGTCGGCGTAGCCGACCTCGACCCGCTCGGCGGCCTTCACGTCGCGGCTCTTGCCGGCGTCAGCGGGCCGGACCTCGACCACGGTGTCGGCCCGGTCGGCGGCGATGAGCCGGATGCGGCCGGCGGGGATGTCCAGGACGGCCGAGACCGGGGCGGGGGTGGCGAACTTCTGCATCGTGCTCTCCTTCTTCTCCGCGGTGCGGGCCCGATGACCCGCCGCTTTCCGATGAAGGAAACGCTACGTTGCGTTCTTGACTCCGGCAACAACCAAACCCCGCCGCAGGCCAATCACTGCAGCTCAACGGCCATAAATCATTGCAACGATTCTGCCGGGAATGCAACGACCCTCAGCCCATTCATTGCAATGGACTGAGGGTGAACGCTATCCGTGGCTGTTGCGAAGGGGCTCAACCCCGGAGGACTCGACCCCAGAGGGCCAACCCCAGCGGCCTCAGCCCTGGGCCCGGGCCCGGGCCCGGAGCAGCCCGTCGGCCAGGTCGACCGCCTCCCGGACCGGGACGAGCCGGCAGTCCGCGCCGCCGATCCGGCCGGTGGTGACGCCCTCGGCCGCGGCGAGCACCTCCGCGCCGAGGTCGGCGAAGTGCAGGTCGTCCAGGTCGGGGGCCCGGAAGCTGGTCCAGCCGTCCGCCGTGACACAGCCGTACTCGCGGATCCGTACGTCGGGCTGGCGCAGGTCGGCGAGGTGGAAGGCGGTGAACCGGGCCATGTCGACGCCGAGCATCAGCACCCGGGCGTCCAGTTCGTACAGCCGGCCGAGCGGGGAGTCGGGGCCGAGGTGGGAGGTGAGCGGGTGCCGGGAGGTGATCTCCTCCGCCCGGGGGCCCAGGGCCGCCCAGGAGGTCTGCGGGTGGCTGCTGCGCAGGGCGCCGGGCCGGGTGCGGACGGCTTCGGAGAGCGCGCCCAGGGTCGGGGAGGCCGGGGTGGTGGCCGGGTCGAAGCGCGGCATCCGGGCCCGGTGCTCCGCGATCTCGGCCGGGGTCAGCCCGGCGATCGCGGCCTGGTGGATCCGTGAGGTCGAGGAGTTCTCGGGAGTGCTGGTGAAAGCCACCAACGTCCCTTCCGCGCCCAGGACTTCGAGCAGGGCGTCGACCACCCCGGCCGCCCCGCCCTGGACCGGCCCCAGGGTCCGCAGCGACGCCTGGACGTGCAGCACCGTGCCCGGCCGCACGCCCAGCCGGGCGAAGCGATCGGCCAGCTCGGCGATGGTGATCATCCGACACCCCTTCGTTTCAGGCCTCGACGAAACGGAGCCGGCTCCGCTCCTCCCGCGCCCGCTCCGCGTCCCGTTCCGCCGCCGCGGGCAGCGGTACGGCGAGCCACGGCGCGACGCTCTCCCCCATCCCGGCCGCGAACCGGGCCCCCAGCCCGGTCAGCGCCCCGGATCCGGCCAGCCGCTCGACGGCCTCGGCGGTGTACCGCCGCCAGAGCGCGAACTGCGCCCGCGCCCGGTCGGCGGCCTCCCCGGCCAGGCCGTCGTACGCGGCGGTCCGGGTGCCCCAGTACTCGGTGACCGCGAGGTGGGCGTAGGTGCCCTGGAGCAGGCCCTCCAGTGGGCGCGGGTCGGGCCGCCAGGGGGCGAAGTACAGCCGGTCGTCGGCCCGGTCGTACAGGTCGTACAGGTCCAGCACCGCGCCGAGCTTCACGTGCTGGAACTCGTGGGCGAGCAGCAGCGCCAGCGTGGGCGCGGTGGCGGGCCGGGCGATGCCGACCGCGCCGTACGCCTGGCGGGCCGCCGAGCTGACGTCGCGTCCGGCCGGGCCGGGCCGCAGCGGGGTGATCGTCGTCAGCCCGGCCCGGATGCCCTCCGCGTAGTCGGGCAGGTCGCGCCCGAGCAGCTCCCAGCACTCGCGCAACGCGCCCGTCCAGCCGAGCAGTTCGGCCTCGGGCAGCCGGTCGGCCACCGGGTGGTCGTGGCTGTCGCGCAACGGGTCGAGGTCCTCCAGGGCGACCGTCCAGCCGCCGGCCAGCCGGACCCGTCGCAGCGGGTCGTCCAGCCCGCTGAACACCGTCCCGTCGGCGGCCCGCACCTCGAAGCCGTCGGCGTGCCCGGTGACCACCGCCTCGCCGTCCGGCAGCGCGAGCCGCCCCAGCGTCGGCAGGTACAGCCGACCGCCCCGGGCGGGCACCGTGACGGCGTCCCCGCGCCCGGCCCGCACCGCGGCCGCGGCGGCCAGGGCCGCCATCGGGCCGAGACCCACCGTGAGGTCCCCGGCGAGCCGCCGCGCGGCCCAGGCCCGGGCGTACGGGTGGGTCAGCACCGCGTCCACGGCCTCCGGCGCCGCCCCGTCGAGCTCCGACAGCAGCTCCCAGGCGGCCGCCCGGCCCTGCCCGGAGGCGTCCCAGGCGGCGGCCAGCATCGCCCGGGTGAGGGAGAGTTGGGCGGCACCGAGGGCGGCGACGGTGTCGGCGCCGCCGTATCCCCGGGCCAGCTCGTCGAGTTGGGCCGGGGTGAGCGCGGTCGGCAGCAGCGGGCGGGCGGCCTGGGCGGGCACGGGGGCCGGGGCGGAGGCCGAACCTCCGCTGCCCGCAATGCCGTTGATGAGCGTCATGAGGTCACCGCAGTAGACGGAGGGGTTGTCGAAGCCATTGTCGGCCCGGTAGCGGTGGGCGTACAGTCCGCCGCCGCAGGCGCGGACCACCGGGCAGGCCCGGCAGGTCGCGCTCAGTCCGGCCAGGCCGGACTGGCGGGCGGCGATACCGGGGTGGCGGGCGAGGTCGTCGAGGCTGTGCGCGAAAACGTTCATGCCGGTGACGGGCGCCCCGTCGTACGCGGTCTTGAGGCTGTCCGCCTGCTCGAAGGTCCCGTCCGTCTCCAGCACGGCGAGGTCCGAGGGCTCCAGCCCGAGCGACTCGGTGAGGCTGGACAGCCCGCGCACCGTCCGGTGCACGGATTCGAAGGTGCGCACGGCGAACGGCCGCGCGTCCGTTTCCCACAGCCTGTGGACGACCAGCAGCCAGTCCGCGTAAGGGTCCTCCGGGCCGCCCGGGAGCCGCTTCGGCGGGTCCTCCCAGGTCGCGTGCGGAAGCAGGAAGTCCACGGCGGGGGGCCGCAGTTCGACCAGCGCCCGGTACACGGCCACCGGGTCGTTCTCGATGTCGATGGTGCACAGCAGCCCGGCGAACAGGTGCCGGAACTCGGGCTCGTTCAGCAGCCCGACCGCCCGCAGCACCTGTGGATGACTGCTCCGCCCGTCGGCGAAGCGCCGGTGCCGGTCGTTGGCGGCCCTGTCGCCGTCCAGCGAGACGCCGACCCTGAGGTCCAGCTCCGCGAACAGCTCGCAGAACGCGCGGCTGAGCAGCACGCCGTTGGTGTGGATGCGCAGGTCGAGGGCACAGCCGGGCGGGAGCGCCGCCCGGAGCGCTTCGGCCGCGCGGCGCAACCGGTCCGGGCCGGCGAGCAGGGGTTCTCCCCCGTGCAGGACGACCCGGACGGCGGACAACCGGTGGGCGACCGCGTGCTCACCGATCCGCTCGGCGGCCTTGGCCAGGATCCCCTCCCCGATCACCTTGGGGCGGGAGCGCCAGCTGCTGTCCGCGTGCTCGTAGACGTAGCAGTGGTCGCAGGCGAGATCGCACCGGCTGTGCATCTTGACCACGAATTGCGTCAGTGGCACCGGAATTCGCGTCGTCATGGGTGTGGCGGGTTCAGCTCGGCCTGGGGTCCGTTTCGAGGTTCCGGCGCGGGTCAGATCGAGGAGTTGAAGGCCGCGACCGGCACGAGGCCGGATTCCGCGCCGGGGAGGGCGCGCTGCAGCCGGGCGGCGAGTTCCTCCGCACCCAGGGCGGCGAGCTCGGCGAGGGACGGGCGTTCCGGCGTCTCCTGAGAGTCAGTGAGGTTACGGGCCGGCCTGGTGCTGGTTACCGGAGTCATATTCGTTTCCTTAGGCGCGGTTAGGACCTGCCGAGTCCGGGTAGGTCACCCGGTTGCGACCAATGTAGTGCCCGCGCGGTCTCCGCGCGGCACCTTGCCTCCCCAAGTTGGTCTGCCCAACCAGCCGACGCCGTACCACGGCGCGCGGAAGCCCGAGAATTCACCCGTTCAGCGGTCGCGCGATTCGCCATCGCGCGCGCCGAAGCGCGTTGACCGGAGCAGGCGTTCGAGCCTCTCGGCCCGCCTCCGTACGGATGCGCGCCGGAGGTACGGGCGGCGCCCCCGCCGGCGCTCCCGGGCGCCGCCGCACCGTCGCCCGGCCGGCCGAATCCCTCCGGAGCGCCGCGCCTCAGGGCCCCAGCTCACGGACGGAACGCGCCAGCTCCTCGGTGAACTCCCTTCCGCTCGGGGTGAGTTCGCCGCACTCCAGCAGAGTCCGGGCCGCCGTCAGGGTGTGCGCCCGCCAGCAGGTGAACTCCCGTTCCGCGCGGGCCGGTTCACTCACCCCGGCGGCAGCCTCGGCCGCCCAGAACGAGGCCACCCCCAGGTGCGCGTACGTCCCCTGGAGCAGCGCACCGGCCGGGCGCCGATCGGGCCGCCAGGGGGCGTGGTAGACCGCCGGGCCATTGGGCAGGTGGAGCGGTACGAGGTCCAGCAGGGCGCCGAGTTGGACGTGCAGGAACTCGTGCACCAGGGCCAGCGCGAGCAGGACCGGCTCGGCCGGCCGCGAGGCCGCCACCGCCCCGTACGCCCGTCGGGCAGCGGCGCTGAACGCCTCCCCGCCGGGAGCCGGCCGCAACGGCACCACCACGGCGACGCAGGCCGCCACGGCCTCCGCGTGCCGGCGGTGCCGGCGCACCAGGATCTCCCAAGCCGTCGCCAACTGCTCCTCCCACCGGCTCAGTTCGGCGGCCGACAACGGACCGGTGGAAGGGCGCCCGTAGTCCACCCGGCGCGGCCCGAGGTGGTCGATCACCGGCGCCCAGCGCAGCCCCTCGCACTCCAGGTCGAGCGCCGGCCCGGCCCCGACCCGCAGGAACTCGCCCAGCCCGTCCAGCGGCGCCTCCTGGTCCAGCGAGAGAGCACGCAGGCAGTCCGCCGCCCAGGCGTCCAACTCCGGTCGCAGCAGCACCTCTTCCCAGCGCGCCCGGTCGGCCCGCTGGAGTTCGCACACCGCGCGGTAGGCCTCCCGGTAGCCCTCGTCCTGCGGCGCCGTCCGGCGCAGTGCCAGCAGTAGCAGCGCCCGCTTGCTCAACTGGCCCGCGCGCAGCAGCCGGACGGCCTCCGGCCCGCCCCGGGCGGCCGCGATCGCCCGGAAGGTCGCCCGGTCCAGGCCGTGCCGCGGCAGCCCGGCCGCACCGCTTCCGGCCGCGCCGCTCCCCTGCTTCGCGCGTGCGCCCGGCACCCCGGCCGCCACCGCCTCGCCCGTACCCGTCACCGGTCTGTCCTCTCGTGAGGTCTCCTGGATCGCCGGGCGCCCCGCCCGGTCCGCCCGCAGTTTCCCCGCGCGACGCCGACTCAGCCGGTCCGGGCCCGTGCATGACCCGGACGGGTGAGCACGCCCCTCGCCGACCGCGCCGCTACCGCCACCGTCCGACGCCGCCCCGCTACCGCCACCGTCCGACGCCGCCCCGCTACCGCCACCGTCCGACGCCGCCCCGCTACCGCCGCTGTCCGGCCCCGGCCAGCTCCGCCACCCCGGCCCGCAGCCGCCCCGCGATGTGCCGGATCAGCCGGTCCAGGTCGGCGCAGTACACCGAGGGGTGCGCGAAGCCGTCCCCGGCGTAGCGGTGGGCGTAGAGCCCGCCGCCGCAGACCCGCACCAGCGGGCAGGCCGCGCACTCCGGCCCGAGCCCGGCCAGGCCCCGCTGGCGGGCCCGGAAGGCCGGGTGGGCGGCCGCCCGGGCGAAGCCGTGCCGCCACACGTCCAGGCCCGTCCCGGCGGCTCCGTCGTAGGCCGCCTTGAGGCTGTCGGCCTGCTCGACGGTGCCGTCCGCCTCGACCACCACCAGGTCGACGGGTGCCAGCCCGACCGCCTCACTGGCGGCCCGCCCGCCGAGCAGCAGGACGGACAGCTCCTCGAACAGCCGCACCCCGGTCTCCCGGTGCGGCGCGTCGTACCAGCGGTCGAAGGCGGCGATCAGCCATTCCCCGTACGGCGCCGGGTCGGTGGGGCCGGGCGGCCCGGTCGGGAGGCCGCGGTGGACGCCCGGCGGCCCGCTCTGCCAGGTGGCGTGCGGCAGCAGCAGGTCGAGCCTGGGCGGGGCGAACTCCAGCAGCGCCTCGTAGGTGGCGACCGGGTCGGCGGCCAGGTCTACGACGCACAGCAGGCCGGCGAACAGCTCCCGGTGCGGCCCGGAGCCGAGCAGCCGGACCGCGGCCGCGGTCCGTTCCCAGCTGCCGGCGCCGGAGGGCAGCCGGCGGTGCCGGTCGTGGTCGGCCCGGGTGCCGTCCAGCGAGACGGCCACGCCGACCCGGTGGCGGTGCAGCACGTCGAGCAGCGCGGGCTCGTCCAGCAGCCGCAGCCCGTTGGTCTGCAGGCTGAACCGCACGCGCGGCCCGGCCTCGGCGATCCGGGCCAACTCGGCGAGCAGGGCGTCCAGGTGGGCCGCGCCGACGAGCAGCGGCTCGCCGCCGTGCAGCACCACGGAGACCTCGTCGAGCCCCTGTTCGGCCGCGTGCTCGGCGATCCTCCGGGCGGTGCGGCGGACGGTGGCGAGCTCCATCCGCCGCGGCCGGTCGCGCCAGCTCTGGTCGGCACCCTCGTACACGTAGCAGTAGTCGCAGGCGAGGTTGCAGCGGCTGTGGATCTTCAGCAGGAACTGCCGGAACGGCACCATGCGCGTGAACCTAGCACCGCCCGGCGGCATCTCCTGATCGCCCGTCACACGTGCGGGGGCTCCACGTCCGAGTCGAGCCTGGTGCCGGCCTTCACGGCGACGGTGGTCGGGTGCTCCTCCCCCAGCGTGATCCGGGCCCGCCGGATGCAGTCGGCCCGCAGTTCGGCGGCCCGCTCGCTCTCCCCGACCGCCGCCAGGGACAGCGAGAGGTTGGAGTTGATGCCGATCGAGTCGTAGTGGTCCGGGCCGAGCGCCCTGGTCATCAGCGGCTCCGCCTCCTGTTCCAGGGCGAGCGCGGCCCGGATCTCGCCGGCCAGCGCCAGGTCGTTCGCGTGGTTCATCATCGCGATCGGGATGTACAGGTGGTCCGGGCCGAGGACGGTCCGGAACTGCGCCAGCGTGCGCCCGGACAGTTCCCGGGCCTCCGCGGCCCGGCCGGCCAGCCGCAGGTAGACCGAGAGGTTGTTGGCGCCGGCCAGCGTGACCGGGTGGTTCTCGCCCAGGTAGTCGCGGTACCGCGCGAGGGCCCGTTCGGCCAACGGGATCGCCCGCTCGGTGTCGCCGAGCGCGTTGAGGTCGCTGGCCAGGTTGGTGGCGGCCGCCAGGGTGTCCGGGTGTTCGGGGCCGTTGATGTCCAGGTAGCGCTGGTAGATGTCCTCGTCGATCTCCAGGGCCTCGTGGTAGCGCCCGGCCCGGCGCAGCGCGACGGCGAGGTTCTTGCGGGCCCGCAGGGTGTCGGTGTGGCTGTCGCCGATGGTCTGCTGGTAGATCCGCACGGTCTCCTCCAGCAGGTCCAGCGCTTCCCGCAGCCGGCCGGTCTCGCGCAGGTCGCGGGCGTAGTTGGAGGCGGAGGAGAGGGCGTAGAGGCTGTGTGCGCCGAGCGCGTCGCGCTGCTGGAGGTAGTTGCTGCGGTGCCGCTCCAGGGCGGCGTAGCGGTCCCCGGCCAGGTAGTCGGAGACGGCCAGGTTGTTGGTGATCATCAGGGTGCGCGGGTGGTCCGGCCCGAGGGTGCGCCGCGCCGCGTCCAGGGTCCTGCGGTCGAGCGCCCTGGCCTCGTCGTAGCGGCCGAGGAAGCGCAGGTCGGCGCCGAGGCTGCTGGCGACGGCGAGGGTGTGGGAGTGCTCCGGGCCCAGGGTCGCGGTGAACCGCTCCAGGATGTCCCGGTCCATCTCGTAGGCCTCCTGGAGGGCCCCCTGGGAGCGGCGGATGTTGCTCAGCTGGGTGCGCAGCATGAGCGTCTGGGCGTCGTTGTCGACGTCGAAGCCGGCGCCGCCGTAGCCGTCCGCGCGCCAGTGCTCCAGGGCCCGTTCGGCGAGTTCCCGGCCGGACTCGTGCAGGCTGCGCTTCCACTGGTAGCGGACCGAGTCGATGATCCACTGCCGGACGTCCTCGTCGCCGCTGTCGACGGCGCCGGACGGCCAGAGGTGGGGCAGGAGTTCGGCGTACTCGGCCCAGTTGGCGGGGATGTCCGGGTCGCCGGGGTTGGCGGTGGCCAGGGCCGCGTGCACGACGCCGCGCAGTTCGGCCTGCCGCTCCTCCTCGACCTGGTCCCGGAGCACGGCCTGGACCAGCCGGTGGACGGTGATGGTCTCGCTGCCCTGGTCGGTGCGGGCCAGCCCGAACCGGTTGATGGCGCGCAGGAACTCGCCGATCGCGAGCTTGTCCCGCGGCGCGCGCGGGGACAGCCGCAGGGCGCGGGTGACGGCCCGGCTGTAGAGCAGCCGCATCGGGATGGCGTCGGGCCCGAAGAAGGCGCAGAGCTCCAGTATCTGCGCGGCCGGGGCGTTCATCCGGCGCAGTTCCTCGACCGAGATGCGCCAGGTCGCGGCGGCGGAGTGGGGGTACTCGGCGGGGCGCAGCCGGGTGCGTTCGAGCATCTCGGTGAGCTCGTCGTCGAGCAGTTCGAGGTAGGTGGCGATCGGCATCGACGTCTCCTGGAGCCAGACGGCGGCCTGGCCGACGGCGAGCGGGAGGTCGCCGAGGCGGTGCGCGACCTGGTCGGCATCCTCCGGGGAGAGGCCGCCGTTGAAGCGGCGCAGCAGCCGGATGCTCTCCTCGCGCAGGAAGACGTCGACCTCGACCAGGCCGGCGTGCCGGGCCCAGCCCTGGTTGCGCGAGGTGATCAGCACGTGCCCGCCGGAGGAGCCGCCGGGCTGCCAGGGGGCGAGTTCCTCGGGGGTGCCGGCGTTGTCGAAGACCAGCAGCCAGCGGCGGTACGGGTGGCCACGGCGCAGTGCGTCCAGGACGGCGGCGGCGGTGTGGGCGACGTCGTCGCTGGTGGGCACGCCGAGCCGGGGGGCGAGTTCGGCGAGCTTCTGCGGGATGTTGGCGGGCTCCTCGGCGGGCACCCACCAGATGACGTCGTAGGCGGACTTGAAGCGGTGCGCGTACTCGGCCGCGATCTGGGACTTTCCGGCGCCGCCGAAGCCGTAGAGCACCTGGCTGAGGACGGCGGCGGGGCCGCCGGTGAAGCGGTTGCGGAGCAGTTCGAGCAGCTTGCCGCGGCCGATGAAGGCGGCGTTGCGCGAGGGCGCGTCCTGGACCTGCGGGGCGGTGCCGGGGAAGCGGGCGGGGGCGAGGAACTCGCCGCTGTCGGTGTCGAACTGGCGGTTGCTGCCGGGCGGCGGGCCGAGTTCGCCGTACAGCTGGGCCTCGGCGCCGGTCGCCGAGGAGCGGACCAGGTCGGGCACCGCCTGGCCGATGAACGGCCGGGGCACCGGCTCGTCCGAGTCCTGCAGCCGCAGGGCGACCAACGCCGAGGTGCCGGAAGGCAGTTCACGCCCTTGGAGGAGCTGCCAGACCTCACCGGCCCGGGGCAGCGCGGTGTACTCGGGCGAGAGCAGCGCGAGCAGCCGGCCCTGGCCGTCGAGCGGTCCGGCGACCTCCGGCGGCCGCTGGCCGGTGTACGGTTCGGCGGCGTTGTGCAGGGAGGTCTGGTAGCCGAAGCGGGTGAGGGTGCCGGCCGCCCACTCGGCCCACATCCGGTCCTCGGGCGCGTAGCTGACGTAGACCTGGCGGGGCACCGCCCGGGCGGAGCGCAGGTAGGCGCCGTACAGTCGGCGGCGCGCCTCGGAGCCGAGCGGGCGCAGCGAGCGGACCCGCCCGTCGGTGATCCACTCGGCCAGCCGCTCGAAGGCGTTGAGCAGGCTGCGCGCCTCCTGCGGCCGGTCGGCGACGGTGGCGGGCACCTCCTCGTAGGCGTAGAAGGGCTTGTACGGCACTTCGACGTCGGCCCAGTAGGCGGCCCGGCGGTCGCCGGGCAGCCAGCGGCCGAGGTAGGGGGCGAAGGCCTCGCGGGCGAAGTCCCGGCCGGCTTCGAGGCGTTCCTGTTCGGCGTCCTCGACCCGCATCGGCACCGGCAGGACCCGGATGGCCCGTTCCTCGGCCTCGGCGATGGCCTTGGCCGCGTCGACGCCGCCGCGGATGTTCTGGGCGCTGAACGTGAAGCAGTCGACCACGGTGTCGGGCATCAGGACGGTGCAGATGCCGGAGGTGTCGCTGACCCCGGTGCGGCTGTCGATGAGCACGTAGTCGTAGTTGCGGGCCCAGCGTTCGCGCAGTTCGCGCAGGAACTCGCCGCCGCGGATGTCCCGGCCGTGGTAGAAGCTGCGCCAGTTGAAGCTGGTGACGGCGGCCGCGTAGGCGGCGTTCTGGCGGCCGGCCGGGAGGAAGTCGAGCCGCCCGCCGGCCGGCAGGTCGAGGGCGAGGCCGCAGATGTAGCCGTCCAGCCGCCCGGGTTCGTCCAGCCAGGCGGCCGGGGACTGGCCGGTGGGCCCGGCGGCGGAGGGCAGCGCCTGCCTGACGTACCCGCGCAGCAGGTCGATCAGGCCGTCGGTGGAGTGGAGTTCGGGGTCGACCAGCAGCGGGTGGTAGTAGCGGTGGAGGCCGGGCGCCTCCAGGTCCCAGTCGACCACCAGGACGCGCAGGCCCCGGCTGGCGAGGATCCAGCCGACGTTGGCGAGCGCCATGGTCCGGCCGGTGCCGCCCTT
Organism: Kitasatospora sp. NPDC098652; assembly: GCF_044760155.1. Classification (NCBI taxonomy): domain Bacteria; kingdom Bacillati; phylum Actinomycetota; class Actinomycetes; order Kitasatosporales; family Streptomycetaceae; genus Kitasatospora; species Kitasatospora sp. NPDC098652. The sequence goes on from NZ_JBIWAQ010000022.1 coordinate 62,829, forward strand.
GAAGGAGTAGAACGTGACGACCGATCCCGGTCCGCCGCGTCCGGGCTCCGTGCCGGGCTCGATGCTCATCGTCCGTCTCCCCTCAGCGGGACTGAGCCGTCGTGGCTGCCCGGGCGCTGGCCGGGCAGGTCCTTCGGTGGCGGTTCGGGTTCCCGGCGCGCGGACGGGCTCCGCGGCGGACCGGAGGGGCCGGGCGGACCGGCCGGAATGGCGAGGCCCGGCATGTCCGGGCCGCCGCCCGGGCCGAAGCCGAAGGCGTCGCCGCCATCGTCCCCCCAATCCAAGTTGTCGTCCATGAGCTTGTTCTGGGCAACCGTCACCATGATGGCGAGGTCGCTGTCGAAGCTCTCCTGGCTCACTTTGACCCGGAACAAGTGCTCCGGGTCGCGCCGGCGCAACCAGTTGCGGCGGAAGACGGCGCGCACGCCGGTCCACGGCGGTTCGCGCTCCCCGTCCGGGTCGCTGCCGCCGATCGGCACGACCACGCCGGTGACCGGGTGGTTCTGGTCGTCGTACTCGCGCAGGGCGGTCCGGTAGCGCTCGTTCTCGGCCGCCCACGGGTCCACCAGCAGGACGCTGACCTGGCTGTCCTCCCGGGCCTGGTCGAGCTTCTCGCCGAGCCCGGCGCCGACCTCCTCCAGCGTGGTGATGTGCCCGGCGTTGGTGATCACCTGCTGGGCGCGGGAGGCCAGCGAGGGCTGGGCGGGCGGGTAGAACGGCGTCCAGTTCCACGGCCTGGCCCCGTACCAGCCGCCCGGGCGGGAGCCGCCCTCGGCGGCGGCCTCCGAGGCCCGGCCGGCCGCGATGAACAGCCGGACCATGCCGGGTTCGGCGGCGGGCGGCGGCGCGGCCGGCCCGGGGAAGTAGCCGCGGACGGCCTCCAGGTCGAACTCGGGCAGTTCGGCGAGCCGCCGGACGGCGGCGTCCCGGACCCGTCCGGCGACGACCCGGACGACCTGCCGGTAGGCGTCCTGCTGGGCGGTGCGCAGCAGGGCGCGCAGGCCGTGCCGGGCGTAGGCCTCGCCCATGTCCGGCTGGGCCCACTGGATCCTGGTGACCTCGGTGACGAGGTCCCCGGGCGCGACCGGCTCCCAGAGCACCGGGATCAGCGCCGAGACCAGTTCCGCGGTCTCCTCGTGGTGGCGCCGGACCCTGCCGCGGAAGGCCGTCCACTCCTTGCCGCAGTAGAGGCTGGCGAAGTAGGCCGGGGAGTAGAGCGCGACCATGGTCCGGCTGCGGCCGAGCATCAGCGCGAGCTTCTCGGCCCATTCGTCGCCCAGCCGGAGCCGTTCGGTGTCCCGGAAGGCGAGTTCGTCGGCCTGGACGGCCGGTCCGAGGATGCGCCCGAGTTCGTCCCTCAGGTCGTTGAAGAACTGGTCGACGAAGGCGTCCCCCGCCTCGAAGTCCCGACGCGCGTAGCTGAAGAAGAAGTACGGGCGCTGCTGCTGCTCCCGTTCACTCACCTGTTCCCCCCGACCCTGACGGTGCTGTGACGGCGCTGGTTTCTTACCCAGCATGTCGTCAACCGCACCAGCGGGTGGGCCAGTTGGTGAATTCGCCCGCCTCGGGGGGTTTAACCGGCGGTCAGCGGCGGGGTCAGCGGAGTTCGAGCGCCGACTGGAACGCGGCGAGCGGTTCGGCCCCGGGGGTCAGGGCGTCCGCCACGACCCTGCGCAGCAGGTCGCCGAGGACGGTGTCGGGCAGGGCGTCGAGCTCGTCGAGCGGCAGGGCGGCGACGTCGACCAGGTCGGAGTCGAGGCCCGCGACGGTTTCCGCACCGGTGACGCCCATCAGTCCCTTAGTCCCTCACTAGGATGCACGCAGGCACGACCCGATCACACAGGCACGAGCGGGCCCGCGGCCGAGGAATCCTCGACCCCGGTCCACGACGCGCACATTCTACACAAAACGGTGACGGTTCATCAGATCCGGCCGCCCGCCACGCCCGGGCCCGCCACCCGGACGCACGGCGCCGCCGTGACCACCCGGCCCCCCGCCGTCACGGGCAGAGGCGCTCCACCCGCCAGCCGCCGGGGCCGGCCGGGTCGGCGAGGTAGCGGAGGCGGTCGTGCAGCCGGTTCTCGCGCCCCTGCCAGAACTCGACCGCCTCCGGGACGACCCGGTAGCCGCCCCAGAACGGCGGGACGGGGACGCCCTCGCCCTCGGGGTAGCGCCGCTCCAGGTCGGCGTAGCGCTGTTCGAGGACGGCGCGGCTCTCGACCGGGCTGGACTGTTCGCTGGCCCAGGCGCCGAGTTGGGAGCCGTGCGGCCGGGTGCGGAAGTAGGCGGCGGTCTCGTCCCGGCCGACCTTCTCCACCGGCCCCTGGACGATCACCTGGCGGCCCAGCGCGATCCACGGGAACAGCAGTGCGGCGTACGGGTTGGCGGCGAGCTCGGAGCCCTTGCGGGAGCCGTAGTTGGTGAAGAACACGAAGCCGCGGCTGTCGAAGCCCTTGAGCAGGACGGTGCGCGAGCTGGGCCGGCCCCGCTCGTCGGCGGTGGAGAGCACCATGGCGTTGGGTTCCACCACCCCGGCCTCGTCCGCCTCGTGGAACCAGCGGGCGAACTGCCCGATCGGCTCGGGCGCGAGCTGCTCCTCGGCCAGGCCCTCGTGGACGTAGTGCTTGCGCATCACGGTGGGGTCCGGACCGCGGCGGGGCTCGTCGGCCGGGGTCCGGGTGGCGGGGCTCAGGGGCGTCGACTGGGCGCGTTCCGGGGTCTGCACGCCAACATCATCCCGTACGACAAGCAACCGGCACCGCTACCTCCGGACGAACCCCGGTCGGAGATATGGTGACTCGCCACCGCTTGCTGCCCGCCGTACGGGGAATTGTCCGGAACCTGGTGTTTGGTTCCGGGAGTCCCCCGGGCACGACCGACCCCCGACGGGAAAGTCAAGTGGTCCCACGGGAAACATCACCGCGGTGGTGTATGGCGCAATGCACCCCGTGCCTGTCACTCTGGCACCGAGTGCCAACCACGATTCGGTCACTGGAGCGCCGCCCCACCACGGCGGGGCACCGATCGCAGAACTGAAGGAGCCGTCGCATGTCCGATTTCGTACCCGGGCTTGAGGGAGTCGTCGCGTTCGAGAGCGAGATCGCCGAACCCGACCGCGAGGGCGGCGCCCTGCGGTACCGCGGTGTCGACATCGACGACCTGGTCGGCCACGTCTCCTTCGGCCACGTCTGGGGCCTGCTGGTGGACGGCAAGTTCAACCCCGGCCTGCCGGCCGCCGAGCCCTTCCCGATCCCCGTGCACTCCGGTGACATCCGGGTCGACGTCCAGTCCGCGCTCGCCATGCTCGCCCCGGTCTGGGGCCTCAAGCCGCTGCTGGACATCTCCGCCGAGCAGGCCCGCGACGACCTCGCCCGGGCCGCCGTGATGGCACTGTCCTACGTCGCCCAGTCCGCCCGCGGCCAGGGCCTGCCGATGGTCCCGCAGAGCGAGATCGACAAGGCCGAGACGGTCGTCGAGCGCTTCATGATCCGCTGGCGGGGCGAGCCGGACCCGAAGCACGTCAAGGCCGTCGACGCCTACTGGACCTCGGCCGCCGAGCACGGCATGAACGCCTCCACCTTCACCGCCCGGGTCATCGCCTCCACCGGCGCCGACGTCGCGGCCGCGCTCTCCGGCGCGGTCGGCGCGATGTCCGGCCCGCTGCACGGCGGTGCCCCGTCCCGCGTGCTCGGCATGATCGAGGAGATCGAGCGCACCGGTGACGCGACCACCTGGGTCAAGAACGCGCTGGACAAGGGCGAGCGCCTGATGGGCTTCGGCCACCGCGTCTACCGCGCCGAGGACCCGCGCGCCCGCGTGCTGCGCCGCACCGCCAAGGAGCTCGGCGCGCCGCGCTTCGAGGTCGCCGAGGCGCTGGAGAAGGCCGCGCTGGAGGAGCTGCACAACCGCCGTCCGGACCGCGTGCTGGCCACCAATGTCGAGTTCTGGGCCGCGATCATGCTGGACTTCGCCGAGGTCCCCGCGCACATGTTCACCTCGATGTTCACCTGTGCGCGCACCGCCGGCTGGTCGGCGCACATCCTGGAGCAGAAGCGCACCGGTCGCCTCGTGCGCCCCTCCGCGCGCTACATCGGCCCCGGCCCGCGCCGCCCCGAGGAGATCGAGGGCTGGGACGCCATCGCGCACTGACCCCGCGCCCGAGCGGCCGATCGAACGCCTCTGACCAGCGGGTCCGGCTCCGGCCGGGCCCGCTGTCGGCGTCCCCGGGCAGCGAAGATCACAGTCTCAGCGGGCGGACGACCGTATCCCGGGCGAGTCCCGCGCCGGTAGGCTGCGCGCGTGGCTCAGATCCAGATCCCCGCTGACATCAAGCCCGCAGACGGCCGTTTCGGCTGCGGACCGTCCAAGGTGCGCCCCGAGGCCCTGAGTGCCCTCGCCGCCACCCAGACCTCCCTGCTCGGCACCTCGCACCGCCAGGCCCCGGTGAAGAACCTGGTCAAGCGCGTGCGCGAGGGCGTGAGCAGCCTGTTCTCGCTGCCGGAGGGCTACGAAGTCGTCCTCGGCAACGGCGGCTCCACCGCCTTCTGGGACATCGCCGCCTTCGGCCTGGTGCGGGAGAAGTCCCAGCACCTGGACTTCGGCGAGTTCTCCTCGAAGTTCGCCTCCTCGGTCAAGGCCGCCCCGTGGCTGGCCGAGCCGACGGTGATCAAGACCGCCCCGGGCACCCACCCGCTGCCGGTCGCCGAGGCCGGCGTGGACGTCTACGGCCTCACCCACAACGAGACCTCGACCGGCGTCGCGATGCCGATCAAGCGTCCGGTGGGCGCGGACGAGGGCTCCCTGGTGCTGGTGGACGCCACCTCGGGCGCCGGCGGCCTGCCGGTGGACATCACCGAGACCGACGTCTACTACTTCGCCCCGCAGAAGTCCTTCGCCTCCGAGGGCGGCCTGTGGCTGGCCACCTTCTCCCCGGCCGCCCTGGAGCGCGCCGCCGAGATCGCCGGCTCCGGCCGCTACGTCCCGCCGTTCTTCTCCCTGCCGACGGCCATCGACAACTCGTCGAAGGACCAGACGTACAACACCCCGTCGCTCGCCACCCTGTTCCTGCTGGCCGACCAGCTGGAGTGGATCAACGGCAACGGCGGGCTGGACTGGGCCGTCGCCCGTACGGCCGACTCCTCGTCCCGGCTGTACGCCTGGGCCGAGAAGTCCTCCTACGCCAACCCGTTCGTGGCGAACCCGGCCGAGCGCTCCCAGGTGGTCGGCACCATCGACTTCGACGAGTCGGTGGACGCCGCCGCGGTCGCGAAGGCACTGCGTGCCAACGGCATCGTGGACACCGAGCCGTACCGCAAGCTGGGCCGCAACCAGCTGCGCATCGCGATGTTCCCGGCGATCGACCCGGCGGACGTCGAGGCGCTCACCCACTGCATCGACCACGTGGTCGAGCAGCTGGCCGGCTGAGACCCCCGAGGACACGGCTGAGGGCCACCGCCTGCGGGCGGTGGCCCTCTCTCCGTTCCCGGGGCCGGTCCGCAACCGTTCCGGGGCCGCGCCGAGCCGCTCCGGGGCCCCTCCGAGCCCCTCCGGGGCCGCCCGGGCTACTTGCCGACCAGCGAGCTGATCAGTACGACGACCAGCAGCAGCACCAGGGTGCCGGAGACGATGCGCATTCGAGTCTTGGGATCCACGGTCAACGAGCGTACCTGCGGCTCACACCCCCACCTCACGCTGGCCCACCCCGAACCCCTCGGCCCCGGGTCGGCCCCCTCGGCCCCGCCCCGAACCCCTCGGCCCCGGGTCGGCTCCCTCAGCCCCAGTCGGCCAGCGCCCAGGAGCGCAGCGACTCGTAGTGGGCGAACCCCCCGGCCAGGTCGCTCTTCATCAGGTGCAGCTCGGCCGCCTCCCACTCCGGCCCCCGGTAGTCCGCCAGCGCCGCCGCCAGCCCCTCCAGCTCGGCCGCCGCGACCCGCTGGACGGCCCGCCGCTGTCCGCGCGAGGAGCCGGCCCGGGCCAGGGTGAGGTGCGGGTGGAAGGCGAAGGCGTCGGCCTCCCCGGTGAACTCGGCGGTGGCCCCGGCCACGGCCTCCGCGAGCCGGCGCAGCGCCCAGGTCCGCCCCTCGACCCCGGCCCAGAGCACCCGGTCGCCGAACCGGCCGGCCCCGGCGATCCGCAGCGGGTGGGCCGGGTGCACCTCGGCGACGGCCGCCAGGGCGGTCTCCAGCTCCGGCAGCCGCTCGGCCGGCACCTGGCCGAGGAAGGCCAGGGTCAGGTGCCAGCCCTCGACGGTGGTCCAGCGCAGCCGGTCCGCCCCGGGCAGCCCGTGCAGCGGCGCGACCGCGTCGGAGAGCCCCTGGAGCGCCTCCACGGGAGGCAGGACAGCGACGAACAATCTCATGATCCAAGCTTCCCTCGCCCGGCCGTTCCGGGTAGAACGGATGTCCATGAAGATCCGCAACGGGGGTCCCTCGGACGTCCCCGACATCCTGTCCCTGCTCGACGGCGCCGTCTCCTGGCTGGCCGCCGGGAAGCGCACCGGCCAGTGGGGCGACCGGCCGTTCAGCACCGACCGGGCCCGGATCGACCAGGTCACCTCGTACGCCGAGGAGCCGTTCCTGGTCCGCATCGCGGTGGACGACGAGGGCCGGACGATCGGCTGCTGCGTGCTGGCCGAGCAGCGGGGGAAGTTCGTCCCGGTCTCGGCGGAGCCCGAGCTGTTCGTCCGCCTGCTGGTCACCGACCGCAGCCGCAAGGGCTCCGGCATCGGCGCGGCGCTGATCGCCGACGCGGTCGAGGAGACCCGTCGGCGCGGCCTCGACCTGCTGCGGGTGGACTGCTACGCGGGCGACGACCGCAAGCTGGTCGGCCAGTACCGGGCGCTCGGCTTCACCGAGACCGCGGGCTTCGAGGTCGAGCTGCCGACCGGCACCTGGCCCGGCCAGCTGCTGGAGATCCGTCTCTGACACGCCGTCAGGACACTTCGAGGCCAAGCCCCGAGGTGTCCTGACGGTCCATCAGCTCATCCATCAGCCCATCATCAGCAGGCCGCGGCCAGCTCCGGCGTACGCGCCGGGACGGCCCGCGGCACGACGGCCACCACCCGCCCGCCGCGACCGGGGTGCAGGTCGAACCGCACCCGCAGGTCCGCACTGCGGGCCAGCACCAGGCCGACCGCGCCGGCCGCCAGCGCGGACACCACGCCGCAGGCCAGCAGGCCCAGCCGGGGCCCGTACGAGGCGGTGACCCAGCCGACGACCGGGGCGCCGATCGGCGTGCCTCCGGTGAAGACCAGCACCAGCAGGCCCATCACCCGACCGCGCATCTCGGGGTCGGTGGACAGCTGCAGCATGGAGTTGACCGAGGTGTTGAAGCTCAGCCCGAACACCCCGATCAGCGTCAGCAGCAGCGCGAAGGTCCAGTAGTCGGGCGCGAAGGCCGCGACCACCTCCAGGGTGCCGAAGGCCAGTGCCGCGCCGACCAGCCGGCGCAGCCGGGGCGCGCCCCGGCGGGCGGCGAGCAGCGCGCCGGCCAGCGAGCCGACGGCCATCGCGGTGTTCAGCAGGCCGTACTGGCCGGCGCCGACCTTGAAGGTGTCGTACGCGAACCCGGAGAGCAGCGTCGGGAAGTTGAAGCCGAAGGTGCCGATGAAGCCGGCCAGCACCATCGGCCAGAGCAGCTCGGGCCGCTCCTTCACGTAGCGCAGGCCCTCGCGCAGCTGGCCCTTCTCGCGGGCGATCGGCTCGGTGGGGCGCAGTTCGGACTCGCGCATCGCGAGCAGTCCGCCGATCACGGCGGCGAAGGACAGCGCGTTGACGGCGAACGCCCAGCCGCTGCCGACCGCGGCGATCAGCAGGCCCGCGACGGCGGGGCCGACCAGCCGGGCGGTCTGGAAGTTGGCGGCGTTCAGGCTGACGGCGTTGGCGAGGTCCTTGGGGCCGACCATCTCGGACACGAAGGCCTGCCGGGTCGGGTTGTCGACCACGGTGACCAGGCCGAGCAGCAGGGCGAAGGCGTACACGTAGTACGGCGTCACCACGCCGCCGACGGTCAGCACGGCCAGGCCGGCGGCGAGCAGGCCCATCGCGCCCTGGGTGTAGATCAGCAGCCGGCGCTTGGGCATCCGGTCGGCGAGCACGCCGCCGAACAGGCCGAGCAGCAGCATCGGCAGGAACTGCATGGCGGTGGTGATGCCGACCGCGAGCGGGCTGCCGGTGAGGCTCAGGACCAGCCAGTCCTGGGCGATCCGCTGCATCCAGGTGCCGGTGTTGGACACCACCTGGCCGGCGAAGTAGTAGCGGTAGTTGCGAACGCGCAGGGAGGAGAACATCCCCCCGGGCCTGGTGAAGCGGGCTCCTGCGGGAGATGCGGCCGGGTGGGTCCGGCGCTGAGCGGCGGGGTCCGCCGCGGTGCGTTCGTCGGGGTCGTCGTCGCCGCTGCCGGGCAGCCCGCTGGGGGCGGGGGCCTGGGCGTCGGCGGCCGCGGTGCGGTCCGCGGCGGGGTCGTTGGTCGGGTCGTCGGTACGGGCGGCGGCGCTGGCTGCGGCCGGCGGTGTCACGGTGGTCTCCCCTCGCGGCGCGACGGCCCTGGCGGGGGCCGTCGCGCTCCTGGTCATGATGGTCGGTCCTGCGGTGATGCGGGCTCCTTCTCCTCCCGGCGGCCGGCCGGGGTCGGTGTGCCTCGATCTGTACGAGTTACAGGTGGGCGAGCTTGTAGAGCACGGGCGCGGCCTCCCTGAGGACGGCCCATTCCTCGTCGTCGAGCCCTTGGGCGAGCTCGGCGAGCCAGACGTTTCGGCGCCGACGACTCTCCGCGAGGATCGTCTCGGCCTGCTCGGTGCTGCTGACGACCACCTGGCGGCGGTCCTCGGGGTGCGGCTCGCGCCGCACCAGCCCCTTCTCCTCCAGCATCGCGACGATCCTGGTCATCGAAGGAGGCTGCACGTGCTCCTTCCGGGCGAGCTCACCCGGCGTCGCCTTCCCGCACCGGGCGAGGGTGCCCAGCACTCCCATCTCGGTGGGACTCAGCGACTCCTCCACCCGTTGGTGTTTGAGTCGTCGGGAGAGGCGCATCGTGGACGACCGCAGCTGTGAGATCGCTGCGAGGTCCTGCTCGGACATCTCGGGCATCTCTTTAGCTTACGTCATTACTCTCGCTAAGGAAAAACGGGTTCCCACCGCGCCGGAGGATCGGCCGGGTGCCATATTGGTGAGGGGTGATCGTTCCCGCCTCCCGGAAGGGCCGACCAGACATGTCCGACCTCGCCTCCGAGCAACCCGCGCAATCCGCACAGTCCGTGCCGGACGACTCCGGCTTCGCCCGGCTCGCCATGGTCACCATCGACTGCGCCGACCCGGTCGCGCTGGCCTCGTTCTACGGCGAGCTGCTCGGCTGGGAGACCCGTCACGTGGACGAGCACTTCGCGATCCTGGACAACCCGGAGGGCGGCAGCCCGCTGGGGTTCGGCCGGGTGACCGACTACCGGCCGGAGCCGTGGACCGAACCGGACGGCAGCAAGCACTTCCACCTGGACTTCTACGTGGACGACCTGGAGGAGTCCACCGCGAAGGCCCTGGCGCTCGGCGCCACCGAGCCGAGCTACCAGCACGGCCGCACGCTCAAGGTGCTGATCGACCCAGCCGGGCACCCGTTCGGGCTGGCCCCGCTGGAGTAACGCACCAAAGCGCCCCAAGGCGCCCGGAGACCGTGCGCAGGCGATGTCAGGGCTTGGTGCCGAGATCTTGCAGGCCGCGTAAAGGTCCTTCCTGACCTGGGACTTCACGAAAATCGCGAACCTTGTGCGACCACCCGTCAGTGGCTACTCTCCGGGGTTGTCAGGGGCATCACCACGCCAGGTCTCCCCTCGGCGGAGCCCCCTCCGTGCCCGTCCGCGCGCGTCCCACCCGTTCCCCGGTACCCCGCCGACCGCCTCCGCCCGAACCCTGGCGCCCTCAACCCCTCGTCCAGGGAGCTCAATTGGGTGAGATCCATCATGCCGACCACGGCTGGGTGACACCGGCGGTCTCGTACTTCGTGGCCTGCCTCGGCGCCTTCGTCGCCCTGCGCAGCGCCCGTTGGGCACTGGTCTCCACGGGCCGCAGCCGGGCCGTCTGGCTGCTCTTCGCCTCGACCTCGCTCGGCGCCGGCATCTGGTCCATGCACTTCATCGCGATGCTCGGCTTCTCCGTCACCGGCGCCGAGATCACCTACCAGCCGGGGCTCACCGTGCTCAGCCTGCTGGTCGCCGTCGCGGTGGTCGGCATCGGACTGTTCACCGTCGGGTACTGGCGGCGCCACCCGGTGCTGTCCCTGCTGATCGGCGGGCTGACCACCGGACTCGGGGTCGCCGCGATGCACTACCTGGGCATGGCCGCGATGGTGCTGCCCGGCCGGCTCGGCTACGACCACGTGACGGTCGGGCTCTCGATCGGCATCGCGGTGTTCGCCGCCACGGCCGCGCTCTGGGCCGCGCTGAACATCCGCGGCACCCTCGCGGTGCTGGCGGCGGCGCCGGTGATGGGAGTCGCGGTCTGCGCGATGCACTACACCGGCATGGCGGCGCTCTCGGTCCGCCTCGACGCCTCGCAGTCGACCCAGGGCGGGGTGATGGCGCTGCAGTTCATCTTCCCGCTCGGGGTCGGGCTCGGCTGCTACGTGTTCTTCGGCTCACTGGCCTTCGCCGTCTCCCCGAGCAAGCCCAGCACCCAGCCGCTGCTCGTCGGCCCGGCGGCCCCGCTGCCGCCGCGAACGCCCCGCGTCCCGCCGCAGCGGCAGCCGTCGCGCCGGACCACCGTCCGGCGCTGAACCGGGCCGCCGCCCGCGCCGGGTCGCGGGCGGCCCCACCAGTGACGTCCGACCGGGTCCCCCACCCCGGCCGGACGTCATTTTGCTGTCTGTACCGCCGGACGGCACTGCCGTAGCGCCGGACGTCACTGCTGTACCGCCGGACGGCACTGCCGTACCGCCAGGCGTCGCCGCCCGGGTTCAGGGCCGGCCGAGCAGCCCGGTCAGGTGCTCCGGCGTGGCCACCGGGCAGACCTTGCGCACGAAGTCCCGCCGCAGCGCGTGGTACGGCTCGCCCGCCCGGTAGAAGTTGGCGTGCATCCGGCGCAGCTCCTCCGCCCGGTACTCGGCCAGCGGCTTGGCCTCCTCGTCCTCGGCGCGGCGGCGCTTCTTGTCCACCAGCCGTCCGGTGAGCTCCGGCGAGCCGGCCAGCCGGGCGGCCTCCCGCGCCGTCCAGCGGCGGAACTCCGCCGCGTCCCCGCCGGCCGTGCGGTCCACCAGGCCGATCCGGCGGGCGTGCGCGGCCCCGACCGGCAGCGCCTCGGTGGTGAGCCGCTCGGCCTGCTCGGCGCCGACCCGGGCGGGCAGGGTGTACGTCCAGTACTCGGAGCCGTACAGGCCCATCAGCCGGTAGTGCGGGTTGAGCACCGCCGACTCCCGGCACCACACCTCGTCGGCGGCGAGCGCCATCATCAGTCCGCCGGCCGCCGCGTTCCCGGCCAGCGCGGCGACGGTCAGCTTGTCGCCGGTGGTCAGGATCGCCTCGACCAGGTCGTCCATCGCGTTGATGTTCTCCCAGGACTCCAGCGCCGGGAAGGCCGAGCCCTCGATGACGTTGAGGTGGATCCCGTTGGAGTAGAAGTCCCGGGGCGCGCCCAGCACCAGCACCGAGGTGGGCCGGTTCGCGGCCGCGCGGTAGGCGGCCAGCAGCCGGCGGCACTGCTCGGTGCTCATCGCCCCACCGGCGTAGGCGAATTCGAGGAAGCCGACCTCGCCGTCCTCGTGGTAGCGCAGCTCCGACCAGGTGTCCCGGCGGGCGGCCTGCGCCGGGGTCACCGGCACCTCGCGGACCTGGTGCAGCTCGTCGGCGAGCACCGTGGCGGCCGGCAGCTTGAAGGTGGCCGGCCCGCCCGGGGTGCGGCGCGGGCGCAGCTGGGGGATCCAGACCGCGCCGTCCACGGTGGCCCGGCAGATCGCGCCGTCCCGGGTGGCGAGCACGGCGCCGGGCTCGGGGCCGCGCAGTTCGTCCTCGGGGTGGCCGCCGTGCAGGAAGAAGTCCCGCCCGTACAGCTCGTCCAGCACACCGGGCTGGGAGTCGGCGGCGCGCAGCTTGCGCAGCACGGTGGCGGTGTCGTCCTGCTGCCAGTCGATCCGGCGCGCCTCCTGGCGCAGGAAGGGCCGCAGTTCGCCGTGTACGTCGGGGCGGGCGTAGTCCAGCGGTTCGGGGGTGAACAGCCCGCCCTCGTACCGCTGGACGGCCAGCAGGACGGCCTCGGCGGCGGCGTCCGCGACCTCGCCCCGGTACAGCTCGCTCTTGCCGCACTCGGGGACGGCGAACTCGACGGAGGCCCAGATGTCGCCGGCGTCCATCTCCTCGACGGCCTGCAGCACGGTGACGCCCCAGCGCCGGGCGGACTCGGTGATCGCCCAGTCGAGCGAGGAGGGGCCGCGGTCGCCCTTCGGGCCCGGGTGCACGATCAGGACCGTCCGGGTGGACCAGATGTCCTCCGGAACGGCCCTGGTGAGCATCGGGCAGACGATCAGCTCCGGGTCGACCCGGGCCACCGCCTCCCTCATCTGCTCGTCGCCGAGGGCGAGTTGGACGGCGACCTGGTGGCCGCGCTCGCGCAGCTCGGTGTGGACGCGCTGGGTCAGGCTGTTGAACGCGGTGGCGATCAGGAGAATGCGCACAGGGGGCCTCCGGGCAGGGACTGCGGGTCGCGCGGAGGCGATGAAACCAGGGCATGGACACGTAATGGTCACGTTCCGTGCCTCGGCACCCCACTCTCACGCACCCCGCACACCTGTGCCCTCGGCGTGCCCCCGCTTCGCCGGATCTCCCCAGCCCCTCCCCGGAGTTGGACTGGCGCGCCGGACGGGAGGGGTTATCGAGGGAAGGCCCGGCGGGCCCGCCAGGTGGTGTGCTCGCGGGAGACGGCGTCCTCGGCCTCGGCGGCCAGCCGGGCCCAGCGCTCCTCGGCGTCCGGCGTCCTGAGGTCGAGGTCGGAGAGCTGGTTGCCGACGTTCTCCAGCTCGCGCGCGGCCAGCTGGTAGGCGGCGGCCAGCGGGCGCAGCTGCTTGAGCTGGGTCCAGGCGATGATCGCGGCGGCCGCGGCCGAGCTGGCGCCGAAGATGTGCACCTCCAGGGCGCCGGTGGCCTGGGCGATCGCCGCCGCCGCGCCGATGATGATCAGCGTCGCGATGCCGAGCCCCCAGGAGACCGCCTGGGACTCGCAGGACTCGGCCCGGGAGCGGTACCAGGTGCGCTGGCTCTCGACCCGGGTGCGCAGGTAGAGGGTGCGCCGGGCGACGAGGCTGTCGGCCCGGGCGCGCCGCATCTCCTCGGTGATCTCCGGAACGCTGCCGGGCGGCACGATCTCCGGGTCCTCGAAGGCCCGCAGCACGTCCTCGACCTGGAGCAGGTAGCCGCGGTCGGCGTCCGGCGAGTCGGCCTCGCCGCCGAACGGCCGGGCCCGGACGCTGTACTTCCAGGCGAGCGTCTTGACCGACTCGGCCGCCGCCCGCGCCTCGTACCACCGACCCTGCGGGTTGCTGCGGCGCAGCCGGGACCAGAAGTAGCCGGCGATCAGGAAGGCGGCCACCGAGAACAGTGGCTTGATATCGCCGTCGCCCTTGTGGTCCGGGCCCGGTAGCGAGCCGATCAGCGCGGCGACCACCAGCATGGCGATCAGTCCGCGGTGCCAGCGGAGCGTCTCGCGCTGTCCGTCCAGCGAGGCCTTGTCCGCCCGCCAGAAGAGTTCCGGCAGCAGTCGCCCCTCGACGCCCCCGGGCGGATCCTGTTGCACCATCGGTCGAGTCCCCTCCCCTTCTCCGTCCAGGCAGTATGCCCGCCGCCAACTGCCCTACACGGTCGCCTTTTTGACACCTTCCGACCACCAGTGATTGCTCCACCTGCTCGTAACCGATATAACCGGTTACATGCCGCTGCACTGGAAGCTCGTCATCGACTGCGCCGACCCGCACCGCCAGGCCGCCTTCTGGGGCGCCGCCCTCGACTACACCGTCGAGGACCACGCCACCCTGATCGCCCGGCTGCTGGACGCCGGCGCGATCACCCCGGACGCCCGCACCGAGGTCGACGGCCACCCCGCCTGGCGCACCCTCGCGGCCGTCCGCCACCCCGAGGACCCGTACGACCCGGCCTCGGACACCGGCCTGGGCCGCCGCATCCTCTTCCAGGCCGTCCCGGAGCCCAAGCAGGGCAAGAACCGCCTCCACCTCGACGTCCACCCCGGCCCGGGCGAGCGCGCGGCCACCGTCGCCCGCCTCGAAGCCCTCGGCGCCACCGTCCTGCGCGAGGTCGCCGAACCCGGCGGCGCCTGGACAGTCATGGAGGACCCGGAGGGCAACGAGTTCTGCGTCCACTGACCAGAACGCCGACGGCCCCGCACCCAACCGGGTGCGGGGCCGTTCGAGACACGGCGGGAAGGGCTCAGTCAGCCACCCCGGCCGGAACGACCCATCGAGTGGACTGTCCGGTGATGGCCGCGATCATGTCGTAGTCGCCGTCATAGTGCAGGACGGTCACCCCGTGGCGTTCAGCCGTGGCAGCGATCAGCATGTCGGCCATGGACAGCGCACGGAGGTTTCCCCGGAACAGGGCGCGGCGCTGAATGTCCTTGGCTCGGTCCCAGACCTCGTCGGTGCACGGCAGGTAGTCGAAGCCCCTGAGCAGATGGCTCAGCCGATCGGCCTCCGCCGCGCTTCGGGCGCTGTGCAGGACCTCCATCTCGACTGCCGCGCTCACCGCCAGCAGTGCACGCTGTGAGAGATCGTCGAGGACCGGCCGCACCGTCGGCTTTCCCCAGCGCGCCAGAGCCGACTTGTCGATCAGGAAGCGCTCTCGGGTCACGCCGCCGCCGACTTGCCCGACTCGTCGAGGAGGTCGAACTCCCCGTTGGCGATGGCGTCGGCGAGCTCTATCCGCCTGGCCAGCTTCACGGCCTCCAGCAGTGCCGCGTTGACCGTGGCGACCTTGGTGGTCGTGCCGAACAGACGCTGCGCCTCGGCGAGAAGGTCGTCATCAAGGTCGATCACCGTACGCGCCATGGCTTCCTCCCTCGGCTGGCAACAAGAAAACGATATCGGTCCAGGCGCACTTCCGATATCGAAAACGGCCCCGCACCCAACCGGGTGCGGGGCCGTCGGAACCAGCCGTCAGAGCAGGCCGAAGGCCGGCATCAGGTAGTAGAAGGCGAAGACCGCCGCCACCGCGTAGAGCGGCACCGGCACGCTGCGACCGCGCCCGGCGGCCAGGCGCAGCACGCAGAAGGCGATGAAGCCGAAGCCGATGCCGTTGGTGATGGAGTAGGTGAACGGCATCATCACGATGGTCAGGAAGGCCGGGATCGCGATGGTGAAGTCGGCCCAGTCGATCTCCTTGACGGAGCCCGCCAGGATCAGGAAGCCGACCGTGACCAGGGCCGGGGTGGCGGCCTGGGCGGGGACCATGGTGGCGAGCGGGGTGAGGAACAGCGCCACCACGAAGAGCAGGCCGGTGACGATCGAGGCGAAGCCGGTGCGGGCGCCCTCGCCGACGCCCGCGGTGGACTCGACGAAGCAGGTGTTGGCGGAGGCGGAGGTGGCGCCGCCGGCCGCGGTGGCGATGCCGTCGACCATCAGGATCCGGTTGATGCCCGGCAGGTCGCCCTTCTCGTCCAGCAGGTGGGCCTCGTCGGCGACGCCGAGGATGGTGCCCATCGCGTCGAAGAAGCAGGACATCAGCACGGTGAAGACGAACAGCACGCCGGTGAGGACGCCGACCTTCTCGAAGCCGCCGAACAGGCTGACCTTGCCGACCAGCCCGAAGTCGGGGGCGGCCACCGGGTTGCCGGGCCAGGTGGGGACGGTGAGGCCCCACTTGAGCGCCGGGACGTCGGCGACCTTGTCGATCACCACGGCGAGCACGGTGGAGGCCGCGATGCTGATCAGGATGGCGCCGGGCACCTTGCGGATGACCAGGACCAGGGTCAGCAGCAGGCCGACCACGAAGACCAGCACCGGGAAGCCGAGCAGGTGGCCGTTGCCGCCGAGCTGGAGCGGGACGGTGGTGTGGGCGGCGTCCGGGATCCGGCTGACGAAGCCGGAGTCGACCAGGCCGACCAGGCTGATGAACAGGCCGATGCCGATCGCGATGGCCTTGCGCAGGCCGAGCGGCACGGCGTTCATGACCCGCTCGCGCAGGCCGGTGGCGACCAGCAGCATGATCGCGAAGCCGGCCAGCACCACCATGCCCATGGCGTCCGGCCAGGTCATCCTGGGCGCGAGCTGGAGCGCCACGATGGTGTTGACGCCGAGTCCGGCGGCCAGGCCGATCGGCACGTTGCCGATCACGCCCATCAGCAGGGTGGTGAGACCGGCGGTGAGGGCGGTGGCGGTGACCAGCTGGGCGCTGTCCAGGTGGGCCCCGGTCATGTCCGTGGCGCTGGCCAGGATGATCGGGTTCAGCACCAGGATGTACGCCATGGTGAAGAAGGTGGCGACACCGCCGCGGATCTCGCGCGGCAGGCTGGAGCCGCGCTCGCTGATCTTGAAGTAGCGGTCCAGGGCGCCGGTGGGGGGCGTGGGCGCGGAATCCGCGGGGTCGGGCGACTCGGTGGTCGGCTGGACCACAGGCATGCGTGCGTCCTCTGTGGGGGAGCTGAGGAGGGGGAGAACGCCCGTGGCGACGGTGGCCGGGCGTGGACCTTCAAGTATGGTTTCCCGGTCGCACACGCGCTATCTTCGCGCGTAGAGCCCGCCCCTGACCGCCGGGGCGCCCGCCGCACCCCCCGACGCCCCCGCGCACCGTACGCTAGGCCCCATGCCCAAGACGCCACTGCACCCCTCGCCCCCTCCGCTGGAGGCCAATGACGTCGCCATCGTCGGCGCCGGCACGGTGCTGTGGTTCGTCGCCTTCGTCGCCCTGCTCCCCTTCCAGGGCACCCTGTCCGACCACGGCCACGGCACCTGGCCGTGGATCTGCCTCTCCGGCGGCCTGCTCGGCCTGATCGGCCTCTGGTACTGCCGCGCCCGGCGGGACGCGATCGCCCGCAGCCGCGCCGCCGAGGCGGCCACCGCCGAGCAGGTCGCGGACGGCAGCAAGAACGGCAGCACGGACGGCACCACGGACGGCAGCACGGACGGCAGCACGGGCGCCACCGGGAACGGCACCGGCCCTGCCACCCAGTCGGACTGAATAGTCCTTTAGTAGCACGCATCGGACATAAGGCGCCCGTAGAGTCGGTGCCATGACGCAGCCTGCCCAGCCCGCGGAAGAGCAGCAGCCGGCCGGCGGAGACCGCCCCGACGGGGCGCACCCGCTCGGGCTGCTGCCCGGCCGGCGCGGCGGCCTGACGGCCGCCGAGGTGGCCGAACGGGTGGCGAAAGGGCAGGTCAACGACGTCCCGGTCCGGTCCAGCCGGTCGACCGGGGAGATCGTCCGGGCCAACGTCTTCACCCGCTTCAACGCCATCATCGGCATCATGTTCGGGATCATCCTGATCGTCGGACCGATCCAGGACGGCCTGTTCGGCCTGGTCATCGTCGCCAACACGGCGATCGGCATCATCCAGGAGCTGCGCGCCAAGAAGACCCTGGACAGCCTGGCCCTGATCGGCGAGGCCAGACCGCAGGTCCGCCGGGACGGCGCCGTCCAGCAGATCGCCGTCTCCGGGATCGTCCTCGACGACACCGTGCTGCTCGGCATCGGCGACAAGGTGATCGTGGACGGCGAGGTCACCGAGGCGGACGGCCTGGAGATCGACGAGTCGCTGCTCACCGGCGAGCCCGACCCCGTCCTCAAGCAGCCCGGCGACCAGGTGATGTCCGGCAGCTTCGTGGTGGCCGGCGCGGGCGCGTTCACCGCCACCAGGGTCGGCCGGGAGGCCTACGCGGCCCAGCTGGCCGAGGAGGCCAGCAAGTTCACCCTGGTGAAGTCGGAGCTGCGCAGCGGCATCGACAGCATCCTGCGGTTCATCACCTACCTGCTGATCCCCACCGCGATCGGTCTGATCATCAGCCAGCTGGCCGTGGAGGGCCGCGACTGGCGCGAGGCGGTGCGCCGGATGGTGGCGGGCATCGTGCCGATGGTCCCCGAGGGCCTGGTGCTGCTGACCTCGGTGGCCTTCGCGATCGGCGTGATCCGGCTGGGCCGCAAGCAGTGCCTGGTCCAGGAGCTCCCGGCGATCGAGGGCCTGGCCCGGGTGGACACCGTCTGCCTGGACAAGACCGGCACCCTCACCGAGGGCGGCATGGACGTCGTCGACCTGCGGCTGATCGCCGACGGCGGCTCCGCCCCGGCCGACCGGGACACCGTCCAGCACGCGCTCGCCGTGATGGCCGGCGCCGACGCCCGCCCCAACCCGTCCATGCAGGCCGTGATCGACGCGTACGGGCGCGGCGACGGAGCCGGCCCGGGCGGCCACGGCTGGCGGGTGATCGAGGCGATGCCCTTCTCCTCGGCCCGCAAGTGGAGCGGCGTGCAGCTGCTGGAGCCCCAGGGCGGCGAGGCCAGCTGGCTGCTCGGCGCCCCGGACGTACTGCTGCCCGCCGGGCACCCGGCGCTCGCCGAGGTGGACGAGCTGGGCGCCAAGGGCCTGCGGGTGCTGCTGCTCGGCCGCACGCCCGACCCGCTGGACTCCCCCGACCCGGCCGCCGGGCTCAGCCCGCTGGCCCTGGTGGTGCTCCAGCAGCGGCTGCGCGCGGACGCCGCCGACACCCTGCGCTACTTCGAGGGCCAGAACGTCCGGGCCAAGGTGATCTCCGGCGACGCGGCGGTCTCGGTCGGCGCGGTGGCCGGCCACCTCGGACTGCCCGGCGCGGACCGCCCGCTGGACGCCCGCACCCTGCCGAAGGACCCGGAGCAGCTCGCCGAGACCGCCGACCGCACCAGCGTCTTCGGCCGGGTCACCCCGCAGCAGAAGCGCGAGCTGGTCGGGGCGCTGCAGTCCCGCGGCCACACCGTGGCGATGACCGGCGACGGCGTCAACGACGTGCTGGCGCTCAAGGACGCCGACATCGGCGTGGCGATGGGCACCGGCTCGGACGCCACCAAGGCGGTCGCCCAGATCGTGCTGCTGAACGACTCCTTCGCGACCCTGCCCTCGGTGGTCGCCGAGGGCCGCCGGGTGATCGGCAACATCGAGCGGGTGGCCGGGCTGTTCCTGGTCAAGACGGTCTACTCGGTGCTGCTGGCGCTACTGGTGATCTTCACCCACTCGCCGTACCCGTTCCTGCCCCGGCACTCCACCGTGCTGTCCACCCTCACCATCGGCGTGCCGGCCTTCTTCCTCGCCCTCGCCCCCAACAACGAACGGGCCCGCACCGGCTTCGTGAAGCGGGTGCTGCGGCTGGCCGTCCCGGGCGGCGCCATCGCCGGCACCGGCACCTTCGTGGCCTACGCGCTGGCCCGGGCCGACCACGCCACCGACCTCAAGGCCGACACCAGCGTGGCCACCCTGACGCTCTTCCTGATCGCCATCTGGGTGCTCGCCATCGTCGCCCGCCCGTACAACTGGTGGCGCCTGCTGCTGATCGGCACCATGGGCCTCGCCTTCGCGCTGGTGCTGCTGGTCCCCCCGCTGTCCGACTTCTTCCAGCTCCGCCTGGTCGGCATCCGCGATCCCTGGATCGGCGTGGCCATCGCCGTGGTCTGCGGCGTCGTCCTGGAGCTCGCCTGGGGCTGGATGAAGCGCCGCGGCATGGAGTGACGCGGCATGGAGTGACGCGCCCGCCGCGGCACGGAGTGGCCCACCCGCCCCGGCCCCGTCAGCGCCTTTAGCATTTCCCCGAGAGGGGGTGCCCGATGGCACGCAGGAGCGGGGATCTGGAGGCGTTCATCGCCTTCCTGGGCGGGCTGCTGGCGGCCGGGCTGACGGCGTTGGCGATGGCGGGCGTCGGCCTGACGGTCCGGCCGACTCCCGCGGTGAAGGCGGCGGCGGTGGTGACGCTCGGCGCCGTCTGGTTGACCGTCACCACCACCGTCTACCTGCGGCTCAGGCCGCGCGACCGCTGAACCCGGGCCGCGCGGCGACCGAGCTCAGCCCTCGAAGTCCCGGGCCGCGGACAGCTCGTACGCCCGGTCCGGCTCGCTCAGCGCGGCCAGCACCTCGAAGCGCCGGTGCCACTGGCCGACCGACCAGGCGAGCCCGGCCGCCAGGCCCTCCGGGGTGGCGGCGTGCAGCAGCCCGGGCACCGGCGGGACCTCGAACTCGTCGTCCTCGTCGCCGGCCTCGGCCAGCTCCGGGTCGTACGGCGGCTCGGGGGCGTCCGCCGCGTGGTCCCAGCGCCAGTCGACGGCGGCCTCGCCGCCGTCCGGGCCGACCACCAGCAGCTCCTCGTGCTCCTCGTAGGCGACCGGGCAGCCCGGCAGCAGCTCCCGCACCACGGCGGGGACCCGGTGCAGCACGCCCTCGGAGAGCACCCGTCCGCCGGCCACCTCGCTGGCCAGCGACACGTGCAGCCGCTCGGCGAGGTCCGCGGCGAGCGCCGGGGCGACCGGCAGCAGCGGGTACGGGTGCAGCAGTTGGACCAGGTCGGGGGCGTCGGCGACGACCGCCTCGGTGGCGTCCACCAGCACCGTGTGGTCCGGGCGGCGGCCGGTGGCCGGATCCAGCGGCGGCAACGCCCGCACCACGTCCAGCGGTTCGATCCGGTCCCGGTCGACCCGGGCCAACGCGCTGTGGATGCCGTGCAGTTGGCGGTGGCCGACCTCCGCGGCCGGGTCGGTGAGCCGGTCCAGCACCTCGTCCGGGCCGTGCGGCTCGGCGAGCAGCGCGGCCAGCGTGGTGCGCACCCCGAGCGCGTGCAGGAACTGGTCGTCCAGGGTGGTGCGGGCCTCGTCGTACAGGCCGCGCAGCAGCGGGTCGGCCCCGGCGGCGCGCAGCCCGGCGGGCTCCCGGCCGCCCAGCACCGGGTGGTCGCGCAGCCACCAGGCGGTGTACGGCGGGAGGTCGGCGTAGCTGCCGTCGGGCAGCAGGGTGCGCACCGGGTTGACCACGGCGTCCCGGTACGGCGGGCGGGCGAGCGCGGCGAGCGCCTCGGGCCAGGCGTCGTCGTCGACCAGGTCGAGGTCGCGCACGGCCAGCAGTTCGGCGGCCACCGGCGGGACACCGAGCACCTCGTCGGCGTTCAGCGCCTCCAGGGCGTCCTCGGCCCACTCGGCGAACCCGTCGGGGGCCTCGTCCAGCAGCCCGGTGGGGTGGCCGCCGGCCGCCCGGTCGGCGGGCGCGGTCGGGTCGAGCCGCTCCAGGTCGTCCGGGTCGAGCACCACGTCCTCGGCGCGCACCAGCACGAAGTCGGCCAGCACGCCGACGGCGGCCAGCACCTCGGGGCCCCAGCGCTCCAGCAGCTCGTCGTCCACCCAGCCGGCGTCCTCCTCGCGGGCGAGGGCGGCGAACGGGCTGTCGGGCAGCACCAGTTCGCCCGCGCGGGCGGGCTCGCCCTCGTCGTCCAGCAGCGCCAGCCGGGCCAGCCAGGGGTGCTCGCCGACGGCCGGGGCGGCGGCCTTCACCAGGGCCAGGACGGCGTCGGCCAGTTCCAGCGCGGCGTCCAGGTCGTCGTCGGCCAGGTCGTAGGAGCGGGCGACGGCGGCCCGCACCTCGGGGGTGTCCAGCACCCCGGCCGGGGTGGCGGTGCCGGCGCCCAGCTTGGCCAGCAGCGGGTGGGCGGCCTCGGGGTGGGCCAGCCGCAGGTCGAGCGCGGCGAGCGCCCCGGCCAGCGACTCGGGGTAGCCGGGGAAGGCCGCCCAGTCGGCGTCCTCGGAGGGCAGCAGGACCCGCCGGGGCCCGGTGACGGTCCGTCCGTCGGCGAGCGGCACGGGCAGCGCGCCGAGCGCCTCCGGGTCGGCCGCGCCGAGCGCCGCGTACAGGTTGCGCCACCAGGCCGGGTCACGGTCCAGGCCGCCGAGCTGGTCGACCACCTCGGCCAGCGGCACCCGGCGCACGTTCAGCACCCGCAGCTCGGTGCGGCGCTCCAGTCCGGCCGGCAGCAGGCCGGGGAAGATCGGCGCGAGCGCCTCCACCACCGAGCCGTCCGCGCCCTCCAGCAGCGTGGCGTCGCGCGGCCGCAGCGCGGGCGTGCCCTCCTCGACGCCGCCGGGGTGCGGCAGGAACGGCGTGCCGGGAAGCCGGGAGAGCACCGCCGCGCGCAGCGCGTTGTCCAGCGCGCCCTGCCCGAGCGGCCCGGGGACGAGGCCGAGCGAGCCGAGGTCGGCGCCGCGGGCGCGCAGCAGGTCGGTGTAGCTGTCGGCGGCGCGCTCGGTGAGGAAGTCGGTGAGCGGGCCGGGGGCGATGTGCCGGCGGGTGGAGTCCAGCGGGTAGGAGGCGATCAGCAGCGCGGGCAGGCCGATCGGCTCCTCGCTGGGGGTGGGCGCGTGCAGCACCGGCGCGATGGCGGGCCGCTGCGGGGTGCCGTCCTCCTCGACCGGGACGGCCCAGGTCACCGTCCAGTACGGGCGGGCGCGCTCCTCGGTGGGCCGGTCGGCGAGCAGTTCGGCGGCCAGCCGGCCGGTGGCGCCGGCGGTCTGCCAGAGCGTGCGCCGCAGCCGGCCGCCCCCGTCGTCGGTGACGGTGACCTCGGTGACGCCGTCCGGGCGGGGCTCGGCGGCGTCACGGGTGAGCGTCCGGGTGCCCTCCGGGGTCTCCACCACGACCTCGGACAGGCCGGGCAGGGTGAGCAGCAGGGCGTCGTCGACGGCGGCCAGCAGACGCCGGGTCAGGTCCTCGGCGGCGGCGTCGCGCAGCGGCAGCACCACCACGGTGTCGTAGCCGTCCGGGGCCGGTCCCTCGGCGGCGAACGGCAGCCGCAGCAGCGGCACGTGGCCGTCCCGGCGGCGCAGCTCGTCGGCCAGCGCGGGCTGCGCCTCGGCGAGCGAGCGGGCCTCGCCCAGCGACCAGCGCACCCCGCCGGCGGCGCCGAGCACGGCGGGCTCGTCGGTGACGGCGAGGACGGCGGCGAAGCCGACCCCGAACCGGCCGACGGCGGGCTCCTCGCCGCGCTTGGAGGAGGCGCGCAGGGTGGACAGCGACTCGACGGCCGCCGCGTCCAGCGGGGCGCCGGTGTTGGCGGCGGCGAGCACGCCGTCGGCCAGGGTCAGCCGCAGCCGCCCGGGGCCGCGCCCGGCCCGGACCGCGGCGTCGGCCGCGTTCTGCGCCAACTCGACCACCAGGCGGTCGCGGTAGCCGCCGAGCGCCAGCTCCTCCTCGGCGTTGGCGTCCTCCCGGAACCGGGCCGGGGAGGCGGCCCAGGCGTCCAGCACCCGTCGGCGCAGCGCGGTGCTCCCGAACGGGTCCGCGAGGTGCTCGTCCGTGCCGCTGCCGATGATCCGAGGTTCCACGGGACCTGCCGCCTTCCGCCGCCCTGTACGTCGTAGGGCATTCTTCCCTGCCCCACTGACTGCTCCCGACCACCGCCCGGTCCGGAGGGCGTCGCGGGGCCCGGCCGGGCGCGGGAATCCGCAGGCGGGGCGCGGAGGAGACGGAGGGGGCGGAACCGCCGGGCCGGCACCCCACTGCCGGGTCCGACGGCCCGCCCTGCTGCCGCCCGTGGGCTGGGGGGAATCCCCACGGACGGCAGGCGGGCGGGGCCCCGCCACCGGCGGGCGCCCCTACCAGCAAGAACGTCGCGGCCCGCCCCACCGGTTCAGTGGGACGGGCCGCGGCCGGGGAACGTCAGGAGTGGCCGAGCTCCTCGGCCGGGGCGTCCGGCTCGACCGAGCCGGAGGCCCGGTCCGGGTGGAGCTGCAGCGGCTCGACCACCAGCTCGTCCAGGATCAGCTCGGACGGCGCCGGCGGGGCCGGGATGACGGCCGCCTCGGAGTGCCCGCCGCAGCCGTACGCGAAGGAGACGATCTGGCCGTCGGCCGGACCGAACTCGTTGCCGCACACGCCGAAGGCCTGTCCGAGCGAGCCGCCGATCGGGATCAGGAAGCCGCAGCTGCTGCACGCGGCCGGGGCTGCCTGCGCCATCGGGGTGTGCGGGCCGTGGACCTTCTCCCAGCGGTCGGCGGCCAGGTGCAGGCCGAGCCGGGAGAGCACCCGGCTGCGGCCCAGGCCGAGCTCCTCGGCGACGGCGTTGATCCGGGCGCGGGCCGGCGCGGGCTGGACGTGCGGGTCGGTGACGACCACGTCCTCCTCGGCGGCCAGGGCGACCGCGGAGTTCGGCGCGGGCTCGTCCTCGCCGGTCCAGCCGGGCTCCAGCCGGGCGTCGTCGGCGCCGGTCGGCAGCAGGTCGCCGGGGCCCATGTCGCCCGGGCGCAGCCGCTCGCTCCACGGCACCCACTCCGGCGCCAGCACCGCGTCGGGGCCGGGCAGCAGCACGACCTCGTCCAGGGTGACGTTCTTCGCGCGCGGGGCGCGGGCGACGGTGACCGCCCAGTGCCAGCCGCGGTAGGCCGCGTCCAGGCACTCGAAGCTGTGGGTGACGACGCGGTCGGCCTCCGCCTGCGCACCGAGGTGCGGGCCGACGACCTCGGGCCCGACGGCCTCCTCGGCGGCCTGGCGGGCGAGTTCGACGGCCTCGGCACAGAGCCGGTCGGGGGTACGGCTTCGCATCGCAGCACTCACGGCGTCGATTCTCTCCCAGTTCTTCTGTCGCCCACGGCGTGTTGCCTTCTCCGTCGCGGCTCGGTAGTCCCGCGTCCATTCTGCGCGACCTGGGGCCGCCACGGGTACCGACCGCGCCGCCCGTCCGGCCTGCCGGCGCCCCGGCGCCCACGCGGGCGGACCTTGGGGCAGGCTACCCGCCGGTCGGCGCCCCGGCACAGTCCGGGGCGGAGCCGGGCCTTCCGAAGGCCGCGCCGAGCGGAGCCGAATCCCGCGTCGCCCCGGCGAATCTGGGGCAGGATGGGCTTGTGGCGGACGAAAACCCGTCGCAGCACGCACTGCGCCCCTCGCAGGCCGGCAGCCCCGACGAGGCGCAGGTCGCGCCGCGACAGCAGTCTCCCGTCCCCGCTGCGGGCGAACCGCAGCCGGTGGCGGGCGGCGGGCCGTCCGCGGCCGCCCGGATCAGTCTGGAGAAGCCGGCCCGCGCTTCCGTAGCAGCCGCGGAAACCACCGAAGCCGCGGAAACCGGCCCGGCCTCCCCGGACTCCCCCGACGGGAACCTCGACGAGAACCTCGACGAGGAAGCCTCCGAGCCCCGCCGCCACTTCCTGGTCCGCACCGCCTCCGCCGCCGGCTTGGGCACCGGCAAGCTGGTGCACGGCACCGGCCGCCGGATCCGCCGGGCCACCTCGGCCGAGGGCGCGGGCGAGTCCGGCCTGGCGAAGCTGATCGAGCTGCACGCGCTGAACTCCTTCGGCGACATGCTGATCACCATCGCGCTGGCCTCCACCATCTTCTTCTCCGTCCCCACCGGCGAGGCCCGCGGCCGGGTCGCGCTCTACCTGCTGATCACGATGGCCCCGTTCGCCCTGCTCGCCCCGGTGATCGGCCCGCTGCTGGACCGGCTGCCGCACGGCCGCCGGGCCGCCATGGCGATGTCGATGCTGGCCCGGGCCGTGCTGGCCTGGACGATGGCCGGGGTCATCTCCGGCGGCGGCATCGCGCTCTACCCGGAGGCGCTGGGCGTGCTGGTGGCGTCCAAGGCGTACGGGGTGGTGCGCAGCGTGGTGGTGCCCCGGCTGCTGCCGAGCCGGCTGTCCCTGGTGAAGGCGAACTCCCGGGTCACCCTGGCCGGGCTGCTGGCCACCGGGGTGGCGGCCGCGGTGGGCGGGCTGCTGCACCTGATCGGGCCGGGCTGGCCGCTGCGCGGCGCCTTCCTGGTGTTCGTGATCGGCACCCTGATGGCCTTCCACCTGCCGCACACGGTGGACTCGGCGAAGGGCGAGCAGCGGGCCGTGCTGCACGCCGAGGTGTCCGCCGAGGCGCCGGGCGGCGGCTCGCACCTGATCCACCACAAGCCCCCCAAGGTGAAGGCCTCGCTGCGCACCGTCGGCCCCTCGGTGGTGCTGGCGCTGCGGGCGATGGCGGGGATGCGCTGGCTGGTCGGCTTCCTGGTGTTCTTCCTGGCCTTCCTGCTGCGCACCGACCCGATCGGCGGCCTGCGGCCGACCCTGGCGCTGGGCCTGGTGGCGCTGGCCGCCGGGACGGGCAACGCGCTGGGCTCGGTGCTGGGCTCCTGGCTGCGCACCCGGGGCCCGGAGGCGACGGTCACCGCGATGCTGCTGCTGGCGACCTGCGTGACGGCGGCGGCCGCGCTCTGGTACGGCGTGGTGACGGTGATTCTGGTCGCCGCGGTGTCCGGGATGGCGGCCTCGCTGGGCAAGCTGGCGCTGGACGCGCTGATCCAGCGGGACGTCCCGGAGGCGGTGCGGACCTCGGCGTTCGCCCGTTCGGAGACCCTGATGCAGATGTCCTGGGTGGTCGGCGGCGGGGTCGGCATCGTGCTGCCGCTGAACGGGGTGCTGGGCCTGTCGATCGCCGCCTCGGTGGTCGGCCTGGTGCTGCTGTGGACGGCCCGCTCGCTGCTGCGGCTGGGCCTGCGGCGCCACCCGGCCGCCCCCAGGGTGGCCTGAACCGGTCGGTTCCGATGACGGGGCAACACGCGGTGACCGACCCCCGCGTCGCGTGATCGCCCGGGCCCGGTAGATTCTCTCGCATGAGCCTCAATACCCGTGTCATCGCCGCCCTCGGCGCCGTCGTCGTGGTCGGCGCCGCCACGGTGGGCACCTCCGTCGCGATCGCCGCCGGGCAGACCGAGCACAGCTCCCACCGGGCCACCCTCCAGGTCGGCACCACGTCGATCGCCGCGGATCCGCTGTGCTGGAACGACGGCAGCCCGCTGAGCGACGACCAGCAGGACCAGTGCCAGACCAAGGCCAAGCAGGCCCTGGGCGACGGCAGCCTGCCGCAGTCCGACGTGCGGGCGAGCGACCGGATCGGCGTGGGCGTCAGCCCGAACGTGGCCAAGACCGGCTGGTGGGCCTCCACCAACGGCGGCGCCAGCAGCCAGGGCGGGCAGACCAGCCTGTTCTCCTACGCCCAGGGCCCGAGCTTCTCCGGCTCCCAGACCGCCGGCAAGGTGCTGAACTCCAGCGGCAAGACCGTGATCACCGTGGTCGAGATCGACAAGAAGTCGGAGAGCCCGATCGCGGTCTGGTACTTCCAGCTGAACACCAAGAACGACTGACGCTCCCCGCGATGACCGCACCGGTCTCCGAGGCGCACCCCGGGCAGCCGGGCCCCGAACGGGCCCGGCTGCTCGTGGTCGTCGCGGTGCCGGCCGAGGCCGAGGCGGTGCTGCGCGGCCTGCCCGGCGGTGCCGCCGACCTGCCGCTGCCCGGCGGCACCCTGCACCGCTGCGCGGGCGCACCGGTGGACGTGCTGGCCGCGGGCGTCGGCCCGGCGGCCGCCGCCGCGGGCGCCTGCGCCGCGCTGGCGGCCCGTCCGTACGGCCTGGTCGCCTCGGCCGGGATCGCCGGCGGCTTCGCCCCGCACGCGCCGGTCGGCGCCACCGTGCTGGCGTCGGCGGTCGTGGCCGCCGACCTCGGCGCCGAGACCCCCGAGGGCTTCGCCGACGTCACCGAGCTGGGCTTCGGCACCGCCCGGCACACCCCTCCCCCGGCCGTCGTCGCCCTGGCCGGACGGGCCCTGGCGGACCGGGACGTCCGGGCCGTGACCGGCCCGGTGCTGACCGTCTCCACGGTGACCGGCAGCGCCGAGCGGGCCGCCGCGCTGGCCGCCCGGCACCCGGGGGCCGCGGCCGAGGCGATGGAGGGCTTCGGTGTGGCCGAGGCCGCCGCCCGGTTCGGCGTGCCGGCCTTCGAGCTGCGCACCGTGTCCAACCCGGTGGGCCCGCGCGACCGGGCCGCCTGGCGGATCGGCGAGGCGCTGGCCGCCCTGGAGCGGGCCTTCGCCGCGCTGCCCGTCCCAGAACTGATCGAGGAGGCCGGCCGTGGCTGAACGGCTGAGCATCGCGTACTCGCCCTGCCCGAACGACACCTTCGTGTTCCACGCCTGGGCGCACGGCGGCGTCCCCGGGGCGGACGCCCCCGAGGTGACCTTCGCCGACATCGACATCACCAACGGCCTGGCCGAGCGCGGCGAGCTGGACGTGTTGAAGATCAGCTACGGCGCGCTGCCCTGGGTCCTGGAGGAGTACGCCCTGCTGCCCTGCGGCGGCGCGCTGGGGCGCGGCTGCGGACCGCTGGTGCTCACCCTGCCGGGTGTGGCCTCGCCCGCGGACCTGGCCGGCCGGACCGTCGCGGTGCCCTCCGAGCGGTCCACCGCCTACCTGCTGTTCCGGCTCTGGGCGGCCCGGGCGGTGCCGGGCGGCTTCGGCGAGATCGTCGTCCTGCCGTTCCACGAGATCATGCCCGCCGTCCGGGACGGGCGGGTGGACGCCGGCCTGGTGATCCACGAGGCCCGCTTCACGTACCAGCAGTACGGCCTGCACAGCCTGGCCGACATGGGTGAGGCCTGGGAGGCGGAGACCGGCCTGCCGATCCCGCTGGGGGCGATCGTGGCCCGCCGCTCGCTGGGCGCCGAGCGGCTGCGCGAGCTCGCCGCGACGATCCGCGAGTCCGTCCGGCAGGCCTGGGCCGATCCGGCCGCCAGCCGGGAGTACGTGCTGGCGCACGCCCAGGAGATGGACCCGGGCGTGGCCGACCAGCACATCGGGCTGTACGTCAACGAGTTCACCGCCGACCTCGGCGCGGAGGGCTACCAGGCCGTCCGCGCGCTGCTCACCCGGGCCGCCGCGGAGGGGCTGGTGCCCCCGCTCGACCCGGGTGCGCTCGCGTTCCCGTCCTAGGCCGTGTCTCTCGTCCCAGGGCCCGGGCGTCAGACGTCGAACTGGTCGGCCACCGCGCGCAGCAGGCCGGCCAGCTTCTGGCCGGTCGGCTTGGCCGGGTAGCGGCCGCGCTGGAGGCCGGGCAGCACCGCGTCCAGCGTGGTGATCAGGTCCTGGACGATCGGCGCCATGTCGTCGGCGCTGCGGCGCTGGGCGGCGGCCACCGACGGCAGTGCGTCCAGCAGCTGCACGGCCATCGCCTGGTCCCCGCGGTGTCCGGCGACCACGCCGAACTCGACCCGTTGGCCCGGCTTGAGCACGGTGACACCGGCGGGCAGCGCCTTGGTGTGGACGAAGACGTCGTCACCGTCGTCGCGCGACAGGAAACCGAAGCCCTTCGTCTCGTTGAACCACTTGACCTGGCCGGTGGGCATCTCGAACAGTCCTCGAATGGGTGTGAGGGATCCCGGCCCTGGCCGGGGATCACTGGGTGGTGTGGGGAGAAAGACGGCCGACCTCGGCTCGGCGCCCGTGGGCGCTCACGGCCGGCGCGTTGTCAGGAGCAGACTAATGGTCCGTCACTGCCTCATCAGCGGTCCGCGATCGGGCCGCGTTCCGAGGGCCGGACGGGCCGACGGGAGCGCGGGGATCTCGCGGCCACGGACGACCCGGTACTGGCACGGCCGGGGCGCGGTTCTGCGCAGTCCATCGGCTCACACCCCCGGGTCTGAGGACACGGGACGCACCTGTAGCGCCCCTCGGCACCCCCTGCATACCCTCGCTCAGCAGGGATCAAAACGCATCGCTGCCGGGAAACTGCGCAACGTGACCGAGCCGCTCCGGTGGGCCGCCGCGGGGGCGGTTCTGCCAGACTGGGGCGCGGACCGGGCCCCGGACGGGCGGCCCGGCGCGGTTCGGAGGAGTGAGCGGACGTGAGCAGCCAGAGCGCCGACCCCGGCGACGTGTACGTCAAGGCCGGAACGGTGGTCTTCGGCATCGGCGCGCTCGCCACCCTGGTCACCTTCGTCCCGCTGTTCCTGCACCTGACGCCGCTGCCGACGGCGATGTACTGGCTGAGCATGCTGATGCCGGCCGGCTTCCTGTCCGCGCTGACCGGGCTGTTCCTGAACGCCCGGGCCCAGCGCGACCGCGCGGAGCCCCGGCAGTCCTAGAACGTACGCGGAGCCCCGGCAGTCCTAGAAGGTATCCGAGCCCCGGAACGCATCCGGGCCGAGGTGCCGGTCGAGCCACTCCGGGAAGCCGGTGAGGTCGGCGAGCACCACGTCCGCCCCGGCCTCGCGCAGTTCGTCCGCGCCGTACGGGCCGGTGGCCACGGCGACCGCGACGGCGTCCGCGTGCCGGGCGCCCACGATGTCGCCGAGGTGGTCGCCGACGTAGATGCTCGCGCCGTGCGCGCGCAGCGCCTGGCCCTTGGTCTCCGCCCAGAGGTCGCCGACCAGGACGTCCGCGTCCAGTCCGGCGTGCTCCAGGTGGAGGCGGGCGTTCGGCTCGTACTTGCCGGTGATCACGGCGACCCGGCCGCCGTGGGCGCGGACCGCCTCGACGGCCGCGTGGGCGCCGGGCAGCGGCACGGTCGGGGCGAAGGCGTGCTCGCGGTACAGCTCGCGGTAGCGGGCGGCGGCCCGCTCCGCCTGGCCCGCCGGGAACCAGTTGCGGATCTCGTCCAGCAGCGGCGGGCCGAGCCGGGTGACCACCAGGTCGGCGTCGACGGCGACGCCGGTCTCGGCGGAGAGCGCCCGGTAGGTGGCGTGGATGCCGGGCCTGGTGTCCAGCAGCGTCATGTCGAGGTCGAAGCCGACGGTGAGCGGGGCGGGCGCAGTGGCGGGCATGCCGCCAGGCTACCCAACGGGCCCGGGCCGGGACGAGGCGATTTGCCCCGCCTCCGAGGCGGAACTTAGGTTTACCTGAGTTTTCCGCGGAGAGGGCTCATGACCGACACCACCGCACCACCGGGCAAGCGGCGGACACCCCGTCACCGACTACTGTGGCTCGCCGCCGCCCTGGCCGTGCTGGCCGGCGCGGTGCTGCTGAGCCTGGCGGTCGGCAGCCGGACGGTGCCGCTGTCGGCGACCGTCGACGCGCTGCTGCACGGCGGCGGCTCCGCCGACGCCGTGGTGATCCGGGAGCTGCGGGTGCCCCGGACGGTGGTCGGGCTGGCCGTGGGCGCCGCGCTCGGGCTGGCCGGCGCGGTG
Organism: Kitasatospora sp. NPDC098652; assembly: GCF_044760155.1. Taxonomy (NCBI): domain Bacteria; kingdom Bacillati; phylum Actinomycetota; class Actinomycetes; order Kitasatosporales; family Streptomycetaceae; genus Kitasatospora; species Kitasatospora sp. NPDC098652. Next base: position 93,734 of record NZ_JBIWAQ010000022.1, read on the forward strand.
ATGCAGGGCCTGACCCGCAATCCGATCGCCGACCCCGGCATCCTCGGGGTCTCGCAGGGCGCGGCGGCGGGCGTGGTGGTCGCCATCTCGGGCTTCGGGGTCTCCACCCTCACCGGGTACGTCTGGTTCGGCTTCGCGGGCGCCGTGCTCGCCACCGTGCTGGTGTACGGCCTGGCGGGGCGCGGCCGGGGCGGGGCCACGCCGATCAAGCTGGCGCTGGCCGGCTCGGCGATGTCCGCGTTCATCGCCTCGCTGAACACCCTGGTGCTGACCACCGACGCGGCCACCATGGACCAGTTCCGGTTCTGGCACGTCGGCTCGCTGTCCGGCCGGACGGCCGACGTGGCCTGGCAGCTGCTGCCGTTCCTGGCCGTCGGCACCCTGCTGGTGGTGGCGGTGGCGCGCGGGCTGGACGCGCTGGCGCTCGGCGAGGACACCGCGAAGGGGCTGGGCGCCAGGACCGGCGCCGTCCGGGCGGTCGGCGCGCTGGGCGCCACCGTGCTGACCGGCTCGGCGGTCGCGGCGGCCGGCCCGATCGCCTTCATCGGCCTCGCCGTGCCGCACGCCGCCCGGGCGGTGGCCGGCGCCGACCACCGCTGGATCCTCGCCTTCTCGGCCGTCCTCGGCCCGGCCCTGCTGCTGCTCGCGGACACCCTCGGCCGGGTGCTGTTCCCGCCCTCGGAGGTCCCGGCGGGCGTGATGACGGCGCTGGTGGGGGTGCCGGTGCTGGTGGCCCTGGTGCGGCGGCGGAAGGTGGTGGCGGCATGACCGCGGTTTCGCTCCGGGGCTACTCGGTGGTGCGGGCCGGGCGGGCCTCCTTCCTGCTGCACCGGCGTTCGGCGCTGGCCGCCGTCGGGCTGCTGGTCGTGCTGGCGGCGACGGTGGTGGCCTCGCTGTGCCTGGGCGAGTCGACCGTCTCACCGGGCGAGGTGGTCAAGGTGGTGCTGGGGCAGCCGAGTCCGGACGAGCTGGTGGTCGGGGAGTTCCGGCTGCCGCGCGTGGTGGTGGGGCTGCTGGTCGGGGCGGCGCTCGGGCTGGCCGGGGCGCTGGTGCAGACCGTCGCCCGCAATCCGCTGGCCAGCCCGGACGTGGTGGGCGTGACCTGGGGCGCGACCGTCACCGTGGTCGGGCTGATGGCGTACGGCGTGGTCGGCTCCACCGGGCAGGCGCCGTACGCGGCGGTCGGCGGCGGACTGGCGGCCGGGCTGCTGGTGTACGCGCTGGCCTGGCGGCGGGGGCTGCACGCCCAGCGCTTCGTGCTGATCGGGATCGGGATCAGCGTGGCGCTGTCCTCGCTGACCTCCGTCTTCCTGACCAAGGGCGACGGCTTCCAGGCGCAGGCCGCGAAGGTGTGGATGACCGGCAGTTTGAACGGCACCGGCTTCGACCAGGCCGGGTGGCTCGCCTGGGTGCTGCTGGCGGCCCTGCCGGTGGCGCTGTGGGCGGCGCGGGCGCAGCGGTCGATCTCCTTCGACGACGCGACGGCCGTGGGTCTCGGGCTGCGGCTGGACCGGATCCGGCTGGGCATGGCGCTGCTGGGCATCGTGCTGGCCTCCTGCGCGGCGGGCGCCGCCGGGCCGGTGGACTTCGTGGCGCTGATGGCCCCGCAGATCGCGCTGCGGCTGGCCCGCTCGGCGCAGGTGCCGCTGCTGTGCTCGGCGCTGACCGGGGCTCTGGTGGTGGTCCTGGCGGACCTGGTGGCCCGGCGGCTGCTCGCCCCGACCGAGCTGCCGGTGGGCGTGGTGACCGGCATGGTCGGCGCGCCGTACCTGATGTGGCTGTTGATCCGTTCCCGCCGTGGAGGTTCCTGATGTCCGTTCCCCGCTTGGAGGCCCGGGGCCTCACCCTGGCCTACGAGGCGCGCACGGTCGTCGAGGGCCTGGACGTCGGCATCCCGGACGGGCGGGTCACGGTGATCGTCGGCCCGAACGCCTGCGGCAAGTCGACGCTGCTGCGGGCGCTCGGCCGGCTGTTGAAGCCGGTGCGCGGCGCGGTGCTGCTGGACGGCGAGGAGCTGGCCCGGATCCCGACCAGGCGGATCGCCCAGCGGCTCGGCCTGCTGCCGCAGTCGCCGACCGCGCCGGAGGGCATCTCGGTGGCGGACCTGGTCTCGCGCGGCCGCCAGCCGCACCAGAGCTGGTGGCAGCAGTGGTCGGCGGAGGACGAGGCGGCCGTCGCCGAGGCGCTGGAACGCACCTCGACGGCTGAGCTGGCCGAGCGCAGCGTGGACGAGCTGTCGGGCGGGCAGCGCCAGCGGGCCTGGATCGCGATGGCGCTCGCCCAGGGCACCGACATCCTGCTGCTGGACGAGCCGACCACCTACCTGGACATCGCGCACCAGGTGGAGGTGCTGGACCTGGTCCGCCGGCTGAACGTCGAGCGCGGTCGGACGGTCGTCGCCGTGCTGCACGACCTCAACCAGGCGGCCCGGTACGCGGACCACCTGGTGGCGATGCGGGACGGCCGGGTGGTCGCCGAGGGCCCGCCGGGCGAGGTGGTGACGGCGGAGCTGGTGCGCGAGGTGTTCGGGCTGGACTCGGTGGTGGTGCCGGATCCGGTGACGGGCACTCCGCTGGTCGTGCCGGGGGCGCCGTGGGCGGCGACGGCCGGAACCGCCGGAACGGCCGGAACCGGCGGACCGGCCGAAACCGCCGGGGCCGTGGACGCTTGACGGCATTTCAACCACCATTTCGGACATAATCGACAGGCCCACCGCAGCCTCACCGCCCGAGGACCCGCCGATGCCCCGGATCTCCCGCCGTACGTTCCTCGCCGGGCTCGGCGGACTCGGCGGGGCCGCCGCGCTCGCGGCGTGCAGCGGCTCCGGGGGCTCCCAGCCGCCCGCCGCGGACTTCGAGGCGAGCGGCACGCCCTCCCCCACCCCGCTGCCGCCGGTGACGGTGAACGCCGCGACCGGTCCGGTGCAGGTGCCGGGCGAGCCGGTGCGGGTGGTCGTGCTTGACACCGACGTGCTCGACTCCGCACTGACCCTGGGCATCACCCCGGTCGGGGCCGCGCTCCCGGCCGCCGACACCGGCTTCCCCGCGTACTGGCCGGCCTCCCGCACGGCGGGCGTCCAGCTGGTCGGCCCGGCCGGCGCGCCGGACCTCGCCGCGCTCCGGGCGCTGCGGCCGGACCTGATCCTCTCCAACCAGACCCGGGACGGCGACCGGTACGAGCAGCTGCGGGCGATCGCCCCGACCGTGCTCACCCAGACCACCGGGGCGCCCTGGAAGGCGAACTTCCAGCTGCACGCCCAGGCGTTGAGCCGGGTGGCGGCCGGGGCGGCCTTCGCCGCCTCGTACCAGAAGCACGCCGGGCAGGTGGCGGGGGCGCTGGCGGCGGCGAAGCTGTCCGGGCGCAAGGTGAGCCTGGTGCGGTTCACGGAGGGCGGCGGGATCCGGCTGTTCGGGCGGCAGAGCTTCCCCGGATCGGTGCTCGCCGACGCCGAGGTGGGGCGGCCGGACGCGCAGAACGTCGACCAGTCCGACTTCGAGATCCCACTGGACCAGATCGGCAAGGCGGACGGCGACCTGCTGCTGTACGCGACCTACGGCGATCCGGAGCGGGCGGGCGAGGAGGCGGCGTTGGCGAGCCCGGGCTGGCAGGGCCTCGGGGCGGTCAAGGCGCACCGGGCGTTCCCGGTGGACGACCAGCTGTGGTTCCAGGGGATCGGGTACACCGGGGCGAACTTCATGCTGGACGAGCTCCAGCGCTTCCTCGGGGCGTAGTCGGGGCCTGGTCCGCCCACTGACGATTAGTCGACATCCCCGGGTTGTGCAGCCGACCGGCACTTCCGCCACAATGGCGCCGCCCATTCACACCGTTTCGTCCGGGGGACACCACCATGTCAACTGCGGTAGCTCCGACCGCTCCTGCCCGCAAGGGCAAGGCCGCCGCGCTCGGCTGGCTGATCAGCATCGCCTTCAACGTGGTCGCGCCGATCATGATCTACAACCAGCTGCACGACCACGGCTACAGCGAGTCCACCGCCATCCTGCTCTCCGGCCTCGGCCCGGTGCTCGACACGGTGATCTACCTCGCCTGGCACCGCCGGATCGACGAGTTCGCCGTCGTCTCGCTGGTCTTCGTGGCGCTGACGCTGGTCGTCTCGCTGGTCGGCCCGACCGACCCGAAGATGCTGCTGGCCAAGGACTCCTTCGTCTCCGGCCTGCTCGGCGTGCTCTACCTCGCCTCGCTGGCGGCGCCCAAGCCGATCATGTTCTACTTCGGCCGCAAGTTCGCCACCGACGGCACCCCGGAGATGGTCGCCTGGTGGAATTCGATGTGGCAGTACCCGGGTTTCCGGCTGGTGCAGCGCAACCTGACCATCGTCTGGGGCATCGCGTTCATCCTGGAGGCCGCGCTGCGGATCGTGTTCGTCTACACGCTCTCGCACGGCACGGTGGTGACCATCAACAGCGTCCTCCCGTTCGCGGTGCTCGGCGGGCTGATCTACTTCACCATCACCTACGCCAAGCGGGCCAGCGCCCGTGGCCGGGCCGCCGCCGAGGCGGCCGCGGCTGCGACGGCAGCGTCGGCGCCGGCGGCCTGAGTCGTTCGTAGTTCAGCCCGAACTCGCGTAGCGGGACGGCGAGATGCCGACCGTCGCGGTGAAGTCCCGGGTGAGATGGGCCTGGTCGGCGTAGCCGAGCTCGACGGCGAGCGCCGCCAGGTCCAATTTCCCCTCCGCCGCGGCGCGTTCGGCGGCCTCGTGGAGCCGGGCCCGGCGCAGCACCCACTTCGGGGAGGCGCCGACGTACTCGGCGAACAGCCGCTGGAGGCGGCGGACGGTCAGGCCCAGCTCGCGGGCCAGGTCGTCCACCCGGCGCAGGTCCGGGGAGCCGGTGATCCGCTCCACCATCGCGGCGACCTCCTCGGCGACCGGGTCGGGCGCGGGCAGGAGCGGCAGCAGGAAGGCATCGGCCCGCGCGGCGCTGGGGCCCTCCAGGACCAGGGCGTTGGCCTCGTCCACCCCGGGCCCGAAGTAGTCGGCGGCGGGGACGGACCGGTCGGCCAGGGCGCTCACCGCATGCCCCGCGAAGGGCCGGAAGGCGCCGGGGCGGAACTTCACGCCCAGCACGTGCCCGGTGCCTTCGAGACGGCGGACGAAGAGCGAGCGGTCCACCCCGTAGACGCGGGCTCGCGGGGCCTCGAAGACCAGGTGGACGTTCGGGTGGGCGAGCACCTTCTGCTCGTACGGCGGCCGGCCGGCCAGGTCCCAGCGGACCACCCAGTAGAACTCCACGAAACGCGCCACGGCGGGCGCGGGCGCCACCCGCTCCACGCTGATCAGCTCGGCGGCCCGAGCCGGGTGGAGCACACCGCGGCCGAGGTCGGGGGCATCGGGGGCAGCCATGGGGCCAGGCTAGTCGTCGCGTTTCTCCAGGACCGTCGCGCTTCTTCGAGGTCGTCGCGTTTCTTCAAGACCGGGCGGCGCGGCCCGGCGCAGGATCGGGGCATGAACGCTCACTCCCTGCACCCCGTCCTGGCCCGGGCCGCCGCCGTCGCCTCCGAGGTGGCCGCCGGCGTCCCGGCCGGGGTGGCCCTGGACGCGCCGACCCCCTGTGGGGAGTTCGACGCCCGGACGCTGATCAACCACTGGGTGCTGTACACCTCGCACGGCCTGGAGCACCGGGCCCGGCGCACCGAACTGCCCGCGGCACTGATCGAGCGGGACTTCACGGCGGACCCGGACTGGCGCGCCGAGTACGCGGCGCAGCTGGAGCGGGCCGTGGCGGCCTGGGGCGACCCGGCGGCCTGGGAGGGGGACGTCGACCTCGGCGGGTCGCCGTTCCCGGCGGTGGGGATCGCCCGGATGCTGCTCCTGGAGCTGCTGCTGCACGGCTGGGACGTGGCCCGGGCGGTCGGGCAGCGGATCGAGGTGGACGAGGAACTCGCACTGCTGGTGGGCGAGATCGTCGCGGAGAACGCCGAACTGTTCCGGCAGTACGGCGGGTTCGCGGAGCCCGTCGCGGTGCCCGAGGACGCCTCGGCGTGGGAGCGCGCGTTGGCGGCCTCGGGTCGTGACCCGCGCTGGAAGGCCTGACCGGCCCGGTCAGCTCATGAGGGCGGGGGCGAAGTAGTCCCGGAGGCGGGCGATCCTGCCGTCCCGGATGCGGAAGATCTGGACCAGGGAGACGACTTCGTCGCCCCTGCGCTCGTCCCTGCCCTCGTCCCTGCCCTCGTCTCCGCTTTCGTCCCCGTCGAAGACGGTGTCGATCTCGGCGATGAACACGTCGGGGTCGGCGGTGGTGTGCAGCACGTAGCCGGACTTCTCGAGGTTCGGCACGCGGTCGTTCTTGGCCTGTTGCTGCTGCTCGTAGTACGCCGCCATGGCGGTGCGGATCTCCTCGCGGCCCACCAGCCGGCGGGGGAAGGCGGCACCGGCGGGCATCAGTGGCGCCTCGAAGACGCCGTCCTCGGTGAAGCACTCGGCGAGGGCGTCGGCGTCGCGGGTCAGGGCACCGGCGTGGACGTAGCTCTGGAAGATCTGCTGCGGCGTGCGGGACACGGCGGCCTCCTCGGGCTCGGGCACAGGAGGCCACCCAATCACGGGCCGGCGCGGGGCGAGCGGTTTCAGTCGGTGCGCATCGCCGTCGTGAGTTTGGTGTGGAGGAGGCGGACGGCCGGGGAGTGCTGGTCGCGGCGGGCGACCAGGCCGAGGCGGGCGTTCGTACCGGCGTCGGTCAGCGGGACGGCCCGCAGGCCGGGGCCCTCCACGGCGGAGGCACTGAGGACGGCCACCCCGGCGCCGCGCTCGGCCAGGCGGAGCACGGCCGCCGGGGAGCTGGCCTCGATGTCCACGCGCGGATCAAGGCCGAGCTGGGCGCAGGAGCGGTCGTAGGCGGCGCGGAGACCGGTGCCCGGGGAGAGGCAGAGGATCTTCTCGCCGCGCAGGTCGGCGAGGGTCAGGCCGGGGCGGTCGAGGCGGTGGCCGACGGGGACGACGGCGGCGATCGGGTCGTCCACGACCACGCCGACCTCCAGCCCGGCGGCCACCTCGCCCGCGTAACCGATCAGGGCGAGGTCGAGGGCGCCCGCCAGGACCTGGGCCTGGAGCAGGTCGGAGTGGCCCTCGTGGAGGCTCAGCTCGATGCCGGGGTGAGTGCGGCCGAGGTCGGCGACGGTGTCCAGGAAGGGCGGGATCGAGCAGCCCATGATCATGCCGAGCCGGACCCGGCCGCGTACGGCGTCGGCGAACTCGGCGGCGGTGTGCCGGATGGCGTCGAGGGTGGCCAGGGCGTTCTTGGCGAGCGGGAGGATGGCCTCCCCGGCCGGGGTGAGATGGATGCGGCGGCCGGCGCGATCCAGTAGCTGCTGGCCCAACTCCTTTTCCAGCTTGGCGACTTGGGTGCTCACGCCGGACTGGCTGACGTGCAGGCGGGCTGCGGCGGCCGTGAAGGAGCCCTCGTCGACGACGGCGGCGAAGTAGCGCAGCTGGTGCATCTCCATATCTGAGGATGATAGCTGGCATCGGTTCTATCTGTTGGACGGATGGGAGAGGTCGCGGAAGGATGGAGGCATGACGACGACGAAGAACGCGCGAGAGCTGGCCGAGACCTACTTCACCGCCTGGGAGGCGGGCGACTTCGACACCATCCGGGGCCTGCTGGCCGAGGACGTCGACTTCGTGGGACCGCTCGGCAAGGCGGCCGGGATCGACCAGGCGCTGGGCGGGCTGCGGGGGCTCGGTCAGGTGCTGGAGAAGATCGACGTGAAGGTGCGGGTGGCGGAGGGTGACGAGGTCATCACCTGGTTCGAACTGAACACCAGCATCGCGCCGCCGGCGCCGACGGCGAACTGGATGCACGTGGAGGACGGGAAGATCGCGCGGATCCGGGTCACCTTCGACCCGCGCGAGGTGCTGGCGGGATTCGAGAAGAAGGCCTGAGGAGGGCCGAGCGGGGCGGGCAGAACAGCACGGGAGACGAGGGTCGTGATCGCCGGGGGGCGGTGGCGGCCCTCTTCCGCTGTTCGCGCTCAGGCGTCCTCGTCGGGATCGGGCGGGGCCGCGCGGAGGGCGGTGACGACGCCCAGGGCGACCGTGGCGATCGCGAGGGCGAGGAGCGTCGCGAAGGCGGCGGCGATCAGGAATCGCACGGGCGCTCGCGGTCGCGGTCTCGGTCCCGGTCTCGCTCGCGGTCGGCGTCGAGGAGCAGCGTGAGGAGGTTGAGGAGGGTCGACGCCGGGGCCGTGTTGAAGCAGACCAGGACGCGGCCGTCGAGGGTCCGGTCGGTGGCGGCCGAGGGGAAGATCAGGCCGAACCGGCGGCCGCGCTCGTGGAGTTCGGCGAGGAGGCTGAGGATGTGGTCCTCGGTGAAGGCCCGGATCCGGGGGTCGGTGGGCTGCATGGGGTGGCGGGTCACTGGGCACCGTCCAGCTCGAACCAGATCGACTTGCCGTGCTCCCGGGGGTCGACGCCCCAGCGGGTGGTGAGGCCCTCGACGAGTTGGAGACCGCGCCCGGACTCGGCGAGGACGGAGGGGGCGTGGAGGCCGGGGAAGAGCGGGCTCTCGTCGGAGACGGAGACCCGGAGGGTGTTGCGGGTCATCGCGAGGATCTGGACGACGGGGGCGGGGGTGGCGCCGTGCCGCCAGGCGTTCACGAGGAGTTCGTAGAGGCAGAGTTCGGCCTCGAAGATGGTGGAGGCGGGCCAGCCGAGGCGGACCATGGCGTCCTGGAGGGCCTGACGGCCCAGGGCGAGCGAGGGCGTGTTGAGGTGACGCATGGGAGTTCTCCCGGGCGTGGTTGAGAAGGGGAATCCGGCGGATGGATGTCGCCGTGAGCCAGGCCAGGCAGATGGGCATGGCTGCTCTGCGGCGCTTGCTGGCAAGCGTTACTGACGATCCGTCGGATCGATGTGACATCGACCATAACGCACACGAGTATCCAAATTACTACTCTCGCGGAAAGTTCCCTCTACGGTGGTAACTGATGACCTCGCGCTCAGCCAGCGCGGCAGACTGGGCCACACTGCACCTGGAAGGAAGCCATGCCTCCTCGTTCGAACCCAACACTCCGCCAGCGCCGACTCGGAATCGAGCTTCGGAGGATGCGCGAGCAGGCTGGGTTCGGCGGCACTGAACTTGGCCGGATGGTCGGCATGAGCCCAGCCCAGGTGACGCAGATGGAGTCAGGCAGAATCGGCATCAGCACTGACCGACTGCGCGTGATCGCCGCTGCCTGCAGCTGTGTCAACGAGCCCCTCATCGAAGCTCTCGCCACCCTCATCGGTGAGCGAGGCAAGGGGTGGTGGGAGGAGTATCGCGGCACCCTCTCAGACGACTTCCTCGATGTGGCCGAAGTTGAGGGCCACGCGCAAAGACTCGCCACCTTCACGATCACCTTCCTCCCTGGGCTACTTCAGACAAGCGCCTACGCCTCGGCAGTCTTCAGTCGGGCTTTCCCCGCCCCAGCTCCTCATGAAGTCGATCTCAGAACCGCCTTCCGCATGCAGCGGCAGCAGATCATCAGGTCCGGAGACGTTCCCTACACAGGGTTCATCCACGAGGCAGCACTGCGGATGCAGTTCAGCGGTCCAAAGATCCTCGCCGACCAGCTCGGCGCTCTCATCGAAGACTCCTACACTCCGGGAATCTCGATCCGAGTCGTACCGTTCGACATCGAGACGTTGCCCGGCCCCAGCGAGAACTTCACCTACGCCAACGGTGCAGTGCCCGAGCTCGACACTGTCCAAATGGACTCGGGCCACGGCAACCACCTCTATGACGCTCCACCCCACCTGGCCGCGTTCCGGGAGACTCTCGCCCGCATGGAGTCCGTCGCCTTGTCGGAGGATGAGTCTCGATCGTTCATGCAAGCTGTCAAGGCAGAGATGGAAGACAAACATGACTAAGTTCAAGTGGCAGAAGTCCAGCTACTCCGGAGCAAACGACACCTGTGTCGAAGTCCGCGCCGTAGACGGCGCTATCGAACTCCGCGAGTCCGACGAGGGGCACCTCATCCTCCACACCACCCCGGCCGCCCTCGCCGCCCTCCTCCAGGGCGTCAAGACCGGCGAATTCGACCACCACGCCTAACCTCCAGCCCGTCGCGCGCCCACCGCGCGACGGGCCAACCGAGCCAAGGAGGGCCGAATGCGCAAGTCAGAGTGGCAGAAGTCCAGCTACAGCGGGGCGTCCAGCGAGTGCGTGGAGGTGCGTGCCGCCGGCCGGGCGGTCGAACTCCGCGAGTCCGACGAGGGCCACCTCATCCTCCACACCACCCCCGCCGCCCTCGCCGCCCTCCTCCACGGCATCAAAGCTGACGAGTTCGACCACCACGCCCAACCTCCAAGCCGCTGACGAGCCAAACCCAAACCACGGAGGCCCATATGCGTGATTCTGCGTGGCAGAAGTCCAGCTACAGCGCCTCAGGCAATGAGTGCGTCGAAGTCCGTGCGACGGGCGACCTGATCGAACTCCGCGAGTCCGACGAGGGGCACCTCATCCTCCACACCACCCCGGCCGCCCTCGCCGCCCTTCTCAAGGGCGTCAAGACCGGCGAATTCGACCACCACACCTAACCTCCGGCCCGTCGCGCCCGACCGCGCGACGGGCCAACCGAGCCAAGGAGGGCCGAATGCGCAAGTCAGAGTGGCAGAGGTCCAGCTACTCCGGTGCAAGTAACGCGTGTATCGAGGTCCGCACGGTTGGCGAAGCCGTCGAACTCCGCGAGTCCGACGAGGGCCACCTCATCCTCCGCACCACCCCGGGCGCCCTCTCCTCCCTCCTCAGCGGCATCAAGGCCGGCGAATTCGACCACCACGCCTGACCCTCCGCACGTCCCAGGAGTGGGAAGTCGACCCCATCGACTTCCCACTCCCCGCCCGTGCCATTCTGACCGCCATGAAGATCGCCGCAGCTCAGCTGTCCTGCACCCCCGCCGACATCCCCGCCAACGTCCGGCAGCTCGTCGCCCTCGCCGAGCAGGCCCGCGCCCAGGGCGCCGAGCTGATCGTCTTCCCCGAGTTCGCCCTCACCGGCTACGAACTCGAAGCCCTCGCCGCCGACCCCGCCCTCTGGGTCACCCCCGACGACCCGCGCCTGGCCCCGCTCCGAGCCACCGGCATCGCCATCGTCCTCAACTGCGCCGTCCCCACCGGCGGACCCCGGCCCGCCATCGGCACGTACGTCTACGGGCCCGACGGCGAACTGATCACCGCCTACCTCAAGCAGCATCTCTACGAGAACGAGCAGGGCATCTTCACCGCTGGCGACCAGGACGGCCGCTTCGAACTCGGCGGCCACCGCTTCGCCCTCGCCACCTGCTTCGACAACCACTTCCCCGACCTCACCGGCCGGGGCGCCGCCGACGGCTGCGCCATCCACCTCGCCAGTTCCCTCTACGGCACCGGCGGCGGCATCCACGAGCGGGCCACCGTCTACCCGGGCATCGCCAAGTCCACCGGCATGCACGTCGTCCTCGCCAACCACGTCGGCCCCTCCGGCCCCTGGACCGGCTGCGGCGGCGCCGCCCTCTGGGCCCCGGACGGCACCCCCCTCACCGAGGCCGACGACCACTCCACCACGGTCGCCATCGCCGACATCCCGTAGCGGACCCTGCCGGGCTCAGCCGCCGCCCCTGAACTCCGGCAGCCGAGACCGGAACTCCGCGTGGCGGACCGCATTGCCGGCCATCCGGCGGACGTTGTCGAACCAGGGATGGCCGACCTCACCGGCGGTGTCGCCCGTGCGCAGGAACTCGGCGTAGGAAGGCATCCGCTGGTCGGAGAGATATCCGGTCCTGGCCTCCAACCGCCGAGCGGTGTGATCGAATCCGTCGTTGGCGAACTCGGTGTTCCTCCGCTGCGGCACGAATTCGGGCACCGGCATCGCCCTTTTCGCGCGAGTACGAGACCTGCGTCCGAGAACGCTCGCATCCGCAACGCGCACAACTCCAGCCCCATGGGCGAATATTCGAGAATCACCGCCCGCGCCAAGGCAGGTTGAGGGCATCCTGACTTCGCCTGACCGACAGCGAAGGGAGCCGGCCATGAGCCGACGACTGCGGTACATCGGAAGCACCTCGGGACACAGCGGATGCCCGACCCTCTACGAGGATGCGGAAACCGGAGACGTGATCGTCCAGGGCGACGCCGTGACCGACCCTGCCGAGATCGCCCAACTCCGTGACGTCAAACCCAGCGAGGGTTTCGTGGTCGTACCGCGCGCGCTGATCGCCGATTTCGGACCGCGCGACGTGGCCCGCGAACCCGTGCTGATCAGCTATGACGAGTTCGAAGAAATGTTCACGACTTTCCAGCACACCGCCTTCCGGCTGGAAACCCGGCGCCAGTACCGCTCCGACGAGCAGAGCGAGACCTACCGTCGGTTCGCCGCCGGGCTGGACCCCGAGTGGGACCTCGACCACCCCTGGTGCCGTTCGCGCCGCGAACAGTCAGCCCTGGGAAAGCGGTTCGAGCGAGTCCGGATCATGGACAACCCGCCCACCCTGGGGCAGCGTTACCTCCTCAACAACGCCGAGCGGAACAACGCCGTCGGCGAGGACACCCGGTACCTCTGGCGGGCCGACGCCGAGCGGCTGAACCTCCCGCACGAGGACGCCTGGCTGTTCGACTCCCGCGTCATCGCCCTGCTGCACTTCGACGACGATGACGAAATCACCAAGATCGAGCTCATCACCGACCCGGTGCAGGTCGCCCGTGCGTGCCAGGTCCGGGATGCCGCCTGGCACTACGCCATCCCGAGTCGCGAGTTCAGCACTGGGGTACCGTCCGACGTGTGAGCACCGACTTCCAGCAAGCCAGGATCGCCCTCGGTCAGCGGCTCCGTGAGCTGCGGACCGAGGGCGGTCTCACTGGTCGGCAACTGGCCGACCGGCTCGGCTGGACGCAGTCCAAGGTCAGCAAGCTGGAGACCGGCCGACAGACGGCGACACACGGCGACCTCGACGCCTGGGCCGAGGGCGTCGGACAACCCCACACCGCCGCCGAGTTGTCGGCCAAGCTTCGAGCCTTCGAGTCGGGAACACGCTCCTGGCGAAGACAACTGGCCGCCGGACATCGCCCGGTCCAGGACACGCTGACCGTTGAGTACGAACGCTCGGCTGTCATGCGCGCATGGGAGAACTCCATGATCGCCGGCCTGCTCCAGACGGCCGACTACGCCCGGCGCGTCTTCACCGGATACGTCGATCTGCACCGGTCGCCGCGTGACATAGAAGATGCCGTTCGAGCTCGAATCAAGCGGCAGGAAGCCCTGTACCGGCCAGGCAAGAAGTACCACATCATCATGTGGGAAGCAGCCCTGCGCGCACAGGTCTGCCCGCCGGCCGTCATGGCCGCGCAACTCGATCGCCTCAGCGGCGTGATCGGCCTGGACACCGTCACCCTCGGCATCGTCCCGTTCGAGGCTTCACTCAAGTTGCCACCTGCCAACGGATTTTGGATCCACGACGAACGACTCGTCGTCGTCGAGGACTGGCACGCCGAGCTCTGGCTCGACCAACCCGAGAACGTGGCGCTGTACCTGCGCGTCTGGGAGACCCTGGAGAACGCAGCGGTCTACGGCGCGGACGCCCACAAGGTCATAACACGCTGCCGTAGAGCGCTCGGAACCGTCTGAGGAATCCCCGAGAAAGGCACCTGCCGGGTGCCGGAATATTCGAGAATCAGCCGTCCTTCCAGGCCTGTCGTCCACCTACCGTTGCACCTGACGATGCATCAGGCATCGCCGAAGAAAGGGGAAGCACATGCCCATGTCCAGCGACGGCAAGCACGGTGGCGGGTCCGGGAACGGCCAGGGTGGCGGGCAGCAGGACGACTCCAGCAGCGGCAACAAGCATGGGGGCGGCGGCAGCGACGAGGGGGCAACTCCTCGGACGGCAGCGGTCCGGCGTCGGGTCGCTGACGCGTGAGCGAGAAGCACGAAGCGGAGGTCGGCCGGGCCCGGCTGGCCTCCGCGCTCACCGCGAACGGGTCGCTCACCCCGGACTGGCTGTCAGCCTTCCACGCCGTGCCGCGGCACTGGTTCGTCCCCACGCTCGTTTGGCCCGGCCAGGGGGACGGGATCCGCCAGGGGGATGCCGTGAACCGGCACGTGGATCGGGCCGCCTGGTGGAACGCCGTCTACTCGGACGTCCCGCTCACCACCCAGTGGGACGACGGCGCGCACTGCGGCACCGGCCGGGGCACGACCCCCACGTCCTCCAACTCCATGCCGACCATGGTGTTCTCGATGCTCGCCGCACTCTCCGTGGACCCCGGCCACCAGGTGCTGGAAATCGGCACCGGCACCGGCTGGAACGCCGCTCTGCTCGCCCACCGGCTCGGCTCCGATCAGGTCGTCACCGTCGACGTGGACGAAGACGTCTCCGCCGGCGCCCGACTCCGCCTCACCCGCGCCGGGTTCACCCCGACCTGCGTCGTCGGCGACGGCTTCCAGGGACACCCCGCTGGCGCGCCGTTCGACCGGGTGATCGCCACCTGCTCGGTCCGCGAACTCCCGTACGCCTGGGTGGCGCAGTCCCGCCCGGGGGCCGTGGTCGTCGCGCCGTGGGGGCCCGAGTACGGCGGTGAGGCGATCGCCCGGCTCACCGTGGGCCCGGACGGCACGGCGAGCGGGCAGTTCACCGGCTCGTCCGCCTTCATGCGGCTGCGCCGCCAGCGCACCGTCCGGCCGCACAGCCTGGAGTACCTGTCCGGCCCGTGGCCGGCCGACGGGGTGCGGTCCTCGACCTCGCTCTCGCCGGAGGCCGTCAGCAGTTGGCCGGCGATGTTCGCAGTCGGCGTGCAGGTGCCGGACGCCTTCCCCCTGGTCGAGCGGTACGCCGACGGCAGCTACACCTTGTGGCTGCACGACACGGCCGTCACCTCCTGGGCCACCGTCGACTGGGAGCCCGACCGCACCACGTACGAGGTGGTGCAGTCCGGCCCCAGACGGCTCTGGGACCAGGTCGAGGCCGCCTGGCGCCGGTGGGCCGCGCACGGCCGTCCTGGCTTCGATCGGTTCGGGCTCACCGTCTCGCCGGACGGCCAGGAGGTGTGGCTGGACGACCCCGGCTGCTCGATGCTGCCCCAGTCCTGACGGGGTGTCCATCCACCCCGCGCACCGGGCGGCCTGGTGACCGCTCCGATGCGCAGGAAGTCGACCCCGCCGACTTCCTGCGCATCGCCCCGCCTCGCCCCGTCTCGCCCCGCCTCGCGCCGCAGCCCGTCACACGGGCCCGGGCGGCGCCGCTCAGTCGCCGGAGCGGATCGGCTCGCCCGTGCGGTGCAGGTGGGTGAGGATCTCCCGGTAGGAGCGGAGCAGCCCGGTCTCGTAGTACGGGATGTCCTTCTCCGCACAGAACTCCCGGGTGATCCGGGCCGCCCGCCCGAGTGCGGGGGTCGGCATGCTGGGGAACAGGTGGTGCTCCACCTGGTAGTTGAGGCCACCCATCACCACGTCGAGCAGCGGCCCGCCGCGGACGTTGCGTGAGGTGAGCACCTGGCGGCGCAGGAAGTCGAGCCGCATCCCGGGCGTCACCATCAGCATGCCCTTGTGGTTCGGCGCGAAGACGCAGCCCAGGTAGACGCCGAGCAGCGCCTGGTGCACGGCGACGAAGGCCAGGGCCTTGCCGAACGGCAGCGCGCCGAAGACCAGGCCGAAGTAGGCCGCGAAGTGGACGACCAGCAGGACGCCCTCCAGCACCGGCCGCTTCACCGCGGGGCCGCGCAGCGCGCGGAAGCTGTTGAAGCTGAGGTTGAGGCCCTCCAGCAGGAGCAGCGGGAAGAACAGGTACGCCTGCCGCCGGCCGATGAACCGGGCGAGGCCGCTCGCCTGCCGGGCCTGCCGCTGGGACCACACGACGAGGTCGGGCGAGACGTCCGGGTCGCGCTCCTCGTGGTTGGGGTTGGCGTGGTGGCGGGTGTGCTTGTTCATCCACCAGCCGTAGCTCATGCCCATCAGCAGGCTGGCGGCGATCCGGCCGCCGACCTCGCTGGGCACCCGCCGGCTGAACACCTGGCGGTGTGCCAGATCGTGCGACAGCAGTGCGACCTGGGCGAAGACCGCGGCCATCACGGCCGCCAGGGCGAGCTGCCACCAGGTGTCGCCGATCGCGTACAGGGCGCACCAGCCGTCGACGAACGCGAAGAGCACCAGCCCGATGCGGGCCGCGTAGTAGCCGGGGCGGCGGTCCAGCAGGCCCTCGGCGGCGATCCGGCGGCTCAACTGGGCGAAGTCACTGCCGCCGCCCTCCGGCTGCGGGGCGGCGGACGCCGGAGCGGCCGCGGCCTTGGTCATCGTCACGGACTGTGTGGGCATGCCCCGAGTCTGGCCCGCCGGGCGGAGCCGCAGAACGGGGAAAGCACCCCTCCCGTACGGGTGTTAACCCCCGCAGCGGGAGGGGTGGCGGCGGGCCCGGGGGCCGACCGGCGGCCCGGCTCGCTCAGTCCTTGTCGCCGCCCATCCAGGCGGCGCGCTGGCGCAGCGAGATGCGGTTGCCGTCCGGGTCCACGGCTTCGACGCGGATGCCGAAGCCGTAGTCCTCCGGCTCGGACTGCTCGAAGGTGACGCCGCGCCCGCTCAGCACCTTGAAGTCCGCCCGCAGGTCGTCCGATTCGAGGAAGACCGGCCCCGGAGTGACACCCGGCAGGCGGGAGGCCGGCTGGCCGGCGGCCGGGGCGTGCGGCCAGAGGATGATCTCCACCGGGCTGCCCGGGACAGCCACGGTCAGGAAGCGCCCGTCGGGGCCCGGGTGGTCGATGCGCTTCTCCAGGCCGAGCCGGTCGGTGTAGAACTCCAGGGCGCGGTCCTGGTCGGTGACGTAGACCGTCACGTACATGATGTTCGTCAGCATCTCGCTGGGTGTCCCTTCGTGTCGTCGAGGGTGCTCCATCGCTCCTCTGCCGCACCGACGGATCCCGACGAGCAGATGTGACACGTACGACGGTCGGTTGATCCACCCGGAGCCCTGCCCGTACTGTCGGCACGCGGCGGCATCGACGGCATCGGGGACGTCGGCGGCGATCGAGAGCGGGGCGGGGCCGTGACCGAAGAGGCGATACCAGGACGGCTGATCGGCCGTCGCTACCGGCTCGTCCGGCAGCTGGGGGCCGGCGGCTTCGGGCGGGTCTGGCAGGCCCACGACGAGACGCTGGGCATCGACGTGGCCGTCAAGCAGCTGTGGCTGCCGCCCGCGACCTCGGACGGCGAGCGGGCCGAACGGCTGGCCCGGGCCGAGCGCGAGGCGCGCAACGCCGCCCGGCTGCGCGACCGGCCGCACATCGTGTCCGTCCACGACGTGCTGGTCGAGGACGGCATGCCGTGGATGGTGATGCAGCTGGTGTCGGGCGGCTCGCTGGGCGACCGGCTGGCCGCGCACGGGCCGCTGCCGGTCGAGCGGGCGGCCGCGGTCGCCCGCGCCCTGCTGACCGCCCTCGGTGCCGCCCACGCGGCCGGGGTGGTGCACCGGGACGTCAAGCCCGCCAACGTGATGCTCGCCGACGACGGCGAGGTGCTGCTCGCGGACTTCGGGATCGCCGTCCACCAGGCCGACACGACGCTCACCGCGACCGGGGCGTTCATCGGCTCGATCGAGTACATCGCGCCCGAGCGGGCGCGCGGCGTGGACGGGCAGGCCGCCTCCGACCTGTTCTCCCTCGGTGTCACCCTGTACCAGGCGGTCGAGGGCGTCTCGCCGTTCCGCCGGGACTCGGCGACGGCCTCGCTGACCGCCGTCCTGTTCGACCCGCCCGCGCCGCCGCGCAACGCCGGTCGGCTGGCGCCGCTGATCCTGGCGCTGCTGGCGAAGGAGCCGGAGCAACGACCCAGCACGGCACAGGCGTTGGCGATGCTCGACCGGTCCGTCCCGGACGTGCCCACCGTGCTCGACCATCCGCTCCCGGCGCCGACCGCTGCGCCCGTGACCGTGACCGCGTCCACGCCCGTGACCGCGCCCGTGACCGCGCCCGCGCCCGTGGTGCAGGACCTCGCGGTGACGGCACCGACGGACGCCCCGAGGTCGCGCTCGGCCCGGACGACCATGGGCGTGATCGTCGGCGTCGTGCTGGCCGCGGTGGTCGGGGTGCTGGTCGCCACGCTCCCCGGGGACGACGGGACCGATCAGCCCGAGGCCGCGGCCGGGGCCACCGCCTCCGGGCTGCCGCTGAGCAGCCCGTCGAGGAGCTCGGCGCCCGGCCTCCCGGACCTGCCGACCCCCTGCCGCGTCTCCGCCGACCTCGCCGCCAAGCTCGGGCTCACCAGCCAGGGCCACGAGGACGTCAAGCCCGAACGGCGCCGGTGCGACTGGTGGACCGACGGCTCCCCCCGCCTCCCGTACAACTTCGCCAGTGCGCAGACCTACCGGGGCCCGTACACCGTCCAGCCGAACTCGCACCCGGTGCGGATCGCGAACGCCGTGACCGGCCAGGAGTACCTCGACAACAAGCCCAGCAACAACGGCATCGTCTTCTGCCGCGTTGAGTGGCCCACGGACAACGGCGGCTTCGCCTCGGCCGTGATGCAGTCCCCCAAGGGCTCCGACCCCAGCCACCTCTGCGAGTTCACCGAGCAGTGGGCGGACGGGCTGTACCAGAGCCTGACGCCCTGACTTCGCGGCGCCCGGAACAGCTCGTCCAGGTGGTGGGCCAGGACGGGCGTTTCGGCAATCCCTTGTCCCGGCACACGTTGGTACACGCGTATCATTCCTGTGATACACATGTATCATGCGAATCAGCGAGTTCACGAACGGCAAGGCCGAAGCCCGCTTCCGCACCGCCTACGAGCACGCCCTGACCCGCCTCTGGCCCCGGCAGCACACCGCGACGACCGTCCCCACCGGCTTCGGCAGCACCCGCGTCCTGCGCACCGGCCCCGCGCACGGGCAGCCGGTCGTGCTGCTCCCCGGCGCCGGCGGCAACGCCCTGATGTGGCACGCCTACGTCGAACGCCTCGCCCAGCAGCACCCCGTCATCGCCGTGGACACCATCGGCGAACCGGGCGCCAGCGTGCAGACCACCCCGATCAGGGACGGCCACGACGCCGCCGACTGGCTGGAGGAACTCCTCGCCGCGCTCGACGTCCCCACCGCCCACCTGGTCGGCTGCTCCTACGGCGGCTGGATCGCCCTCCACCACCGGCTCCGCCACCCCGGCCGGACCGCCACCCTCACCCTGGTCGACCCGGCCGGCCTGGCCGACGTCGGCCGCCGCTTCTACACCTGGCTGATCCTCGGCGGCCTCGCTGCTCTGGCCCCGCGCGCGCTCCGCCCCCGGCTGGCCCGGGCGGTCGGCAACAGCGCCATCCTGGAGGCCGAGCTGATGACCCTGATGCGCGCCTCGACCGGCTTCCGCCGCCGTCTGCCCCTGGCCACCGCCCTCGACGACGCCGAACTGGCCCGCCTCGACGCGCCCGCGCTCTTCCTGCTCGGCGAGCGCAGCGCCCTGCACGACGCCCGGGCCGTCGCCGGGCGGCTGCACCGGCTCGCCCCGGCCGCCCAGGTCCGGATCGTGCCCGGCGCCGGGCACTCGCTGACCACGGACGATCCGGCGGCGGTCCTCGACGGGATCCTCACCATGGCGGCGCCGCAGGTCAGTTGACCGCCTCGACGACCCCGGCCTGCTCGACCTCGACCCGGGCCTTCTCGCGCTCGCCCTCGCCCTCCTCCTCGGCCGGCCCGTCCGCCAGGACCATCGGCCAGTCCTCCCCGGAGGCCAGCAGCGCCTCCAGGGGCACCCCGGCCGCCCCGGTGAACACGGCGGTGGCCTCGGAGAGCCGGGCCGAACGGGCAGCCACTTCCGTGGGAAGAACCACCTCCGCCGAGAGGACCACGGCGGCGTCCGGATCGAGAACCGAACGGAGCGGGAAGTCGGCCGGATCGACGCGCACCTGCTCCAGCGCGTACGGGTAGACCGCGATCGTCACCGTCAACCGGTCGCCGTCCAGGCTGCGTTCGGCCCAGCCGTCGGTCGGCAGCAGGAAGAACGCGCCGTCCCCCTCGTAGCAGTACGCGCCGAGCCGGTCCAGGGCCCGCTCGCCGGGGGTGCCGTCGGGATCGACGACGAGGACAGCGACGTGCGCCTCCCGGTCGCTCGGGTCGAGGTCGGAGCGGACGTACAGGCGGGCCACCGGGCACCTCCGGTTCGCGGAACGGAATCGGGCCCGTCGCCGTACCCCGCAAGGGAGTTGGGCGACGGGCCCGGGGCCCACGCTACCGTCAGGCGGTCGCCCGGTCCGCCGCCGGACCCCCCTTGCGGCCCACCACCTGCCGCCGCACCGCCCAGACCGCCCCGGCGAGCACGAAGCCGTAGACCGACACCAGCCCGTGGCCGTTCTCCTGGGCGAACCACATCGCCAGGCCGAGCGCCGGGACGCCGGCGGCCAGGGCGATCTCCTTGGGGAGCCGGGTGCGGGTGAGGAAGGCGAGGGCCAGGGTGGCGCCGAGGAAGTAGGTGGCGCCGGAGCTGCCGGCGAAGTTGCGGGGGTCGGCGCTGGGGCCGCCGCCGATGCCGATCAGGGTGTCGATCCGGCCGGGCAGCAGGATGCCGGCCAGGAAGAAGCCGAGGGTGAGCGTGCCGCCCCAGTACCACTGGGCGAGCGCGGCGACGGCGGCGAGGCTGACGAGGTTCCACAGGCCGCCGAAGAGGCCGCCGTTCTGCATGAACACCGAGGTGAACTCGCGCCACCAGCCGGACCGCGCCGGGTCCGCGTCCAGCGCGTCCATGGCGCCGGACCACACCAGCTGGAGCAGCACCCCGCCGACGGCGACGGCGGTCAGGGCGATCGCCGCCCACGGGAGCGGCCGTCCGCGCAGGGTGTCGCGGCCGACCACGCCGAGCCCGCAGTTGACCATCATGACCATCAGCGCAGCCGTGGTCACGTTGAAGACGATGGCGTCCATGACTGGCCCTCCCCCCGGTTCCGGCGCTTTCCAACGCCGTTCGAAAACCTGATGGAGCAAAGGTAGCACAGTTTTCGAACAGTGTTGGAAAACGATGTACGGTGGACCGCATGAAGCTCACCAAGGAGCGCATCGTCGACGCCGGCATGGCCGTCTTCGCCGAGGTCGGCTACCAGAACCTGTCCATGCGCCAGGTCGCCGAACGCCTCGACGCCCACGCCGGCAGCCTCTACTACCACGTGCGCGGCAAGGACGAACTGCTCGCCCTGATGGCCGACCGGATCAGCCGCCGCGCGTACGACGCGGGCACCGCCGCCCTCGCCGCCCTCCCGCCCGACGCCGGCTGGCAGGACCGCGTCGAGGCCCAGGCCGTCACCCTGCGCCACGAGATCAAACAGCACGCCGGCGGCGCCCAACTCCTCGCCGAGAGCCCCGGGGTGCTCAGCACCGGCGGCCTCTCCCTGATGGAACGCCTGCTGCGCACCCTCCTCGACGCGGGCCTGCCCGCCGAGCACTGCGGCACGGCCGCCGACACCCTGCTCAGCCACGTCACCGGCTTCGTGCTCCAGGAGCAGAACCAGCCCACCGCCCCGCCGACCGTCACCGCCGAGCTCTACGCCGAACTCCGCGAACGGTTCCCACTGGTCATGGGCGACCTGATCCCGCGACTGAGCCAGGACGAGAAGTACGTACGGAGCATCCGCCTGCTCTGCACGGGCTTCACGGCGCTCTCCTGAGCCGCCGGGGGGCGGCCCTCCGCGCCCGTGTTCGGGCGCGGGCGGGCGCGGGCGGGCGCGGGCGGGCGCGTTCGGGCGCGGGCGGGCCGGCGGGGGCGGCCCCGGCGCTCAGCCCTGCTGCGGCGGACGGCGGCGCATGCTCAGCAGCAACAGCACCACCGCCGTCAGCACCGCCGAGGTGCGCAACACGCCCGGAGCCATCGACCAGCTGAACTGCCCCAGCGGGGAACCGGTCTGCACCCCGCCACCGCCACCGCCCGCCCCCTGCTTCGCCGTTCGCATCGCGAACAGCGCGGTCGCGCTCATCGTCACCAGCGGGATCCCCAGGATCACGAACTTACGTGTCAGATCCGAGAGTTGACGGGACAGGTAGCCGAGCCCCCAGCCCGCCAGCATGGCCGGGAAGAACCCCGACACCGCACCGCCGACCAACAGCCCGCAGGACAACAGGATCAGCGGGGACGGCTTGCGGGCCCCCTGGCCCGCCCCGGCGGCCGTCGCGGCCTTCCCGGCCTCCGCCTGCGCGGCCCTGGCCTGCGCCTTCCGCTGCCGCTTCGACAGCCGCACCGGCCGCCCCCCGGCCTGCGCCGCCGCGTCCTCCGCGCGCTGCTCGGGGATCGGCTTCGGCGCGGGCTGCGGCGTGTCCGAGAAGTCGAGCATCGTCATCGTCCACGGGCTCGAACTCTGCACCATCGGCGGCGGGATCACCTCCGAACCGCCCTCGGGCGAGGCGACGCCCGGCAGGTCCAGCGACACGTTCGGAATGCCACCCGCCCCGGTGAACCCGGACGCGACCGAGGGCCCGTACACGCTGTCCTCCGCCGCCGGACCCTCGGGCGCGGCCGGCGGAGCCGCCGGGGGAGTCGTCGGGGGAGTCGTCGGGGGAGGCGTCGACGGCGCGGATGCACCCGACGCCCCCGGCCGCTCGCTCCACGGCCCGCTCTTGCGCCACCACTCGCCGTCCGTCATCACCGACACCCCGCCTCGCCCACGCCGTCCGCCGAACCGCGGCGACCGCCCACCGAACCGCCCTCGGCCGTGACGCTACCCACCGTGCCCCGTCGACGCGAGTCCCGCCGCGCACCCCGCGCCACCGCAGCCACCGGCCACCGCACTACCGGGGCCCCGGCCCACGGCAGCCCCCGGCCCCGCCGTACGAGCGCACCCCACCGTCGGCGCGCCCGACTAACCTAGGTCGAATGACCACACAGCAGGGCCCCCAAGGCCAGCGCAGGACGCCCGCCGGCCCCCGCACCCTCGCCGAGGAGCTGCGCGCCCGCCCCGACGACGCGCTCGCCGCCCTGCTCCGGTCCCGCCCCGACCTGCTGAACCCCGTCCCCGGCGACCTCACCCAGCTCGCCGCCCGGCTGTCCTCGCGCGCCTCCGCGCTGCGCGCCCTGGAGCGGCTCGACCGGTTCACCCTCCAGGTCGCCGAGGCCCTGGCCACCGCCCCGGACGGCACCTCCCTGACCACCGTCCGCACCCTGCTGACCGGCCCGGCCAAGGTCAAGCCGCACCCCGGCGCCACCCCGCTCACCCCGGCCGACCGCGCCGCCGTCGCCTCCGCCCTCCCCCGCGCCGTCGCCGTCCTGCGCGACCGGGCGCTGCTCTGGGGCCCCGACAACGGCCTGCGGCTGGTGCTCGCCGTCCGCGAGGCACTCGCCCCCACCGCCGCCAACCCCGGCCGCACCGGCCTCGGCCCCACCCTCGCCGACGCCACCACCGGCATGTCCCCGGCCCGGCTGCAGCAGCTGCTCGCCTCCGCCGGGCAGCCCGCCACCCCGGACCCGGTCACCGCGGTCGCCGCGCTGACCGCCCTGCTCACCGACCGCGCCCGCTGCGCCGCCCTGCTCGACACCGCCCCCGAACCGGCGCTGCGGCTGCTGGACCGGCTGGTCTGGGGGCCGCCCACCGGCACCGTCCCGGACGCCACCCGCCCGGTCACCGCCGAGGACGCGCAGAGCCCGGTCGAATGGCTGCTGGCCCGCGGCCTGCTGCTGCCCACCAGCCCGGGCAGCGTCGTACTGCCCCGCGAGCTGGCCCTGCACCTGCGCGGCGGCCGCACCCACCGCACCGTCGAACCGCTCCAGCCCGAGCCCGCGCCCGCCGCTCCCCCGCGCGATCCACAGGCTGTGGACAACGCCGCGGCCGGCCAGGCGCACACCGCCGTCAAGACCGTCGAGGAGCTCCTCGACACCTGGGGCCTCACCCCGCCGCCCACCCTGCGGGCCGGCGGCCTCGGCGTACGGGACCTCAAGCGCGCCGCCCAGACCCTGGAGACCACCGAGCAGCAGGCCGCCTTCTGGCTCGAACTCGCCTACACCGCGGGGCTACTGGCCCCCGACGGCGAGGCCGACGAATGCTGGGCGCCGACCCCGGCCTACGACGGCTGGCTGCAACTGGACACCGCCGAACGCTGGTCCGTGCTGGCCACCGCCTGGCTCACCGCCACCCGCGTCCCCGCCCTCACCGGCACCCCGGACGGCAAGGGCAAGCCGCGCGCCGCCCTCGGCCCCGAACTCGACCGCACCCTCGCCCCGTCCGTCCGCCGGGCCGCCCTCGCACTGCTCGCCGAACTCCCGCCCGGCACCCCGGCCACCGCCGCGGAACTGCTGCCCACCCTGCGCTGGCAGCGCCCGCTGCGCGGCGGCCCCACCGGCCCGAGCGGCCACGAACTGCGCGACGACCTCACCGCCTGGACCCTCGCCGAGGCCGAACTGCTCGGCATCACCGGCCGCGGCGCCCTCGCCGCCCCCGCCCGCGCCCTGCTCACCGCCGAGTCCGACCCGGCCGAGGTGCTCGGCCCGCTGCTCCCGCAGCCGCTGGACCACGTGATCCTCCAGCCGGACCTCACCGCGATCGCCCCCGGCCCGCTGCTCACCCCGCTCGCCCAGGCGCTCGCCCTGTGCGCCGACATCGAGTCCAAGGGCGGCGCCACCGTCTACCGCTTCACCCCGACCTCCGTACGCCGCGCCCTCGACGCCGGCCGCACCGCCGCCGACCTCCAGACCTTCCTGGCCCAGCACAGCCGCACGCCCGTCCCCCAGCCGCTCGCCTACCTGATCGACGACGTCGCCCGCCGGCACGGCATCCTGCGGGTCGGGGCCGCCTCCTCCTACCTGCGCTGCGACGACCCGGCCCTGCTGAACGAGGTGCTCGCCGACCGCCGCGCCGCCGACCTGCGGCTGCGCCTGCTCGCCCCCACCGTCCTCGCCGCCCAGGCCGCCCCGGACGTCCTGCTCACCGCGCTGCGCACCATGGGCTACGCCCCGGCCGCCGAATCCGCCGAGGGCGACGTCCTGATCACCCGGCCGGACAGCCACCGCACCCCGCCCCGCAGCGCCCCCACGCCCGTCCCCGACGGGCCGCCCACCCCCGACGACACCCTGCTCGCCGCCGCGATCAAGGCCGTCCGGGCCGGCGACCGCGCCGCCACCGCCACCCGCCGCGAGCCGACCCCCGACCCGCGCCAACTCCCCCGCACCGCCGCCGCCGAGACCCTCGCCGCGCTCCAGACCGCCGTCCTGCTCGGCGAGCGGATGTGGATCGGCTACCTCAACGCCGAGGGCATCGCCAGCCAGCGGATCATCGACCCGGTGAAGGTCGAAGGCGGCTTCGTCACCGCCTTCGACCACCACGCCGACGAACTCCGCACCTTCGCCCTGCACCGGATCACCGGCGTCGCGGAGCTGGACGAGTAGGACGGGCAGGACGAGTAGGACGGGCGACGGGAGTCGACAGGGCATCAGTGCCCCTGCGACTCCTTCATCTTCTGCTTGACGGCCTGGTCCGCCAGGCTGCCGATCTCGCCCTGGCCGACCGGCAGCGAGCCGCCGCCGACCTGGTCGGCGATCAGGAATCCGGGGGCGGCCAGCAGGCCGCCGGGCCCCTCCCCGATGCCCGCGAGGGCGTGGGCGGAGCCGGCCGAGGAGGCGGTGGCGGCGAAGGCCGTGCCCATCAGGGCGAGGGCGGTGAGAACGCGCTTCGAGTTCTTCATGACCGGTTCAACGAGCGAGCACGCACCGTGGTCACTCGGACCGTGGCCACTCGGAGCAGTTGACGGGGCGCGCCCACGGGCGTACTCCGGGAACAGGGGGGTTCCCGCCAAGGAGGCGACCACCATGCTCGGTGACCGGATAGCGGAGTTCACCACCACGGAGAGCGGCCGACGGGTGCTGGCCACGGTCGGCGGCCCCGCGCTGGAGGTGTCGATGACCGGCGTCGGCCAGCTGCTCGGCCACCCGGTCCGGGAGTTCGTCACCTACGAGTCCGAGCTGCGGCCCGACGGCTCGCTGTTCGGCGAGGGCCAGGGCGTCGGCATGACCGACAAGGGCGAGACCTACAGCTGGCACGGCAGCGGCATCGGCCACTTCACCGAGGGCGGGGCGGTCAGCTGGCGCGGCAGCATCTACTTCGAGAGCTCCGCCGACACCTTCCTGCGCCTGAACGACCTGGTCGGTGTGTTCGAGTTCGACAACGACCCCACCGGCGCGGGCCGGGCCGTGCTCTACGAATGGAAGTAGCCCGCCCCCGTCGAAACAGCCCGCCCACGTTCCGCGCGAAATGAGCGACACTGGAGGGTCTGCGTCAGACCCAGCCAGTCAGCCTGTCAGCCAGTGGAGGGCTCCCCCGCGTGAACGACGGACCGCTCATCGTCCAGAGCGACAAGACTCTCCTCCTGGAGATCGACCACCCCAAGGCCGCCGACTGCCGCCGCGCCATCGCCCCGTTCGCCGAACTGGAGCGGGCGCCCGAGCACGTCCACACCTACCGGGTGACCCCGCTCGGGCTGTGGAACGCCCGGGCCGCCGGGCACGACGCCGAGCAGGTCGTCGACGCCCTGGTGACGTACTCCCGCTACCCGGTGCCGCACGCCCTGCTGGTCGACGTGGCGGACACCATGGGCCGCTACGGCCGGCTCCAGCTGTCCAAGCACCCCACCCACGGGCTGGTGCTGACCACCACCGACCGCCCGGTCCTGGAGGAGGTGCTGCGCTCCAAGAAGATCGTCCCGCTGGTCGGTGCCCGGGTCGACCCCGACACCGTGGTGGTGCACCCCTCCGAGCGCGGCCAGATCAAGCAGGTGCTGCTCAAACTCGGCTGGCCCGCCGAGGACTTCGCCGGCTACGTGGACGGCGAGGCGCACCCGATCGAGCTGGACGAGGACGGCTGGCAGCTGCGCCCGTACCAGGCCCAGGCCGTCGAGGGCTTCTGGCACGGCGGCTCCGGCGTCGTGGTGCTGCCCTGCGGCGCCGGCAAGACGCTGGTCGGCGCGGCCGCCATGGCGCACGCCAAGTCGACCACGCTGATCCTGGTCACCAACACCGTCTCGGCCCGCCAGTGGAAGCACGAGCTGGTCAAGCGCACCTCGCTCACCGAGGACGAGATCGGCGAGTACAGCGGCACCAGGAAGGAGATCCGCCCGGTCACCATCGCCACCTACCAGGTGATGACGACCAAGCGGAAGGGCGTCTACGCCCACCTGGAGCTGTTCGACGCCCGCAACTGGGGCCTGGTGGTGTACGACGAGGTGCACCTGCTGCCCGCGCCGGTGTTCAAGTTCACCGCCGACCTCCAGGCCCGCCGCCGGCTCGGCCTGACCGCCACCCTGGTGCGCGAGGACGGCCGCGAGGGCGACGTGTTCAGCCTGATCGGCCCCAAGCGCTTCGACGCCCCGTGGAAGGAGATCGAGGCCCAGGGCTACATCGCGCCCGCCGACTGCTGCGAGGTGCGGGTCACCCTGACCGACTCGGAGCGGCTCGCCTACGCGACCGCCGAGCCGGAGGAGCGCTACCGCTTCTGCGCCACCACGGCGACCAAGCGGCGGGTGGTGGAGGCCCTGGTCAAGAAGCACGAGAAGGACCAGACGCTGATCATCGGCCAGTACATCGACCAGCTGGACGAGCTCGGCGAGGCCCTGGACGCGCCCGTGATCAAGGGCGAGACCAGCAACGCCCAGCGCGAGAAGCTCTTCGAGGCCTTCCGGAACAAGGAGATCGGCGTCCTGGTCGTCTCCAAGGTCGCGAACTTCTCGATCGACCTGCCCGAGGCCACGGTGGCCATCCAGGTCTCCGGGACCTTCGGCTCCCGCCAGGAGGAGGCCCAGCGCCTCGGCCGCGTGCTGCGCCCCAAGGCGGACGGCCACTCGGCGCACTTCTACTCGGTGGTCGCCCGGGACACCGTGGACCAGGACTTCGCCGCCCACCGGCAGCGCTTCCTCGCCGAGCAGGGCTACGCGTACCGGATCATCGACGCGGACGACGTCCTCTAACGGGCACGACGCCCTCTAGCGGCTCAGAGCCGGACACCGTCGCGCCCGAGGAAGATCACGCGCGCGGCGGTGTCCAGGGCGATCCCGAGGTTGCGCACGGCGGTGCTCAGCGGGTTGCGGTGGCGGCCCTGGACGGCGGTCGCGCCGGCCGGGCCCGTACGGGGGTTGCGGTTCTCGGTGCTCATGTCTTCAACGGTAGGCACCCGGACGGCCCAGGGCATCACCCCGAAGGCCGTACCCACCAGGACGGAGGTCCTCCTCCGGGTGTACGGGACCCCCGGCACCCCCTGAGACCTGCGGGGCTGGAACCCGGAGGCGCACGGGTCTAAGATCGTCCGTCTGCCCCCTCCCGAACCGTGGTACCTGCTGACGCCCGCAGGCAGCCGGGGGAGGCGCCGACCGCACGGCAACCGGTCGGCCGTACCCCACCGTGAGCTCCATCGATCCGCTGCGCCCGCCACCGGGGCAGCCGGGAAGGTTCGCTGTGCCCGCCACCCCCGCCACCCCCGCCACCCCCACCACCGACCCGCTCCAGCGCGAACGCGACCACCTGGCCTCGTCCCGGTCCGCGCTGCGGGCGATGCGCGAGGACGTCCAGTCCCTCGACCTGCGCGACGTGACCGGCACCTGGGTGTCCGCCGTCATCCTGCAGAACCAGATCGAGGCCAGGATCGCCGCCCTGGCCGACCTCTCCGACACCCCGCTGTTCTTCGGCCGCCTCGACTACCTGCACGCGGTCAGCGAGGAGCTCAGCGAGGGCGGCGGCGGGGAAAGCTTCTACATCGGCCGCCGGCACGTCCACGACGCCGACGGCGACCCGATGGTGATCGACTGGCGCGCGCCGGTCTCCCAGCCGTTCTACCGGGCCAGCCGCAAGGACCCGATGGACGTCGAACGCCGCCGCCGCTTCGGCTACACCGGCGGCGAACTCACCGCCTACGAGGACGAGCACCTCACCGACCCCGCGGAGCAGGACACCGCCTCCGCCCTGCTCGCGGCCGAGATCGAGAAGCCCCGCGTCGGCCCGATGCGCGACATCGTCGCCACCATCCAGCCCGAGCAGGACGAGATCGTCCGCTCCGACATCACGGGCACCATCTGCGTCCAGGGGGCGCCCGGCACCGGGAAGACCGCCGTCGGCCTGCACCGCGTCGCGTACCTGCTGTACGCCCACCGCGAGCGGCTGGCCCGGACCGGCACCCTGGTGATCGGGCCCAACAACGCCTTCCTCTCCTACATCGAGCAGGTCCTGCCGGCCCTCGGCGAGCTGGAGGTCGCCCAGGCCACCGTGCAGCAGCTGGTCGCCCATGTCGAGGTGCGGGGCGAGGACGACCCGGAGGCGGCCCGGCTCAAGGGCGACGCCCGGATGGCCGAGGTGCTCCGCCGGGCCGTACGGGCGGGCATCACCCTGCCCACCGAGCCCTGCGTGGTGGTCCGCGGCTCCCGCCGCTGGCGCGTCCCGGTGTACGAACTGGTAGAGATCATCGAGGAGTTGAAGGGCCGCGAGGTCCGCTACGGCGCCGCCCGGGACGCCCTGCCGCAGCGCATCGCGCACGCCGTGCTGCTCAAGATGGAGCAGGGCGGCGAGGCCCCGGACGACCGGGTGCAGGACGCGGTGGCCCGCAACGCCGCGGTCAAGGCCGTGGTCAAGGAGTGCTGGCCGGCCGTCGACCCGGCCAAGCTGGTGCTGCGGCTGCTCTCCGACCCGCAGTTCCTGGCCGAGTGCGCCGAGGGCGTGCTGACCGCCGAGGAGCAGCGGGCCGTGCTGTGGCCCAAGCCCGGCCGCTCGGTGAAGACCGCCCGCTGGACCCCCGCCGACGCCGTCCTGGTCGACGAGGCGACGGACCTGGTGCAGCGCACGCCCTCGCTCGGGCACGTGGTGCTGGACGAGGCCCAGGACCTCTCGCCGATGCAGTACCGCGCGGTCGGCCGCCGCTGCACCACCGGCTCGGCGACCGTCCTCGGCGACCTCGCCCAGGGCACCACCCCCTGGGCGACGGCCAGTTGGCCGGACGCCCTGCACCACCTGGGCAAGCCGGAGGCGCACGTGGAGGAGCTGACCAAGGGCTTCCGGGTGCCCGAGGAGGTCATCGCCTACGCCTCCCGGCTGCTGCCCGCGATCGCCCCGGGCCTGGCCCCGGCGACCTCCGTCCGCGACACCCCCGGCGCACTGGAGATCCGCCCGGTCGACGGCTCGGAGCAGGGCCGGGACGAGGCCCTCCTGGCGGCCTGCCGGGAGGCGCTGGAGCACGAGGGCTCGACCGGCCTGATCGCCGCCGACGTCCGGATCCCCCGGCTCGCCGAGCTGCTCACCGCCGCCGGGCTGGCGCACCTCTCCCCCGGCACCGAGACCAGCACCGAGAGCCGGCTGACCCTCGTCCCGGCCTCGCTGGCCAAGGGTCTGGAGTACGACTACGTGGTGCTGGACGAGCCGGCCGCGGTGGTGGCCGGGGAGCCGGACGAGCGGACCGGCCTGCGCCGGCTGTACGTCGCGCTCACCCGTGCCGTCTCCGGCCTGACGGTGCTGCACTCCGAGCCGCTGCCGGCGCAGCTCCGGTAGCACGCCGGAGGGGCCGCCCACCGGGACCGGCCCCTCCAGCAGGGGTTCAGGCGTCGATCATCGCCCGCCACTCGGCGACCTTGGCCGCGTCGACCGGCGTCAGCCAGCCGTCGGCCCGCACCGCGCCGCCGACGTGGAAGGCGTCGAAGCCCTCGGCCCGCAGCTCCTTGAGGTGCTCGGCCCGCAGGCCGCCGCCGATCAGGATCCGCTGGGTGTAGCCGGGCTCGCCCGCCCGGGCCAGCTCGGCGGACAGCACCTCCCGGCCGGCGTCCACCCCGGCGGCCGCGCCGGAGGTGAGGAAGGTGTCCAGCCCGGGCAGGGCGCCGACGGCGGCGCGCAGCGCGGCCCGGTCGGTGCTGTGGTCGATCGCCCGGTGGAAGGTCCAGCGGCAGCCGGCGATCGCCTCGGCGACGGCCGTGGTGGCGGCCAGGTCGACGGCGCCCCCGGCGTCCAGGAAGCCGAGGACGAACTCCTCGGCGCCCTCGGCCCGCAGCGCGGCGGCCCGGGCGCACAGCTCGTCGAGGTCGCCGGGGGCGAAGCCGTCCCGGATCCGGAGCATGACGCGCAGCGGGAGCTCGACGGCGGCCCGGATCCGGGCGAAGTCCTCGACGGAGGGGGTGAGTCCGTCGGCGGCCATGTCGGTGACCAGTTCGAGCCGGTCGGCGCCGCCGGACTCGGCTGCCTGGGCGTCCTGGGGCGTCAGCGCGATGACTTCGAAAATTGGTCTAGACATATCAGACAGCCTGCCACATCCCCCCGCCCCCGGCGAGACCCGCACCCCCGTTCCGGTCACGCCGGGAGCGGGGGCCGGTCACGCCGGGGCCGGGGGCCGGTCACGCCGGGAGCGGGGGCCAGATCACAACGGGGGCGCGGGGCCCCGGTCACGCCCGCCCCGGCACCATCCCGACGCCCACCCGCCGGCCGAACCGGCGCTCCGCCACCGCCACCAGGACCAGCACGGCCACCACCGGCACCGCCATCGGCAGCAGGTGCGAGATCCCGCGGGACTCCCGCCAGATGTTGAACAGGCTGCCCGGCCCGGTCAGCACCAGCACCGCCAGCCCCACCGCCGTCGGGCCCAGCCGCCCGCGCAACGCGGTGAAGGTCAGCAGCGTCGGGGCGATCAGCATCACCACGAACCACTGGACGTCCAGCGGGAAGGTCGTGTCGTCCCAGCTCTGCGCCGCCTCCAGCAGCCCGCCCGCGACCACCGAGGCCAGCACCAGCCCGGCGGTCCGCAGGTTCGGCCGGGGCAGCAGGTCGGTCGGCGCGACGACCAGCAGCAGCGCGGCCACCACGAACGGCAGCGAGGCCATCCCGATGTAGCCGACCCACCAGACGTCGAAGACGCCCGGCCCCCGGACGGCCCGGCCCAGGTCGTACAGCCCGATGGCGCCCAGGACCAGCGACGTCGCCCGGACGGCCGTCCACCGCCCCAGCAGCGCCGCCACCCCGAGCAGCAGCGTGGCCACCGGCGGGGCGAACGCCCGGACGTGGTTGCCGAACGAGTCGTCCCAGGCGAGCCACCTGGTGGTCCGCTCCAGCGCGAGCACCCAGGGCACCATGACGGCGCCGACCACCGCACCGGCGATCATCGGCGCCGCCAGCGCCAGCAGCCGCCCGGCCGCCGAGGCGCCGGTCAGGCCCAGCCGCACCCGGAGCCCGTACACCGCCAGGCCGAGCACCTCCCGGGCCAGCGCCACCCGGCCGCCCGCCGCCGTGGTGTCGGCGAACACCTCGGCCAGTTCCGCACCGCGCTCGCGCCGGTAGCGCGCCGGGTAGAGCCGCAGCGCGGCCCGCAGCACCGCCGAGGGCGCGGGACCGATCACCGGCATGGTCATGAGAGTCCTCCCCCTGTCGCGGGCCGCTCCCCGGCCCGGCCCGGCAGCATCGACCGGATCCTGGTCAGTCGCCGCTCCGCCTCGGTGGCCACGGCGCGCAGCCGTCCGGCCTCGGCTGCCAGCGCGTCCCGTCCGGCCTCGGTCAGCGCGTAGGTGCGCCGGGCCCGTCCGTCCACCACCTCTTCGGCGGCGACCTCGATCAGACCCTGCCCCAGCAGCCGGTCGAGGGCGCCGTACAGGGTGCCGGTGCGCATCTTGACCCGGCCGTCCGAGATGGCGGCGATCTCCTGGATCAGCGCGTAGCCGTGTCTGGGCTGGTCGGCCAAGGCGGTGAGCAGCAGCAGCGTGGGCTCCTGCATGGAGCGTTCTGTCATACGACTACATATATCGTCAACCTACCTATAGGTCCAGCACCGGCCCGTGCCGACCCGACCCGAGCCGACCCGCCACAATGTGCCCCATGCCGACCGAGGACCTGCTCACCGCCTGGACCGCCCTGCTGCACCGGTGCGGCGCCACCGACGACCCCGAACCGTACGGCCGCGAACTGCTGCGCCGCTGGTCGGACCCGCGCCGCCGGTACCACACCACCGAGCACCTGCGCGCCGTCCTGCACCACGTCGACGCGCTCGCCGGGCACGCCGCCGACGCCGACACCGTCCGGCTCGCCGCCTGGTTCCACGACGCCGTGTACCGCCCCGACCGCACCGAGAACGAGGAGCGCAGCGCCGCCCTCGCCGTCCGCGCGCTGACCGCCGCGGGCCTGCCCGCCGAGCGCGTCGCCGAGGTCGAGCGGCTGGTCCTGCTCACCGTCGGCCACGACCCGGCCCCCGGGGACCGCGACGGCGAGGTGCTCTGCGACGCGGACCTCGCCGTCCTCGGCGGCACCCCCGAGGCCTACGCGGCCTACGCGGCCGCCGTCCGGGAGGAGTACGCCTTCGTCCCCGAGCCGGACTTCCGCACCGGCCGGGCCGCCGTCCTGCGCCACCTGCTGGCGCTCCCGGCCCTCTACCGCACCCCCGACGCCCACCGGCACCTCGCCGCGACCGCCCGCACCAACCTGACCACCGAGCTCCAGTACCTGGAGAACTAGGCCCCCAACTCCCCCACCGGCGCCACCACGGCCCCCTGCTTGCCGCACACCCAGTGCGGCTCCGGCCCCAACTCGGGCTCCACGCCCAGCGCGTGCGGGTCCCCGTCGGCCGCGCAGGCGGTGCACAGCGGCCACCGGCCGTACGCCTCCAGCAGCGCGTCCTGGACGTCCTGGGCGACCAGCCCGAGCACGTAGTCGGTGCCGTCCGGCCACTGCTCCAGCCACCAGCGGCGGTGGGTGACGGCCTGTTCCACCAGCGAGACGACGGCGGCGTCCGCCACGTCCCGCGCGGTGAGGTCGGCCAGGATCAGGGCCCGGGCGTTGTGCAGGGCGGTCTCGATGTCGTCGGAAGCCATCCGTCCATTCTCCGCGGCCCGCCCCTGGCTTCAAAACACAGGCCCGGGGCCGAAACGCGCCCCGCGCCCGAAACGCCGCGTGGGCGGCCCCCCGAAGGGAACCGCCCACGCGGACGAGGATCAGCCGATCCGATCGGAGTCCGATCAGGATCAGAAGTCCATGTCACCGCCCGGCATGCCGCCGCCGGCGGCCGCGGCGGCCTTCTCCGGCTTGTCGGCGATGACGGCCTCGGTGGTGAGGAACAGCGCCGCGATGGAGGCGGCGTTCTGCAGCGCGGAGCGGGTGACCTTGGCCGGGTCGATGATGCCCTCGGCGATCAGGTCGACGTACTCGTTGGTGGCGGCGTTCAGGCCGTGACCGGCGGGGAGGTTGCGCACCTTCTCCACCACGACGCCACCCTCCAGGCCGGCGTTGGTCGCGATCTGCTTGATCGGGGCCTCCAGCGCCACGCGGACGATGTTGGCACCGGTGGCCTCGTCGCCCTCCAGCTCCAGCTTGTCGAAGGCGACACCGGCCTGCAGCAGCGCGACGCCACCACCGGCGACGATGCCCTCCTCGACGGCGGCCTTGGCGTTGCGGACGGCGTCCTCGATGCGGTGCTTGCGCTCCTTGAGCTCCACCTCGGTGGCCGCGCCGGCCTTGATGACGGCCACGCCGCCGGCCAGCTTGGCGAGGCGCTCCTGGAGCTTCTCGCGGTCGTAGTCCGAGTCGCTGTTCTCGATCTCGGCGCGGATCTGGTTCACGCGGCCGGCGACCTGCTCGCTGTCACCGGCACCGTCGACGATGGTGGTCTCGTCCTTGGTGATGACGACCTTGCGGGCGCCACCCAGGAGGTCCAGACCGGCGTTCTCCAGCTTGAGGCCGACCTCCTCGGAGATCACGGTGCCGCCGGTGAGGACGGCGATGTCGCCGAGCATGGCCTTGCGGCGGTCGCCGAAGCCCGGGGCCTTGACGGCGACGGACTTGAAGACGCCCTTGATCTTGTTGACGATCAGGGTCGACAGGGCCTCGCCCTCGACGTCCTCGGCGATGATGACGAGCGGCTTGCCGCTCTGCATGACCTTCTCCAGCAGCGGGAGCAGGTCCTTGATCGAGCCGATCTTGGAGTTGGCGATGAGGATGTACGGGTCCTCGAAGGTCGCCTCCATCCGCTCCAGGTCGGTGGCGAAGTAGGCGGAGATGTAGCCCTTGTCGAAGCGCATGCCCTCGGTGAGCTCGAGCTCCAGACCGAAGGTGTTGCTCTCCTCGACGGTGATGACGCCTTCCTTGCCGACCTTGTCCATGGCCTCGGCGATGAGCTCGCCGATCTGGGTGTCGGCGGCGGAGATGGAGGCGGTGGAGGCGATCTGCTCCTTGGTCTCCACGTCGGTGGCCTGGGCCAGCAGCTGGTCCGAGACGGCGGCGACGGCCTTCTCGATGCCGCGCTTGAGGGCCATCGGGTTGGCGCCGGCGGCGACGTTGCGCAGACCCTCGCGAACCAGGGCCTGGGCGAGCACGGTGGCGGTGGTGGTGCCGTCACCCGCGACGTCGTCCGTCTTCTTGGCGACCTCCTTGACGAGCTCCGCGCCGATCTTCTCGTACGGGTCCTCGAGCTCGATCTCCTTGGCGATGGAGACACCGTCGTTGGTGATCGTGGGGGCGCCCCACTTCTTCTCCAGCACGACGTTGCGACCCTTGGGGCCGAGCGTGACCTTCACTGCATCGGCGAGCTGGTTCATGCCACGCTCAAGGCCGCGGCGAGCTTCCTCATCAAAGGCGATGATCTTGGCCATCAGAAGTGGTCCTCCGGGACACGGTCGACTGCTCGGACCAAGGGGTGCCCGCGACGGACGGCCCTGGTGCGCGGAGGTCCATTCCCCTACCGCTCCCGGGGGCCTCACCGACCCGGTCCGCTGTCACTCTCACACTGTGAGTGCTAACGCCAATGATTAGCACTCCGGGTGGTCGAGTGCAAGCCCAATGACCGACCCGCGAGCCACCGTCCGCCCCCGCGCGGGAGCCCGGACGGCCCGCCCGGGGAACGCGAACGGGCCCGTACGACGCGTGTCGTACGGGCCCGTCGAGAAGCGAGTGGTCACCAGCCGTGGGCCGCGCCGAGCTCCTGGGTGCCGGAAGAGGTCAGACCGCCGCGCGGACCATGTCCGCCTGCGGGCCCTTCTGTCCCTGGGAGATCTCGAACTCGACCCGCTGGCCCTCCTCGAGGGTGCGGTAGCCGTCCATCTGGATCGCGCTGTAGTGGACGAAGACGTCCGCACCACCGTCGACCGCGATGAAGCCGTAGCCCTTCTCCGCGTTGAACCACTTGACGGTGCCCTGAGCCATTCCGAACTCCCCTAGTGCTGTGCTGGCCCTTCACGGGCCCGCAGGTCGCGGGCCCGGGTCTGGTTTGAAGGCCGGCCCGGGGAACCCCCCCTGGGCGCAGCCGTGCACGCCGCAATCCTCCGCAGCGGGGCGCCGGACGGCTTCCGTGAGCGGCTGATTACGTCGACCGCCGCTGAATGTATCCGGATCGACGCCCTCTGCAACAGGGTCAGCCGCCGGGAATTCCGCAGCCCCGTCAAGAGACAAGAGCGAACAAACCGGGAGAAAATCGGCAATTAGCGCCGGACATAGCGGACGAATTACTCAAATGCCTGCAGGAATTCTGACATCTGCCTGACATGTTTCACGGCCCCGGCCCCGGGGCGGTCTCAGCGTCCGGACGAGCTCCGGCGAAGCACCCACTGCCGGAAGGGGAAGCCCTGTTCCCAGCAGAGCCACACTCTACTCCGACTCCGACCGAAAATATTCCCGCCGAAATGCAAGCGGCCGCCCGCACGCACGGAGAGTGGAATTCCGTACGCGCGGACGGCCGGGAAACGGCGGGAACGGCTCAGCAGCCGCCGGCCACCGCCGGAATGATCGAAACGCTCGCACCGTCCGTGATCCCGGTCGCCAGACCGTCGGCGAACCGCACGTCGTCGTCGTTCACGTACACGTTGACGAAGCGGCGCAGCTTGCCGGTGTCGTCCAGGATCCGGGCCGCGATGCCCGCGTGGTTGTGCTCCAGGTCGGCGATGACCTCGCCCAGGGTGGCCCCCTCGGCGGTCACCTCGGCCTCGCCGCCGGTGTAGGTGCGCAGGATGGTGGGGATGCGGACGGTGGCGCTCATGACTCTCCTAGCGGGGTGGGGGGTGGATCAGGCGGACGCGAGGCCGGCGGCGTGGAAGGAGTCCAGCGTCGGGCGGATGACGGCGGTCATGCCCGCCTCGGAGACGGCGTCCAGCGTCTTGAGGCCGTCCCCGGTGTTGATCGCGACGGTCTCCTTGGCGGGGTCCAGCAGACCGGTCTCCACGAGCTTCTTCAGCACGCCGACGGTCACCCCGCCCGCGGTCTCGGCGAAGATCCCCTCGGTCCGGGCCAGCAGCCGGATCGCCGCCACCACCTCCGCGTCCGTGACGTCCTCCACCGCGCCGCCGGTCCGCCGGGCGATGTCCAGCACGTACGGGCCGTCCGCCGGGTTGCCGATCGCCAGCGACTTGGCGATGGTGTCCGGCTTCACCGGCCTGATCACGTCCCGGCCGGCCTTGAACGCCGCCGACACCGGCGAGCAGCCCTCCGCCTGGGCGCCGAAGATCCGGTACGGCCGGTCCTCGACCAGGCCCAGCTTGATCAGCTCCTGCAGCCCCTTGTCGATCTTCGTCAGCTGCGAGCCCGAGGCGATCGGGATGACGAGCTGCTCCGGCAGCCGCCAGCCGAGCTGCTCGCAGATCTCGTAGGCCAGCGTCTTGGAGCCCTCGCCGTAGTACGGCCGCAGGTTGACGTTGACGAAGCCCCAGCCCTCGCCGGCCGGGTCCCCGATGAGCTCCGAGCAGAACCGGTTCACGTCGTCGTAGTTGCCCTCGATGCCGACCAGCTCACCGCCGTACACCCCGGCCATCACGACCTTGCCCTGCTCCAGGTCGTGCGGGATGAACACGCAGGAGCGGAACCCGGCCCGGGCCGCCGCCGCGCCCACCGCACCGGCCAGGTTGCCGGTCGACGAGCAGGACAGCGTGGTGTAGCCGAACGCCCGGGCCGCCTCGATCGCGCAGGCCACCACCCGGTCCTTGAACGAGTGCGTCGGGTTGCCCGAGTCGTCCTTGACGTGCAGCTGCGCGGTGAACCCGAGCTCCCGGCCCAGGTTGTCCGCCTTCACCAGCGGGGTCCAGCCGGGGTTCAGGTTGGGCTTCGAGGCGACGTCGGCCGGCACCGGCAGCAGCGGCGCGTACCGCCAGATGGACGCGGGGCCGGACTCGATCCGCTTGCGCAGCTCCTCGGCGCGCTCGCTGCCGAACTCGTAGGCGATCTCCAGCGGCCCGAAGCACTCCGCACAGGCGAAGCTGGGGCCGAGCGGGAAGCGGGTCCCGCATTCCCGACAGGACAGCGCGGCCGCGGGGCCGAGGTCGACGGAAACGGGTGCGACGGTGTCGATAGCCATGATGGCGGAGGCCTCTCTCCTCATCTTCCCCGCGGCGCGGATGCGCCACAGGCCGGAATTGGCACCTGTCCCGCCGGGGCCTGTCGACGACAGCCGAGCGAGAAGGTTGCCGGGACGTCAACGGGCCGTTCCCTCAGTCCCTCTGGATGAGCTTGTGAAATTGTGGTGGTGCGCAGCGGCGACCCCGGCGTGCAAAGGTCCGGCCGCTGTACGAAGACTGTATCCGAAGGCGTCAAACCTGAACGGGACCGTCCGCCAAGCGAGATGACCCGTCCCACCCGATCCCGCCGAGGAGAGTCACCGTGCCCGCCGAACCGACCCACGCGCTCCTCCCGCAGGCGGCGTCCTGGCTCCGCCGCCGCTCGTGGAGCGCGGCCGATCGGCCGGTCGACGCCCTCCTCGCCGCCAAGCGGCGCACCGGCCGGACGGTCAGCGTCGTCCTCCCCGCCCTCGACGAGGAGGCCACCGTCGGCGACATCGTGCGCACCGTCCGGCGCGAGCTCATGGACCGGATCCCGCTCGTCGACGAACTCGTCGTGGTCGACTCCGGCTCCACCGACGCCACCGCCGCCGTCGCCGCCGAGGCCGGCGCCCGGGTGGAACACCGCGACCGGATCCTCCCCCGGCTGCCCGCCGTCCCCGGCAAGGGCGAGG
The DNA here is from genome assembly GCF_044760155.1 of Kitasatospora sp. NPDC098652. Taxonomy (NCBI): domain Bacteria; kingdom Bacillati; phylum Actinomycetota; class Actinomycetes; order Kitasatosporales; family Streptomycetaceae; genus Kitasatospora; species Kitasatospora sp. NPDC098652. Next base: position 132,553 of record NZ_JBIWAQ010000022.1, read on the forward strand.
TGCTCTGGCGCTCGCTGCTGGTCACCCGCGGCGACATCGTCTGCTTCATCGACGCCGACCTGCGCGAGTTCGACCCGGCCTTCGTCTCCGGCATCGTCGGCCCGCTGCTCACCGACCCCGACATCCACCTGGTCAAGGCCATGTACGACCGCCCCCTCGAAGTCGGCGGCTCCGCGGCGGGGGACACCGGCGCGATCGTCCCCACCGGCGGCGGCCGGGTCACCGAACTCGTCGCCCGCCCCCTGCTCAACCTCCACTGGCCGGAACTCGCCGGCTTCGTCCAGCCCCTCGGCGGCGAGTACGCGGCCCGCCGCTCACTGCTCGAACGACTGCCCTTCCCCACCGGCTACGGCGTCGAGATCGGCCTCCTGATCGACGCCCTGGACCTGGTCGGCCTGGACGCCCTCGCCCAGGTCGACGTCGGCGTCCGGCACCACCGCCACCAGGACGGCCAGGCGCTCGGCCGGATGGCCGCCACCATCTACCGCACCGCCCTGGAACGCCTCGACCGCTCGCACCGCCTCAAGGCCTCCGCCGACCTCGTCCACCCCCACCTCACCCAGTTCACCCGCGACCCGCACACCCGCGCCTTCACCGCCCACACCCACCCCGTGACGGCCCTGGAACGCCCCCCGATGCACACCGTCCCCGAGTACGCCACCCGTCGTTGACGGGTTTGCCACCCGGACCCCCAGGCAACATCCCAACCATGGGCGATCTCACGACCGAACGTTCGAGTGCGACCGGAACCGCCCCCGTCCTGGTGGCCTCCAACCGGGGACCGGTGTCCTTCGGCACCGCCGACGACGGCACGCTGACCCTGCGCCGCGGCGGCGGGGGCCTGGTCTCCGGCCTGTCCGCGATCGACGACCCCACCGCCGTCTGGGTCTGCGCGGCCCTGGGCGACGCCGACCGCAGAGCCGCCCGGGAGGCCCCCGACGGCCGCCTCGACCGCGCCGGGCACGAGGTCGGCGGACAGGCCGTACGGATGCTCGACATCGACCCGGAGACCTTCGCCCGCGCCTACAACGGCGTCGCCAACTCCACCCTCTGGTTCGTCCACCACCTGCTCTACGCGACCCCCACCGCGCCCTCCTTCGACGCCGACTTCCGCACCGAATGGGCCGCCTACCAGGCGTACAACGCCGCCTTCGCCGCCGCCCTGGCCGCCGAAGCCGCCCCGGGAGCCGCCGTCCTGGTCCAGGACTACCACCTCTCCCTCACCCCGGCGCTGCTCCGCGAGGCCCGCCCCGACCTGCGGATCGGCCACTTCTCGCACACTCCGTGGGCCCCGCCCGAGTACTACCGGCTGCTCCCGGACGACGTCGCCCGGGCCGTCCTGACCGGCATCCTCGGCGCCGACCGGGCCGGCTTCCTCACCGAACGCTGGGCCCGCGCCTTCGCCGCCTGCTGCGAGGACCTCCTCGGCGCCGTCTTCGACCCGGCCGCCCTCACCGTCACCCACCAGGGCCGCACCACCCAGCTGGGCGTGCACGCCCTCGGCGCCGACGCCGACTTCCTGCGCGAACGCGCCCACCGCCCCGACGTCGACGAGCGCCTCGCCGCCCTGCGGGCCGCCGTCGGCGACCGCCGCACGATCGTCCGGGTCGACCGCACCGAGCTGAGCAAGAACATCGTCCGCGGCCTCCAGGCCTACCGGCACCTGCTCCGCACCCACCCCGAGTGGCACGACCGGGTGGTCCACATCGCCTTCGCCTACCCGTCCCGCACCGACCTCGCCGAGTACCGCGACTACACCGCCGCGGTCCAGGAACTCGCCGCCGCCGTCAACGCCGAATTCGCCACCCCCACCTGGCAACCGCTGATCCTGCACGTCAACGACGACTTCCCGCGCTCGCTGGCCGCCTACCGGCTCGCCGACGTGGCCCTCGTCAACCCGATCCGGGACGGCATGAACCTGGTCGCCAAGGAGGTCCCGGTGGTCTCCGACCACGGCTGCGCCCTCGTCCTGTCCCGCGAGGCCGGCGCCCACGCCGAACTCGGCGACGACGCCCTCACCGTCAACCCGTACGACGTCATCGCCACCGCCGAGGCCCTGCACACCGGCCTCACCATGAGCCCCGAGGAACGCGCCGACCGCACCAAGCGCCTCGCCGCCGCGGCCACCGCGCTCCCCCCGCAGCAGTGGTTCCTCGACCAGCTCAACGCCCTCTGAGGGCCTCCCCCAGAGCCCCCAACAGCTCCACCACCCCGTCGGGGCCGTCGACCACCACATCCGCCAGGTCGGCGAGCTCCCGCACCGGCGCGTCCCCCACCGCGCCGGCACACACCAACAGCCCCGCCAGCCCCTCCGCCCGCAACCCCTCCACCGCCCGGAACGCCGCCACGTCCCCCAGGTCGTCCCCCGCGTACAGCACCGACCGCGCCCCGCGCTCCCGCAGGAAGCCGGTCAGCGCCGCCCCCTTGTCCACCCCCGGCGGCCGCAGCTCCAGCACCAACCGCCCGGGCTCCACCACCAGCCCGTACTCCTCCGCCAGCTCCCCCACCGGCCCCCGCAACAACTCCAACGCCCGCTCCGGCTCCCCCGTCCGCCGGGTGTGCACCGCCACCGAGCGCCCCTTGTCCTCCACCCACGTCCCCTCGGGCGCCCCCACCCGCTCCAACACCCCCGGCAACGCGCCCCGCACCCCCGCCACCCCCGGATGCACCTCCGGCGCCGAGAGCTCACCCGCCTCCCACCGCTCGGCCCCGTAGTGCCCCAGCACCACCAGCCCCGGCACCCCGGCAAACCCCCCGTACTCCGCCGCCACCCCCGCCGGCCGCCCGGTCACCACAACAACGGCCCCCACCACCCCCGCCAACCCCCGCAAAACCCCCACCACCCCCGCATGCGCCCGCGCCCGCGAGGGATCCGCCACGATCGGCGCCAACGTCCCATCGAAGTCCAGCGCCACCACCGCATCCCCCGGCGCCCCCAGAATCGCCCGCAACCCATCCCGCCCGGCCTCGGTCGCCGGCACCACCATCTCGTCAAAACCCATACCGACACCCATACCCCACCCCCACACCAACCCACCCACCCCAACCCCCCACCCACCTCCCCACCCGACCCGCACCAACCCACCCACCCCCACCACCCCCCTCCCCCCACCCGACCAAGGCGAGAGGGACGCGCTGCGGGAGGGGGCGGTGGAGGGGGTGGG
>NZ_JBIWAQ010000023.1:0-114781 GCF_044760155.1 Kitasatospora sp. NPDC098652
CGGTCTGAAAATCACCCGTCACGCCCCTCTCCGCACCCACCCCCTCCACCGCCCCCTCCCGCAGCGCGTCCCTCTCGCCTTGGGCGGGTGAGGGGGTGGGGGGTGGTGGGGGTGGGTGGGTGGGTGCGGGTTGGGGGGTTTCTTGGGGTGGGGGGTCAGGTGTGGTTGGCGGAGCGGCGGGTGAGGAGGAAGCCGCCGATCAGGGCGATGGTGTAGAAGGCCAGGTCGAGGGGGCGGAGGTCGGTGCGCCAGGTGGTGAGGGTTTGGGGGAGGAGGGGGTGGGGGGTGGGGGTGGTGGCGTGGAGCAGGCGGAGGTGTTGGGTGAGTTGGCCGAGGAGGAGGGCGGTGGTGGCGAGGAGGGCGCCCAGGGGTGGGAGTAGCGGGTTCCGGCCGCCCAGGCGGCCGAGGGGGAGGGCGATCAGGCCGGCTTGGGCGATGGTGAGCCAGCCGAGGCTGTCGGCGGCGCGGAGGGGGGCGCAGCCGTAGGCGAGGCCGCTGAGGAGGGTGGCGAGCAGGGCGAGGGTGAGGGCCAGGGCGGTGCGGCGGCGGGGGGCCCGGTGGTGGGGGGTGGGGGTGTCGGTGTAGCCGGTGACCGGGACGCCGGGCATGCCGGGGGCGACGTAGCCCTCGGGGGTGTCCAGCACCGGGGCGACCGAGAAGTGCTGGGCGGTGCGCGGGCGTGGCGACGGGCCGTCAGCGCCCGGTGCGGGTGCGGTCATGGGCATCGAATCCCCCCGGAAGAACGATGAGCTGCCGTACCGTAGCAGCGGTTCGGGCAGATCTTGGCGAGTTTTCGATCACAGATCGGGCACAGAGCGTCGCACCCGTTCCGGTTCGTCCTGGCTCGGGACGGGGGGCGGGTGGTCGCCGCCCCTCCGGACAGGGGATGATGGAGGCTTGGGCGTTCGGGCCCGGGCCGGGCCGACGCGCCGTCACCACGACCGCCAGCAGCACATGGGGGAACGTTCCGAATGACCCAGGCGCAGGGTTCCACCGGCCGCCTCCTGGCCGGCCGCTACCGGCTGAACGGCGTGCTCGGACGCGGCGGCATGGGCACCGTCTGGCGCGCCGAGGACGAGATGCTGGGCCGGACCGTCGCGGTCAAGGAACTGCGGATGAACGCCAGCGTCGACGAGGAGGAGAAGCACCGGCTGATCGTCCGGACGCTGCGCGAGGCGAAGGCCACCGCGCGGATCCGGCACAACTCGGCGGTGACCGTCTTCGACGTGGTCGACGAGGACGACCGGCCGTGGATCGTGATGGAGCTGGTCGAGTCCCGCTCGCTGGCCGACGTGGTGCGGGAGGACGGGCCGCTGGCGCCCGCCCGGGCGGCGGAGATCGCGCTGGACGTGCTGGGCGTGCTGAGCGCGGCGCACGCGCTCGGGATCCTGCACCGGGACGTCAAGCCGTCCAACGTGCTGATCGGCGAGGACGGCCGGGTCGTGCTCACCGACTTCGGGATCGCCAGTGTCGAGGGCGACGCCTCGGTCACCTCCACCGGGATGCTGGTCGGCGCGCCCTCGTACATATCCCCGGAGCGGGCGCGCGGGCAGAAGCCCGGGCCGCCGGCCGACCTGTGGTCGCTGGGCGGCACGCTGTACGCGATGGTCGAGGGGCGGCCGCCGTACGACCGGGGTTCGGCGCTGGCCACCCTGACCGCGGTGATGACCGAGGAGCTGACCACGCCGGCGAACGCCGGGCCGCTGTTGCCGGTGATCGAGGGGCTGCTGGAGAAGGATCCGGCGAAGCGGCTGGACGCGGCGCAGACCCGCTCCATGCTCAAGCGCGTGGTGGCGGAGGCGACCGCGCGGGCGGAGTCGACCACCGAGCATGCGGTGCCGGTCGCGGGCGGGGAGAAGGCGAAGGCGGAGGAGACGGCGGTCGCGGCGGAGGAGGCTCCGGAGGAGACGCCGAAGCGGACTGTGGGCGGGTTGTTGGGGACGGTTCGGGTGGGGAGCCGGGCCAAGGCCGAGGAGCCTGTGGCGGAGCCGGCCGAGCCGGTGCCGGCGGCCGAGCCGATCCGGCCGGTGACCAGTGAGTGGACGATGGGGGCGACCCAGGCGGCCGGGGCCGATCCGCGCAAGGGGCGGCGGCGGTTGGCCATCGCGACCGTGGTGGTGGTGCTGCTGCTGATCGCCGGGATCGTCGCGGTGGTCCAGGCGGTCGGTGGCGGGGACACCGGGGCGAAGGGGGCGGGTACGACGCACAGTGCGGGCGCCACCTCGCCGGTCGCCACGACCGGGGAGGCCACGCCGAGCGCGGGGGCGACGGTGACGGCCAGTGAGCCGGCTCCGGGCGCCTCGACCGGCGAGGCGCCGTCCTCGGCGGCTGCGGTGCAGCCGTCGGCGTCGTCGGCGTCGTCCGCGCCGAGTGAGCCGGCGCCGACGCCGTCCGGTGGGGCGGTGCCGGCCGGGTTCCACGCGTACCAGGACCCGAGTGGCTTCTCGGTCGTGCTGCCGGACTGGCTGCAGCCGGCCGGGTCGGAGTCCAACCGGCGGATCTTCAAGAACTCCGCCGACGGCAGCCAGCTGCGGATCGAGTGGACCACCTCGCCCGGCGAGAGCGCCCTGGCCGACTGGCAGGAGTCCGAGCCGAATGTGCGGGGCCAGGTGACCAACTACCAGCGGCTGAACCTGGCGGCGATCACCTACCGACAGTGGAGCAACGCGGCGGACTGGGAGTGGACCAACGGCACGCCCAAGAGCCACTCGCTCAACCGCGGCTTCGTGACGGGCAGTCCGGCCAAGTACGGCTACTCGATCTACTGGATCGTCCCGGACGCGCAGTGGGCCGCGCAGGCCCCGGCCCGGGACGTCGTCTTCAATACTTTCCAGCCGGCGCCATAGGGCCCGTCAACGCCGACCCGCGGGCAGGAGTTCGAAGACGGGCCGGCGGCCTGGGCTCAGCCGAGCAGGCGCTGTTTGGCGCGGGTGAACTCCTCGTCGGTGAGTGCGCCGGAGGTCCGGAGGGCGGCCAGGCGTTCCAGTTGGCCTATGAGCTGCTCGCCGGTCGGGAGTTCGGGGGCGGGTGCCGTAGGTTGCGGGGAGGTGCGGGCGAGGCGGGCGGCCTCGCGGACCTGCTCGGCGAAGACCTCGGCCTTGGCCACGTCCTCGAAGCGGTGGGAGCCGGTCAGGGCGATGATGGTGAGCACCTCGCCGTTGAGCTTGGTGCGGGCGACGGTGGCGTCGGTGACGGCGGCGAGCGGAACCGGTACCGGAGGTTTCCCGTCCTTCAGGAAGAGCAGCCGGTGGGTGGTGAGGACCAGCACCCCCTTGCGGAAGTGGTCGGGATGGCGCCCGGCCGTGGACGCGACGGGCTTCTCGCCTCCGATGACGGACGCCTCGACGGTGCGGACGGCCTCGGCCCGGTTGGCTTGGTTGCTGTTGCCCGCCATCTTGAAGGCGGTGTCGATCAGATCGGTCCAGTCCATGGGGCCGAGCGTAAAGGAGCCGATCAGTAGGCTGCTCGGTGAGCGAGAGGAACTGGCATGCGAGGCGGCCCGGGCCAGTTGTTGGCGGGGCGGTACCGGCTGACGGACCGTCCCGAACTGCTGCGTGCCTCGGCGGTGGACGAGCGGACCGGTGAATCGGTCCTGCTGCGCGCCGTGGAGCTGCCCGCGTTGCTGACGGCAGGTCAGGATCCGGACGAGCCGAACCCCGGGCACGGGGACCGCCTGGTGCGGCGGGTGGCGGCGGTCGGCGCGGCCGCTCCGTCGTGGCACCCGCGGCTGCTGCGCGGGGTCGGTGCCTTCGTCGAGGGCGAGCTGCTGTGGACGGTCGAGGAGCGCCCGGCCGGCCGGACGCTGGCCGAACTGCTCACCGCCGGGCCGCTCCCGCCGTACCGGGCGGCCGAGTTGGCCGCCGACCTGGCCGGCGCGCTGCGGGCGCTGCACGAGGCCGGGCTCGCCCACGGCAATGTGACCGCCGATGCGGTGCTGGTCTGTGAGGACGGCGCGGCGATGCTCGGCGGCCTGCTGGACGGGGTGGCGCAGGAGGCGCTGGCCGAGGACCTTGGCGGGCCCGGCGGGCGCCGCCGCTACGAGGTCCGGGCCACCCTGGTCGGTCCGGTGGCCGAGCGCTGGCCGCTGGACGGCGGCCCGGCCGGGGACTGCTGGGCGCTCGGGGTGCTGCTGCAGCGGATGGTCACCGGGCGCTCGCCGTTCCCGGAGTTCGGGGTGCCCGAGCTGGTGACGGCCGTGCGGGACGGGCGGCGCGAACCCTCCGTGGTCTGCGGGCCGGTGGCGCCGACGGTCGAGCGGCTGGTGCAGCCCGACCCCACGCTGCGACCCACCGCCGGGGAGCTGCGGGAGGAGCTGGCGGTGCTGCTGGCGGGCGCGCCGGAGCCGGTCGACGGGGAACGGGTGGCCCGGGAGGTCGAGCTCAAGCCGGACGCGCCGCTGGTGCCGCTGCGGCGGCGGCGCGCCCGGCCGGGGGCGGCGGTGCCGGAGACCGGGACGGGCGGTGCGGGGAGCCCCCGGATACCCCCGGCGCTGCTGGGGCCGCTGCTGGTCGGGGGCGTGTTCCTGCTGCTGGTGCTGGGCGTGGTCGCCGTGGTCCTGTTCGCAGGCTGACGGCCCCGGTTCGCGACGGCCCGTCGGTCCGGCGGGTGGGCGAGATTACCGGGCTTGGCAGGGTGCGCCTAATGTGTCCGTGGGATTTGTTCGAACAGCGGTCCGCGGTGGTCGTTCGGCCGTCGTGGCGCGGGTGGAAGCGGAGAGGGGGAGCGGTCGCCGATGGGCGTGCAGGACCGGCCGGAAGCGGCCGAGACGGAGCGGTTGCTGGCCGGGCGGTACGAGCTCGGTGAGCGGCTCGGCCGGGGCGGGATGGGGACGGTCTGGCGGGCCTGGGACCGGATGCTGGACCGCGAGGTCGCGGTCAAGGAGCTGACCGTCAACCACCTTCCGGAGGAGGACCTGCAGATCCTGCACACCCGGATGAAGCGGGAGGCCAGCGCCGCCGCCCGGATCAAGCACCCCGGTGTGATCACCGTGCACGACGTGCTGGAGCAGGACGGCCGGCCGTGGATCGTGATGGAGCTGGTCGACGGCCGCTCGCTGGCCGACGTGATCAGCCAGGACGGCACCCTGCCGCCGCGGGCCGCCGCCGAGGTCGGCAGCCAGGTGCTCGCCGCGCTGCACCGCGGCCACCAGCTGGGCGTGCTGCACCGGGACGTCAAGCCGGCCAACGTGCTGCTGGAGCGCGGCACCGGGCGGGTCGTGCTGCTGGACTTCGGCATCGCCAAGTACGAGGGCTCGACCGAGCTGACCCGGCCCGGTGACCTGGTCGGTTCGCCGGACTACCTGGCGCCGGAGCGCGCCCAGGGCGAGCGCCCGGGGCCGGCCTCCGACCTGTGGGGCCTCGGGGCGACGCTGTACGCGGCGGTCGAGGGCCAGTCGCCGTTCCGCCGGGACTCGCCGATCACCACGCTGGCCGCGGTGGTCGACGAGCCGCTGCCGGAGTCGCGCCGGGCCGGGCCGCTCGGGCCGGTGCTGGCCGCGCTGATGGCCAAGGACCCGGCCGACCGGCCGAGCGCGGACGAGGCGGCCCGGATGCTGGCCGAGGTCCAGGCCGGGCACACCATGGGGCTCAAGACGGTCGGGTCGACGGTCGGCCCGGTGCGGACGCCCACCCAGTCGGTACCGGTGGTGGACCGCCGGGAGGGGCCGGACGGCACGGTGGCCTCGGCGCCGGAGGGCTCGGACGCCCCGGCCGCCTCGGAGGCGCCGACGGACCCGCGTCCGGCCGGGACCGTGGTGGCGCCCGCCGCACCGCCGGTCGGGCCGGAGGTCCCCGGGGGAGCGCACACCGCCGCTGGCGCGCCGGTCGCGCACCCCACCGCGCCCGTGCGCGGTCCGGCCAAGCGCCGCAAGCGGATGAAGCTGGCCGCCGTCGCGGTGGCGGTCGGCCTGCTGGCGGCCGCGGCGACCTTCCTCGCCACCCGGCACGTGGTCGACTCCTCGACCACCGACACCTCGACCAACCAGCCCGACACCGCCGAGCCCACCGATCCGGAGCCGACCGGCACCCCCACCCCGGGGGCGCCCCCGCCGGCCGGCTACCGCTGGGTCGACGACCAGGCCGGCTTCCGCTTCCCGCTGCCGACCGGAGGTCCGGCCTGGCAGCGCAGCCTCGGCGTGCCCGACAGCAACCAGATCTTCTACAGCCCGGACAACCGGGTGCACTACCTGCAGTTCGCGGTCACCGTCGGCCAGTCCGTCAAGCCGCTGGACCACATGCGGCAGATGGAGGGCAACGTCTCCAAGTCGCTCAAGGACTACAAGCAGCACCGGATGGTCGGCGCCGTGGTGAACGGCCACGAGGCGGCCACCTGGGAGTTCAGCTACGCGGCCAAGGAGGGCGGGCGCCGGCGGGCGATCGAGACCGAGTTCCTCGACGAGGACGGCACCGCCTACGCGATCTACACGTCCAGTCCGGACAAGGACGGTGAGTGGCAGCAGGCCGAGCAGCGCTTCACCACGGTGCTCAACCACTTCACGCCGACCCGCTGAGCCCGGGCGCGGTGGCGGACCGTACGGGCGGAGCGCCCCGCTTTCGCCCGACTGCGGCAGATTCTTGTTACCGACGGGTACCGCGCCGGGGTCCGAAGGCCTAGGCTGCGCCGTATGTCGGACCTCACAGCAGATGCAGTGGCCACCGAACACCCCGGCGCCGCCCCGGCGGACGGCAACCCGGCCGCCCCCGGCGGGGGTCGGACCGTCGCGACGGCCGTACCCCGGTCCCTGGTCGAGCGGCTGGCCGGCGGGGTCACCGCGACCGGCGAGCCCAACCTGGTGGAGACCGTCGCCCCGCTGACCGGTGAGCGGCTGGCCGGTCTGCCGCAGTCCACCCCGGCCGACGTCGAGGTCGCCTTCCAGCTGGCCCGCCGCGCCCAGGCGGCCTGGGCCGCGCAGCCGGTGCGCCGCCGGGCCGCCGTCCTGCTGCGCTTCCACGACCTGCTGCTCAAGCGGCAGGACGAGGCGCTGGACCTGGTCCAGGCGGAGACCGGCAAGGCCCGGCTGCACGCCTTCGAGGAGGTGCTGGCCGTCGCGATGGCCGCCCGGCACTACGGGCGCGCCGCGCAGGGCTACCTCAGGGACCGGCGCCGCGGCGGTGCGCTGCCGGTGCTCACCCACACCGTGGAGGCCCGCCGCCCCAAGGGCGTGATCGGCCACATCTCGCCGTGGAACTACCCGCTGGAGCTGTGCATCGGCGACCTGCTGCCCGCCTTCGTGGCCGGCAACGCGGTGGTCAACAAGCCCGACACCCAGACCGCGCTGACCGGCCTGTGGGCCCGCGAGCTGCTGATCGAGGCCGGGCTGCCGGCCGACCTGTGGCAGGTGGTGATCGGCGACGGCCCGGTGATCGGCCCCGCCGTGGTGGAGCACGCCGACTACGTCTCCTTCACCGGCTCCACCCGCACCGGCCGCGAGGTCGCCCAGCGCGCCGCCGCCCGACTGGTCGGCGCCTCGCTCGAACTCGGCGGCAAGAACGCCATGCTGGTGCTCTCCGACGCCGACCTGGAAGCGGCCGCCGCGGGCGCCGTCCGGGCCTGCTTCTCCTCGGCCGGGCAGCTGTGCATCTCGATCGAGCGACTGCTGGTGCACCGCTCGGTGGCCGACCGCTTCCTGGAGCTGTTCGTCGCCCGCACCAGGGCGCTGCGGCTGGGCGGCGGCCTGGCGTACGGCGCCGACATGGGCTCGCTGGTCTCCTCCCGGCAGCTGGACACCACCAACCGGCACGTGGACGAGGCGGTCAAGGCCGGCGCCGTGGTGCTCACCGGCGGACGGGCCCGGCCCGACCTCGGCCCGTACTTCTACGAGCCCACCGTCCTGGACGGGGTGACCCCGGAGATGGCGGTGTGCGGCGAGGAGACCTTCGGCCCGGTCGTCTCGGTCTACCGCTTCGACACCGAGGAGGAGGCGGTGGCCGCCGCCAACTCCACGCCGTACGGCCTGAACTCCAGCGTCTGGACCAGGGACCTGCGGCGCGGCCGGGCGGTCGCGGCCCGGCTGCGCACCGGGACGGTCAACGTCAACGAGGCCTACGCGGCCGCGTACGGCTCGGTCGCCGCGCCGATGGGCGGCATGGGCGACTCGGGGCTGGGCCGGCGGCACGGCGCGGACGGCATCCTGCGGTTCACCGAGGCGCAGACCATCTCGACCCAGCGGGTGATGCCGATCGCGCCCTCGTTCGGCCTGGACGACAAGCAGTTCGCCGCCGTGATGACCGGCGGGCTGCGGGTGCTCAAGGCGCTGCGGTTCAAGTAGCGGACGGCGTGCGCCCCCGGCCGGTCCGGCCCCCCTTTTTTCGACCCTGATTTTCCGACCCCGAGGAGCAGAGGCAGATGGTGGAGTCCGGCGGTGCGGCGGAGTTCGACTACGACGTGGTCGTGGTCGGTTCCGGCTTCGGCGGTTCGGTCGCGGCGCTGCGGCTGACCGAGAAGGGCTACCGGGTCGCCGTCCTGGAGGCCGGGCGGCGCTTCGAGCGGGACGAACTGCCCCGCAACTCCTGGGACCTGCCGAACTACCTGTGGGCGCCGCAGCTCGGGCTGTACGGCATCCAGCGGATCCACCTGCTGGCCAACGTGCTGATCCTGGCCGGCGCCGGGGTCGGCGGCGGTTCGCTGAACTACGCCAACACCCTGTACGTGCCGCCGAAGGCCTTCTTCGAGGACCGCCAGTGGCGCCACATCACCGACTGGCAGCAGGAGTTGGCGCCGTTCTACGACCAGGCGCAGCGGATGCTCGGGGTCCGGCTGAACCCGACCGTCACGCCGTCCGACGTCCACCTCAAGGCGGCGGCCGAGCAGATGGGGGTCGGGGACACCTTCCACATGGCGCCGGTCGGGGTCTTCTTCGGGGACGGCGAGGACGCCGGGGGCACCGCCAAGGGCGCGCCCGGCGAGGAGGTCGCCGACCCGTACTTCGGCGGCGCCGGCCCGGCCCGCAAGGCCTGTGTGGAGTGCGGCGAGTGCATGACCGGCTGCCGGCACGGCGCCAAGAACATGCTCACCGAGAACTACCTGTACCTGGCCGAGAAGGGCGGCGCGGAGATCCACCCGCTCACCACCGTCGCCCGGATCCGGGAGTCCGGGGGCGGCTTCGCGGTGGACGTGCGGCGCACCGACTCCCGGTCGAGGACCGACCGGGTCAAGGCGGGTGCGCGGACCATCACCGCCGCCAGGGTGGTGGTCGCGGCCGGCACCTACGGCACCCAGTCGCTGCTGCACCGGATGCGCGACGGCGGTCACCTGCCCCGGATCTCCGCCCGGCTCGGCGAGCTGACCCGCACCAACTCCGAGGCGCTGGTGGGCGCGCAGACCACCGACCGGCGCTACGGCGCCAAGGCGGACTTCACCAAGGGGGTGGCGATCACCTCCTCGATCCACCCGGACGCCAACACCCACATCGAGCCGGTCCGCTACGGCAAGGGCTCCAACGCGATGGGCGCGCTGTCGATCGCGCAGGTCAAGGGCGGTGGGAAGACCCCGCGCTGGCTGCGCTACCTGGGCAACTCGGTGGTGCACCCGGTGACCTTCGCCCGCTCGATGAACCAGCGCGGCTGGTCCGAGAAGACGATCATCGGCCTGGTGATGCAGTCGCTCGACAACTCGATCACCGTCTCGCTCAGGAAGGGCCCGCTCGGCAAGCCCCGGCTCACCTCCAGCCAGGGCCACGGCACCCCCAACCCGACCTGGATCCCGGCCGCCGAGAAGGGCGCCCAGGCGCTGGCCGACGAGATCAACGGCTTCGCGGGCAGCACCGTCGGCGAGATCTTCGACATCCCGATGACCGCCCACTTCCTCGGCGGCTGCCCGATCGGCGACGCCCCCGAGACCGGCGTGGTCGACCCGTACCACCGGCTGTACGGGCACCCGGGGATCAGCGTGGTGGACGGTTCGGCGGTCTCCGCCAACCTCGGCGTCAACCCCTCGCTCACCATCACCGCGCAGGCCGAGCGCGCGATGTCGATGTGGCCCAACAAGGGCGAGGCCGACCGGCGCCCGGAGCAGGGCGGGTCCTACCGCCGGGTCGAGCCGGTCGCGCCGGTGCGGCCGGCCGTGCCGGAGGGCGCGTTCGGCGCGCTGCGACTGCCGCTGCTGCCCGTCCCGGAGGTCCCGAAGAAGCAGGGCTGAACCCGGCCCGGCGGGCCAACCGACCTGCGCCGCTTTCCGGTTGACAGTCGTTCGGGTCCGGTGGGATAAACGGGCTCCCTGGGGGGACCAGGAACTCGTCGAGCGGGGGGACTGCGGCCATGGCCAACTGCGCATCGTGCGGCGCGACTCGGGTGGTGGGGGCGCCCGCCTGCGGCTCCTGCGGCCGGCCGTGGGCGCCACCGCCGCCGACCGCGCCGCCGGTGCCGCCGACCGCGCCGCCGGTGCCCCCGGCCGCACCGGCCCCGCCGCTGACCGCACCGCCCCCGCCGGTCGGCGGCCCGCCCGCGCTGGGCAGTTGGGGCGCCGGCCGGCCGTACCAGCCGTCCTCGCCCGCCCGGCGGCTGCTGGCCGGCCCGGACTGGCGCCCCGCCCTGCGGGCCGCCGTCGCCCCGACCGCGGTACTGCTGCTGGCCGCGCTGGTCGCGGCGATCCCGAGCGGCTACACCTACGACCGGACCTTCCCGACGCCCGACTTCGGCGACCGCTTCCTCGCCACCCTGGGGATGGCGCTGAACGCGCTCGGGGCGCCGTTCCGGCTCGGCCTGCGGAGCCCCGTCGGCCGGGGCCGCTCGGAGGGCCTGGACGTCACCTTCTGGGTGGTGCCGATGACCGTCACCGTCCTGTGGGGCCTGGCCCTCTGGTTCGGCCTGCGGGCCGGGCGGCACCGGCGCAAGGCCGACGGCACCCAGCTGACCCGCGGCCAGGCCGGCGGCGAGGCGCTGCGCACGGCGGTGGTGCTCGGCCTGGTGACCGTGGTGCTCGGCCTGGTCGCCGGCACCAGCTGGCAGCCCGCGACCGACGAACGGGACCCGGACTACTACGGCACCGCGCTGAGCCTGGGGAAGCCGTCGTACAGCGTCGACTCCGGCTGGCTCTGGGCGGTCGGCTGGACCGTCCTGCTCGGCGGGCTGCTGGCCTTCGCCGTGTACGGCACCGACGCGCTGCGCTGGGCCGCCTGGCGAAACCGCTCGGTGCGCGGCTGGGCGGTGGCGGCGCTGACGGCCGGCCAGGCGCTGGCGCTGACCCTGGGCCTGGCCTCGGTGACGGCCTTCGTGCTGGTCGCGGCCAACAGTGACAAGGGCTGGCAGACGGCGGTCTCGCTGGCCTTCCTGCCCAACCTCGGCCTGGTGCTGCTCGGCCTGGGCTCGGGCGCGACCCTCCGGGCGGGCACCAGCCTGGGCGGGGACGCCCCGGGCTGGAGCGATCCCGGCGGCCGCCGGATGGAGTTCTCCTTCTTCGACCTGCACGACCAGAGCGCCGACTGGCGCTGGGCCGGCCTGCTGGCGCTCGCCGGGGCGGTCCTGCTCGGCTGGACGGCCCACCGGCGGCGGCTGGACGCGGCCGACCGGGTCCGGCTGGCGGTCGTGTACGCCGTGCTGCTGACCGGGCTGACGGCGGCGTCCGGCGGGCTGACCAGCACGGCGATGTCCTTCCTGGCGCCGGACTCCAGCGACTGGGGCGGCTCGAACCGCTCGGTCACCACCCAGGACACCTCGGTGGGCCTGGTGTTCCTCGGGGTGCTGGTGGCCAGTGCGGTCTGGGCGGCGGTCGGTGCGCTGCTGGTGCCCGCGCTGCTGAGGGCGCTCGGCGGGGGCGACTCGGCGCTGTACGGTTCGGCGCCGTACGGATCGGCGGCGTACGGGTCGGCGGCGTACGGGCCGTCCGGGGCGGTGCCGCCGGAGGTGCCGGACCCGGCGGGGCCGGGGTACGGGGTGCCGGGTGCGCCTGGCCAGGCTGGCCCGCCGTACCGAGCGGTGCCCGCCCAGGTGCCGCCGCCCGGGCCGGTGGCGGACGCGTCGGTGGCGGACGGGCCGGTGGTGGCCGGGGTGAGCGAGGTGATCGGCTCGCACGAGGTGTCGCCCGCCCCGGCCCCCGCCGACGCACGGCCGGGCGAGGAGCCGGTGGACCCGACGGTCTGGCGCGACCACCCGTAGGGCCGGCGCGCCGCGGAGAAGTGCGGCGGAGAACTGCGGCGGAGAAGTGCGCCCTGGAAAGGGCAAAGGGCCCCGCGGGGGAACGGGGCCCTTTGTCGCTCAGCACGCGGCGTCAGGGCTGCGCCGGTGCTGGGGGTGACGGCGCCGGGGGAGGAGCGCCGTCGGGTCGGTCGGCTCGTGGTGCGCCCGTGCGGCGGTGGTCGGCGGGCAGGTCTGCGCCGGGCCCTCGCTCACGGAGCGTGAGGTGACGACCGCTGTCGTCGTTCTGGACGGCGACTGCGGAGGCAATGGTCCGGGACTCCACGGGAGGCCTGCCGGCCGCCGGGAGAACCGTTCACACCGAGCATCGTGGTGGACGGAGGGGCCGTTCTGCAACCGATTCGGCACAGTTCGGCACAGTTCATTTACCGGCGACACCGGGTCGAATGATCACGGTGAGTAGTGGTCTGGCGGGTTGCGGCGCACGGGGACGCGCGTAGCAGCGCGGGACGGCGGGGGTGGTGCGCCCGGGGCGTGCCCCGGATCGAAGGGCGGTGCGACGGCCGGTCCCGGGCGTCCCCGGGGAGCCGGCCGTCCCACCTGTCGGCCCAGTCGCGGCCGGGGTCGCTGTCCCCTGCTGGCCGGCCGCGGCACCCGCGCACGGTCCCACGGAGCCGCGCTCCCCGGCTGGCCGGGGCGGCGGCGCCACATGCGCCGGTGGACTGGGGTGAAGCTCCACGCGTGGTCCTGCACCCGCACGGCGGTGCCCCGGTAGGGGCGGTGGCGGCGCGTCTGGCGGACGCGGCGCAGTCGTGCGGTCGTCAGAAGCAACGAACCGCGGCCCCGCCCGGTCACGGTCCTTTGGACGTGCAGACGAGTGAAACCGGACAGCCCGGTAGAATCGGTGTCCAGACACCCCACACCCGTCCGCCGCCGCTGCCCTCCGTCGGGGAGGCGGCTGCGCGCGACACCTCGATACCGCTGCCGGAAGGCCGTCTGTGTCCTCTGCAATTCCCGTCCAGTCCGTGCCGGACAACGACACCGTCCTGGTGGTCGACTTCGGTGCCCAGTACGCCCAGCTCATCGCCCGTCGGGTGCGTGAGGCGCGGGTCTACAGCGAGATCGTGCCGAGCAGCATGCCGGTCGCCGAGATGCTCGCCAAGAACCCCAAGGCGATCATCCTCTCCGGCGGTCCGTCGTCGGTCTACGAAGAGGGCGCGCCGCAGCTCGACCGCGCGATCTTCGAGGCCGGTGTCCCGGTCTTCGGCATGTGCTACGGCTTCCAGCTGATGGCGAAGGTCCTGGGCGGCACCGTCGACAACAGCGGCGCCCGCGAGTACGGCCGCACCCCGCTGAAGGTCTCCCGTACCGGTTCCACCCTGTTCGAGGGCGTCCCGGCGGAGCACTCGGTGTGGATGTCGCACGGCGACGCCTGCTCCGCCGCCCCCGAGGGCTTCACCGTCACCGCGTCCACCGAGGTGGTCCCGGTCGCGGCCTTCGAGAACGACGAGGCCCGGCTGTACGGCGTCCAGTACCACCCCGAGGTGCTGCACTCCGACCACGGCCAGCAGATCCTGGAGCACTTCCTCTACCGCGGCGCCGGCATCGCCCCGACCTGGACCACCGGCAGCGTGGTCGAGGAGCAGATCGCCCTGATCCGCGAGCAGGTCGGCAACAAGCGCGCGATCTGCGGCCTGTCCGGCGGCGTGGACTCCGCGGTCGCCGCGGCCCTGGTCAACAAGGCCATCGGCGACCGGCTGACCTGCGTGTACGTCGACCACGGCCTGATGCGCAAGGGCGAGACCGAGCAGGTCGAGAAGGACTTCGTGGCCGCCACCGGCGTCCAGCTCAAGGTCGTCGACGCCTCCGAGCGCTTCCTGAACGCGCTCAAGGGGGTCACCGACCCCGAGGAGAAGCGCAAGATCATCGGCCGCGAGTTCATCCGGGTCTTCGAGCAGGCCCAGGCCGAGATCGTCGCCGAGGCCGGCGCGCACGGCGAGTCGGTCGACTTCCTGGTCCAGGGCACCCTGTACCCGGACGTGGTGGAGTCCGGCGGCGGCACCGGCACCGCCAACATCAAGTCCCACCACAACGTCGGCGGCCTGCCCGAGGACCTCCAGTTCCAGCTGGTCGAGCCGCTGCGCAAGCTGTTCAAGGACGAGGTCCGGATGGTCGGCCAGGAGCTGGGCCTGCCCGAGGAGATCGTCCAGCGCCAGCCGTTCCCGGGCCCCGGCCTGGGCATCCGGATCGTCGGCGAGGTCACCAAGGAGCGTCTGGACCTGCTCCGCGACGCCGACGCGATCGCCCGCGAGGAGCTGACCGCGGCCGGCCTGGACCGCGAGATCTGGCAGTGCCCGGTCGTGCTGCTCGCCGACGTGCGCAGCGTGGGCGTGCAGGGCGACGGCCGCACCTACGGCCACCCGATCGTGCTGCGTCCGGTCTCCTCCGAGGACGCCATGACCGCCGACTGGTCGCGCCTGCCGTACGACGTGCTGGCGAAGATCTCCACCCGGATCACCAACGAGGTCCGCGACGTCAACCGCGTCGTCGTTGACGTCACCAGCAAGCCGCCGGGCACCATCGAGTGGGAGTGAGCACTCCCCGCGAAGCCTGAACAGCCGCGCCGTCGTTCCCGTAGTGAAGGGGACGGCGGCGCGGCCGTGCGCGGCCCCGGCTCCGGTACGTCCCACCGAAAACGTGCAGGAGCGGGCAGAATGCGGACCGGACCTGTCAGAGTGTGGCAGGCCGCGAGGGAAGGTGTACGGGATGTCGGAGGTCAGCAACTCCGAGGCGATCGACGGCGGGGCGGCGGCCGGCCGGGCCGACCGGGCGGCCCAGCGCCGGGCGTTCGCGTCCAGGTACGCGCTGCTGCCGCTGCGGTTGTTCCTCGGCGTCACCTTCGTCTACGCCGCCCTGGACAAGCTCTCCGACGCGCACTTCCTGGCCGGCGGCGGGGACCCGGCCTCCTTCGTCTCGCAGACCCAGGCCGCCAAGGCGGGCGGCAGCCCGATCGGCTTCCTGCTCGGCCCCGCGCTGGACTCGCCCACGCTGGCGGCGCTGGCCGTCGCCTTCGGCGAACTGGCGGTCGGCCTCGGCACCCTGCTCGGCCTCTGGGGCCGGGTCGCGGCGCTCGGCGGCGCGCTGATCAACCTCAGCCTGTGGCTGACCGTCAGCTGGAACGTCTCGCCGTACTACCTCGGCAACGACCTCGGCTACCTGATGGCCTGGACCCCGCTGCTGCTGGCCGGCACGCCGTACCTGTCGGTGGACGGCTACCTGGCCCGTCGGGCCGGCCGGGACCGCGAGCGGGGGCTGACCGAGGAGCACGTCAAGCGCCGGGCGCTGGTGGACGGCGGCATCGCGGCGGTCGCGATCGGCGGCGCCGGGCTGCTGACCGGCTCGCTCACCCGCACCTTCGGCCGCAGCGGCAAGGCCGCGCCCAAGCAGTCCGCGGCCCCGGCCCCCGGCGGCACCGCGACGGCGCCGGCCGCGCCCGCCCCGACCGTGGCCGCGGCGAGCGTGCCGGTCGGCGGCTCGGCCCAGGTCAAGGACCCGGCCACCGGGGACGGCGTCTACATCGTGCAGCCCAAGGCCGGCCAGTACTGCGCCTTCTCGGCCGTCTGCACCCACTCCGGCTGCGCGGTGGACGCCCCGAAGAACGGCCAGCTGTACTGCCCCTGCCACGGCTCCCGCTTCGACGCCGCGACCGGCGCGGTGGTCAACGGCCCGGCGGTCAAGCCGCTGCCCCGCTACGCCGTCAGCAAGAACGGCGACAAGCTGGTCCTGGGCCCGCAGCAGGGCTGACCGTACGGTCTCTCATTCGTCCCGGTCCGGCCGGCTCCGCCGGGCCACCGCGGCGACCGCGCCGGCCAGGCCGCCGACGCCGAGCACGATGAAGGTGACCGGGACGACGACGCGTCCGTTCACCGACCGGTCGTTGAGCGCCGCCACCAGGTAGAGCACGGCGATCACGGTGAACAGGGCGCCCGCGATCAACGAGAACAGGTCGAGCCGGTGCTTCCTCACTGCTGGACCACCTTGATGTCGCCGATGCCGATGCCGAGTTGGAGATCGATGCTGCCCTTGGACGGGCGACCGTCCACCGGGCCGAGCTGGTAGACGTGCCGTCCGGTGCCGTCGTTGCGGTCGCCGGGGACGGTCACGTTGCCCAGGCCGACCCGGGCCACCAGGTCCACCGTGACGTCCGCCGGCACGGTGACCACCAGTTCGCCGGCCCCGAGGTCGACCTTGGTGGCGACGGTGGCGCCGGCCGGGTCCAGCCGGGAGAGGTCCAGCCGGGAGAGGTCCAGCCGGATGTTGCCGGCGCCGAGGTTGTAGCGGTCCTTGAGGTCCGCGGCCCTGGCGACCGTCCAGGTGCGGTCGCCGACGGCGTCCTGCACGGTGTGCGGCGAGTGGCCGGCGAAGGCCAGCGCCAGGGTGGTCAGCAGCCCCAGCACCGCGAGCTTGCGGGCCTTGCCGAACTTCGCGGCCAGCAGCAGGGTCAGACCGATCACCAGCAGCCCGGTGGCCAGCACCACGGTGCTCAGCTTGGTGACGTCGGTGTGGCCGACCGAGGCGGACCAGACCGCGGTGGCGGCGCCGATCGCCAGCAGGAAGCCGAAGAAGCCGAGCGGCGAACGCTCCTTGGGGTGCCGGACGACGGCCGGTTCGCGCTGCTCCGGGCGCTCCTTGCGCAGCGGGTCGCCCTCCGGGAGGTCGGCCCGCTGCCACCAGGCCGGGGCCGGGACGCCCGGCGGCGGCACCTTCGGGCCCGCACCGGGCGGCGGGGTGCCGCCCTGGTCGGTGGCGCCGTACGGGTTGCGCTCGGGGTGGCGGGGGTCCCACAGGTAGCCGCTCGGGCCGGGGGTGGGGGAGTCGGCGGGGACGGTCCCGGCGGCCCGCGCGGCGGCGTGCCGGGCCCGGGCCTCGTCCGACGGCCAGCCGTAACCGCCGTCGTCGGGGAAGTGGCGGTCGTACGGGCCGCCGCGACGGCGGCCGCGGCGCCGGAAGCCGCCGCGGCGGCGCTCCGGGTCGTAGCGCACCGCCAGGAAGACCAGCCCGCCGAGCAGCAGCAGCGGGAACAGCTGGTCGCCGTCGCCCATCGAGGAGAAGAACACCCCGGTGCCGATCACGGTCAGCAGGACCGCGCCGATCGACTGGCCGTCGACCCGGCCGGTCAGCACCCGCTGGAGCTCGGTGCGCCCGCCGTGGCCCTTGCCCTCGCCGGCCTCGGTCGGGACGATCAGCCAGGCCAGGCCGTACAGGAAGAGTCCGAGGCCGCCGGAGAGGCAGAGCACCACGATGACCACCCGGAACACCACCGGGTCGATGTCCAGGTGCCGCCCGAGGCCGCCGCAGACGCCGGCCACCACGCGGTGGTGCTCGGTCCTGGTGAGCGGCGGGCGCTCCGGTTCCGGCGGGGCGGTGGGCCCGGCCTCCTGGATGTGGTCCTCGGTCATGGGCACCATCCTTCCGGCAGCGGGTGGGCGGACCCAACCGGGTACGGCCCTGCCCGTACCCTGACTTGTCCCTGATAAGGCTGGGGGACACACCCTGATGCGCCCGGAGGCGCCCGCGTGGAACCATCGGTGACGTGGCAGCACCCGGTACCGATCCCCGCCCCCTCGCCTCCGACGCCGCGGCGTCGGCCGGCGCCGACCCGAACGCGCCCGCTGGCGGTCGGCCGCCCTACCGCCGGCTGTACCGCAGCCCGCAGGGGCGGATGCTGGGCGGCGTCGCGCACGGCCTGGCGGTGCACCTCGGGCTGCCGGTCCGCTGGGTCCGGCTGGCCTTCGTGCTGCTGTTCTTCGCGCAGGGGATCGGCGCGCTGCTGTACGCGGCGTTCTGGTTCGTGGTGCCGATCGGCATCGGCGAGCCCTCGCAGCGCGGCGGCACCCACTGGGTGAACGTCAACGGCGTCTACGTCCCGACCTCGCCCTGGCTGCGGCCGGGCACCCCGCTGACCAAGTCGGGCGGCGGCGGTTGGGTCGGCCGGCTGCGCGAACTGCTCCAGCACGCGCTCCAGGGCGAGCCGGTGGCCGGCACCGCCGTGGAGGGCGAGGGCGAGGGCGGGGCCGGCGCCCGGCCCGGTGGCCGGACCGGGCAGGGCGGCATCGGCCAGCTCGCCGCCCTGGTCATGGTCGTGATCGGCCTGATCGCGCTGCTGAACGTGCTCGGCTGGCAGACCGCCAAGCCGTACACCTGGCCGCTGCTGGCGATCGGCGTCGGCGTGGCGCTGGTCTGGCGGCAGGCCGACGACTCGCGCTGGCAGCGCTGGTTCGGCATCGAGGAGGGCGAGAAGCGCCGAAGCGCCTACACCCGGGTCGGTGCGGGCGTGCTGCTCGCGGTGGTCGGCACCATCGCGCTGCTCGCCATGCAGGGCAGCGGCTCCACCCTCGGCTCGGTGATCGAGGCCTCGCTCGCGGTGCTGGCCGGCGTGCTGGTGCTGCTCGGCCCGTACGGCCTGCGGCTGTGGCAGGACCTCGGCGCCGAGCGCACCGCCCGCATCCGGGCCCAGGAGCGCGCCGAGATCGCCGCGCACATCCACGACTCGGTGCTGCACACCCTCACCCTGATCCAGCGCCGGGCCGAGGACCCCAAGGAGGTGCTCCGGCTGGCCCGCTCCCAGGAGCGCGAGCTGCGGCTGTGGCTGTACCGCCCGGAGGCCGCCGCCGAGGCCGCGCCGGACACCATGGCGGAGTCCCTGCGCGCCGCCGTCGCCGAGGTCGAGGACCGGCACGGCGTCCCGGTCGAGCTGGTCATCGTCGGCGACTGCCCGATGGACGAGCGGATCGCGGCACAGATGCAGGCCGCGAGGGAGGCGACCGTCAACGCGGCCAAGTACGGTGGCGGGGGACCGGTCCAGGTCTACGCCGAGGTGGAGGGGAGGACGGTGTCGGTGTTCGTTCGCGACCACGGCCCCGGCTTCGACCCCGACACGGTGCCCGAGGACCGGATGGGCGTACGGGAGTCGATCATCGGCCGGATGAAGCGCAACGGCGGCACCGCGCGGGTGCGGCCGGCGGCGGGCGGCGGCACCGAGGTCGAGCTGGAGATGGAGAGAACGAATGACTGAGGCAGAGCCGGGGCGCACGGCCAGGGTCGTACTGGTGGACGACCACCGGATGTTCCGGACGGGGGTCAGGGCCGAGATCGGCCGCACCGACGTGACCGGGATCGACGTGGTGGGCGAGGCCGACGACGTGGACTCGGCGGTCCGGGTGGTCGCCGAGACCAGGCCGGACGTCGTACTGCTCGACGTCCACCTGCCCGGCGGCGGCGGCGTCGAGGTGCTGCGCCGCTCGGCCGGCGTGATGGGCGAGCAGGGGGGAGTGAAGTTCCTGGCGCTCTCCGTCTCGGACGCCGCCGAGGACGTCATCGGCGTGATCCGCGGCGGTGCCCGCGGCTACGTCACCAAGACCATCACCGGCACCGACCTGGTCGACGCGATCTTCCGGATCGCCGACGGCGACGCGGTCTTCTCGCCCCGGCTGGCCGGCTTCGTCCTGGACGCCTTCGCCGCCACCGACACCCCGCCGGTGGACGAGGACCTGGACCGGCTCACCCAGCGTGAGCGCGAGGTGCTGCGGCTGATCGCCCGCGGCTACGCCTACAAGGAGATCGCCAAGCAGCTCTTCATCTCGGTGAAGACCGTCGAGAGCCACGTCTCCGCCGTGCTGCGCAAGCTCCAGCTCAGCAACCGCCACGAGCTGACCCGCTGGGCCACCGCCCGCCGCCTGGTCTGAGCCCCGCGTCGTCGAGCCCGTCCGGCCGGATTCCCTCGGCCGGGCGGGCTTGTCGGTGGGTGGCCATAGACTCGGAGTGCCATGAGTAGCCTCTTTGACGACCTCCCGCTCCCCGGTTTCGAGGCACCCGCCGCCGGGTCGAAGCAGCCCGCCGTGCCCGTCGCCGCCGACGAGGAGCCCCCGCCGTACGAGGACCAAGTCCCGTACGACGCGTACGAGGAGGCGATCCCGGACGGGCTCTTCCACACCGACCACGCCGCCGAGGCCGAGCGGGACGCCTGGTACCGCAACGGCGCCGCGCGGACGGTGGTCGACCCGGCGCAGCTGCTGGAGGGGATGAACGACCCCCAGCGCGAGGCCGTGCTGCACGCCGGCTCGCCGCTGCTGATCGTGGCCGGCGCCGGCTCCGGCAAGACCCGGGTGCTGACCCACCGGATCGCCCACCTGCTGGGCGCCCGCGGGGTGCAGCCGGGCGAGATCCTGGCGATCACCTTCACCAACAAGGCCGCGGGTGAGATGCGCGAGCGCGTCGAGGCGCTGGTCGGCCCGCGCGCCCGGGCGATGTGGGTGTCCACCTTCCACAGCGCCTGCGTGCGGATCCTGCGCCGCGAGTCCAAGGTGCTGGGCTTCACCTCCAGCTTCTCGATCTACGACTCGGCCGACTCCCAGCGGCTGATGTCGCTGGTCTGCCGCGACCTCGACCTGGACCCGAAGCAGTTCCCGCCGAAGTCCTTCACGGCGAAGGTCAGCAACCTCAAGAACGAGCTGATCGACGAGGAGACCTTCGCCGACCAGGCCGCCAACCCGATGGAGAAGAAGCTCGCCGAGGCGTACGCGCTCTACCAGCGGCGGCTGCGCGAGGCCAACGCGCTCGACTTCGACGACATCATCATGACGACGGTGAACCTGCTGCAGGCCTTCCCGGACGTCGCCGAGCACTACCGCCGCCGGTTCCGGCACATCCTGGTCGACGAGTACCAGGACACCAACCACGCCCAGTACATGCTGGTCCGCGAGCTGAGCGGGGGCTCCGTCGCGGCCGCGCCCAAGCGCACCGTGGACGGCGAGTTCGTGAACCCGGCCGCCGCGCACCTCGCCGAGGTGCCGCCCGCCGAGCTGTGCGTGGTCGGTGACGCGGACCAGTCGATCTACGCCTTCCGCGGCGCGACCATCCGCAACATCCTCCAGTTCGAGGAGGACTACCCGAACGCGACCACGATCCTGCTGGAGCAGAACTACCGCTCCACCCAGACCATCCTGAGCGCCGCCAACGCCGTCATCGAGCGCAACGCCAACCGGCGCGAGAAGAAGCTCTGGACGGCCGGGGACCACGGCGAGAAGGTGGTCGGCTACGTCGCGGACGACGAGCACGGCGAGGCCCAGTTCATCGCCGACGAGATCGACCGGCTCACCGACAAGGGCGAGGCCAAGCCCGGCGACGTCGCGATCTTCTACCGCACCAACGCCCAGTCCCGGGTGTTCGAGGAGGTGTTCATCCGGGTCGGCCTGCCGTACAAGGTGGTCGGCGGGGTGCGCTTCTACGAGCGCAAGGAGGTCCGGGACGTCCTGGCCTACCTGCGGGTGCTCTCCAACCCGGAGGACACCGTGCCGCTGCGCCGGATCCTCAACGTGCCCAAGCGCGGCATCGGCGAGCGGGCCGAGGCGATGATCGACGCGCTGGCCGCCCGGGAGCGGATCTCCTTCGCCCAGGCGCTGGTGCGGGTCGACGAGGCGTACGGGATGGCCGCGCGCTCGGCCAACGCCGTCAAGAAGTTCAACGTCCTGATGGCCGGGCTGCGCCAGGTCGTCGAGTCGGGCGCGGGCCCGGCGGCGGTGCTGGAGGCCGTCCTGGAGGAGACCGGCTACCTGGCCGAGCTCCAGGCCTCCACCGACCCGCAGGACGAGACCCGGGTCGAGAACCTCCAGGAACTCGCGTCGGTGGCGCTGGAGTACGAGCAGGACCCGGGCGAGCGGCCGGACGCCGGGGAGGACGGCGCGCCGCCGGTCGGCTCGCTGGCCGACTTCCTGGAGCGGGTCGCGCTGGTGGCCGACTCCGATCAGCTCCCGGATGCGAAGCAGTACGGGACAGAAGAAGGAAGTCCGGACGACGACGAGGAGGGGCAGGGCGTCATCACGATGATGACCCTGCACACCGCCAAGGGCCTGGAGTTCCCGGTCGTCTTCCTGACCGGCATGGAGGACGGGATCTTCCCGCACATGCGGGCGCTCAACCAGGTCAAGGAGCTGGAGGAGGAGCGCCGGCTCGCGTACGTCGGCCTCACCCGGGCCCGCGAGCGGCTCTACCTGACCCGCTCTGTGCTGCGCAGCGCCTGGGGTCAGCCGGCCTACAACCCGGCCTCGCGGTTCCTGGAGGAGATCCCGGAGGCGCTGGTCGAGTGGAAGCGGACGGGGGCGGCCCAGGCGCCGGTCCAGCGCGGCTTCTCCTCGGGCTCGTCCTGGGGCAAGTCCTCGTCCGGGGGCGGGAGTTCGCGGTCCTCGTCGTCCGGTTCGGCCGCGCCGAAGGCGGGTTGGGGGCAGTCGGTGCGGCGCGGCGGCAAGGTCGTGGAGCGCGAGGTCGCCCCGCTCGCCGTCGGCGACCGGGTCAGCCACGACACCTTCGGGCTGGGCACCGTGGTGGGCGTGACGGGCGCCGGCGACAACGCGCAGGCCGAGGTGGACTTCGGCTCGGGCGGCCGCAAGCGGCTGGTGCTGCGCTACGCGCCGGTCGAGAAGCTGTAGGGCGTCCTCGGCGCGCCCGGCGTCCCGGGTTCGGCGTCTTTGGGCGGCCTGGGTGCGGCCTGGGCGCTACCTCGGGTCCAGGCCGTTCGAGAGGAACCAGGGCAGCGGGTCGATCGGCCCGCTGTCCTTCGGCCTGATCTCGAAGTGCAGGTGCGGCCCGGTGCTGTTGCCGCTGCTGCCGACGAAGGCGATCACGTCGCCCTGCTTCACCGGCCCCTTGCGGACCTTGTAGCTGCGCAGGTGGCAGTACCAGGCCTCGGTGCCGTCCGGCATCTTCAACATCGACATGTAGCCGTAGAACGGGTTCCACTGGGTCCGGACCGTCCCGTCGGTGACGGCGTACACCTCGGAGCCGCCGTCCACCGGGAAGTCGATGCCGGTGTGCCGCCTGGCCCAGTGCTCGCCGGAGGCGCCGAACAGCTCGCCCAGGCCGTGCCGGGCGACCGGCATGACCACCTTGGGCTTGACCGGTTCGGGGGTCGGCTGGGCGGTCGGGGTGGCGGTGGGCGTGCCGTCGCCGGGCTGGGCGCCGGTCAGCGGCTGGCGGGCGTCGCCGCGCGAGGTCTGGGTCTGGTCGGTGTGGACGAGCGCCTGCGGTGCGGCCTGCGGTGTGGCCGGGCCGGTGGTGGCGTCGGCCGCCGAGGCCTGTGCCGGCACCCGGTCGGCCCGCTCCTGGACCACCGCCGCGCCCGCCGCCCCGGCGACCCCGAGCGCGGCCACCGAGGGCACCGCGACCCGGAACAGCGCGGCCCGGGTGGCCGCCCTGGCGGCGCCGCGGCGCTGTACGCGGGACTGCTGGCGGGCGGCGAGGCGCAGCTCCGCACGGGTGGGGCGGGCGGCTGCTTCGGGAGCCATCGGGGGCTGCCTCCTCGGTGGGCCTCGGTCACGTCGTCGGGCGAGGTAAACAGGCGTGACTGTAGTCCCACGTCGACACCCCGGAAAAACCGCCGGTTGTCAAGGGGGCGCACGGGGGTCCGCGCGGTGTCCGGGGGGACCGCCGACGGGCGTACCCGCTGGTAGCAAGGCCCGGCGCTGTGACTTTGCCCTCCTCTTGGGAGGTGGCTCGGCCAAGCGGGGCGGGTGGCGCTAATCTCCCCTCAGGTTGGTTGGTTATCGAGCGTTAACCGCGTCAACCGCACCGAGGGCCCACGAAGCCCGGTCGGATGATGGACGACGAGGTCCAGGAGGCAGTGATGAGTGTGTCGGGGCCGATCCGTGTGGTGGTCGCCAAGCCGGGGCTCGACGGTCACGACCGTGGCGCCAAGGTCATCGCGCGCGCCCTGCGCGACGCCGGTATGGAGGTCATCTACACCGGGCTGCACCAGACCCCCGAGCAGGTGGTCGACACCGCGATCCAGGAGGACGCGGACGGCATCGGGCTGTCGATCCTCTCCGGCGCCCACATGACCCTGTGCGCCAAGGTGCTGCAGCTGTTGAAGGAGCGCGACGCCGAGGACATCAAGGTCTTCTGCGGCGGGATCATCCCGGACGAGGACATCGCCGAGCTCAAGGCGATGGGCGTCGCCGACATCTTCACCCCGGGTACGCCCACCCGGGACGTGGTCGCCTGGGTCGAGGCCAACCTGCGGACCGCCGGCTGAGCTTCGCCGGTTGGGCCTTGTTGGCTGGGCTCCGGTGTGCGCCGAGCGGGCCGGTCCGTCCTGGACCGGCCCGCTCGGGCGTTCCCGGGGCGTGCTCCGGTACGGCCGCGCTGCCCGCCCGGCCGTACCCGCCCACCCGCCGTACCGGCCGCCCGGCCCGACGGTGCGTCAACCGGCGTGGACCGTCAGCTCGTCGAGCATCGCCGCCCGGAAGCGCAGGGTCCCGGCCAGCCGGGCGAAGGTCTCCGACCAGGCGGAGTCGGGCGAGGCTCCGGCGGCCAGCTCCTCCACCGCGGCGGCCGTCCCGGGGGCGAGCGCGCGCTCCGTCATCCCGAGCACCCCGCTGTGGCTCCACGGGTACGCGCCGGAGGCGGCGGCCCGGGCCAGCGCCGTCACCACGGCGGTGGACAGCGGCGGCGTCCACGGGGTGGCGCAGGCCCCGAGCAGCTGGAAGGCCTCGGCAAGGCCGTGCACCTCGATGAAGGCGGCCGTCCAGGCGGCCCGTTCCTCGGGCGGGAGCACGGCCAGCAGCTTCGCCGGGGCGCCGGTGACCCGCGCGCCCCGGGCCCGCCCGGCGCCCCGGGTCGGCGGGGCGGGGGCCGGGCCGAGCAGGGCCCGGGCCCAGTCGGCGTCGTGCTGGCGCACGGCGGCGCGCGCCCAGGCCTCCCGCAGGTCGTCGGCCCAGCTGCTGCTGGTCTCGTCCACGCTGTCGCCGACCCGCAGTGCGAGCAGCTGCTCGGGCGTCAGACCGGTGTCGGCCGACCAGACCGACAGCGGCGCGGCGGCCACCACCTCGCCGAACCACCAGGCCCGTTCGCCGCGCCCGGTGGGCGACTTGGGGGCGATGCCGTCGCGCTGCATCCGCTCGTCGCACTCGGCGGGCGGGGTGACCAGCAGGTGGGTGCCGCTGTCGGCGAGCCGGACGGCGGCCCGGGCCCGCTCGGCCATCCGCCGGGCGAGCGCCGAGTCGGGCAGGGTGGAGAGCAGTTCGGCGGCGGTGGCGCGGACGTTCTTGCTGCGGTCGCCCAGGGCGGCCTCCAGGAAGGGCTCGTCGGCGGGGGAGAGGCCGTCCTGGAGGGCGTCCAGGAAGAGCAGCCGGTCCTCGGCGCGCTCGGTGGGCCAGGTGCTGCGCAGCAGCTCCAGTCCGGCGGCCGGGTCGCGGCGGCGCAGCATGGTCAGATGGGTGACCCGCTCGGCGAACAGGCCCTCGTGCCACAGCCGGTGGTCGTCCGGGCCGGCCGGGTTGTCCGGCTCGGCCGGGTCGTTCGGCCCCCGGGTCGGGCCGGCGGTGGTGCGCAGCACGAACCGCCAGTCCGGGTTCTGCGCGGCGAGCCAGCGGCCCAGCGGGCCGGCCAGCGCCACGGCGTCGGAGCGCAGTTCGCTGCGCGCCCGGGCGGCGTCGAGCAGCCCGGGTATCAGCGCGGCGGGCGGCCGCAGGCCCTCGGCCCGGGCGGTGGCGAGCCACTGCGGCAGCAGCTCGGCGAGGTTGGCCAGGGTGCCGCCGCCGGTGCCGCCGCCAGTGCCGCCGGTGCGCCCGCCGAGCAGGACGGCCAGCCGGCGGGCGGCGGCCTCGGGCAGTTCGGGTCGGGGGTCCTCGGGGGCGGGCGGCCCGGGCGGCTCGGTGGCCGGTACCGGCAGGGCGCCGGCCCGGCGGCGGACGGTGGCCAGCGCGGCCAGCTCCAGCAGGGCGGTCGCCGGGTCGGACGGGTCCACGGCGTCGGCGAGCGGCAGGGCGGTGGGCGGGAGCGGGCGCCGGTCGGTGCCGAGCAGGGCGCTGGTCCGCAGCGGCTCCCACGGGTCCTGGTTGAGGGTCATCGTCGGTTCTCCTGAGACGTCGGGTTCTCCTAAGCGGAGGTGAGGCCGACCGGGCGGTGCTCGGCGCTCCAGGCGGTGACCGGCGCGAAACCCTGGTGGCCGTACTCGCCGAACACCGTCAGCGGGCGGCCGGTGGAGACCGCGGCCAGCCGCCACAGCGCGGCCTCGGGGACGGCCGAGGGGCGGACCGGGACGGTGTGGTGGCCGTCCGTCAGGTGCCAGCCGTCCGGGGCGCGGACCGGGACGACCCCGGCGAGCACGGTCGGCCAGCTGTCCAGCCACGGGTCGTCGGCCACCGCCGTGCCGTACCCGGCGACCGCCTCGGCGACGGTGAGCCCGGCGGGCGCCTCGGCCGGGCCGGGCCCGGGGGCGCCGTAGCGGGTGCCGAGCACGGCGCGCAGCGGGCGGGCGCCGGGGTGGTAGGCGAGTTCGGCCTCCAGCAGGTGGCCGGTGGGCAGGGCGAGGTCGGGGGCCTGGCCGGGGCGGCCGAAGGCGAGCAGCAGGGCGGGGCGGCCGGTCTTGGCGCCGCGCAGCCAGACCCGGCGGGTGGTGAGCCGCTCGTCGGTCCCCCCTTCCATCGGCGCGGTGCGGCTGCCGAGCACCAGCCAGCGGTCCCGTACGGTCGGGCCGGCCAGCACCTCGGCGGCGTCCAGGGTGTAGCCGACCCGGGCGCGGACGGTGGCGGCCAGGTCGGCCGGCAGTTCGTCGAGCCGGGTGGCGGCGGTGGCCAGCAGGTGCAGCATCGCGTACTCCTCCAGTAGCCGGTCCTCCGGCAGGGTGTCCAACTCCCGTACCCGGGTGGCGAGTCCGGAGGCCTGGGCATCGACCATCCGGGCCGCGACCTCCTCCCAGGGGCCGGCCGTGGAGTGGTCGGCCAGGCCGTGCCGGATTCGGTCGGCCAGCCGCAGCCGCAGTTCGGCCGCGCCGGCCGCGACCCGGGCTCCGCGCCGCTCGGCCCGGCGGCGGGCGGCCTCCTGGTCGGCCGGGGCGCTCGCGCGCTTCTCGGCCCGTGCCTGCCGCGCCCCGAGCCATTCGGCGGCCCAGTCGGCGGCCTCGCCGACCGGGACGGCCTCGGGGGTGCCGCTCCACAACAGGAGGAGTCCGAGCGCGTGCTTGCACGGGAACTTCCGGCTGGGGCAGCTGCACCGGTAGGCGGGCGCGGCGAGTTCGATCACGGTGCGGTACGGCGTACGGCCGCTGCCCCGGCACTCGCCCCAGAGGACGGCGCCGTCGGTGCCCGTGCCGGACCAGGGCGTGGGCGCGGACAGCCGGCCCGCCGCCTTCCGCGACGCGGCGTCAGGGGCCAGCGACAGGACGTGTTCGGTGCTCCAGCGTTCCTCCATGCGACCGACGGTAGGCGGGGGCACTGACAGCGGCTGACTGTCCGTCCGGTCCCCGTCCGGCGGTTGTCCGGCGCCCGTCCGGCGGTTGTCAGTGCCGCGTTGCAAGGTGGTTCCCACAGGCCGGGACGCCGACCTGGCTCCCCCCGTTCACCCCACCACCGGGGCACCCGCGTACCCGGCGGCCGACCTCAAGGAGCCCCCATGACCGACGTTCTGCGGCAGCACGCCGAGGACGCGTTCGCCGGTGAACTGGCCGCGCTGGCCGCGCAGGACGACCGTCCGCGCCCCGAGCGCTGGAAGCTCTCGCCGTGGGCCGTGGCGACGTACCTGCTCGGCGGCGAGCTGCCGGACGGCACCCGGATCACCCCCAAGTACATCGGCCCGCGCCGGATCGTCGAGGTCGCCGTCACCACCCTGGCGACGGACCGCGCGCTGCTGCTGCTCGGCGTGCCCGGCACCGCGAAGACCTGGGTGTCCGAGCACCTGGCCGCCGCGATCAGCGGCGACTCCACGCTGCTGGTGCAGGGCACCGCGGGCACCCCCGAGGAGGCCGTCCGGTACGGCTGGAACTACGCCCGGCTGCTCGCCCACGGCCCCAGCCGGGACGCCCTGGTGCCCTCGCCGCTGATGCGGGCGATGGCGGACGGCAAGCTCGCCCGGATCGAGGAGCTCACCCGCATCCCGGCCGACGTGCAGGACAGCCTGATCACCGTCCTGTCCGAGAAGACCCTGCCGGTACCGGAGTTGGGCGGCGAGACGCAGGCCGTGCGCGGCTTCAACGTGATCGCCACCGCCAACGACCGGGACCGCGGCGTCAACGAGCTGTCCAGCGCGCTGCGCCGCCGCTTCAACACCGTGGTGCTGCCCCTGCCCGGCTCGCTGGACGAGGAGGTCGACATCGTCACCCGCCGGGTCAACCAGCTCGGCCGCTCCCTCGACCTGCCCGAACTGCCCGGCGGCGCCGAGGAGATCAGGCGCGTGGTGACGGTCTTCCGGGAGCTGCGGGCCGGGCTCACCGTGGACGGCCGGACGAAGGTCAAGAGCCCGAGCGGCACCCTCTCCACCGCCGAGGCGATCTCGGTGCTGACCAACGGCCTCGCTCTGGCCACCCACTTCGGCGACGGCGTGCTGCGTGCCGGGGACGTGACGGCCGGCATCCTCGGCGCGGTCGTCCGCGACCCGGTGGCGGACCGGGCGGTGTGGCGCGAGTACGTCGAAGGGGTGGTGCGCGAGCGCGACGGCTGGAAGGACTTCTACCGTGCGGCCCGCGAGGTGACGGCGTGACGCCGGAGGTCGCCCTGCTGGGCGTCCGGCACCACGGCCCCGGCTCGGCCCGGGCGGTGGCGGCCGCGCTGGCGCAGTGGCGGCCGGACGCGGTGCTGGTCGAGGGCCCGGCGGAGGCCGACGCCGTCGTCCACCTGGCGGCCGGGAAGGACCTGGTGCCGCCGGTGGCCCTGCTCGCCCACGCGGTGGACGACCCGTCCCGGGCCGCGTTCTGGCCGTACGCCGAGTTCTCCCCGGAGTGGGTGGCGGTCCGGCACGCGGTGGACCACGACCTGCCGGTCCACTTCATCGACCTGCCCGCCGGGTACGCCTTCGCGCCGGCCGCGGGGGAGCGGGCCTGGGACCGGGCCGACGACCAAGCCGGGGAGGCCGGCGAGGAGCGGCCCGCGGACCCGCTGGCGCTGCTCGCCGAGGCCGCCGGCCACGACGACCCGGAGCGCTGGTGGGAGGACGTGGTCGAGCACCGCGCCCCCGGCACGGACGCGCTGGCACCGTTCGCCGCCGTCGCCGAGGCGATGGCCGCGCTGCGCGCCGAGGGGCTCGGCGAGTCCCGCCGGGACGAGCTGCGCGAGGCCCACATGCGCCAGCGGATCCGGGCCGCCCGGCGGGCCGGGCACCGCCGGATCGCCGTGGTCTGCGGCGCCTTCCACGTGCCCGCGCTGGCGGCCATGCCCACCGTGGCGCACGACCGGGCGCTGCTCGCCGGGCTGCCGAAGAAGGTGCGGGCCGACATCACCTGGATCCCGTGGACGCACCGCAGGCTCTCCCAGGCCGCCGGGTACGGCGCGGGCGTCCAGTCGCCCGGCTGGTACCACCACCTGTTCAGCACCGCGGGGGACCCGGTGCCGCGCTGGCTCACCCGGGCCGCCGAGCTGCTGCGCGCCGAGGACCACCCGGTCTCCTCCGCCCACGTGATCGAGGCGGTCCGGCTCGCCGAGACCCTCGCGGTGCTGCGCGGCCGCCCGCTCGCCGGGCTGACCGAGACCCTGGACGCCGTCCGCGCGGTGCTCTGCGAGGGTTCGGACGTCGCCCTGGAACTCGTCCGGGACCGCCTGGTGGTCGGTGACGCGCTCGGCGAGGTGCCGGACGGCGCGCCGGCGGTGCCGCTGCAGCGCGACCTGGCCCGGCTGCAGCGCTCGCTGCGGCTCAAGCCGGAGGCCGCGCCCCGGGACCTCGACCTGGACCTGCGCAAGGACACCGACGCGGCCCGCTCCCGGCTGCTGCACCGGCTGCGGCTGCTGGGCGTCGAGTGGGGCGTGCCGGCCCGGTCCTCGGTCAACTCCACCGGCACCTTCCGGGAGAGCTGGCGGCTGTGCTGGCAGCCGGAGTTCGCGGTCCGGATCGCCGAGGCCGCCCAGTGGGGCACCACGGTGGAGGAGGCCGCCGTCGGCAAGGCGGTCGGCACCGCCCGGGCCGCCGTCGAACTCGCCGAGCTGACCGGCCTGGTGGAGACCTGCCTGCTGGCCGGGCTGTCCGGTGCGCTGCCCGCGGTGATGCGGGAGCTGGCGGACTGCGCGGCCCTGGACACCGACGTCGCGCACCTGGCGGGCGCGCTGCCCGCGCTGGTCCGGGCACTGCGCTACGGCGACGTGCGCGGCACCGACCACGGTGCGCTGGCCGGGGCCGCGGCCGGGCTGGCCGAGCGGGTCTGCGTCGGGCTGCCACCCGCCTGTGTCGGTCTGGACGCGGACGGCGCGGCGGCGATGCGGGCCCGGATCGACGAGGTGCACGGCGCAATCACCCTGCTCGGCCCGGACGCGGCCGCGCAGCAGGCCGGTGACGCCGATGACGCCCGTGAAGCCGGGGGCACCGAGGGCCTGCCCGACCGCTGGGCCGCCGCCCTGCGCTCGCTGGCCCGCCGCGAGCCCGCCGGCTCCCCGGCCACCGGCGTCCCCGGCCTGCTGCGCGGCCGCGCCGTCCGGCTGCTGCTGGACGACGGCCGGCTGGACTCCGAGGAGGCCGGCCGACGGCTCCGGCTGGTGCTGTCGACGGCCAACGCCCCGGCCGACGCGGCCGGTTGGGTCGAGGGCTTCCTCACCGGCGGCGGCGCCCTGCTGCTGCACGACCCCCGGCTGCTCGCCCTGCTGGACGAGTGGCTCGGCGGGGTCGGCGCCGAGGTGTTCACCGATGTCCTGCCACTGCTGCGGCGCACCTTCGCCGGGCTGGAGGCGGGCGTGCGCACCACCATCGGCGGCCGGGTCGCGGCCGGTCCGCTGGACGCCGCCCCGGCGGCGCCCGAGTCGGCCCGGGCGCTCGACCCGGACCGCGCCGATGCGGCCCTCCCGGTGCTGGCCGTACTGCTCGGCGTCCACCCGCGGATCCCCCGCCAGCCCACCGGCCGCAACACCTGACCGCGGCCGCCACCCCCGACCCGCCCGCCGTACCGAGGAGGACCCGATGGCAGCGACCCCGACCGACGAACGGCTGCGCCGCTGGCGCCTGGTGCTCGGCGGCGAGGCCGACGGCACCGGCTGCACCCTGCGCGGCCGGGACGCCGCGATGGACGGCGCCCTCGCCGCGCTCTACCGGGGCGCGCCGCAGGAGGGCGGCAGGGCGCCCCGGGGCGGCCGCCGCAGCGCCGGGCTGGGCGGTTCGGCCCCGCAGGTGGCCCGCTGGCTGGGCGACATCCGGGAGTACTTCCCGTCCACCGTCGTCCAGCTGATGCAGCAGGACGCGATCACCCGGCTCGGCCTGGACCGGCTGCTGCTGGAGCCGGAGATGCTGGCGGCCGTCGAGCCGGACGTGCACCTGGTCGGCACCCTGCTGTCGCTCAAGCACGCGCTGCCCGAGACCACCCGGGAGTCGGCCCGGGCCGTGGTCGGCAAGGTGGTCGCCGAGCTGGAGCGCCGACTGGCCGACCGGACCAGGGCCACCGTGGGCGGCGCCCTGGACCGCAGCGCCCGGGTGAACCGGCCGCGCCACCGGGACATCGACTGGGACCGGACGATCCGGGCCAACCTCGGGAACTACCTGCCCGAGTACGGCACCGTGGTGCCCGAGCGGCTGGTCGGGTACGCCCGTGCCCGGCGGGCGGTGCGGAAGGACGTCATCCTCTGCGTCGACCAGTCCGGCTCGATGGCGTCGTCCGTCGTCCACGCCGCGGTCTTCGGCGCGGTGCTCGCCTCGATGCGCAGCCTGGAGACCCGGCTGGTCGTCTTCGACACCTCGGTGGTCGACCTCACCGAGCAGCTGACCGACCCGGTGGACGTCCTGTTCGCCACCCGGCTCGGCGGCGGCACCGACATCAACCGGGCGCTCGCCTACTGCCAGTCGAGGATCACCCGGCCGTCGGAGACCGTCGTGGTGCTGGTCAGCGACCTGTACGAGGGCGGCATCCGGGACGGCATGCTGCGGCGGGTCGCCGCGATGAAGGCGGCGGGCGTCCAGTTCGTCGCGCTGCTCGCGCTCTCCGACGAGGGCGCCCCCGCGTACGACCACGCCCACGCCGCCGCCCTGGCCGCGCTCGGCGCCCCGGCCTTCGCCTGCACCCCGGACGCCTTCCCCGAGATCATGGCGGCGGCGATCGAGAAGCGTCCGATCGTGAGCCCCGGCCGGGAGCCCTGACCGGGAGCCGACACCGGGAGCCTGGACCGGGAGCCAGGACCGGGGCCGCGACGACTTCACTCGAACGTGTGAATCGCTCGATCGGCGGACCGCAGGTGCCGCCGACGGCCGTGGGCCGATCTGTGACGGTTCTCACCCATGACGGACAGGCCCCGGGCGGAACAGTCCCGTCCCACGGGGATAACCTGCCAGACGGACGTGACGCGCGTGTTGATTGACGTGTGCGCCCGTGGCTGTGTGGGCCGCAAGGCCGTACCTCTGCGTACCCGCACCGCTTCGACGACCCGCAGCGAAGATCCTGCCGTGGCACGCTCGTAGAGACACAATCCGCGACCACGAACAAGGACAAACACGTGGACCTGTTCGAGTACCAGGCGAGGGACCTCTTCGCCAAGCACGGTGTGCCCGTGCTTGACGGCGATGTCATCGAGACCGCCGCAGACGCTGCCGCCATCGCGGAGCGCTTCGGCGGCCGCGCCGTCGTCAAGGCTCAGGTGAAGGTGGGTGGCCGAGGCAAGGCCGGTGGCGTGAAGCTCGCCGCCGACCCGGCGGACGCCGTCGCCAAGGCCGAGCAGATCCTCGGCATGGACATCAAGGGCCACACCGTTCACAAGGTGATGCTGGCCCAGACCGCGGACATCAAGGACGAGTACTACGTCTCGTTCCTGCTGGACCGCACCAACCGCACCTTCCTGGCCATGGCCAGCGTCGAGGGCGGCGTGGAGATCGAGGTCGTCGCCGAGCAGAACCCCGACGCGCTCGCCAAGATCCCGGTCGACGCCAACGAGGGCTGCACCCCGGAGAAGGCCGCCGAGATCGTCGCCGCGGCGAAGTTCCCGGCCGAGGTCGCCGACCAGGTCGCCGAGGTCCTGCAGAAGCTGTGGACCGTCTTCATCAAGGAGGACGCCCTCCTCGTCGAGGTCAACCCGCTGATCAAGTCCGGTGAGGGCAAGATCATCGCGCTCGACGGCAAGGTCTCCCTGGACGAGAACGCCGAGTTCCGCCAGCCCGAGCACGAGGCGCTCGAGGACAAGGCCGCGGCCAACCCGCTCGAGGCGGCCGCCAAGGCCAAGGGCCTGAACTACGTCAAGCTCGACGGCCAGGTCGGCATCATCGGCAACGGCGCGGGCCTCGTCATGAGCACCCTCGACGTGGTCGCCTACGCCGGTGAGAAGCACGGCGGCGTCAAGCCCGCCAACTTCCTGGACATCGGTGGCGGCGCCTCCGCCGAGGTCATGGCGAACGGCCTGGAGATCATCCTGGGCGACCCCGACGTCAAGTCGGTCTTCGTCAACGTCTTCGGCGGCATCACCGCCTGTGACGCGGTCGCCAACGGCATCGTGCAGGCCCTCGCGCTCCTGGAGAGCAAGGGCGAGAACGTCACCAAGCCGCTGGTCGTCCGCCTGGACGGCAACAACGCGGAGCTGGGTCGCAAGATCCTCGACGACGCCAACCACCCGCTGGTCCAGCGCGTGGACACCATGGACGGCGCCGCTGACCGCGCCGCCGAGCTGGCCAACAAGTAAGGAAGGGACTCAACACCATGGCTATCTTCCTTACCAAGGACAGCAAGGTCATCGTCCAGGGCATGACCGGCGCCGAGGGCATGAAGCACACCCGCCGCATGCTCGCCTCCGGCACCCAGATCGTCGGCGGTGTCAACCCGCGCAAGGCCGGCACCACGGTCGACGTCGACGGCACCGAGATCCCGGTCTTCGGCTCCGTCGCCGAGGCCATGAAGGAGACCGGCGCCGACGTCTCCGTGCTCTTCGTGCCGCCGGCCTTCACCAAGGCCGCCGTCATCGAGGCCATCGACGCCGAGATCGGCCTGGCCGTCGTCATCACCGAGGGCGTTCCGGTGCACGACACCGCCGCCTTCTGGGCGTACGCCGGCTCGAAGGGCAACAAGACCCGGATCATCGGCCCGAACTGCCCCGGCCTGATCAGCCCCGGACAGTCGAACGCCGGCATCATCCCGGCCGACATCACCACCTCCGGCAAGATCGGCCTGGTCTCGAAGTCGGGCACCCTGACCTACCAGCTCATGTACGAGCTGCGCGACATCGGCTTCTCCTCGGCCGTGGGCATCGGCGGTGACCCGGTCATCGGGACCACCCACATCGACGCCCTCAAGGCCTTCCAGGAGGACCCGGAGACCGAGATCATCGTCATGATCGGTGAGATCGGTGGCGACGCCGAGGAGCGTGCCGCGGCCTACATCGCCGAGCACGTCACCAAGCCGGTCGTCGGCTACGTCGCGGGCTTCACCGCCCCCGAGGGCAAGACCATGGGCCACGCCGGCGCCATCGTCTCGGGCTCCTCGGGCACCGCCCAGGCGAAGAAGGAGGCCCTCGAGGCCGCCGGTGTCAAGGTCGGCAAGACGCCGTCCGAGACCGCCCGCCTGGCCCGCGAGATCATCGCCGCCAAGGGCTGACCCCGGTCACCCGTGCGTTGAGCGCCCCCGCCCTCTCGTAGGGCGGGGGCGCTCGCCGTTCCGGGGCCGGCGCGCAGGCTCGCCCGCGCGCCGGAGCCTCAGTGCGCCGGGGTGCCGGCGCGTCAGTGCGCCGGGCCGGTGGCGCAGGGCAGCGGCGACCAGCTCGGGCAGACCGCCGGGTCCTGCTGCGGCGGCGGGGCCACGCCGTGGGCCGCGGCCGGCAGCTCCCAGCGCGCGACCGCCTGGGCCTGCGGCTCCGCCACCACCGCCGCCAGCCCCGGCGTCGGACTGCACCACAGGCTGGTGATGCCGTTCGGTGCCCCGCCCGGCAGCAGCGGCACGCCCGGCGCCTCCACCTCCGCGGTCGGGGCCGGCACGCAGAGCGTGGGGACCGGCTGCTCCGGCCGGTGGAACAGCGCCGCCGGACGCAGCCCGGAGAGCGTCGCCACCGTCGCCCCGCCCACGGCGACCGTCAGCAGCACCGCCGCGCCCGTCCGGGCGGCCGTGCTCAGCCGGTGCTGGGCCCGGAGCACCGGTACCGGCGCCCGGTGCGGCTCCGGGCAGCCCCGCACCGCCGCCCGGTGCAGCAGCCTGCTCAGCCCGTCCGCGAACCCCGGTGCCGCCGGGTCCGTCCCCACCAGCTCCGGCACCCACTGCGTCAGCGCCGCCCGCGCCGCCCACACCCGCCCCTCGGCGGCCGCCTGGGTCGACTCCACCTCCACCGCGACCGCCGCCGCCGGCAGCCCCAGCCCGTCGTGCAGCACCAGGGCCCGCCGCTGCGGCCGGGACAGCCGCCGCAGGGCCTTCAACAGCGCCTTGTCCCGGTCGGTCAGCCGGTCGTGGTCCGGCAGCACCGACTGGGCCTCGTCGGCCGGGCGGACCCTGATCCGCCGGTGCGGCAGCGTCCACGCGTGCACCCGCCGGGGGCCGCCGCGCCGCCACGGCGACAGCGCCAGCTCGCAGGCCCGCACCCGCACCCAGCCCTCCGGATCGCCCGATCCGACCACCCCGCCCCAGTCCTGCCGGGCCTCCCCGAACGCCCGCCGCACGCAGTGCACCGCGCGGTGGCGGCAGGCGGTCAGCAGGAACACCTGCTGCACCAACCGGGTGTGCGCGGCCTCGTACAGCTCCTCGAAGCTCTCCGTCAGGTCCCGTCCGTGGCCCGCCTCGGTGAGCGCCGCGCTGATCCGTTCACGGGAGTCGGCGGCGTCGCGCCCGCCGGGGGCGGGGGCGGGAGCGGGCCGAGCGGCCGCGGGCGCCGGTGGGGCGGCCGGTTCGGGGGCACCGGCCGGGGCGGCGGCCGCGGCGGTGGTGCCCGGCTTCCGTCCGGCTCCCTGCGGGCCGCGCGTGCCGTCCGCGGGACGACGGCGCCGGGCCTCGGGCTTGCCCGGGGCGGGGCCGGACCGGGCGGACGGGCCCTGGTGCCGGCCCTGCTGCTGGGGCTGCTGCTGGCCGGTCTGCTGGCCGGGGCCGGAGGCCGCCGGGGTGCCGGGCTCGCCGTGCGCCGTCGACCGGCCGGGGCCGGGGCCGGAGCCGGTGCCGGGGCCGGTGGAGCGGTGGTGGCGGTCGCTGTCGGTGCCGGGCTTCCCGCCGGTCGGGGTGGTCTTGGTCATGCCGCTGCGTTCTCCCGGGGCAGTGGGGGCCACTCGCGTGCGGTCGGTGCCGGTGCGGTCGGTGCCGGTGGGGGCGGCCGGGGGGCGCCGACCCGGGCCGGTCGGAGGTGCGGTCCTGAGCAGGGCGATCGCGGCGGCTTCGGTGGGACAGCCGAGCTTGCGCATGGCCCGGTGCAGATAACTACGGGCGGTCGCGGTGGTGACGCCGAGTGCGGCGGCGGTGTGATCGAGACCGTGTCCGGCGGCCAGGTGGGTGAGGGCCTGGACCTCACGGGGGGTCAGCTTCCGCAGTGGATCGGTGGCGCGGGTGGGTGGCGTGGTCATCAGACGCTCCGGGCCGGGGCGACGGCGGCTTGGGGGCAGGGTCTGAAAAGGCGCATAAGACAATAATCTGGGACACGGCGGCGGTTTGCCGGTTCACGGAGCATGGCGAGTCGCCTTGGCACCATGAGGCGCATGACGCAGCTGATGGGCCGTCCGCTCCTGGAAGTGCCCGGCGAATTGGGCGGACGCCCGGCGCTGGCCGACCTGTTGGCGGGGGTGCGGACGGCGCTGGTCGGTCTCGCGGTGGTCGGGGTGCCGGTCCTCGGGCTCTGGGTGGCGACGCCGTACGCGGACTCCGACGCGGCCGGTGCCACCCGGTTGGCGGGTGCGCTCTGGCTGCTCGGGCACGGCGCGCCGGTCCTGCGCGGCGGCGCGGACGCCCCGCTGACGGTCACTCCGCTGCTGCTCGGGGCCCTGGCCGTGGTGCGGCTGTACCGGGCGGGGGCCGGGGTGGCGGCGCGGCGGGGGCTGCGCTCGCGCTGGGGCGGCCCGCTGGCGCTCTGGGCGGGGTACTGCGCGGTGGCGGTCGTGGTGGCGCTGCACAGCGCGGGCGCCGGACTGTTCCGCAGCCGGGTGCTGCCGGACCTCCTGGTGGTGGGCCTGGTGGCCGGACTGGCGACGGCGGCGGGCGTACGGTCCGGCGGGGCAGCCGGGACGCCGGGGGCCGGCGGCGCGGGGCGGATCGACGCCGAGGCGCTGTTCGACCGGCTCCCGCCGGGCTGGCGGCCGACCGGGGGCATGCCCGTGGTGTGCCAGGCGGCGGGTGCGGCCGCGGCGGGGCTGCTCGCGGCGGGCGGGCTGCTGGTGGCGGTGGCGGCGGTGCTGGACGCGGTGGCCGGGGGCGGGCGCGGGATGGCGCTGCTCGGCGGCGGGCCCGCCGCGCTGGTCGGGCTGGTGCTGGTCACCGTGGTGCTGCTGCCGAACGCCGTGCTGTGGGGCGCCGCGTACGCGCTGGGCCCGGGCTTCGAGGTCGGCGCCGGGTCGCTGGTGTCGCCGGGCGGGACGGAACTCGGCCCGGTGCCGGAGTTCCCGCTGTTCGCCCTGCTGCCCCAGGAGGGCCCGGGCGGCTGGCGGTTGGCCGCGCTGCTGCTCCCGCTGCTGGCGGGGCTGGTGCCGGCGCTCCTGCTGGGCCGGGCGGCGGCGGGCCGCCGCTCCCCGTCGGGCGGGGACCTGCCCTGGCCGCCCGCGGCGACGGCGACGGCGGCCCTGGCGGCCGCGCTGCTGCTCGGCGCCGGGGCGACGCTGCTGGGCTGGCTGTCCGGCGGGGCGCTGGCGGCCGAGCGGATGGCCCGGCTGGGACCGGTGCCGTGGTGGACGGGCCTGGCGGCGGCGGGCTGGCTCGCCCTGGTGGCGGTGCCGGGCGCCCTGCTGGTGCGGTACCGGTTGCTCGGCCCCGCGCCGGTCGAGGACCCGGCCGAGGACCCGGCCGAGGAGCTGGACGACGACCCGGCCGAGGATCCGGCTGGGGACCGGATCTGGGACCGGGTCCGGGAGTGGGCCTGGACCCCGGCGTCCATCGCGGGCGCCTACGCCCGGCTCGCGACCCGGACGCGCCGGAGCGCGCTGCGGCTGCGCGCCGGTACCCACGCCCTCGTGCGGCGGCTGTCCGCCCGGCGCCCCGCCGACTGACCCCGGTCGGGCGGGCCGCTGGGCGTTCCCGTTACCGGGCGTTCCCGCTACTCGGCGTTCCCGCTGAAGTCCACGTACCACTGCGGTGCGTACCGGTCGCAGTTCTCGGCGCCGACGTTGGTGAGGGAGTCCCGCACGCAGGTCACGTAGTCCCGGTAGTGGATGCTGAGCCCGATGACCGAGGTGGCGACCACGACGGTCATCGCGCCGGTGAGGATCCCGGCGAGCGCGGCCGGGGTGAGCGGGTTCGGCGCCGGGGCACCGACGGGGCCGGTCTGGCCGTACGGGCCGCCCTGGCCGTACGCCCCGCCCTGGCCGTACGCCCCGGCCGGTGCCGCCGCGGGAGCCGGGGTGGACCCGGCCCGCCCGGCCCGGAGCGCGCCGATGCCCCAGACGATCCCGAGCACGCCGACCAGCAGGGCGATCCAGTGGAAGCCGGTGAACAGGCAGACCAGGGCGAACGGTCCGGCCAGCGCGGCGTTGCGCGCCTTGCGGTGGGCCGGGTTCGTCAGGTCGAGCCGGGGCGGCTGCGGACCCTGGGGGCGACGGCCGGGCCCGCCCTCGCCGGGGCCCGGCCCCCACTGCTGCGGGTGCGGCGGGCGGTCGCCGCCGGGACCTCCGCCGGGGCCTCCGCCGGGCTGGCCGCCGGGCCGGCCGCCGTCGCCTTCCGGCCCCTGGCCGGGCCAGGGGCTGCGCGGCCGCCACGGCTGGTCCGGGGCGTCCGCGGGCGGCGGCGCGAAGGGGTTGCGCTCGTCGGTGTCGTCGCCGCTGCTCATGGGTTCAGCCGTTCCTTCTCGGTCGGGGCTCGTGCGGAGGGTCGCGCGCGGGGGCGGTCTCCTCCGCCCCAATGATCCCGCAAGCGTTCGAGGGCCCGTCGGGGGCCTGCCCG
Organism: Kitasatospora sp. NPDC098652; assembly: GCF_044760155.1. NCBI lineage: Bacteria > Bacillati > Actinomycetota > Actinomycetes > Kitasatosporales > Streptomycetaceae > Kitasatospora > Kitasatospora sp. NPDC098652. Next base: position 39,049 of record NZ_JBIWAQ010000023.1, read on the forward strand.
TAGCGGGGCCGGTCGCCCGCAACTCCGGTGCGGAGGGCCCGAGGAGATCCCCGTCTCAACTACGCGCGTAGCGCCGGAGGGAGGGTGCAGGGGCCCTCCGACCAGCCGTTATCGTGGTGACGGTCAGCAGCTCCCACGGGTTCCCCGGGTCCCGCGTCGCGGCGGGTTCTCCTGGTGTCCCCCCTCGCTCGACCTGCCGTTCGTAGTGGCCCCACCGCCGGTGGACGTACCAGCGGGCGGCGCCCGACCTACGGAGAATCGCGCAGTGGCCGCCGCCCCCGCCCAGCTCTTCCCGCCCCGTACGCCCGGACCGGCCCGCCTGGTGGTGCTGGTCTCCGGCTCCGGCACCAACCTCCAGGCCCTGATCGACGCCGCCGCCGACCCGGCGTACGGCGCCGTGATCGTGGCCGTGGGCGCGGACCGGGACGGGATCGCGGGCCTGGAGCGCGCCGAGCGGGCGGGGCTGCCGACCTTCGTCCACCGGGTGAAGGACTTCGCGGACCGGGCCGACTGGGACCGCGCGCTGACCGCCTCCGTCGCCGCCCACCAGCCCGACCTGGTGGTCACGGCCGGCTTCATGAAGATCCTCGGCCCCGAGTTCATCGCGGCCTTCGCGGGACGGATCGTCAACACCCACCCCGCACTGCTGCCGTCCTTCCCCGGTGCCCACGGCGTCACCGACGCGCTCGCGTACGGGGTGAGGGTCACCGGCTGCACCGTCCACCTGGTCGACGCCGGAGTGGACACCGGGCCGATCATCGCGCAGGGCGTCGTCGAGGTGCTCGACGCCGACCACGCCGATGGCGGCGACGCGCTGCACGAGCGCATCAAGACTGTCGAGCGCAAGCTGCTCGTCGACGTCGTGGGCCGGCTGGCCCGCGAAGGTCACCGCATCGAGGACCGAAAGGTATGGATTCCGGCACATGAGTGAGCGCAGCGAACGAGTCATCGAGGAAGGTGCCTGGCGCGCAGCGCCCGCCGAGCGCAGCGAGGTGGGAGCATGAGCGCCAGCTCCACCACGCCCCCCGTTTCGGAGAACATCCGTCCGATCCGTCGTGCGCTGATCAGCGTGTACGACAAGACCGGTCTGGAGGAGCTGGCCCAGGGCCTGCACGCCGCCGGGGTCGCCATCGTCTCCACCGGCTCCACCGCCGGCCGGATCGCCGCCGCCGGCGTCCCGGTGACCGAGGTCTCCGAGCTGACCGGCTTCCCGGAGTGCCTGGACGGGCGCGTGAAGACGCTGCACCCCCGCGTGCACGCCGGCGTGCTCGCCGACCTGCGCCTGGAGTCGCACCGCGCGCAGCTGGCCGAGCTCGGTGTCGAGCCCTTCGACCTGGTCGTGGTGAACCTCTACCCGTTCAAGGCCACCGTCGCCTCGGGCGCCACCCCGGACGAGTGCGTCGAGCAGATCGACATCGGCGGCCCGAGCATGGTGCGCGCCGCCGCCAAGAACCACCCGTCGGTGGCCGTCGTGGTCGACCCGGCCCGCTACGCCGACGTGCTGACCGCCGTCCGCGAGGGCGGCTTCGACCTGGCCACCCGCAAGCGCCTGGCCGGTGCCGCGTTCGCCCACACCGCCGCCTACGACGTGGCCGTCGCCTCCTGGTTCGAGGCCGGCTACGCCCCCAGCGACGCGCGGTTCCCCGAGTTCCTGGGCGCCACCTGGGAGCGGCAGAACGTGCTGCGCTACGGCGAGAACCCGCACCAGGGCGCCGCGCTGTACAGCGACGGCACTGGCGGCCTGGCCGGCGCCCAGCAGCTGCACGGCAAGGAGATGTCGTACAACAACTACGTCGACACCGACGCCGCCCGCCGCGCCGCGTACGACCACGCCGAGCCGGCCGTCGCGATCATCAAGCACGCCAACCCGTGCGGCATCGCGACCGGCGCCGACGTCGTCGAGGCGCACCGCAAGGCGCACGAGTGCGACCCGGTCTCCGCGTACGGCGGCGTGATCGCGGTCAACCGACCGGTCACCGTCGAGCTGGCCGAGCAGATCGCCCCGATCTTCACCGAGGTCGTGGTGGCCCCCGGCTACGAGGACGGCGCGGTCGAGGTGCTGGCCCGGAAGAAGAACCTGCGGGTGCTGGTCGCCCCCGAGGCCCCGGCCAACCGCCAGGAGGTCCGCCCGATCTCCGGCGGCGTGCTGCTCCAGGACGCCGACCGGGTGCAGGCCGAGGGCGACGACCCGGCGAACTGGACGCTGGCCACCGGCGAGGCGCTGTCCGCGGCCGAGCTGGCCGAGCTGGCCTTCGCCTGGCGGGCCTGCCGAGCCGTCAAGTCCAACGCGATCCTGCTGGCCAAGGACGGCGCCTCGGTCGGCGTCGGCATGGGCCAGGTCAACCGGGTCGACTCCTGCAAGCTCGCGGTCGAGCGGGCCGGCGAGCGGGCCAAGGGCTCGTACGCCGCCTCGGACGCCTTCTTCCCGTTCCCGGACGGCCCGGAGATCCTGATCGCCGCCGGCGTGAAGGCGATCGTCCAGCCGGGCGGTTCGATCCGTGACGAGCAGGTCATCGAGGCGGCCGAGAAGGCCGGCGTGACGATGTACTTCACCGGCGCCCGCCACTTCTTCCACTGAGTGGCACGAAGCGGCCCGGCCCCCTCGCAGGAGGGGGCCGGGCCGCTTCGTCGTGGTCCTGCCGGGTGCTCAGTAGCGCGGCCGGTTGAACCAGCCGGAGCCCTCCTGGGTGCACATGGCGGTGATCCAGATGATGCTGATGGCCAGCCACAGACCGGCGAACACATAGCCGATGGCGGTGCCGGCGGTGACGGCGCCCGCCAGGATCAGCAGGCCCATCAGGCTGCCGAGCGAGCCGTACACGATGGTGGTGATCCGGACGTTGTTGCCGCCCTTGCCGAACTTGGCGCCCAGCGTGATCGAGAGCGCGGCGAACAGCGCGAACACGACCGCGACGACGATCAGGATGCCGGCGGCGGCGTCGCCCATCGCGGTGAACGGGTTGTCGCTGGTGGTCGCCTTGGCCGTGTTGGTGACGTCCTTGGCGGCGGCGCCGATGAGCAGGTAGACCAGCGCGAGGATCGCCTGCACACCGCCCACGATGAACAGCAGCACCCGGGCGGTCGTCACCAGGCCCGGCATGGACTGCGGCACGGCCGGCGCGTAGCCGTAGCCGGGGGCGGCCGGCGGCGGGTAGCCGTAGCCCGGCGCGGGCTGCGGCGGGGCCTGCTGCGGGTAGCCGTAGCCCGGCGCGGGCGGCTGCTGGCCGTACGGGTTGTTCGGGTCGGGCGGGTAACTCATGGATGCCTCCGGGCAGTTGCTGGAACGCGGGGACGGGACGGCGGAGGACCCGGTTGCGGCCGGCGAGTCGGGTCGCCGACGGAACGGGACGGTATCGGAGCGCGGTGACAGCCCGGCGGCGGTGACGGGCGCGGCCGGCTCAGTGCTGTGACGGGCGAGTGATCGAACGCGGGGACGGGCACGGTGCGGTGAGGGCGCCGTGGCGGTCGGGCTGCGCGGTGTGCTGTGGTCGGATCACTGGCTCTTTCCCCCGGGTACGCCCTGCTGCGGGACCGGTCGGCCCGTCACCGGGCCGGGTCGCGGCAGGGGATGCCCGCATATCGTCAACCGGACGGCAGCGCGCTGTCCAGCCGGTTGTGGGCGTGGTGCGGAGACTGTGGCGCAACCGCAACGTGGTGCGGACCATCCGTGCCCGTCCGGTCGCCGGGGCGGCCGCGGTACGGGCGGCGGCCGCGATCCGGGAGAATGGGGTCATGACTGCCCAGATTCTCGATGGCAAGGCCACCGCCGCCGCGATCAAGTCCGAACTCGCCGCCCGCGTGGCGGCCCTCAAGGCGAAGGGCGTCACGCCCGGCCTCGGCACCGTCCTGGTCGGCGACGACCCGGGCAGCCGCTGGTACGTCAACGGCAAGCACAAGGACTGCGCCGAGGTCGGCATCGCCTCGATCCAGCGCGAGCTGCCCGCCACCGCCACCCAGCAGGACGTCGAGGACGTCGTCCGCGAGCTCAACGCCGACCCGACCTGCACCGGCTACATCGTCCAGCTGCCGCTGCCCAAGGGCCTGGACCAGAACCCGGTCCTGGAGCTGATGGACCCGGACAAGGACGCCGACGGCCTGCACCCGACCTCGCTCGGCCGGCTGGCCCTGGGCATCGAGGGCCCGCTGCCGTGCACCCCGCTGGGCATCGTCGAGCTGCTGCGCCGGCACCAGGTCGAGATCGACGGCGCCGAGGTGGTCGTGGTCGGTCGCGGCATCACCGTCGGCCGCTCGATCGGCCTGCTGCTGACCCGCCGCAGCGAGAACGCCACCGTGACCCTGTGCCACACCGGCACCCGGGACCTCGGCGCGCACCTGCGCAAGGCCGACATCATCGTGGCCGCCGCGGGCGTGCCGCACCTGGTCAAGCCGGAGGACGTCAAGGCGGGCGCCGCGGTGCTGGACGTCGGCGTCAGCCGCAGCGAGGGCAAGATCGTCGGCGACGTGCACCCGGGGGTGGCCGAGGTGGCCGGCTGGATCTCCCCGAACCCCGGCGGCGTGGGCCCGATGACCCGCGCGATGCTGCTCAACAACATCGTCGAGGCGGCCGAGCGCCGCGCCGGCGTCTGACCCCCGAGGGACGGCGAGCATGACTGAACCGCGTCCGGCGCGGTCCCGGCAACGGCCGGTCAAGACCACCGGCACCCTGCCGCCCGAGGGGGCGGCCCCGGCCCTCGGGCGCGACCACGCCCTGCCGGTCCGGCAGTGGCCGATAACGCTGGTCCTGTCGGTGGTCGGCGCCGGCCTCGCGGTCACCTGGTTCGCCGACTTCAAGGACGGCTTCAAGTACGGGCTGCTGATCCTCGGCACCGGCGTGCTGCTCGGCGCGGTGCTGCGGCTGGTGCTGCCCGAGGTCGGGATGCTGGCGGTGCGCAGCCGCTTCACCGATGTCATCGTGCTGGCCTTCCTGGGCGCCTCGATCGTGCTGCTGACCCTGGTCGCGCAGCCGAACCCGTGGCTGGAAATCCCGCTGCTGGACAACATCGGGCAGCTGATCGGCCGGCCCAAGCACTGAGCCCGCCTCCCGCCGCCTCCTGCCGCCGCCCCGTCCGGATTCCCGGGCGGGGCCGCGGCGCGTTCCGGGCCCGCCGGGCGCGGTGCGTCCCGGGCCCGCCGGGCGGCGTCCGCTGTGACGCATCAGCCACGCCCGCACACGCGGCGTACGCTTCCCTTTGCGATAACCTGACGCCGGTCTCTCGATGTCGAGAGACCATCCTCGGCTCCAGTGCGCCGGTGTGCCTGGGGCACCTGGCGATTTGCTGGAGAAGGTAGAAATGACCCGCACCCCCGTCAACGTCACCATCACCGGAGCAGCCGGCCAGATCGGCTACGCGCTGCTCTTCCGCATCGCCTCGGGCCACCTGCTCGGTGCCGACGTGCCGGTGAACCTGCGCCTCCTGGAGATCCCGCAGGGCCTCAAGGCCGCCGAGGGCACCGCCATGGAGCTCGTCGACTGCGCCTTCCCGCTGCTGCGCGACATCACCATCACCGACCAGCCGAACGAGGCCTTCGACGGCGCCAACGTCGCGCTGCTGGTCGGCGCCCGTCCGCGCACCGCCGGCATGGAGCGCGGCGACCTGCTGCAGGCCAACGGCGGCATCTTCGGCCCGCAGGGCAAGGCCATCAACGCCCACGCCGCGGACGACATCAAGGTCCTGGTCGTCGGCAACCCGGCCAACACCAACGCCCTGATCGCCCAGCGCAACGCCCCGGACGTCCCGGCCGAGCGCTTCACCGCGATGACCCGCCTGGACCACAACCGCGCGGTCGGCCAGCTGTCCGCCAAGACCGGCGCCCTGGTCTCCGACATCAAGCGCGTCACCATCTGGGGCAACCACTCCGCGACCCAGTACCCGGACATCTTCCAGGCCGAGGTCGCCGGCAAGCCGGCCTTCGAGGCCGTCGGCAGCGACCAGGCCTGGCTGGAGAACGACTTCATCCCGACCGTCGCCAAGCGCGGCGCGGCCATCATCGACGCCCGCGGCGCCTCCTCGGCCGCCTCGGCCGCCAACGCCGCCATCGACCACGTGTACACCTGGGTCAACGGCACCGCCGAGGGCGACTGGACCTCCATGGGCGTCGTCTCCGACGGCTCCTACGGCGTCCCGGCCGGCCTGATCTCCTCCTTCCCGGTCACCACCAAGGACGGCAAGTTCGAGATCGTCCAGGGCCTGGAGATCTCCGACTTCTCCCGCGCCCGCATCGACGCCTCGGTCAAGGAGCTGACCGAGGAGCGCGACGCGGTCCAGGAGCTGGGCCTCATCTGAGCCCCGCCGCACGGCCCTTCCGACGGCCCGCCGCCCCACCCGGGGCGGCGGGCCGCCGCCGTGTCCGGCCACAGGGGCCCGCCGCCGGGCACCGGCCGCCCTACACTGGCCCGCTGTGAACGAAACCCTCGGGGACGCCGCGCTCGTCCTCGTCTTCATCCTGCTGGGCGGCCTGTTCAACGTCGCGGAGATCTCGCTGATCTCGCTGCGCGAGGGCCAGATCCGGACGCTGGAGGCGCACGGCACCCGGCGCTCGGCCCGGGCCGCGCACCTGGCCGCCGACCCCAACCGCTTCCTGGCGGCCGTCCAGGTCGGCGTGACCTGCATGGGCTTCCTGTCCGCCGCGTTCGGCGCCGACACCCTGGCCGGCAAGGTCGCCCCGCTCTTCGTCCGGGCCGGGCTGTCCCAGGGGGTGGCGGACGCCCTCGCCCTGGTCGGCCTGACCCTGCTGATCAGCTACGTCTCGCTGGTGCTCGGTGAGCTCACCCCCAAGCGGATCGGCCTACAGCGCGCCGAGTCCATCGCGGTGATCGCCGCCCCCGTGGTGGACGTGATGTCGGTGGCGCTGCGCCCGGTGATCTGGCTGCTCGGCCACTCCACCAACCTGATGGTCCGGCTGTTCGGCGGTGATCCGGCGGCCGGGCGCGGCTCGATGAGCTCCGAGGAGCTGCGCGGCCTGGTCGCCTCCAACACCGAACTGGGCAGCGACGAAAGGGCGTTGATCGCGGACGTGTTCGCCGCGGGGGAGCGCCAGCTGCGCGAGGTGATGGTCCCGCGCACCGAGGTGACCTTCCTGGACGCGGAGCGCCCGCTGGCCGCCGTACGGCACCAGGCCGAGACCTCGCCGCACTCGCGCTACCCGGTGGTCGAGGGCAGCGCCGACGCGGTGGTCGGCTTCGTGCACGTCCGGGACCTCTACGGCGCCCGCGGCGAGCAGGCCGTCAAGGTCCGCGACCTGGCCCGCCCGGTCAAGCTGCTGCCCGGCACCAAGCGGGTGCTGGAGGCGATGGGCGAGATGCGCCGGGAGGGCCACCACCTGGCGATCGTGGTGGACGAGTACGGCGGCACCGCCGGCATCGTCACCCTGGAGGACCTGGTCGAGGAGGTGATCGGCGAGATCCGGGACGAGTACGACCGGCCGGAGTCCGCGCCCACCCGCCGGCTGGCCGGCGGCGGCACGGAGCTGGACGGGCTGCTCAACCTCGGCGACTTCACCGAGGAGACCGGCGTCACCCTGCCCGAGGGCCCGTACGAGACGGTGGCCGGCTGCCTGGTGGCCTCGCTCGGCCGACTGCCCCGGGACGGCGACCAGGCCCGGATCCCGGTCGAGGGCGGCGGCGCGGTGCTGCTGACGGTGGCCAAGGTGGAGGGCCGGCGGATCGCCCGGGTGAGGGTGAGTGCGGTCACACCGGAGGAGCCCGCGGGGCCGGAGGTTTCCTGAGCGACCGGGAGAACTGGAAGAATGGCCCGCATGGTCAACGCAGCGGTCACCGGTCCGGTCAAGGATCGCCCCCGGGTGCTCTCCGGGATCCAGCCCACCTCCGGCTCGTTCCACCTCGGCAACTACCTGGGCGCCGTGCGCCAGTGGGTCGACCTGCAGAAGGAGAACGACGCCTTCTACATGGTCGTCGACCTGCACGCGATCACCGTGCCGCAGGACCCGGTGACCTTGCGCCAGAACACCCGGGTGTCCGCCGCCCAGCTGCTCGGTGCGGGCCTGGACCCGGAGCACTGCACCCTCTTCGTCCAGTCGCACGTGCCCGAGCACGCGCAGCTCGGCTGGGTGATGAACTGCCTCACCGGCTTCGGCGAGGCCTCCCGGATGACCCAGTTCAAGGACAAGTCCTCCCGGTACGGCGCCGACAGCACCACCGTCGGCCTGTTCACCTACCCGATCCTGCAGATCGCGGACATCCTGCTCTACCAGGCGGACGCCGTCCCGGTCGGCGAGGACCAGCGCCAGCACGTGGAGATCACCCGCGACATCGCGGAGCGGTTCAACTCGCGCTACGCCCCCACGTTCACGATCCCGAAGCCGTACATCCTCAAGGAGACGGCGAAGATCATGGACCTCCAGGACCCGGGCATCAAGATGAGCAAGTCGGCCTCCTCGGCCAAGGGCCTGGTCAGCCTGCTGGACGAGGCGAAGGTCAGCGCCAAGAAGTTCAAGAGCGCCGTCACCGACACCGGCACCGTGGTCTCCTACGACGAGGAGCAGAAGCCGGGCGTCTCCAACCTGCTGCGGATCCACTCCGCGCTCAGCGGCCAGTCGGTCGAGCAGCTGGTCGCGCACTTCGAGGGCAAGATGTACGGCGCCCTCAAGACCGAGCTGGCCGAGCTGTTCACCGAGTGGGTCACCCCCTTCCAGGAGCGCACCGCCACCTTCCTGGACGACCCGGCCGAGCTGGACCGGGTGCTGGCGATCGGCGCCGAGAAGGCCCGCGCGGTGGCCTCCGAGACGCTGGCGACCGTGTACGACCGGATCGGCTTCCTCCCGGCCGCCAAGCGGTGACTCCGCTCTCGCGCATGCCCGATGGTGGCGACCTCCCGGAGGTCGTCACCATCGGCGTGTCCGTGAGCGTGCCGGACCCGCACGGCGCGCGGATCCAGGACGCCAGGGCCGGGCTCGGCGACCCGCAGGCCCGCTCGATACCGACCCACGTCACCCTGCTGCCGCCCACCGAGGTGCCGGCCGAGCTGCTGCCGAAGATCGAGGAGCACCTGTCGGCGGTGGCCGCGGCGCACCGGCCGTTCCGGATGCTGCTGGGCGGCGCGGGTACCTTCCGGCCGGTCTCCCCGGTGGTGTTCGTCCGGGTCGAGGAGGGCGCGCACGAGTGCCGGCTGCTGGAGGCGGACGTCCGGTCCGGCCCGCTGGCCCGCGAACTGGCCTTCCCGTACCACCCGCACGTGACGGTGGCCCACGGCCTGCCGGAGGACGCGCTGGACCGGGCGTACGAGCAGGCGCGCGGGTTCCGGGCGTCCTTCCCGGTGCCGGGCTTCTCGCTCTCCCGGTTCGACGCGGACGAGGTCTGGCGGCCCTGGCGGGACTACCACTTCCTGTAGATCGGCACAGCTCCTGAACCATCGCTGAACCACCGCTGAACTACCGCTGAACTACCGCGCCGCTCGGCCGAGTTCGAGCATCCGGTCGACCACCCGGCGGGCAGCGCCGCCGTCGTCCAGGGCGCAGTGCGTGGCCCGGAAGCGCCGGTAGCGCTCCGCGTAGCCGGGCGCCGACCGCTCGCCGCTGTCGGCGAGTTCGCGCAGCGCGCCGAGCAGTTCGGCGGAGTCCGGCACCAGCGGGCCGGGCGCGTCCGCCTCGAAGTCGAAGTAGAAGCCGCGCAGGGTGTCGCGGTAGTGCTCCAGGTCGTAGGTGAAGAAGTAGACCGGGCGGCCGGTGATCGCGAAGTCGAACATGATCGACGAGTAGTCGGTGACCAGCACGTCCGCGATCAGCAGCAGTTCCTGCGGGTCGGGGAAGTCCCCGCAGTCGAACAGGAAGCCGTCCCCGGCGCCGGGCAGCGGGTCACGCACGTGCGCGTGCGGGCGGACCAGCAGCACGTGGTCCTCGCCGAGCAGCCGGCGGGCGTGGTCGAGGTCGAGCCGCAGGTCGAGCCGGAAGCCATCGCCGTCGCCGCGCTGCTGGTCCTCGCGCCAGGTCGGCGCGTACAGCACGACCCGCTTGCCCTCGGGGATGCCGAGCCGGCGGCGGACGGCCGCGGCGACCCTCGGGTCGGGCCGGGCCAGCACGTCGCCGCGCGGGTAGCCGGACTCCAGCATCTCGCCGTCGTACTGGAAGGCGCGCCGCAGGATCGGGGTGGCGAAGGGGCTGGGGGAGAGCAGCAGGCTCCACTGCGGGGTCTCCCGGTCGAGCGCCTCCAGGTAGCCGTGGTCGGCGAGCCAGGGGTTGTCGACGTCGTGGGCGATCCGCTTGAGCAGCGAGCCGTGCCAGGTCTGCACCACGACCTGGCCCTCGCGGCGCTCCAGGAAGTCCGGGAAGTGGGTGTTGCCGACCAGGTACCGGCAGGTGGCCAGCGCCCGGTACCACTGGGGGCTCCAGATGCGGATCGGGACGACCCCGGGCGGCAGTTCGGCCTGGCCGTCGTCGACCACCCACAGGTGCTCCAACGGCTCACCGCGGCGGGCGAGTTCGGCGTGCACCGCGCGCGGGGAGTCGGCGTAGCCGCGGCCGCCGAACACGTCGTACAGCACCGCCTCGCGCAGCGGTTCGCGGCGGGCCGCGGGGTAGTGCTCGGTGCGCAGCCGGGCCTGGGTCCAGGCGCTGCGCTCGGTGGCGTCGAGCACCGGGGTGGAGTCCACCAGCAGGGTGTCGTGCCAGCGGCGCTGGAGCAGGACGTCCTTGCCGCCGGTGGTCGCGGTGGCGGGCAGGGCGGGCAGCACGGTGGGGGCGGCGAGCAGCGGCCGGGCCGGGCCGGAGCGGTCGGCCGGCTCCAGGACGGCCTCCCAGATGCCCTTGCGCAGCGGCAGCACGGCGCCGTCGGAGCCGGTGCGGGTGGCGGGCACCCGGACCCGGAAGCGGCCGTCCGGCTCGGGCTCGACGGGGGTGCGGACCTCGCCCGCGGTCCCGCCGTGCCGCAGGACCAGCTCCAGCCGGCCGGCGGCCGGGTCCGGGCAGTGGCCGGACAGTTCGAAGCCGCCGAAGTGGACCGCGATCCGGTCGACCATCCCGGCGGCGGGCTGGACGCAGACCTGGAGCCGGCCGTCGGCGAGGTGCTTGAGGTAGAGCACCCGGTCCGGGGCGTCCGGCAGCGGGTACTGGCCGGCCACCGGGCCGCCGCGTTCGTCCAGGCAGAGCTGTTCGGTGCCGCCGTCGGGGTGCAGCAGCTCGGCGTCCCAGTGCTCCAGGTCCTCGCGGCCGCGTCCGTCGGCGGTGAGCGGCCGGTACGGCAGTTCGACGGCGAAGGTGTTGCCGGTGCGGGTGAGCGGCCGCTCGATCACCGCGTCGCTCTGCCGGTGCCGCAGCCGCAGCACGGTGCCGGCCGGGCAGTGGTCGGCGACGCCGCCCAGCCGGATGCCGTCGGCGGCGGGTTCGGCGCGGTCGAGCCGGACGCCGGGGCGTTCCAGCCGCAGCCGCAGCCGGTCGTCCTCGAAGTACGGCTGGAGGCGTACGTCGCGGTCCACCCAGCGGGCCGGCGGGTACTCGCCGGAGCCGCACCAGTGGGGGGCGAGGGCGCCGTACTGGCGGCGCAGCCGGGTGGGGCGGGGGCGGGTGAAGAGGGTGGTCTCGATCTGCCAGTCGCCGAGCAGCCAGCGGTCGTCCCGGCGCAGTCGGGAGGGTTCCAGCAGGACGGTGAAGCCGGACCAGTCGTGGTTGTGCTCCGGCTGGGCGCTGTCGTCGGTGACCTCGGGCAGCCTTCGGGGTCTGGAGCGCAGGTGGAGTGGTGGTTCGGCCGGGTCCTCGTGGCGCAGGGTCAGCCAGGTCCAGGCGGAGCCGGGGCGGCCGGTGTCCAGGTCCAGCGGGCGGGCGAAGCCGGTGAGCTCCAGTCCGCGGCCGTGCCAGCGGGCGCGCAGCAGCCCGAACGCCACGTCCTCGTCGACGGCGGGCCGGCCGTCGGCCACCCGGGGGGCGGCGTGCGGAAGTACGAACCGGGCGAGCGAAGACATGGTGCGGGGGGCCCTTCGGAACGGGATCCCGGACATGGCGGTGGCCGGGAGGGCCGCCGTGCCGGTGTCGGCCGGACCGGGGCCGATTTGATATCCCACCCCGGGAAGGCACCTCGGGTCAACTGTACGTTTCGTAGAATTTCCTTTGAAATTCGTCGACTAAACGTCAGTTCGAGTGCAAATTGGGCGTAAAGGACAGGTAGTTCTCAGGGAATTCCCAGATAGTGCCGGGGCGCCCGGCGTGGATCACGCCGGGCGCCCCGATGCCGTCCTTGGCGGCTACTCCTTGCGGAGCATCGCGTCGACCACCCGGCCGGAGGCCTTGCCGTCGTCCAGGTCGCAGTACGCCTCGCGGAACGCGGCCGCCTTGTCCGCGTACTCGGCCGCCACCGCGTCCACCCGGCCGAGCGCGTCGACCAGCGCCTCGGAGGTGGCCAGCAGCGGGCCCGGGGCCTCGGCCTCGAAGTTCAGGCTGAAACCGCGCAGGTTGTCGCGGTAGTGCTCCAGGTCGTGGGTGAAGAACAGCATCGGCTTCCCGGTGGTGGCGAAGTCGAAGATGCTCGACGAGTAGTCGGTGACCAGGACGTCGGCGATCAGTAGCAGCTCCGCCATGTCGGGGTAGCTGCCGACGTCCCAGATGTAGCCGTTGCCGGCGCCCGGGATCTGGCCGCACATCATGTTGTGCCGGCGCACCAGCAGCACCTGGTCGTCGCCCAGCGCGGCCTTGGCCGCCTCCAGGTCGATCCGCAGGTCGATCTGGTAGCCGCCGTTCGGCCGGCGCCGGTCCTCGCGCCAGGTCGGCGCGTACAGCACGACCTTCTTGCCCTCGGGCAGGCCGAGCCGCTCGCGGACCTGCTCGGCGGTCTTCTCCCGGTCGGCCGCGAACAGCAGGTCGTTCCGGGGCGCCCCGCTCTCCAGGATCTCGCCCTGGTAGTCGAAGGCGCGCCGCAGCACCGGGGCGGACCAGCTGTTGCCGGCCACCAGCAGGCTCCAGTTCGGCACCTCGCGGCTCAGGCCCTTGAGGTAGTTCGAGTCGGTGAACCAGACCTTCTCGAAGTCGAAGCCGACCTGCTTGAGCGGGCTGCCCATCCGGGTCTGCACGACCACCTGGCCGGGGCGGCGGACGAAGAAGTCGGGCAGGTGGGTGCTGGTGACGATGTACTTGGCGGTCGCCAGCGCCTCGAACCACTCCGGGCTCCACAGCCGGATCGCCTGCGCGGTGCGCGGCAGCTCGGTCTGCATGTCGTCGCTGCCCCAGAGGTGCTCCAGCGGCAGGCCGCGGCGGACCAGCTCCTCGTGGATCGCCCGCGGGGAGTCGGCGTAGGCGCTGCCGTGCCCGGCGTTGTAGAGCACGGTGTCGCGCACCGGCAGGCGGCGGGCGGCCGGGTAGTCGGTGGTGCGCAGCCGGCGCTGGCGGAAGCCGGAGCGCTCCTCGGGCAGCAGCGCCGAGTACGACTCCAGCGACAGGCCGTCGTGGTAGCGGCGCTCCAGCGCGATCCGCTTGCCGCGGGACTCCACCTCCACCGGCAGGGTGCCGAAGCAGTCCGGGGAGATCTGCGCGTGGCTGTCCGGCAGGGCCGAGGCCGGCACGCCGACCGGACGGAAGAAGACGTTCCAGGTGCCCTGGGCGAGCGGCACCCGGCCGGCGAAGGTGGCGGTCGGCACGGCGGGCAGCGCGGTGCGGAACCGGCCGTCCGAGATCTCCACCGGGTAGACGTGCTCCTCCTCGCGCCAGTGGTGGCGGACCACCAGCTCCCAGCGGTGCGTGCCGGGCTGCGGGAACGAGCCGCTCAGCAGGAAGCCGTCGGCGCCGCGCGCCGACACCTCGTCCACGATCGGCTGGAGCAGCTGGTCGGAGAGCTGGAAGTGGCCGCTCGGGGAGGGCTTGGTGTAGATCGCCCGGCGCAGCTCGACCGGCGCCTGCGGGTCCAGCGGGACGTGCAGCTGCTCGGGGGCGTTGCGGTCGTCCCAGACCAGCGGCAGCACGCTGCCGTCGGCCAGCAGCAGCGCGCTGTTCCAGCGGTCGCGGACGCGCTCGTCGGCCACCGGGTCCAGCTCGGCCCAGGCCTCGCGGACGGCGGTCAGCTCGGCCACCTCGACCGAGGAGGTGAACGGCTGCAGGGTGCCGACCGGGGTGCCCAGCTCGACCGGGAAGGTCAGCTCGCGGTCCGACTCGAGGTGGGTGAGCCGCAGCCGGGCACCGGCGAAGCTCGCCCCGGAGCGGGCCGCACCGGAGACCTCGATCCGGCCGTCGTGCGCGGCCAGGCCGGTCACCCGGGCCTTGACGGTCTCCACCTGGAGGTAGACGAAGCCGTCCCGGATCCACGGCACGATCCGCACGTCCGGCTCGACCCAGTGCTGCGGGATCGACGCGGCGCTGTCGCTCCAGCCGGCCGAGATCCGGCCCTTGTAGACCCCGCCCTTGCCCGCGCCGGCCACCAGGACGCGCCAGTGGCCGTCCTTCCACTGGCCGCGGTGCTTGAGCTTCTTCGGGTCGAGGGCGACGGTGAAGCCGGACCAGTCGCAGTTGTACAGGTCGTGGTTGCAGCTCGCGGTGGCCTCGGGGCTGTACTGGGTCTTCATCGGCACCGCGATCGCCCGGCGGCCCTTGGCCTCGCGCAGCACCAGGGTGCGCACCATGTCGTGCTTGTTCGCCGCGCCCAGCTGCTCCGGGTAGGCGTGCCCGGTCAGCTCCAGCTTCCCGCCCACCCAGGCGGTGCTGTACAGCCGGCTGCGCATGACCAGCGAGTTGTCCAGCTTGAGCACGCCGGCCGGGACGCTCTTGCGCCCGCCGCGCAGGAACGGGTAGTCCGCGTACGGCCGCAGCAGGCCGCGGGCCTGCACGCCGCCGCCGCTCTCGCCCTCGTACTTGATCTGCTCGACCAGCTCGTCGACCCGGTTCTGCAGGGTCAGGTGGTACTTGAGCCGCAGCGGCGCGCGCAGCTTGCGGACCTGCTCCTGGCCGATCGAGCGGAGCAGCCGGCTGACGTTCTGGACGTAGGCGTCCCGGTACTCCTTGTCGCCGTCCACGACGGACCAGAAGAACATCGGGATCTCCTCGACGAGGGTGTTCTCGTCGTAGGAGCGCAGGTACTCGGCGAAGCGCGGCTCGGTCTGCTTCTTCAACCAGGCGCGGACCAGCTCGACCGAGGCGACCCGGTCGATCAGGCCCTTCGGGTTGGTGCGCATCTGGGTGATCGACATCTCGCCGACCTCGCGCTCGCGCCAGTGGTAGATCGGCTCGGAGAGCACGTCCACGCTCTTGGCGAGGTAGTGGTGCGGCACGCTGACCGGCGCGTCCTCGTACAGGATGCCCTCGGGGTAGAGCAGGCCGGCGGCGTCGAAGAAGGAGCGGCGGTACACCTTGTTCCACGCGGTGCGGTCGGTGACCAGCGCCGGGAGCTCGGTGATGTGGGTCTTGAGCCGGGTGTCCTTGAACGGCTTGGCGTGCCCGCCGGACTGGTAGTAGCCCACCGCGCGGAACCGCAGCACGTTGCCGGTGCAGAAGTCCGAGCCGGTCTCGTCCAGCGTGTTGATCATCAACTCGTACGCGCTCGGCGGCATCGAGTCGTCGCTGTCCACGAAGCACAGGAACTCGGAGTCCGGGTCGATGTGCCGGATGCCGGTGTTACGGGCCGCGCCGAGGCCCTTGTTGACCTGCCGGACCAGCCGGAACCGCGAGTCCTTCGCCGCGTAGGCCTCGGCGAGCGCCGCACTGCCGTCCTTCGAACCGTCGTCGACCATGACGCACTCGAAGTCCGTGAAGGTCTGGGCGGCGATCGAGTCGAGGCATTCGACGAGATAACGCTCGACGTTGTAGATCGGAACGACGATGGAGAGGCGGGGAGCCATCGGCTACGCAGGCCTTTCTCGGGAGGAGCGTGGCAGCCCGCTGGGGGTCTGGCCGCACTTGGATCGGTGCGTACGTGCCCACTGATCCTACCTCCGGGGCCCGGACCCCCTCCGGCCCACTACGCTGGCCCCCGTGCCCCGCTTCAGCGTCATCGTCCCCGTGTACCAGGTCCAGGACTACCTCGCCGAGTGCCTCGAATCGGTCCTCGGCCAGAGCGGACCGGACTTCGAACTGATCGCGGTGGACGACCGCTCGCCGGACGGCTGCGGCGCGATGCTGGACGAGGCCGCCGCCGCCGACCCCCGGGTCCGGGTGCTGCACCTGCCGGAGAACGTCGGCCTCGGCCGGGCCCGCAACGCCGGCCTGGAGGTCGCCACCGGCGACTACGTGCTCTTCCTCGACAGCGACGACACCCTCACCCCCGGCCTGCTGGCCGCCGTCGAGGAGCGCCTCGCCGCCACCGGCGACCCGGACGTCCTGGTCTACGACTACGCCCGCACCTACGCCGACGGCCGGATCACCCGCGCCGCCGCCGGCCACGTCTTCGGCGCCGAATCGCCGGACGTCTTCGACCTCGCCGCCCGCCCCGACCTGCTCGACCTGCTCCAGGTCGTCTGGAACAAGGCCTACCGCCGCGGGTTCATCACCGAGCAGCGGCTGGAGTTCCCGGCCGGCTACTACGAGGACACCCCCTGGACGTACCCGGCGCTGCTCGCCGCCGACGGCATCACCCTGCTCGACCGGGTCGGCGTGCACTACCGCCAGCGCCAGGAGGGCGGCAACATCCTGGCCACCGCCAGCCGCAAGCACTTCGACGTCTTCGCCCAGTACGACCTGGTCTTCGCCTTCCTGGACCGCCGCCCCGACCTGGACCGGTGGCGCCCGGTGGTCTTCGGCAAGATGCTCAACCACCTCAACACCGTGGTCGCCAAGCCCGGCCGGATCCCGCCCGGCGACCGCCGCGAGTACTTCCGCCGCGCCGCCGCGCACTGCGCCCGGCTGCGCCCGGCCGGCTACCGCCCGCCGCCCGGCGTGGACGGCGTGCGCACCGAACTGCTCGGCCACGGGCGGTACGCCGCCTACCAGGCCGTCCGCGCCCTGGCGAAGGCCCGCCGGCTCGTCAACAGCTGATCGGCACCGGCCCGGGGTCCGCGGCACCGGCCCGGATCCGCTGCACCGTCCTGGCCGGATCCGTTGCACCGGCCTGGCCGGATCCGCTGCACCGGCCCGCGCCTGACGGCCGTTCGGGGGACGGGCCGGTATAACCGGTCGGGTGGACTTCCTGACCCGCCTTCCGGTCCTGGGCCCGCTCGTGGCCCGGGTGCTGCGCAGCCGCCCCTACCGGGTGTACGAGTACTTCTCCGCCGCCCGTGGCAACCGGCTGGCCGGAGCCGTCACCTTCTTCGGCTTCCTCGCCCTGTTCCCCCTGCTCACGGTCGGCCTGGCGATCGCCGTCGCCACCCTGAACGGCAGTCAGGTGGACGACCTCCAGCACCGCATCTCCGACCAGCTGCCGGGCCTGTCGGACTCGCTCGACCTGCCGTCCCTGGTGGCGAACGCGGGCACCCTCGGACTGGTCAGCGGCGCTCTGCTGCTGGTCTCCGGCCTCGGCTGGGTGGACACCATGCGCACCTCGATCAGAGATCTCTGGCAGCTGCCCGAGGAGGACGGCAACCCGGTGCTGCGCAAGGCCTGGGACGTCCTGGTGCTGGCCGGCCTCGGCCTGGTGTCGCTGTTCTCGCTGGGGGCCTCCGCCGCCGGCACCACGCTCGCCGGCCGGATCGCCGACGCGATCGGCCTGGGCAGCGGCTACCTGCTGACCGGCGTCGGCATCCTGATCGCCATAGCGTGCGACATGCTGCTCTTCGCCTACCTGCTGGCGCCCTTCCCCGGGATCACCGACCAGCGCCGCCGCGACCTGCTGACCGGCGCCCTGATCGGCGCGGTCGGCTTCGAACTGCTGAAACTGCTGCTCTCCTCCTACCTCGGCTCGGTCGCCGGGCGGAGCCTGTACGGGGCCTTCGCCACCCCGGTGGCGCTGCTGCTGTGGATCAACTTCGTCAGCCGGCTGCTGATGTACTGCGTGGCCTGGACGGCCACCGCCGACCCGGTGGCGGCCCGGGAGCGGACCAGGGAGCACGGCCGGGCGCTGCTGGCCGCGGCCGACGAGGCCGAGGCGGAAGGCACCACGCCCACGGCGACGCCCCGGCCCCGCAGCTGAGGCCGGGGCCGGGGCGTCGGACCACGGCTCAGTCCCCGGTGCGGCCCGCCGCCCGGCGCCGGACGGCCAGCACGGCGCCCGCTGCCGCCACGGCCCCGACCAGCACGGCCGCCCAGCCGCCCGCGCCGAGCCCGCCGTCCCCGGCCGCCCCGGCGGCGGGGCGGTCCCCGGCGGGGGAGGGGTGCGGCGGCGGGGCGGGGGCACCGGCGGCGCCGCCCGCCTGACCGGTCGGCTCCTCGCCGCCGGCCTGCTGCTCGTCGACCAGCCGGCCGACCGGCCGCACCTTGCCCGCCGCGGCGAAGCCCCAGTCCAGCAGCTCGGCCGTCTCGTCGTACACCTTCTGGTAGCTGGCCGGGTGCATCACCGTCACCAGCAGCGTCCGCCCGTTGCGCTCGGCCGCGCCGACGAAGGTCGAACCGGCGTTGGTGGTGGTGCCGTTCTTCACCCCGATCAGCCCGGGGTACTTGCCCAGCAGCCGGTCGGTGTTGGCGATCCCGAAGCTGCCGCGCTGGCCGGTGTTCCGGTCGACGGCGCCGGGGAACATCGCGTCCCGGGTCGCGCAGTACCCGCGGAAGTCCGGGTTGCGCAGGCCGGACCGGGCGAACAGCGACAGGTCGTAGGCCGAGGACAGCTGGCCGTCCATGTCGTAGCCGTCCGGGGAGATCACCTTGGTGTCCCGCGCCTGGAGGGCCTCGGCCCGGGCCTGCATTTCGTTGACGGTCGGCTGGATGCCGCCGTTCATGTGCGCCAGGACGTGCACGGCGTCGTTGCCCGAGCTCAGGAACACCCCGCGCCACAGGTCCTCGACCCGGTAGTCCAGGTTCTCCTTGATGCCGACCAGGCTGCTGCCGGGGCCGATGTTCTGGATCTCCTCGTCGGCGACCCGGTGCACCGCGTTGCGGTCGAACTTGGGCAGCACGGTGTCGGCGAAGAGGATCTTCAAGGTGCTCGCCGGGGGCAGCCTGAGGTGCGGGTTGTAGGCCGCCAGCACGTCCCCCGACGTGGCGTCGGAGACTATCCAGGACTGACCGGTGAGGTCCGTCGGCAGGGCCGGCGCCCCCGCCAGCGGATCGACCTGGACCCCGGGCAGCCCCAGCCGCTCACCGCCGATCGCGGTCGGCGGGGGCGGCGCCTGCGGAGCCGCGACCGCCGCGGGCGCGGCGAGCAGGACCGGGAGGGCCGCGGTGACCGCGGCGCACAACTGCGCGAAGGTGTGACGGGGTGTGGGCACCAGCTGACCGTACCCACTGCGGAGCCGGGACGTCCGCCACACCGGACGGCTCCTCCGCAGGAGGGGCCCGCCCTACGCCGATCGGCGGCCCGCGCATACTGGGGAGGCACCCCGCAGCCACCGCACCCCCGCCGAGGACCACCCCATGAAGCTCAGCCGCCGCACCTCCTGGTTCCTGACCGCCTTCGGCGTCTGGTCGATGATCATCTGGACCACCTTCGTCAAGAACCTCTGGAAGGACTCCGGCAACCAGGCCTTCGTGAACGGCGACCACTCCCAGCCCACCGCCTTCTTCTGGGTCCACCTGCTCCTCGCCGTCACCTCCTTCCTCCTCGGCATCGCCGTCGGCACCATCGGCGTCCGCGGCCTCCGCGCCACCCGCCGCACCCCGGCCACGGACTGAAATCCCCGTTGCCGCCGCCCGACGACGACGGAGGCCCCCGTCCGATCGAAGGATCGGACGGGGGCCTCCGTGTTTGCTCAGGCGGGGGTCAGAAGCGGCGGGTGACCAGCGCCCGCTTCACTTCCTGGATCGCCTTGGTGACCTCGATGCCGCGCGGGCAGGCCTCGGAGCAGTTGAAGGTGGTGCGGCAACGCCACACGCCCTCACGGTCGTTGAGGATCTCCAGGCGCTGCTCGGCACCCTCGTCGCGCGAGTCGAAGATGAAGCGGTGCGCGTTGACGATGGCGGCCGGGCCGAAGTACTGGCCGTCGTTCCAGAACACCGGGCAGGACGACGTGCACGCGGCGCACAGGATGCACTTGGTGGTGTCGTCGAAGCGCTCGCGGTCCTCGGCGGACTGCAGGCGCTCGCGGGTCGGGTCGTTCCCCTTGGTGATGAGGAACGGCATGACGTCCTTGTACGCCTG
The DNA here is from genome assembly GCF_044760155.1 of Kitasatospora sp. NPDC098652. NCBI lineage: Bacteria > Bacillati > Actinomycetota > Actinomycetes > Kitasatosporales > Streptomycetaceae > Kitasatospora > Kitasatospora sp. NPDC098652. The sequence goes on from NZ_JBIWAQ010000023.1 coordinate 59,132, forward strand.
GAAGAACGGGTCCATGTCCACGACCAGGTCCTTGAGGACCGTCAGGCCCTTGATGGCCTCGATCGTGATCGGCTTCTCCGGGTTGACGTCCTTGATCAGGGTCTTGCACGCCAGCCGGTTGCGGCCGTTGATCCGCATGGCGTCGGAGCCGCAGATGCCGTGCGCGCAGGAACGGCGGTAGGTGAGGGTGCCGTCCTGCTCCCACTTGATCTTGTTGAGCGCGTCCAGGACGCGCTCCTTCGGGTCCATGGTCAGCTGGTAGTCGACCCACACCGGGTCCGGGTGCTCCTCCGGGTTGAACCGGCGGATCCGGAAGGTGACGGTGATCAGCTGTACGCCACCGGCCTCGACCGCGTCCAGAGCGGCCGAGTGCTCCACAGTCGGAGTGCTCATCAGTACTTACGCTCCATCGGCTGGTAGCGGGTCGTGACGACCGGCTTGTAGTCGAGGCGGATGGAGGTGCTGCCGTCGGCGGCGACCTCCTGGTACGCCATGGTGTGCTGCATGAACTTCACGTCGTCACGGGTCGGGAAGTCCTCGCGGTAGTGGCCGCCGCGGGACTCCTCACGGGCCAGCGCGGAGACGGCCAGCACCTCGGCCAGGTCGAGCAGGTTGCCCAGCTCGATGGCCTCCAGGAGGTCCGTGTTGTAGCGGAAGCCCTTGTCCTGGATGGAGACGTGCTTGTAGCGCTCCCGCAGGGCGGCGATGTCCTCGACGGCCTGCTTGAGGGTGGCGCCGGTGCGGTAGACCATCGCGTTGGCGTCCATGGTCTCCTGCAGCTCCTTGCGGATCTGCGCCACGGACTCGGTGCCGGTGGACTCGCGGAGCCGGTCGACCATGCCCTGGACCAGCGCCTCCGGGTCGTCCGGGAGCGGGACGAACTCGTTCGCGTTGGCGTAGTCGGCGGCGGCGATGCCCGCGCGACGGCCGAACACGTTGATGTCCAGCAGCGAGTTGGTGCCGAGGCGGTTGGCGCCGTGCACGGACACGCAGGCGACCTCGCCGGCCGCGTACAGGCCCGGGACGACGTCGGTGTTGTTGCGCAGGACCTCACCCTCGACGTTGGTCGGGATGCCGCCCATGGCGTAGTGCGCGGTGGGCTGGATCGGGATCGGGTCCGTGTAGGGCTCGATGCCGAGGTAGGTGCGCGCGAACTCGGTGATGTCCGGGAGCTTGGCGTCCAGCTGCTCCGGCGGCAGGTGGGTCAGGTCCAGGTAGACGTGGTCGCCGTCCGGACCGCAGCCGCGGCCTTCGCGGATCTCGGTGTAGATCGCGCGGGAGCAGACGTCACGGGACGCGAGGTCCTTCATGACGGGGGCGTAGCGCTCCATGAAGCGCTCGCCGTCCTTGTTGCGCAGGATGCCGCCCTCGCCGCGGGCGCCCTCGGTGAGCAGGATGCCCATCCGCCAGATGCCCGTCGGGTGGAACTGGAAGAACTCCATGTCCTCCAGCGGGAGACCGCGGCGGTAGGCCACGGCCTGGCCGTCACCGGTGAGGGTGTGGGCGTTGGAGGAGACCTTGAAGAACTTGCCGGTGCCGCCGGAGGCGAACACGACCGACTTGGCCTGGAAGACGTGGATCTCGCCGGTGGCCAGCTCGTAGGCGACGACGCCGGCCGTCTTGCCCTCGTTGAGCAGCAGGTCGAGGACGTAGTACTCGTTGAAGAACTCGACGCCGTGCTTGACGCAGTTCTGGAACAGCGTCTGGAGGATCATGTGGCCGGTGCGGTCGGCCGCGTAGCACGAGCGGCGGACCGGGGCCTCGCCGTGGTTGCGGGAGTGGCCGCCGAAGCGGCGCTGGTCGATCCGGCCCTGCTCGGTGCGGGAGAAGGGCAGGCCCATCTTCTCCAGGTCGAGGACGGCGTCGATGGCCTCCTTGCACATGATCTCGGCGGCGTCCTGGTCGACCAGGTAGTCACCGCCCTTGACCGTGTCGAAGGTGTGCCACTCCCAGTTGTCCTCCTCGACGTTGGCCAGGGCGGCGCACATGCCGCCCTGGGCCGCGCCGGTGTGGGACCGGGTCGGGTAGAGCTTGGTCAGGACCGCGGTGCGGCTGCGCTGCGTCGACTCGATGGCCGCGCGCATGCCGGCGCCGCCGGCGCCGACGATGACGGTGTCGTACTGGTGAATCTGCATGGGGGGTTAACTCGCCTCTGGCCTCTGCCGATGGTCGATGGTGCTCGCGGCTCAGATGTTGGGGTCGAAGGTGAAGATCACCAGGGTGCCGAGCAGCACGGTGAAGACCGTGGCGGTACCCATGAGCCCCTTGAGCCAGAGCCGGGTCGAGTCCTTCTCGGCGTAGTCGTTGATGACCTGACGCATGCCGTTGGCGCCGTGCAGCATGGCGAGCCAGAGCATCAGGAGGTCCCAGCCCTGCCAGAACGGCGAGGCCCAGCGACCGGCGACGAAGGCGAACCCGATCTTGGAGACGCCACCGTCCAGGATCAGCATGATCAGCAGGTGGCCGAGGATCAGCACGACCAGGACGACACCGGACAGGCGCATGAAGAGCCAGGCCAGCATCTCGAAGTTGGTGCGGGTGCGGCGCGGGGTCTTCCCGGTCCGCTTGCGCGGCGGCTCGATGACGAAGGCGTCGGCGGGGTTGCCGGTGCCGATGCCCTTGCCGGTGTGCGCCTGCTTGGAGGGGACGACGATCGCGTCGGAGTAGTCCGTGGACATCAGTCAGCTCACTTCCCGAACCAGGAGATCAGCGTGTGCTGCAGGATGCCGTAGAAGGAGCCGGCCATCAGGACGACCCAGACCCCGACGACGGTCCACAGCATCTGCTTCTGGTACTTCGGGCCCTTGGACCAGAAGTCCACCGCGACGACGCGCAGGCCGTTGAGCGCGTGGAACAGGATGGCGGCCACCAGGCCGTACTCCATCAGGTTCACGAGCGGAGTCTTGTACGTCTGAATGACGGTGTCGTAGGACTCCGGCGACACTCGCACGAGGGCGGTGTCCAGGACGTGGGCGAACAGGAAGAAGAAGATGAGGACGCCGGTGACTCGATGAGCCACCCAGCTCCACATGCCTTCCCGGCCGCGGTACAGCGTTCCAGCCGGCACGGAAAAACCCTCCGGAAGCGATTGGGGGCTCGGCCGGCTTCGGTGTCGGTCAGCCCGGCCGGGTACGGTCCACCGGCCGCCAGCATCCTATCGACGCCGCGTCGGGAACCGCCTCCGGGGTACCCAGGTGTGATCAATCAGGCACTTCTGGCCTAGTGGGGCGGGAACCGGGGCCACTTCGGTCACACTGGGTGATTGCCCTGGGGCTCAACGGTGACGGGCGGCGATCGGATTCACCCGTGGGGATGAATCGGGTCCGGCCGCACCGCCCCGGCGCGCCGGAGTGGCGCGCCGGGGCGGTGCGGGGGCTCAGCGCGCTCCGGCCTCGGAGTGGGTGGCGACCAGGTGCTCCAGCCTGGTGAGGGCGATCCGCCGGAGTTCGTCCGCCGCGGTCAGCCGCTCCTCGTCCGGGTCGTTGGCCAGCCGGGTGCGGATGGAGGAGAGCACGGCGTCGAGCATCTCCTCCGGGTCGACGCCGTCCAGGCAGACCACGAAGACGTGGCCGAACCGGGCCTCGTAGGCGGCGTGGGCGGCCCGCAGCGCGGTGTGCGCGGCCTGGCTGCCGGGTGCGCGCATGCCGAGCAGCGGCTGCGGCATCCAGCTCTCGTCGGCCAGGGCCTCGGCGAGGTCCGCCGGGCGCAGGTCGTAGGAGGCCTCGCTGGCGGCGGCCAGCAGGGACTCTATGTCGGGGTAGGGGCGGTGGGCGGTGAGCCGCAGGGCCCAGCGGTGGCTGCCGCAGCAGGCCAGCAGGGCCTCCTCGGCGGCGCCGGCGTCCGCTTCGTTGAAGCGGTGCAGGCCGAGGAGGGTCGGGTCGCTGCTGGCGTCGGGCCGCTGTGACGGGATGTCGCTGGCCAGCGGGTCCTCCTCGGAGGGCGGGAAGCGGCTGGTGTGGGTGGTGGAGCAGGTGAAGTATGGGGCTGCGGAGGGGGCGCGCGGCGCCGTTCTGGCAGCCCCTCAAACGTAGTTGAGTGCCCATCAGTTGGGGAGGGCGCGCGCGGAATTCATCCGGACGAGCTATCAAGTTGTGACGTTGACACCTTCGTGTCAGCGCCCTCCCCGTACGGATCTGCTAGCGGCTCAGCCGCAGCGGGTGCCCTCGGCCGGCATGGTGCCGTCGGTCAGGTAGGCGGCCATGGCGAGGTCGGTGCAGGCGCTGCCCTTGCCGAAGGCGCCGTGGCCCTCGCCCACCCGGGTGAGCAGGGTGGCCTTGGCGAAGCCCTTGGCCAGCTTCTCGGCGGAGGAGTACGGGGTGGCCGGGTCCCCGGTGGTGCCGACCACCAGGATCGGGGCGGCGCCCTCGGCGCGGATGGTGTGCGGCTTCTCCTGGGTCTTGAACGGCCAGTAGGCGCAGCCGGGCTCGGCGTAGTCGTCCACCGTGACGCCCTTGGAGAGCAGCGGCGCCTCGGTCCGCAGCCGTTCGACGGCCTGCCGGGCGTGCTCGGGGGTCGGCGCGGGGCGGGCCGCGTCGGCGCAGCTGATCGCGCTGTTGGCCTCGTCCATCGGGCTGTAGTGGCCGTCCTGGTCGCGGCCGTTGTAGTCGTCGGCGAAGGCCATCAGGTAGTCGCCCTTGTCGCGCTTCATCGCCCAGCCGAGGCTGGCCCGCAGGTACTGCCAGGAGGTCTTCTCGTCGCCGTACAGCAGGGAGATGACGCCGGTCCAGGCCATGTCACGGCCGAGCTTGCGGCCGTCCTTGGTGGTCAGCGGATGGTCGTGGAGGCCGTCCAGGAAGTCGGCGGCCTTCTTGGCGGCCTTGGTCCGGTCCGTGCCGAGCGGGCACTCGTCGGGGTGGTTGTCCACGCAGTCGGCGGCGAAGCGCTCGAAGGACTTCTCGAAGCCGACCTGCTGGTCGACGCCGTGGTCCAGGTTGTCCTGGGCCGGGTCGACGGCGCCGTCCAGGACCAGCCGGCCGGTGTTCTGCGGGAACTCCTCGGCGTAGAGGGCGCCGAGGTAGGTGCCGTAGGAGATGCCGAGGTAGTTGAGCCGCTGGTCGCCGACGGCGGCGCGCAGCACGTCCAGGTCGCGCGCGGTGTTGCGGGTGCCGACGAAGGGCAGCAGCCTGCCGGACTTGGCCTGGCAGGCGGCGGCGTGGTCGGTGGACTGCTTGACGTGGGCGGCCTTGCGCTCGGCGGGGTCGTCCGGCGCGTCCTCCTGGTTGGCGGCGTCGAGCTGCTTGTCGTCGTAGCAGACCACGGGGGAGCTGTCGCCGGTGCCGCGCGGGTCGAAGCCGATCACGTCGAAGCGGTCGTGCAGGGTGCCGGCGAAGTCCTTGGCGCCGTACTTGACCATCTCGACGCCGGAGGCGCCGGGGCCGCCGGGGTTGACCATCAGCGAGCCGATCCGCTTGCCCTGGTCGGCCGCCGCGTACTTGACCAGGGCGAGGTCGATCGCGTCGGTGGCGGGGTTCGCGTAGTCGAGCGGGACGTGCAGCTTGCCGCACCGCATGCCGGAGGTGTCGATCTTCGCCTTCTCGGCCTTGGGGTCGGCCGGGCAGTCCGCCCAGGTGATCTGCTGGCCGTAGAAGGCCTTGAGCGCCGGGTCGGCCTCGCCCTTGGGCCTGGCGGTGGGCGTCGGGGTGGCCGTCGGGCTGCCGGCGGCGGGCGCGGTGGTGCCGGAGGCCTTGTCCTGAGCCGTCGTCACGGTGTCGTTGCAGGCGGCGGTGAGCAGCAGGGTGCCGGCCGCCAGGGCGGTCAGCAGCACCCGTGGGCGGGCGGCCCGGAAGATCGTCATCGCACGTGTGTACCACTCGTGTGCGACACGTGTTCGATCGGGGTGTCGTCGGGCCGCCCGCCGGGACGGGGCCGGTCAGCCGCGGTGGACCTTGTGGTTGGCGGCCTGCGCCCGCGGGCGGACCACCAGCAGGTCGATGTTCACGTGCGAGGGCCGGGTGACCGCCCAGGCCACGGTGTCCGCGATGTCCTCCGAGGTCAGCGGCTCGGCCACGCCCGCGTACACGGCGGCGGCCTTCTCCTCGTCGCCGCGGAAGCGGGTGACGGCGAAGCCCTCGGACTTCACCATCCCGGGCGCGATCTCGATCACCCGGATCGGCTCCCCGCACAGCTCCAGCCGCAGCGTCGCCGCGATGGTGTGGGCGGCGTGCTTGGCCGCGACGTACCCGCCGCCGCCCTCGTACGCGGCCAGCGCGGCGGTCGAGGAGAGCACCAGCACGGTGCCGTCACCGGTGGCGCGCAGGGCGGGCAGCAGCGCCTGGGTCACGTGCAGCACCCCGAGCACGTTCACCTCGTACATGGCCCGCCAGTCGGCCGGGTCGCCGTGCTCGACGGTCTCCGCGCCGATCGCGCCGCCCGCGTTGTTCGCCAGGACGTCCACCCGGCCGACCTCGGCCGCGAAGGCGTCCACGGCGGCCCGGTCGGTGACGTCCAGCGTGACCGCCCTGGCCGAGCCGCCCCGCTCGGCGATCTCCTTGGCCAGCGCCTCGATCCGCTCGGTCCGGCGCGCGGTCAGCACCACCTCGAAGCCCTCGGCGGCCAGCCGACGGGCGGTCGCCGCGCCGATTCCGCTGCTGGCACCGGTGACCACGGCCACCTTCTGCTCGGTCATTGCCACTCCCTGGGGCTCATCCGGTCGTTCGTCCGATCATCTCAACCGGGTGCGCGGAGCGAGCGCTCCGGTCCGGCCGTCACCCGGGCGCCGGGCGCACTGCAGGGGGGCGGCCGCCGAACGGGCCTGCTGAGCGGCCGTCAACGGGCCCGGGCGTCAAGCCGGTGGCGGCCGTGACCACCGGCCAGGGTGATCGTTGCACAGGGCAAGCAACCCGGGGAAGGCGGCTGAAACGAGATGTCATACCCACCTGTCCGGCCGGTATGCGCCCATCCGGGGACTGGTTTTCCGGAAGTCGGGCCAAATCCCCCCAACGGGCCTACTCTTGGGGAGATGAACCGTCCTGAGCCCGCTCAGCCGGGCGCCATTCTCGCCGCCGCACGCCCCGCCGCCGAACTGCGCGCCCGGGTCCGGGGGCTGGAGCCCGAGCTGATCGCCTTCCGCCGTGATCTGCACCGGCACCCGGAGCTGGGCCGCCAGGAGTTCCGCACCACCAACCTGCTGCGCGACCGGCTGGTCGCGGCGGGCCTGGCGCCGCGGGTGCTGCCAGGCGGCACCGGGCTGCTGGTCGACCTCGTCCCGGCCGGCACCGCTGCGGGCACCGAGTTCCTGGCCTTCCGCGCCGACATCGACGCGCTGCCGATCGACGACGCCAAGACCGACGTGCCGTACCGCTCGACCGTCCCCGGCCGGGCCCACGCCTGCGGCCACGACGTGCACACCTCGGTGCTGCTCGGCACCGGCCTGGTGCTGGCCGGGGCGCTGCGCTCCGGCGAGCTGCGCCGCCCCGTCCGGCTGGTGTTCCAGCCGGCCGAGGAGGTCATGCCCGGCGGGGCGCTGGACGTCATCAACGCGGGCGGGATGGACGGCGTCGGCCGGATCTACGCGGTGCACTGCGACCCCAAGGTGGAGGTGGGCCGGATCGCCCTGCGGGTCGGCGCGATCACCTCGGCCTGCGACCGCCTGGTGCTGCACCTGGACGGCCCCGGCGGGCACACCGCGCGCCCGCACCTGACCACGGACCTGGTGACCGCGATCGCCCGGATGGCCGCGGACCTGCCGGCCGCCCTGGCCCGCCGGATGGACCCGCGCTGGGGCGTCAGCCTGGTCTGGGGCCGGATCGCCTCCGGCTCCGCGGCCAACGTCATCCCGCAGCACGCCGAACTGGAGGGCACCGTCCGCTGCCTGGAGCTGGACGGCTGGCGCGAGGCGCCGGACCTGCTGCACGAGCTGATCGCCAAGCTCGCCGAGACCTACCGGGCCAAGTGGACCCTGGACTACCACCGCGGGGTGCCGCCGGTGGTCAACGAGGCGGTCTCGGTCGCGCGGCTGGAGGAGACGATGACCGCCCGGTTCGGCGGGGACGGCGCCCAGGTGGTGGAGGGCACCGAACAGAGCCTGGGCGGCGAGGACTTCTCCTGGTACCTGGAGCACGCCCCGGGCGCGCTGGCCCGGCTGGGCGTCCGGGCCCCCGGCGACACCACCGTCCGTGACCTGCACCAGGGCCGCTTCGACGTGGACGAGCGGGCGATCGGCGTGGGTGTGGAGCTGTTCTCGGCGCTGGCCCTGGAGGATGACCGGATCTGACCGTTCCGAGGGGGTTTGTGGTCGACGCGTGCGCAGGTTGTCGAGCTCCGGAGTTTCGGACCGGTTCCGTAGACTGGGCGGACCAAGTCTCGGATTCACCGTCCGCGCACGGGAAAAGGGGCTCGGGGAAGGCCGTCAGACCACGGTTTGATAACAACCCGAATGCTCCGGCAGCCCGTAACCCAACCGTGTTCTACGCGCGTTACGGTGGCGTCCGACCACGCTAATCGGGTGCGTGTGAGAAGGAGAAACTCCCTTGCGCCGTTCAATGAAGCTCGCCGCGGTTGTGCTCTCGGGTTCCCTGGGCATGGCCTCGCTCGCCGCTTGCGGCGCAAAGAGCACTGACACCAACGCCTCCTCCGGGTCTTCCGACGCTCTCAAGGTCGGCATGGCCTACGACATCGGCGGCCGTGGTGACCAGTCCTTCAACGACTCCGCCGCGCGCGGTCTCGACAAGGCCAAGGCCGACCTGGGCGTCTCCGTGACCGAGGCCGAGGCCAAGTCGGGCGAGGCCGAGGCCGACAAGGAGACCCGCCTCAAGAACCTGGTCGACGCCGGTTACAAGACCATCATCGCGGTCGGCTTCGTCTACCAGCCGGCGGTCAACAAGGTCGCCAAGGACAACCCGAACGTCAAGTTCGCGATCATCGACTCGAACGACAAGGACCAGCCGTCCAACGTCACCTCGCTGCTCTTCGCCGAGCAGGAGGGTTCGTACCTCGCCGGCGTCGCCGCCGCGAACAAGTCGAAGGCCCACCACATCGGCTTCATCGGTGGTGTCCAGTCCGAGCTGATCAAGAAGTTCGAGGCCGGTTACAAGGCGGGTGCCAAGTCCGTCGACCCGAACATCCAGGTCGAGACCACCTACCTGACCACGCCTCCGGACTTCACCGGCTTCAACTCGCCCGACAAGGGCAAGGAGGCCGCGCAGGGCCAGCTCGACAAGGGCGCGGACGTCATCTACTCCGCCGCCGGCTCCTCCGGCAACGGCTCCATCGAGGCCGTCGCCAACGCGGGCAAGTGGGCCATCGGCGTCGACTCCGACCAGGCCAACCAGCCGGCCCTGGCGAAGTTCAAGAACAGCATCCTGACCTCGATGGTCAAGAACGTCGACAACGCGGTGTACGCGTACATCGACTCGGTCAAGAAGGGCACGCCGTTCACCGGCATCAAGCTCTTCGACCTCAAGGCCAACGGTGTCTCGCTCGCCACCACCGGCGGCAAGATCGACGACATCCAGGACAAGCTCAAGGCCGCCAGCGACGCCATCACCAGCGGCGCGACCACCATCCCGACCGCGCCGACCTCCTGAGGACGGCGCGTCCCGGACGCGACCTGACGCTGCCGCCTGCCCGGTAGCGCGATGATCGACTCGATCAACGGGAGGGGCCCGGCAGGGTGCGCTCGACGCACCCCCGGGCCCCGTTCCGTCTCCACGTTTCCCCTGTCCCCCCTTGGCCCTCCGAGCGCAACGACGCGCCTCCAGACCACCAGGAGACCGCCATCACCGCATCAGACCCCGTCCCCCTGCGCAAGGACGGAACCCCCAGCGCGGGGACGGCGACCCCGGCCGTCGAACTGCGCGGCATCACCAAGCGCTTCCCCGGTGTCGTGGCCAACCACGACATCAACCTCACCGTCCGTACCGGCACGGTGCACGCCCTCATGGGCGAGAACGGCGCCGGCAAGTCGACGCTGATGAAGATCCTCTACGGCATGCAGAAGCCGGACGAGGGCACCATCGCGATCAACGGCGAGCTGTGCGAGTTCCACACCCCCGGCGACGCCATCGCGCGCGGCATCGGCATGGTGCACCAGCACTTCATGCTGGCCGACAACCTCACCGTGCTGGAGAACGTCGTCCTCGGCGGCGAGAAGCTCCACGGCATCGGCGCCAAGGCGAAGGCGAAGATCAAGGAGATCTCCGACCAGTACGGCCTGGGCGTGCGCCCGGACGCCCTGGTCGAGGACCTCGGCGTCGCCGACCGCCAGCGCGTCGAGATCCTCAAGGTGCTGTACCGCGGCGCCAAGATCCTGATCCTCGACGAGCCCACGGCCGTACTCGTCCCGCAGGAGGTCGACGCGCTGTTCGACAACCTGCGCGAGCTCAAGGCCGAGGGCGTCACCGTCATCTTCATCTCGCACAAGCTGCACGAGGTGCTCGCGGTGGCCGACGCGATCAGCGTCATCCGGCGCGGCACCACGGTCGGCGACGCCGACCCGAAGGCCGTCACCGCCCGCCAGCTGGCCGAGCTGATGGTCGGCGCCGAGCTGCCCTCCCCGGAGAGCCGCGAGTCGACCGTCACCGCCACCGAGATGCTCAAGGTCGAGGGCCTGCGGATCGCCAAGACCGACGCCGAGGGCATCGAGCGTGTCGTCCTGGACGACATCTCGCTGCGCATCCACAAGGGCGAGATCCTCGGCATCGCGGGTGTCGAGGGCAACGGCCAGGCCGAACTGGTCGAGGCCATCATGGGCATGCTGCCGCTGGACGGCGGCACCGTCACCCTGGACGGCAAGGACCTCTCCGGCACCCTCACCCGGGCCCGCCGCGAGGCCGGCATCGGCTACATCCCCGAGGACCGCCACAAGCACGGCCTGCTGCTGGAGGCCCCGCTCTGGGAGAACCGGATCCTCGGCCACGTCACCGAGGAGCCCAACTCCAGCGGGGTGCTGCTCAAGCCGGCCGCCGCCCGCGAGGACACCGCGCGGATCGTCCGGAAGTACGACGTCCGCACCCCCGGCATCGAGGTCACCGCGGCCTCGCTCTCCGGCGGCAACCAGCAGAAGCTGATCATCGGCCGCGAGATGAGCCACCAGCCCAAGCTGCTGATCGCCGCCCACCCGACCCGCGGTGTGGACGTCGGCGCGCAGGCGCAGATCTGGGAGCACATCCGGGTCGCCCAGCGGGAGGGCCTGGCCGTCCTGCTGATCTCGGCCGACCTGGACGAGCTGATCGGCCTCTCCGACACCATCCGGGTCATCTACCGCGGCCGCCTGGTCGCCGACGCCGACCCGGCCACCGTCACCGCCGAGGACCTCGGCACCGCGATGACCGGTGCCGCCGCAGGCCACATCGAGTCCGAGCCGGAGGCCGTCGCCGAGGCGCAGGCCGTCGCCGCCGAGGGCACCGAGGCCGCGGCCGAGCACCCGCACACCGACACCGCCGACGACCCGCAGGCGGGGGAGTAACCCATGACCAGTCCCAACCCCGCCGCCAAGCGCAGCCTGGCGCAGCGGATCAGCGGTGAGCGGATCGTGCTCGCACTGGCGGCGCCGGTGCTCGCGGTCGTGCTCTCCGTCGCGATCTGTTCCGTCCTGCTGGCGACCTCGGGCAAGAACCCGTTCGACGCGTGGAACGTGATGATCACGTACGCCACCAAGTCGGACGGCCAGGTGAACATCCTCAACCGGACCACCACCTACTACCTGGCCGCCGCGGCCGCCGCGTTCGGGTTCCGGATGAACCTGTTCAACATCGGCGTCGAGGGCCAGTACAAGGTCGCCGCGCTGTTCGCGGCCTTCGTCGGCGCCCAGGTCGACCTGCCGGCGATCATCCAGATCCCGCTGCTGCTGGTCACCGCGATGCTGGTCGGCGGCCTGTACGCGAGCATCGCCGGTCTGCTCAAGGTCTACCGCGGTGTCAGCGAGGTCATCTCGACCATCATGCTGAACTCGATCTCGCTCGCGATCGTCGGTCTGCTGCTCGTTCCCGGCATCTTCGCCCCGAAGGTCAGCGGCACCAGCAACTCGATCCAGACCGACCCGGTCTCGCAGTCCAGCCACTTCTTCAGCATCCCCACCGCCGGTGGGAACCTCTGGGGCTTCATCTTCGTCGCCGCCCTGGTCGGTGTGGTCTTCCAGTTCACCCTGACCCGCACCCGCTTCGGCTTCGACCTGCGCGCCACCGGCCGCTCGGAGTCCGCCGCGACCGCGTCCGGCGTGAACGTCAAGCGCATGGTGGTCATCTCGATGGTGGTCTCGGGCGCCATCGCCGGTCTGATCGGCCTGCCCGAGCTGCTGCAGAACTCGTACTACTACGGCCAGAGCTTCCAGCCCGGCCTCGGCTTCCTGGGCATCTCGATCGCCCTGCTCGGCCGGAACAGCCCGATCGGCATCGCCTTCGCGGCCCTGCTGTTCGCCTTCCTGGACGCCACCGGCTCGCAGCTGCCGCTCCAGGGCGGGTTCCCCTTCGAGATCGTCGATGTCATGAAGGGCACCATCGTCATCTGCGTCGTCGTCGCGTACGAGCTGGTGCGCCGCTACGGCTTGAAGCGCCAGCAGCAGAAGGTCGGCGCCCAGCTCGCCGCCCAGGCCGCCGCAGCTAGCAACAAGGAGGTTGCGGCATGAGCCAGAACTTTACGGCCGATTACTGGAAGAGGGTCGTCTTTCCGCTCGGAGAGCCCACGGGCAAGCCTGCGAAGAAGCGCAAGCTGTCCTGGCCCGTGGTGCTCCTGCTGATCGCGGGCGCCCTGGTCCTGTTCGCCGCCGTGGGCATGGCCACCGGCAACCACTCGCTGACCTCCTCCGGTCAGGTCGCCGCGGCGCTCGGCTCCGCCGTGCCGATCGGCATGGCCGGTCTGGGCGGTCTCTGGTCCGAGCGGGCCGGCGTGGTCAACATCGGCCTCGAAGGCATGATGGTCGCCGGCACCTTCTGCGGCGCCTGGGCGGGCTACCTGGTCAACCCGTGGGTCGGTCTGCTGGCCGGCATGCTCGGCGGTGCGCTGGGCGGTCTGCTCCACGCGGTCGTCACCGTCACCTTCGGCGTCGACCACATCGTCTCCGGCGTCGGCATCAACCTGCTGATCCCCGGCATCTGCGCGTACGTCAACCGGATCTACTACAAGGACTACATCTCGGCCGGTGCCGGGGCGAACCAGTCCCCGCCGGCGGACCCGCTGCCGTACATCACCGTCCCGGGGCTGTCCTCCGGTTTGAAGACCATCGAGAACCACCACTGGTTCCTGGTCTCCGACCTCGCCGGCGTGCTCGGCGGTCTGGTCACCAACCTCTCGGTGGTCGTGGTGCTGGCCGCCGTGCTGATCGTGGTCAGCTACTTCCTGCTCTGGCGCACGGTGTTCGGCCTGCGGCTGCGCTCCTGCGGTGAGAACCCGACGGCCGCCGAGTCGCTGGGCGTCAACGTCTACAAGTACAAGTACCTGGCGGTCATCGCCTCGGGCGCCTTCGCGGGCCTCGGCGGTGCGTACCTCTCGCTGGTCGCCGCGCACTTCTACAAGGACGGCCAGACCCTGGGCCGCGGCTTCATCGGCCTCGCGGCGATGATCTTCGGCAACTGGATGCCCGGCGGTCTCGCCATGGGCGCCGGCCTGTTCGGCTTCACCGACAGCCTCCAGCTGCGCGACCCGGAGTCGGTGCACGTGCTGATCCTGGTCGTCTCGATCGCGATGGCGCTGTTCGCCCTGTGGCAGCTGTACCGCCGCAAGTACACCGCGACCGTGGTCTCCTTCGTGGTGGCCGGCGGCCTCGGCGCCTGGTACGCGCTGACCGACGAGGTGCAGCGTCCGCTGATCGTCGCCACCCCGTACCTGATCACCCTGGTGGTGCTCTCGCTGGCCTCGCAGCGCCTGCGGATGCCCAAGGCCGACGGTCAGGTCTACCGCAAGGGCCAGGGCAAGTGACGGCCCCCGCGGTCGACTGGGAGCGGCTGCGCGAGGCGGCGCGCGAGGCCATGGGCCACGCGTACGCCCCGTACAGCAAGTTCCCGGTCGGCGCGGCGGCGCTGGTCGACGACGGTCGGCTGGTCAGCGGCTGCAACGTGGAGAACGCCTCGTACGGGCTAGGGCTGTGCGCCGAGTGCGGGCTGGTGTCCGCGCTGCACGCCTCCGGCGGCGGCCGACTGGTCGCCTTCACCTGCGTCGACGGCGCGGGCGAACTGCTGATGCCGTGCGGGCGCTGCCGCCAGCTGCTGTACGAGCACGGCGGACCGGGACTGCTGGTCGACCTGGCCTCCGGCGTGAAGCCGATGAGCGAGGTCCTGCCCGACGCGTTCGGCCCGGAGCGGCTCTAGCTTCGGCAATTGTTACGCGCGTAGAGTGTCGCGAGTGGGCCGGAACCCGGTCATCTCGCGGCACTCTTCGCATTTCCACGCATCTTCTCGACGCATCTGTACGACGCATCTGAAACCCCTCTTGGAGCACGCATGGACGCCATCTCCGTCATCAGGACCAAGCGCGACCGCGGCGAGCTGAGCGACGCTCAGATCGACTGGGTCATCGACGCCTACACCCGTGGCGAGGTCGCCGACGAGCAGATGTCCGCGCTGGCCATGGCGATCCTGCTGAACGGCATGAAGCCGCACGAGATCAGCCGCTGGACCGAGGCCATGATCCGCTCCGGCGTCCGGATGGACTTCTCCTCGCTGCCGCTGCCCACCAGCGACAAGCACTCCACCGGCGGCGTCGGCGACAAGATCACCCTCCCGCTCGCCCCGCTGGTCGCCGCCTGCGGCGCCGCCGTCCCGCAGCTGTCCGGCCGCGGCCTCGGCCACACCGGCGGCACCCTGGACAAGCTGGAGTCCATCCCCGGCTGGCGCGCCCTGCTCTCCAACGACGAGATGATGGACGTGCTGCGCGACGCCGGCGCGGTCATCTGCGCGGCCGGCGACGGCCTCGCCCCCGCCGACAAGAAGCTGTACGCGCTGCGCGACGTCACCGGCACCGTCGAGGCCATCCCGCTGATCGCCTCCTCGATCATGTCCAAGAAGATCGCCGAGGGCACCGGCGCGCTCGTGCTGGACGTCAAGGTCGGCTCCGGCGCCTTCATGAAGAACCTGGACGACGCCCGCGAGCTCGCCCGCACCATGGTCGGCCTGGGCACCACCGCGGGCGTCAACACCGTCGCCCTGCTCACCGACATGTCCACCCCGCTCGGCCTCACCGCGGGCAACGCGCTGGAGGTCCGCGAGTCCGTCGAGGTGCTGGCCGGCGGCGGCCCGGCCGACGTCGTCGAGCTGACCCTGGCGCTCGCCCGCGAGATGCTCGCCGCGGCCGGCGTGCACGGCAAGGACCCCGCCGACGCGCTGCGCGACGGCTCCGCGATGGACCACTGGCGCCGCATGATCGCCGCCCAGGGCGGCGACGTGGACGCCCCGCTCCCGGTCGCCCGCGAGCAGCACGTCATCCCCGCGCCCGCCTCCGGCGTGCTCACCGAGCTGGACGCCTACGCGATCGGCGTCTGCGCCTGGCGCCTGGGCGCCGGCCGCGCCCGCAAGGAGGACCCGGTGCAGGCCGGCGCCGGCGTCGAGATGCATGCCAAGCCCGGCGACACCGTGGTGGCCGGCCAGCCGCTGCTGACCCTGCACACCGACACCCCCGAGCGCTACGACTACGCCATCGAGGCGCTCGCGGGCGGCATCACGGTCTCCCCGGAGGGCACCGCGTTCACCCCGAACCCGATCGTGCTCGACCGCATCGCGTAGTCATACGATTACTCCATGTGCGGCAGCGTGGCTTACGCTGCCGCACATGGCAGTTGACCGCTTCACGGTCGAGATCGAGCCAGAGGTTCGGGACCGGCTCATCGCGCTTCCTCCGCGGCACTATCGCGGCCGGATCGTCCCGGAAGGAGAGCAGGAGTGAACCACTCTCAGTGGAAGACCCGCCGCACGCGCGAGCTGCTGGGCGAGCAGGTGCAGGAGAGTCCGGAGGCGGCTGCGGAGCAGTTGGAATTCCGCTACTCCTGGGCGTTCGGGCAGGCTCTCTACGACCGTCGCACCGCTCTCGGCCTGTCGCAGGCCGAGGTGGCCCGTCGCGCCAACATGACCGAGGACGAGATCGAGTGCATCGAGGGAGCGGGCATGGTGCCCACGCTCCCGCTGTTGCAGCGGCTGGCAGGCGCGCTGGAGGCCGAGCTCGACATCCACGTCACGCCCGACACCGAGGCCGCCGTCCGCTTCCACGCGCCGGCCGCCTGAGCCACCCGCGAAGGAGCCCGCACACGACGGTGCGGGCTCCTTCGCGTGCTCAGGCGTAGGTCCGCAGGACGCTGGTGTCGAGGGTCCAGGGGCCGACCGTGATCGTGTCGCCGAACTTGAACTTCTCGCGGGAGGTGTAGCCGGGGCCGTCGTGGATGATTCCGGTGCCCTTGCGGGGATCGACCAGGAGGTACAGCGGAATTCCCATGGCCGAGTAGTCGCGGACCTTGCCGTGGTAGTCGTTCTCAGGGTTGGACTTGGAGACGATCTCCACGACCAGAAGGATCTCGTGGGGGAGCAATGCCGGCTTGTCATCGTCCAGATCCGCCTCGGGGAACACCATCAGGTCGGGATTCCGGAGTCGACCGATGCCGATGTCCTCCAAGTCCGCGCCGCCATGGGCGATGTAGCCAGGATGGGTCTGGGGCAGCTGGGCGTTGAGCTGTCGGGCCAGGCGGATGACGGCAAGCTCGTGGCGCTTCACCGGCGACATCATCATGACGATTTCGCCGTCCGCGATCTCGATCTTCCCTATCCCCGGCACCTGCGGCAGCTGATCCGCGATCTCGCGCAGCCGGGCGTACACAGCAGGATCGATGCTCATGTTCCGGAGTGTATCGGCGGCGACTGTCAAGCGTCCGCGACCGCTCGCCTCGTGGCATGCGCCTGGTGGGTGGCGTAGAGGGTGACGGCGGCGGCGAGGGCCATGGCGGTGAGGCCGACGGTGGCGGCGCCGGGCCAGCCGGTGGAGTGGTAGGCGTCGGCGCCGAGGGTGCCGCCGAGGCTGTTGCCCAGGTAGTAGGCGATCAGGTAGAGGGCGGAGGCCTGGGCGCGGCCCTCGGTGGCGGTGCGGCCGACGGCGGCGGAGGCGGTGGCGTGGCCGGCGAAGAAGCCGGCGGTGATCAGTACCAGCCCGAGCAGCGCGCAGACCAGGGAGTCGGCGAGCGAGAGCAGCAGCCCGGCGGCGGTCACGCCGATGGCGACGTAGAGGGTGCCGCGGCGGCCGAGCCGGCCGGAGAGGCGGCCGGCCGCGGCGGAGGTGCCGGTGCCGACCAGGTAGACGACGAAGATCGAGGCGGCGACCGACTCCGGCAGGTGGAAGGGCGCGGCGATCAGCCGGTAGCCGACGGTGTTGTAGACCGCGCCGAACACCGCCATGAACAGCATGCCGAGCGCGTACAGCCGCACCAGCAGCGGGTTGCGCAGGTGCCGGCCGACGGTACGGGCGAGCGCGCGGGCGTCCACCGGGGCCGGGGTGAAGTGCCGGGCGGCGGGGATCAGCAGCCGGAAGGCGAGCGCGGCCAGCAGGGCGAGGGCGGCGGAGGCGGCGAGGCCCCAGCGCCAGCCGAGGGCGGCGGCGGTCCAGCCGGAGACCAGCCGGCCGCCCATGCCGCCGATGCTGTTGCCGGCCACGTACAGGCCCATCGCGGAGGCCAGCGCGCTGGGGTGGACCTCCTCGGCGAGGTAGGCCATGGCGGTGGCGGGGAGCCCGGCGAGGGCGGCGCCCTGGAGGACGCGCAGCGCGACCAGGGTGGTGAGGCCGGGCGCGAGGGGCAGGGCGACGGCGAGGGCGGAGGCCGCGAGGACGGAGGCCGTCATCACCGCGGTGCGGCCGTACCGGTCGGACAGCGCACTGGCCGGGAGCAGCCCGAGGGCGAGGCCGAGGGTGGCGGCGGAGGCCGTCCAGCTGGCCTGGCCGGGGGTGAGGTCGAGGTCGGCCGAGAGGACCGGCAGCAGGCCCTGGGTGGAGTAGAGCAGGACGAAGGTCGCGATCCCGGCGGCGAACAGGGCGAGGTTGGCGCGGCGGAAGCCGGGTCCGCCCGGGCGGTGGCGGTCGTCCCGGTCGAGGGTGTGCGCGGCGGAGGCATCCGGGGTGCCCGCGGATGCCCTGGTATCGGAGGGCTGCATGGCATCGACGCTAGGCCCGGCGCGGCTGATGCGTCCAATGCATGAAGAGTGGATGATCGATGCACTGGCGTATGGGTCGAGGTGGGACGGGGATGGCCGTGGCGGATGTGTCGGACGGAACGGAGCAGCCGTACCGGGCGGCCGAGTTGGGGCCCCGGGAGCCGGCCGTGCTGCTGGCGCCCAGGCTGGCGCGGTTCGCCGCGGTGGCCCGGCTGGAGCACGTGACCCAGGCGGCCGCGCTGCTCGGGGTGCCGCAGCCGACGCTGTCGCGCGCGGTGTCCCGGCTGGAGTCGGAGCTGGGGGTGGAGCTGCTGGCCCGTCAGGGCCGGACGGTCCGGCTGACCAGGGCGGGCCGGCTGCTGCTTGCCTCGGTGGAGCGGGCGCTGGCGGAGCTGGAGCGCGGCGCGGAGGCGGCCCGGGCGGAGGCGGACCCGGCGGCGGGGCGGGTGGCCTTCGGCTTCCTGCACACGATGGGCCCGGACGCCGTCCCGGCGCTGCTGCGCGGCTTCCGGGTGGCGCACCCGCGGGTGCGGTTCCAACTGGTGCAGGACTACGGCACGGCGATGCTGGAGCGGTTGCGGGCGGGCGAGTTGGACCTGTGCCTGGTCGCGCCGCTGCCGGACGACCCGGCCTTCACGGCCCGCCCGCTGGACGAGCAGCGGCTGCACCTGGCCGTCCCGGCGGACCACCGGCTGGCGGGACGGCGGCGGATCCGGCTGGCGGAGGTGGCCGAGGAGACGTTCGTCGGGCTGGAGCAGGGCTACGGGCTGCGCATGATCACGGACGGCTTCTGCGGGCAGGCCGGCTTCGTGCCCCGGCTGGCCTTCGAGGGGGAGGAGACCGAGACCCTGCGGGGGCTGGTGGCGGCCGGGCTGGGGGTGGCGCTGCTGCCGCCGGCGCTGGTGCCGCGGCCCGGGGTGGTGGAGCTGGAGGTGACCGCGCCGCGGACCCGGCGGGCGATCGGGCTGGCCTGGGCGGCGGGGCGGCCGCTGACACCGCCGGTGGCGGCGTTCCGGGACTTCGTGCTGTCCCGGCGGGGGCGGCTGCTGCACCACGACTGAGGTGAGGGGCTCCACGACCGCGGTGGGGGGCGCACCGCGGTGGATTTGGCGGATCCTATGGACCGGGCGGTGGAATTCCGGTCCTGCTTTGGACCATCCGGTGGTGTTCCCGGTGGTGGGTCTACGCGCGTAGGGGCTATATTTCCGCAATGGAGAAGCAGATCCCCGTCACCACCGCGGGCACGGGCCCGCGCATTCCCACCCCCGACCAGATCCGCCGCGCGCCGAAGGTCCTGCTGCACGACCACCTCGACGGCGGACTGCGCCCCGAGACCGTCGTCGAGCTCGCCGCCGCGAACGGCTACGAGGGACTCCCCACCACCGACGCCAAGGAGCTCGGCGAGTGGTTCCGCGAGGCCGCCGACTCCGGCTCGCTGGTCCGCTACCTGGAGACCTTCGCCCACACCTGCGCCGTCATGCAGACCCGCGAGGCCCTGATCAAGGTCGCCGCCGACTGCGCCGAGGACCTGGCCGCCGACGGCGTCGTGTACGCCGAGGTCCGCTACGCCCCCGAGCAGCACCTGGAGGGCGGCCTGAGCCTGGACGAGGTCGTCGAGGCCGTCCAGGAGGGCTTCCGCCTGGGCGAGGCCAACGCCCGTGCGGCCGGCCACCGGATCCGCATCGGCACCCTGATCACCGCGATGCGGCACGCCGCCCGCTCGCAGGAGATCGCCGAACTGGCCAACCGCCACCGGGACTCGGGCGTCGTCGGCTTCGACATCGCGGGCGCGGAGGCGGGCTACCCCCCCACCCGCCACCAGGCCGCCTTCGACTACCTCAAGGGCGAGAACAACCACTTCACCATCCACGCGGGCGAGGCCTTCGGCCTGCCGTCGATCTGGGAGGCCCTGCAGTGCTGCGGCGCCGACCGGCTCGGCCACGGCGTGCGGATCGTCGACGACATCACGCTGAACGAGGACGGCACCGTCGAGCTGGGCCGGCTGGCCGCGTACGTGCGCGACAAGCGCATCCCGCTGGAGATGTGCCCGACCTCCAACCTCCAGACGGCGGCGGCCGCTTCGTACGCCGAGCACCCGATCGGGCTGCTCAGCCGGCTGAAGTTCCGGGTCACCGTGAACACCGACAACCGGCTGATGAGCGGTACCAGCATGAGCCAGGAGTTCGGGCACCTGGTGGACGCCTTCGGCTACACCCTGGGCGACATGGAGTGGTTCACGGTGAACGCGATGAAGTCCGCGTTCCTGCCCTTCGACGAGCGGCTGGCGATGATCAACGACGTGATCAAGCCGGGCTACGCCGAGCTCAAGGCGGAGTGGCTGTTCAGCGTGGGCACCGCCGGCAGCTGAGCCGACGACCCGCCCCTGCGGTCGGATGAACGCGGCTTCCGGGCACGGAAGTTGGCGTTCATCCGACTACTCACTCGAGTGAGTGAACGCCCTTTGGTTCTCACGCGATCCTGTCACTACGGTGTGCCAGTCAATGCTGACAGGCCGTGGCGGCAATCGCCCGTCCGCCGCCCTGCGCGATGTCGGCCACCGACGAGGACTCAAGGGGACGAACCATGAAGCAGGCTCTCAAGGCCGCCGGTACCGCGGCGCTCGGCATCGCCATCGCAGCGGTCGGCGCCGGCACCGCCTCTGCGGCCGGCCAGGCGGCCGGCGGCCTCGGGCTGCCCACCGGCGCGGTGACGAACCCCGCGGTGACCGGTGCGGTCACCGACACCGCGGCCAAGCTGCCCGGCGGCGACAAGGTCGCCGGCACCCTCGGCACTCTGACCCCGAGCGCCGGTCAGGCCGCTCCCGCTCCCGCTCCCGCCGCCGACGCCGCTCCGCTCGCCGGCGTCACCCAGCAGCGTGGCGCCGTCCCGAGCGTCCCCGGCCTGGACAAGACTCCCGTCGGCGGGCTGACCGGCGCACTGCCGCTGCCGGGCCTGACCGGCTGACCCCGGCCGCCGTACGACGACGGGCCGCCCGCCCCCGGAGACCCCGGGAGCGGGCGGCCCGTCGTCGTGCCCGCCGGTACGGCCTCACGGCTCCTGGGGGAGCAGCACCCACAGCGCGAGGTAGACCAGGAACTGCGGGCCGGGCAGCAGGCAGGACAGCAGGAAGATCAGTCGTACGGTCCACGGGGTGAGGCCGAAGCGCTCGGCGATCCCGGCGCAGACGCCGGCGATGACGCGGTTGTGGCGGGGACGGGCGAGGCGCGCACTCATGGGAACTCCTTGGCTGGCTGCCGGTGCCGGGTGGTCCGGCGGGCGTACTTCCATACTCCGCCGCCGGCGGCCCGGAAACCTCCACCCACCAGGCGATCCTCGACCCCGGTCGGTCACCGGGAAGACGTAGACCCGGATCGGGGTCCGCCTCAGGGATGACCCGGAGATGCGGGTACGAAAACCCGTTCGCGAAGGTGTCCGGGCTGAGGGATATGATTCCGCGGTCGCTGATGGTGGGGGGAAAAACCGGCGGCGCCGTCACGGCCTCAAGAGGCCCCTCACGCCTGCGATTTCGCACTCTTCTCGGGCTGTGCCCGAATTCTCCCGTGAGGTCCCCTTGCGCAATCAGCCCCGCAGAATCCTCGCCGTGGCCGCCGCGGCCGCGCTGGCCTCCGGCGCCGCCCTGGCCTCGGCCCCGGCGGCGCTGGCGGCCCCGACAGCCGGTCCGACGGCTCCCGTCTCACCGCCGCAAGGCCTGGCCTCGCCCATCGTGATCACCACGAGCGCATTCCCGACCACGGTCGAGGCGGGCACCTCGGTCGAGTTCACCTCGACCCTCAAGAACACCGCCGACCACCAGCTGGACGTGCAGACCGACTTCGTCGTCACGACGGTCCGCGGCAGCGGCCCCCGGCAGAGCCAGCTCAGGTTGGAGTACCAGCGCCCCGGCGACACCCAGTGGCATGACGCCAAGGTGCAGGGCAACGACGCCGGCGGCGCTTGGGCGCTGGACCAGTTCGCCGCCGAGCTGCACCTGGCGGCCGGCGCCGAGTTCACCTACCGGCTGCGGCTGACCTTCGCCGCCGACGCCGCCCCCGGCCCGGCCTCCGCCGCCCTCAGCGCGGTGGCCTTGGACCCGACCCTGCCCGCCCCGGGGCAACGCCCCACCGTTGCCTGGGGCGGCACCCCGAACTTCACGGTCGTTCCGGTGGGTGGCCCGACCACCCCGGCCCCGGTCGGGCTCCCGGACGTGAAGGTCGAGGGTGTGCCCGCCTCCTTCACGGCCGGTGGCGAGGCCAAGGCGTTCAAGGTGGTCTACAGCAACCACACCGGCAAGGACCTCCAAATCGTCCCGGCGGTCGTCCTCCAGGGCGAGAACGCGTTCCTTCCCGCAGTGGTCAGGCTCGAATTCCAGACCCAGCAGGGCCAGTGGCTGGCCGGCACTCCGTCGCCGCTGGGGGACCTCCCCAGCACCCAGTTGGCTGTGGCGCTGTACACCGGCAACAAGAGCACCGACATCATTCCGCTGCCCGACGGTGAGACCCGTACGGTCAACCTGCGGCTGGCCTGGACCAAGGACGCACCGGTGGGCACCGAGTCGGTGTTCGCCAACGGTTACAGCCTGGCCGGTCCGGGCGGGACCGAGCGGGGGACCTCCAGCCCGAAGGTGGACTTCCGGATCGAGGCCGCCACGGCGGGGTCCGGCGCCCCGGCCCCCACATCCTCGGCCACTGCTGCGCCGAGCACCCGGGCCACTGCCGATCCGTCCAGCGCCGCCGTCCCGGCCGCGCAGGTCACCACCGGCGCGCCGAGCCCCGCGGCCGACACCCCGCAGGCCGCCGCTGCCGCCGCCCCGGCCCCGGCGGTCGTGGAGACCACCCGGCTCGCCTCCACCGGCGGCGGCTCCTCGGCCGCCCCGATGGCGATCACCGGCGCGACCGCGATCGCCCTCGGCATCGGAACCCTGGTCGTCGCCCGCCGCCGACAGCGCGCCGGGAACTGAGCCCCGACAGCACAAGGCCCGTCCGTCCCCGCTCGAAGGCGGGGACGGACGGGCCTTCCGGCGTTCCGGGGCTCAGCCGGCCGGCTGCTGCGGCGGCTGCGGCTGGGCGTACGGGTTGTCCGCCACCGGCTGCGCCGGAGCGCCCGGCTGGTTCGGCACGGCGCCCTGCGGCGCCACCGGCTGGCCCGACTGCCCGGCCTGCGGGGCGTTCGGGTTGAACGCGGCCTGCGGGGCGGCGGCGTTGGGGTTGTACGGCGCCTGCGGGGCGTTGGGGTTGTACGGCGCGTGCGGGGTGTACGGCGTGACCGGCTGCTGCGGCGCGTTCTTGGCGTTGCTGCGTTCGACGACCGCCTTCACCGTGGTGACGATCATGGCGATCGGCAGGATCAGCGCCTGGAAGAAGATCCGGTAGGTCCCGCCCTCGAAGACGAACGCGAGGTAGTAGGCGTAGCCCGCGAACCCGAGGCCAATCACGAGGTTGAGGATCCGCATGCCGACCTTGAGCCCGCGCAGGGGCAGGACGCCGAGGACCACCATGATGGTGCCGCTGAGCGCCAGCAGGACGACGTATCAGGAGAAGCCGGGCTCATTGGTGAAGTCGAGATTGTTCAAGGGATTTCCTGTGGGAGGAGAAAAACGACGGGAACCGTCCGGGGACGACAGCGCACAGTACTGGAGGGGGCCGACAATCGTCGTCGCCTTTTCATCACGGTGTCGTTGCGCTGAGTCGCACTGGTGCCGGAGCGGTAATTGACGAGGTGGGAAATGACTGACTATGAGGTGCTGCGGGTCTTTTGCGGGCCGGACGGGCGGCACGGCAACGCCCTCGGCGTGGTGCGGGACGGCGCCGCCGTGCCGGGGCGGGCGGCGCGGCAGGCCTTCGCCGGTGAACTCGGTTTCAGCGAGACGGTGTTCGTCGACGACCCGGAGCGCGGGGAGATCGACATCTACACCCCGAGCGTGCGGCTGCCCTTCGCCGGCCACCCGTGCGTGGGCGCCGCCTGGCTGCTCGGGGTGGACCGGCTGGTGACCGCCGCGGGGGAGGTGGCGGTGCGGCGCGAGGGTGGGCTGACCCGGATCGAGGCCCGGCCGGAGTGGGCCCCGGGGCGGACCCTGCGGCAGTACGGCTCGGCCGCCGAGGTGGAGGCGCTGGAGGTGCCGCCGCCGGGGGAGTGGGTGTACGCCTGGGCCTGGCAGGACGAGGCGGCCGGTACGGTCCGGGCACGGGCCTTCCCGGGCCGGGGCGACGGGATCGACGAGGACGAGGCGACCGGCGCGGCGGCGTTGCTGCTGGCGGCCCGGCTCGGGCGGGCGGTGACCGTCACCCAGGGCCGGGGTTCGCAGCTGCTGGCCGGTCCGCGGCCGGGCGGGCTGGTCGAGGTCGGCGGTCGGGTCGTGCGGGCGTAGCCGGGTGGTGCGGGCCTAGCCGGGTCGTGCGCGCCTAGCCGGGTGGTGCGCGCCTAGCCGGCGGGCGGGGTGGGTCCCGCGTAGGCGCGCGGACGGGCCGCGGCCGCCATGGTCACCGTCGGGGTGACGGCGGCGGCCACCGGCGGGGCGGCCAGGACGGCGGCCCGCCGGGCCCGTGCCGCCGCCCGGTGGTCCCGCAGCAGGCGGCGCAGACCGGGGACGAGGGCGAGGTGGGCGATCATCACGCCGAGCACGGCGAACAGTATGTGGTCCACGTTGAGCACGTGTCCGGGCGTCCAGGAGGAGAGGAACTCCAGGCCGGTCGCCAGCAGGGCGGACACGCCGGTGGTGCGCAGGAAGGACGGCAGCCAGGGGGCCCGGACCCGGCCGCCGGCCAGCGGCAGCAGGACGCCGAGCGGGGCGAGCAGCAGGAACTCGCCGATCACCTGCCAGGTGGTGGAGGAGCGGAGCGAGGCCAGCGGCGTCAGGTTGGCGTCGTACACCCAGGCCACCGGCAGGGGTCTGAGCACCAGCCAGAGCACCAGCGTCAGGTGGAGGGCCAGGCCCGCCAGTCCGGCGTGCCGGAGGGGACGGTGGACGCCCGCCGCCGGCCTGTTCTCGGTCCGTGCGCCGGAACGCTCGTCGCGTGTCCTGGTGCCATCTCGCTGCACGGGGGGAAGGACGTGGGCCGGTGGCGCGGCGGTTCCACACCGGGCCTGAACATTCCGGGACGCGCCCCCGTTTCCCGTCACACGGGGTCGGACGGGCGCGCCCCAGCCGGAGCAGGCCCTACCGACAGGGCGCCGCCGTCGGCACCGCGCTGAACACGTTGTCGGGCGGCGGCGAGCCCGGCGCCACCGGGGTGGGCGAGGGGCCGACGCTCGTCCTGGCCGCGCCGCGGGCCGGGGTGGCGGCCGGGGCCGGCGGGGTCGGGGTGGCCAGCGCGGTCGGTATGTGCGGGGCGCTCGGGCAGGCCGTCCGGCTGGCGGGCGCGCCGGCGTCGACCGGTACGGCCGTCGGACGGATGCCGCAGCCGGAGGCCAGCGCGAGCAGGAGCAGTACGCCGGCGGCGCGGCGCAGGGTGGAGCGGCGCAGGGAGGTACGGGTGGGGGCGGTCACGTGGCGTCCTTGAGCTCGGCGTCGCCGGCGGGGCCGCGCTCGGCCCCGCCCGCGGACGGCGGCGGTGGCGGGGTCAGCGGCAGCGTCAGGGTGAACACCGCGCCGACCTCCCCGTTCGCCGCCGTGATGGTCCCCCCGTGGATCTGGGCGTTGGCCATCGCGATGGACAGCCCCAGGCCGCTGCCCTCCGAGCGGGCCCGCCCGCGGTCGGCCTTGTAGAAGCGGTCGAAGACGTGCGGCAGCACGTCCTCGGGGATGCCGGGGCCGCTGTCGGAGACCTCGACCACGACCGAGTCCGCGGACTGCCGGACCTTGACCCGCACCGGTGAGCCGCCGTGCTTGAGCGCGTTGCCGATCAGGTTGGCGAAGACCACGTCGAGCCGGCGCGGGTCGACCACGGCCAGGATGCCGCGCGGGGCGTCCAGTTCGACCGCGTCGTACCAGGCCCGGCCGTCGATGCAGGACATGATCAGGTCGGCGACGTCGACCTCGTCGGCGACCAGCTTGGCGGTGCCGGCGTCGAAGCGGGTGACCTCCATCAGGTTCTCGACCAGGTCGGACAGCCGCCTGGTCTCGCTCACCACGAGTCGGACGGCGGGCTCGATCATCGGGTCCAGCGACTCGGCCTCGTCCTCCAGGATGTCGGTCACCGCGGTCATCGCGGTCAGCGGGGTGCGCAGTTCGTGCGACATGTCGGCGACGAACCGTCGGCTCTGCGCCTCGCGCGCGCTCAGCTCCTCGACCTGCTCGTGCAGCGACTCCGCGGCCCGGTTGAAGGTCCGGGCCAGGTCGGCGAGTTCGTCGGAGCCCTCGACCTCCAGCCGGGTGTCCAGGTGGCCCTCGCCGAGCCGCTTGGCGGCCTCCCCGAGCCGCTTGACCGGCCGCAGCACGGTCGAGGAGGCGGCCTGGGCGAGCAGGGCCGAACCGATCAGCGCGAGCAGGGTCGCGATCGCCAGCGACCAGCCCAGGGTGTTGAGGTCGGCCCGTTCGTTCTCCAGCGACTTGAACATGTACGCCGTCGGACCGTTCGGCAGCACCTTGGTGCCGCCGATCACGAACGGGCGGCCCTCCAGGTTCTGCCGCTGCCAGTACAGGTGGTACGGGTACGGGTTGCTCTCGGTGACCTCGCGCGGCTTGGCGACGGTGGACTGCAGCGCTGCCGGGACGTCGGCCAGGGTGAAGTGCGTCGGGGCCGAGGAGGCCGGGCACTCGGGGTGCGCCGGGTCGACCACGACCACGTCGTAGGACAGGCCGGAGCTCGCCACGTTGGCGGCCAGCGTGGCGAGCTCCGGGCAACTGGCGTTCAGCGGAAGGTCGGAGACGTTGCGGCTGAGCGAGACCCGGAAGTCGTTCAGCGCGGTGTCCTGGGCGCGCTTGAGCACCGCGTCGCGGTTCAGCCAGTACGCGATGCCGGAGGCCGAGACGGCGGCGAGCAGCGCGACGGCCGCGAACACCGCGATCAGCCGCACCCGCAGGGAGCGCAGCCGTCGCCACGGACCGGACGAGAACCGCCGGGCAGTCTGCTGATGGTCAGTCACAAGAGCCTGTCGTCGTACGGGAGTTCAGGAAGGTGGGCGGGGGCTCAGGCAGGCGGGTCCAGCCGGTAGCCGACCCCGCGCACGGTGCGGATCAGCGTCGGCGCGGACGGCACGTCCTCGACCTTGGCCCGCAGCCGTTGCACGCAGGCGTCCACCAGGCGGGAGTCGCCGAGGTAGTCGTGCTCCCAGACCAGCCGCAGCAGCTGCTGACGGGAGAGCGCCTGGCCGGGCCGGCGGCTGAGCTCCAGCAGCAGCCGCAGCTCGGTCGGGGTGAGCTGGAGGTCCTGACCGTCCTTGGTGACGGTCATCGCGGCCCGGTCGATCACCACGCTGCCGTAGGCGGAGGAGTCCGAGCTCTCCCGCTCGCCGCGCCGCAGCACGGCGCGGATCCTGGCGTCCAGCACACGCGGCTGGACCGGTTTCACCACGTAGTCGTCCGCGCCGGACTCCAGGCCGACCACCACGTCGATGTCGTCCGAGCGGGCGGTGAGCAGGATGATCGGCAGCTGGTCGGTACGGCGGATCCGACGGCACACCTCGAAGCCGTCGATTCCGGGCAGCATGACGTCCAGCACGATCAGGTCGGGCCGCTGCTCCTTGAAGAGCCTCAGACCGTCCTCGCCGGAGGCGGCGGTGGCCACACGGTGGCCCTGGCGGGTGAGGGCGAGTTCGAGGCCGGTCCGGATGGCGTCGTCGTCCTCGATCAGTAGGAGGAAAGGCACGGCCCCATTTTGGCCCACCGGGAACGCCGAATCACCCCCAGGACCGGTCACCGCCCGTACGGGAACCGGAAGGACGCCCACCGGCGTCCGGAACGGCGGGAGGAGGCACGGGTCGAAAGGCCCGGCCCTGTGACACCCCTGTGACAGTCGGCGGACAGCGCCATCACAACCGGCGGGCAGGATTTTCCATGTCGCCGCAGGACAGCGGGCCGCAAGGGCCGGCTGGAGGGCGGCAACAGGAACCGCTCGTACCGAACCAAGGGGGCGCACGATGAACGCCATGCTTCAGACCCGGACCAACCCGGCTGTCCGCACCGCGCGTTCCTCAGCGACCACCCACCGGACCCGGTACGAGATCAGGACCGACGAGAACTCCGGTGCCGTGACCGTACGGGGGTGCGCACACAGCACCGGTGGAAACCCTGTCGCCCGCCGGGTGAGCGGCGGCGGCAGGACGGGGGAGCTGTACGGGATCGGCCGACTGGGGAGTGCGGTCGACTCCGGCAACACCCTCGCGCTGCGGGGGATCCTCCCCGTCCGCGTCGAGGGCACGGACGCCCGGGGGGGCGACCAGAGGAAGAACGGTCTGCGCACGGTCGGCTCGGGGGAGCCGGCCGGTCGCGGGGCCGCCGGTGCGACGCTGCTGCGGCTGAACCCCGCGCCGGCCCGCACCACCGAGGCGGGACAGGGAGACGCGCAGGGGGAGCACCCGGCCGTCGCGGAGGACCACATCACGGAGTTCACCGCGTACGTGCGCGAGCGCCGCGCCTCCCTGTACGCCACGGCGTACCACCTCACCGGTGACCGCTACGAGGCCGAGGACCTGCTGCAGAGCGCGCTCTTCAGCACCTACCGGGCCTGGGGCCGGATCACCGACAAGGCCGCGGTCGGGGGCTACCTCCGCCGCACCATGACCAACCTGCACATCTCCGCCTGGCGGCGCCGCAAGGTCAACGAGTACCCGACCGAGGAGCTGCCGGAGACGGCCGGCGACACCGACGCGATGGGCGGCACCGAGCTGCGCACCGTGCTCTGGCAGGCGCTGGCGAAGCTGCCGGAGAACCAGCGGACCATGCTGGTGCTGCGGTACTACGAGGGCAAGACCGACCCGGAGATCGCCGACGTGCTGGGGATCAGCGTCGGCACGGTCAAGAGCAGCATCTGGCGCGCGCTGCGCCGGCTGCGCGACGACGAGCACCTGAACAAGTCGGGCGACACCGTCCGGGCGTTCGGCGAGCTGGTCGCCTGACGGCGGTCGGCAAGGAGCAGGGGAGCAGGGGAGCAGGGGACAGGACTCCCGTCGGGGGACGGGTAGCGGACGGTTGCGGTTCGGGGGCACCGGCTCGGGGGAGCGGTGCTCGTGGGGAGCCGAAGCCGTTCGGCGGGGCGACGGGCCCGGTGCGGGGGAGACGCACCGGGCCCGTCGTCGTGTTCGTCCGCGGGTGGAGCGGATCGACCCAGACCGCGGACCGGCTCAGACCGCGGACAGCTCCCGCCGCCCGGCGGCGGCGCGGATCCGCCGCTCGGCCTCCGGCCCGGCACACGGGTACGAGCCCAGCTCGACCTGCCGTCCGACGATGGCCCGCTCGGCCCGCATCAGCCGCAAGCCCCGGCGCAGCAGCACCGGAAGCGACTTGCGGCCCTCCCGGACGTCCCGGCGCAGTCGGCGCCAGGCCGTGGTGAGCGCGCCGTTGCGCAGGCACAGGGCGTCGCCGAGCAGGCCCTCGGCGGTGCACTCGGTGACGATCTCGGCGGCGAAGATGCCCTCGGCGATGAACGCGGTGGCGCCGCCCAGGTCCAGGGCGCGGGTGGAGATCCGGCCGTTGTCCGGGATCGAGTACACCGGCACCTCGGTGCGCCCGTGCTCGTACAGCGCGCGGATCGCGGCGACGGCCTGGTCGCGGTGCCAGGCGAGCGGGGAGTCCCAGTCCACGGCGCCGTCGGGCAGCCGGGGGAGGGTGGGGTCGTCCCCGTCCTTGTAGAAGTCGTCCAGCTGGAGCACCGGGAGGCCGCTGCGTTCGGCCAGCGAGGACTTCCCCGATCCGGAGGGCCCGGAGAGCAGGATCACCCGGGCGTGGGCCGTCGGCACGGGGTTCATGGGGGAGTCACTCACGGGACACCAGTCTGACGCATCCCGGCCGGTTGCCGAAACCGTTGTGCATCACACCTTCCGGTCACGCCTGCCGGTCACGCCTGCCGGAAGTCGGGGCCGGCGAGGGCGAGGTGGACCGCCGGCAGGTAGCGGCTGTCGACCTGGAGGTACACCTGGCGCCCGCCGCCGGGCGGCCGGTAGCCGGTGGCGGCCCAGTCCTGGGAGTGCCAGGTGTCGGGCTCGGGCTCGTGGAAGGTGCCCCCGGTGGGCAGTTCGAGCGGGCCGGCCCCGCGGGCGCGGAAGGTGACCGCGGCGGCACCCGGGGTGATGTCCAACCTGCCGTTGGCGTAGTGGCGTTGCCAGCCCGGCCGGTCGGACCGGGCGGAGCAGGGCACTCGGACGGCCTTCCCGGCGGCCAGTCGGCGGCCGACCCGGGCGACGTGCCAGCGGCGGACGAAGCCGTCCGTGAGCAGTGGCATCAGCTCGGCGATCAACTCTCCCACGGCGCCTCCTCGGTGGTGTCGGTACCGGGGATTCTGGTCCGGACGCACACGCACGGCGAGCGCCGAAAGTCGGCGCGGGCGGTGACGAAAGTCGACGGACCCGCACCAGGGGGGGAGAGGTGCGGGTCCGTCCAATGACCGTCCGGGCCCTGGGGGGGAGAGGGCACGGGGGACGGCCAGTCTGTGGAGTTGTGACGCGATACCGACGGAGGGTCAGATACCCATCGGGTGCCAGACCGTCTTGGTCTCCAGGAAGGAGAGTAGCCGGTTGGTACCGGGCGCATCCGTCCAGTCCTGGGCGAACGGGTCCAGCCCCGGACGGACCACCCGCTTCAGGGTATCGGCGGCGGCGGCCTCCAGGGCGGTCGCCGCGCCGGGGCCGTCGGCGGCGATGGCGCCGGTGAGGTCCAGCGCGTTGACGTCCTGGTGCGAGGCCAGGGTGGGGGCGATGTCCGCGGTCCGGCCCGAGATGATGTTGACCACGCCGCCCGGGAGGTCCGAGGTGGCCAGCACCTCGCCCAGGGACAGCGCGGGCAGCGGGGCGTCCGCGGCGGCCGCGACCACGACCGTGTTGCCGGTGGCGATCGCCGGGGCGATCACCGAGACCAGGCCGAGCAGCGAGTGCCCGTACCCGGCCTGCGGGGCGACGATCCCGACCACGCCGGTCGGCTCCGGGGTGGAGAGGTTGAAGTACGGCCCGGCGACCGGGTTGGCGCCGCCCGCGATCTGGGCGATCTTGTCCGTCCAGCCCGCGTACCAGACCCAGCGGTCGATCGCGGCGTCCACCAGCGCGGCGGCCTTCTTCGGGCCGATGCCCTCGGAGAGCGCCACCTCGGCGGCGAACTGCTCGCGCCGGCCCTGCAGCATCTCGGCGACCCGGTAGAGCACCTGGCCGCGGTTGTACGCGGTGGTGCCGGCCCAGCCCTTGACCGCCGCGCGGGCGGCCAGGACGGCGTCCCGGGTGTCCTTGCGGGTGCCCAGCGGGGCGTTGGCGAGCCACTCGCCCTTTGAGTCGGTCACCTCGTACACCCGCCCGCTCTCGGAGCGCGGGAACTTCCCGCCGACGTACAGCTTGTAGGTCTTGAGGACGTCAAGACGCTGGATGGTCGTGTCAGACATCTCGGGCCTCGACATTCAGGTAGGGCTCCAGACCGTGGCGGCCACCCTCGCGGCCGTAACCCGACTCCTTGAAACCGCCGAACGGCGAGGTCGGGTCGAACTTGTTGAAGGTGTTGGCCCAGACCACACCCGCCTTGAGCCGGTTGGCCGTCCAGAGGATGCGCGAGCCCTTCTCCGTCCAGATGCCGGCGGAGAGGCCGTACGGGGTGTTGTTGGCCTTCTGGACCGCCTCTTCGGGGGTGCGGAAGGTCAGCACCGACAGGACCGGGCCGAAGATCTCCTCCTGGGCGATCCGGTGGGCCTGGCTGACGCCGGTGAACAGGGTCGGCCTGAACCAGAAGCCGGTGCCCGGGAGTTCGCACTCCGGCGACCAGCGCTCGGCGCCCTCGGCCTCGCCGGCCGCGGTCAGCTCGGTGATCCGGGCCAGCTGGGCGGCCGAGTTGATCGCGCCGATGTCGGTGTTCTTGTCCAGCGGGTCGCCGACCCGCAGGGTGCCCATCCGGCGCTTGAGGGCGTCCAGCAGCTCGTCCTGGATCGACTCCTGGACCAGCAGGCGGGAGCCCGCGCAGCAGACGTGGCCCTGGTTGAAGAAGATGCCGTTGACGATGCCCTCGACCGCCTGGTCGATCGGCGCGTCGTCGAAGACGATGTTGGCGGCCTTGCCGCCCAGCTCCAGCGACAGCTTCTTGCGGCTGCCGGCCAGCTGCTTGGCGATCGCCCGGCCGACCGGGGTGGAGCCGGTGAAGGCGACCTTGTTGACGTCCGGGTGCGCGGTGAGCGCGGCGCCGGTGCGGCCGTCGCCGGTGACGATGTTGACGACGCCCTTCGGCAGACCGGCCTGGCGGCAGATCTCGGCGAAGCGCAGCGCGGTCAGCGGGGTGGTCTCGGCCGGCTTGAGGACGACGGTGTTGCCGGTCGCCAGCGCGGGCGCGATCTTCCACGCCAGCATCATCAGCGGGAAGTTCCACGGGATGATCTGGCCGGCCACGCCCAGCGGGCGCGGGTTGGCGCCGAAGCCGGCGTAGTCCAGCTTGTCCGCCCAGCCCGCGTAGTAGAAGAACCAGGCGGCGACGGTCGGGATGTCGAAGTCGCGGGTCTCGCGGATCGGCTTGCCGTTGTCCATCGACTCCAGCACGGCCAGCTCGCGGGCGCGCTCCTGGATGATCCGGGCGATCCGGAACAGGTACTTGGCGCGCTCGCTGCCCGGCAGCGCCGACCAGTCGGCGAAGGCCTTGCGGGCGGCGGCGACGGCGCGGTCCACGTCCTCGTCGGTGCCCTGGGCGAACTCGGCGAGCACCTGCTCGGTGGCCGGGTTGACCGTCTTGAGGGCCTCGCTGCCGGAGGAGTCGACGAACTCGCCGCCGATGAAGTGGCCGTACGAGGTCGCGAGGTCGCCCGCGGCGGCGGGGGACTCCGGGGCCGGGGCGTAGGTGAAGAGGCCTCCGGCCGGCTGGGCCGCGGGCTCCTCGGTGTTCTTCTTCTTGGCCATGGTGATCAGTCCACCGTCACGTAGTCGGGGCCGGAGTAGCGGCCGGTGGCGAGCTTCTGGCGCTGCATCAGCAGGTCGTTGAGCAGGCTGGAGGCGCCGAAGCGGAACCAGTGCGGGGTCAGCCAGTCGTCGCCGAGCGTCTCGTTGACCATCACCAGGTACTTCATGGCGTCCTTGGTGGTCTTGATGCCACCGGCCGGCTTCACGCCGACCTGGACGCCGGTGGCGGCGCGGAAGTCGCGGACCGCCTCCAGCATCAGCAGGGTGACCGGCGGGGTCGCGTTGACGGTGACCTTGCCGGTGGAGGTCTTGATGAAGTCGGCGCCGGCCAGCATCGCCAGCCAGGAGACCCGGCGGACGTTGTCGTAGGTCTGCAGCTCGCCGGTCTCGAAGATCACCTTGAGGTGGGCGTAGCTGCCGTCGGCGCGCTTGCACGCCTCCTTGACGGCGACGATCTCGTTGAAGACGTCGAAGTAGCGGCCGGAGAGGAAGGCGCCCCGGTCGATCACCATGTCGATCTCGTCGGCGCCCGCGGCCACCGCGTCGGCGGTGTCGGCGAGCTTGACCGGGAGGGCGGCGCGGCCGGCCGGGAAGGCGGTGGCCACCGAGGCGACCTGGATGTCGGTGCCCCGGAGGGCGTCCTTCGCGGTGGCGACCATGTCCGGGTAGACACAGATGGCGGCGACGCGCGGGGTGGTCGGGTCGGTCGGGTCGGGGGTCCTGCCCTTGGCGCACAGTGCGCGCACCTTGCCGACCGTGTCCGCGCCCTCCAGCGTGGTCAGGTCGATCATGGAGATCGCCAGGTCGATGGCGCGGGCCTTCGCCGTGGTCTTGATCGAGCGGGTCCCGAGGGACGCGGCGCGGGCTTCGAGGCCGACCTGGTCGACGCCGGGCAGGCCGTGCAGGAAGCGGCGGAGCGAGGCCTCGGACGCCGCAACGTCCGCGAGGCCGCTGCCCGCAACGCCGGGGGCATTGGCTGCAACAGTGGACATAGTCACCAGACCAGCATATCTACGCGCGTAGCCGACCGCTAGAGCGGCCACCTTTCCGGCCGCCTTTCGTGGCCGGACCGAGACCTCGGCCGAGCGGGGCCGCCCGGCGGGGGCCCGGACGAGGGCGGGGTGCCGGCCGGGGTGCTGGCGGGGCGCCGGCCGGGGGGCCATTCGTGGCCGGACCGAGACCCGCCGGCGAGGGGTGCATGGGGCAGAATCGACGCCATGACCGAATCCGACGGCAAGCCCCACCAGGGCCCGGCCGCCCCCGACGGGGAACCCGAGTACGCGGACCGCGTGTACCGCTCCGTCCCCGGCGTGATCTCCGGAGTGTTCCTGCTCGCCGTCGCCGCCTGGCTGATCGGCGACGCGGCGGTGACCGGCACCGGCAAGACCCCGTACGTCGCGCTCGCGGCGCTGCCGGTGTTCGCCTTCCCGGTGATCGCCTACACGCTGCGCCCGGCGGTGTTCGCCGGCAGCCGGCGCCTGGTCGTCCGCAACCCCTGGCGCACCATCACCGTCCCCTGGGCCTCGGTCGACGCGCTGCGGGCCGGGTACTCGGTCGAGCTGCTGTCCGGCGAGAAGAAGTACCAGGTGTGGGCCGTCCCGGTGTCGCTGCGCCAGCGCAAGCGGGCCAACCGGGCGCTGAGCCGCGGCAACGCCGAGCACGCCTCCCGGACGGGCCTGGGGCTGGGCCTCGCCGCCCGGACCAACCCGGTCGTCCAGGGGTCCTCGGACCCCACCCGGGCCTGGTCCGACCAGGTGACCGACGTCCTCCAGGGAATGGCCGAGCGCAACGGCCGCCGACCCGACGCCACCGGCCCGGTGGTCGTCCGCTGGTGCTGGTGGGTGATCGCCCCGACGCTGCTCGGCCTGGTCGCGCTGATCACGGTGATCGCGGTCTGACGACGACCGCACCACGCAGGAGCCCGCCGGAAACGGCGGGCTCCTTCGCGTTGGGGGAGGTGCGTTGGGGGAGGCGCGGCTCGGGGCGGTGCGGCGGGGGCGGCCCGTCCCTCGACATAGGTTTTGTACGGTCGTAAAACCTGTCCGGTCCATCCGCCTTTGGTCACTTGTCGGTCCAAGATCACATAAATAGGCTGGCGCGGGTGTTGTGAAGCTTCCGAAAAGGCACATTCGTGATGACCGTCGCTTGGTGCGTCCAGAAGTGACGCCCGTTGACAGTGGGGGAAATGTGGCCAGTGGGGAAAGTCTGACAGCCGGCGTGGACCGGGTCGTCGTCATCGGCGCCGGGCACATGGGCGCCGCGATCATTTCCGGACTCCTGAGGAAATCTCCGGACCTCCCGCTCGAAATCGTGGAGACGGCCGAATCCCGGGCGCGCCTGGTGCGCACGGAATTCGGCCTGGAACCCGTCGTCCGGTACCGCCCGCAGCCCGGGGACGCCGTGATCCTGGCCATCCAGCCGCAGGCCTTCGAGGGCTTCGCGGCCGAGCAGGAACCGGGCGCGTTCGAGGGGGCCCTGGTCATCTCCGTGATGGCCGGGGTGAGCATCGCGGCCATGGCGGCGCTGCTGCACACCGACCGCGTCGTCCGGGCGATTCCCAACACGCCGTCCGAGGTCGCGCAGGGCATGACCGTGCTGTGCCCCGGCGCCACCGTGCCGGCCGCCGACGTGCGGACCGCCGAACGGCTGCTGTCGTCGATCGGCCGGGCCCTCACCGTGCGCGACGAGGCCCTCATCGACGACGCCACCGCGCTCTGCGGCGGCGGGCCGGCCTTCGTCGCGCACATTGCCGGGGCGTTCATCGACTTCGCCGTCACCGCCGGGTTCGACCGCGCGCAGGCCCGGTCGATGACCACCCAGGTACTGCGCGGCACCGCGGAACTCCTGGATTCGACCGAGCACTCCCCCGAGGAACTCTGCCGGCAGGTCATGACCCCGGGGGGAACGACCGAACAGGGAATCTTCCATTTCCAGGAGCTGGGGCTCCAGGAGGTGCTGGTGGGGGGTTTGACCCGGTCCGCCGACCGGTCGCGTGAACTGGGCGGCATCGGCAGGTGAATGCGCGTGCCACGGCGGCCGCCACCCCGGTGAATGCGGTGCGGCCGGGGAACCGGCCGAGAACTCGACCGAAAATTCCATTAGAGGGGGAATCATGCTGGGCGTGATCCGGCAGCACAATCCCGGTGACAGAACCGCGGCGGTGCATTCCGAGGACTTCTACGAGGTCTACTTCGGGCTCGGGCACAGCCTCCGACTGCAGGACCGCCCGGGCGTGTTCAAGGTCAGCCCCGCCGGGCTGAGCCTCGGCGACGTCCTGGTGCGCACCCTCGACCGGTCCGTCCTGGAGGGTTCGGTCCTCGACATGGGCACCGGCAGCGGGGCCCTGGCCCTGCTGATGCGGAGCCTGGGCGCCCGCGACATCGTGGCGACGGACGTGTCGATCCCCGCGTTGAAGACCGCCGCGGAGAACGAGCAGCTCAACTTCGGCGACCAGATCGTCCGGTTCGACTCGGGCAGCCTGTTCCAGAGCCCGGCCGCGGACCGCAGGTTCGACCTCGTCGTCTTCAACCCGCCCGGCTGGCGCACCCCGTCCGCGGACTGCCGGCGCGAACTGCGGCAGCAGGGGCTGGCCGACCTCGAACTGTCGGCCATGTTCTCCGGCGAGGAGGTCCTGCTCGGCTTCCTGCGCGACCTCCCGGACCACCTGACCGACACCGGGCGCGCCGTCGTCGGCCTCAACTCCATGACGGGCATCCAGGACGTGCTCCGCCGACTCGGCGGGCCGGCGGGCAGCGCCGGCCCCCTGGAGTTCCGGCTGATCGAACGGCACAGCTTCCCGCTGTTCCTGTACACCAGGGAGTGGCACGCCTCCAGACAGGTCCTCACCCGGGAGTTCCACCACTGGAAGGAGCACCACGGCGCGGCCTTCAGCATCGCCGGCGACGGGACCCTCTACTGGTCGTACGAGATCGTCGAATGCCGCCTGGCCCGCCAGGGGGAGAGGCGGGCGGATGGGTAGCGTGCGCGGCCGGGGCGCTCCGGCGGGCCTGGCCGCGATCGCGGTCGCCAACGTCATCCTCGGCTCGTCCTCGCTGTTCTGGCGGGCCCTGGCGCACGTACCGCCGGTGACGCTGCTCGGCTACCGCATCCTGGTGTCGCTGGCGACGCTGTGCGCCGCGCTCGCGCTGCTGGGGCGGTTCCGGGCCGCGGCCCGCACGGCCGCCACCCCGAGGCTGGTGCTGGTGCACCTGACCGCGGCGCTGCTGGTCTGCGTCAACTGGCTCACGTTCATCTGGGGTTCGATCCACGGGCGGGTCATCGAGACCGGCCTCGGCTACCTCATCGCCCCGGCGGTGACCGTCGTCCTCGGGACGCTGGTGATGCGCGAACCGCTCGGACGGCTGCGCCGGGCCGCGCTCGGGCTGTGCCTGCTGGGCGTCGTGCTGCTCGTCGTGCGCAGCACCGAACTCGACTGGTGGGTGTACGTCACGATCGGCCTGACCTGGGGGGTGTACACCTTCCTGAAGAAGCTCACCACCGCCGACCCGGTCACCGGGCTGACCCTGGAGACGGCCCTGCTGGCGCTCGGCATCGGGATCGCCGTCCTCACCACGGGCTACTCGCTCGACCCGGGGCCGGCCGCCGGGCACACGGACTTCGTGCTGCTCGCGGTCTGCGGCCTGGTCTCCGTCACGCCGCTGTGGCTGATCGCCTTCGGCGCGAAGAAGGTCAGCCTGACCGCGACGGGGTTCATGCAGTACGTGCTGCCGACCACGCAGCTCGTCGTCGCGCTGGTCTGGTACCACCAGCGGCCGTCCGCCAACACGCTGATCTGTTTCGCCGTGGTCTGGCTGTCGCTGGTCTCCATCGTCATCGAATCGGCGCTGCGCGTCCGCAGGGCGCGTCCGCAGTCCGGGCCGGTCGCGGCACCGGTCGAGAAGGGGGTACGGCTGTGAGAACGGGCGACGTACTGGTCATCGGCCTCGGGGTGTTCGGCGCGGCGGCGGCACAGGCGCTGGCCGAACGGGGCGCGCGGGTGCTCGCCGTCGACGCCCACGGCCCGACGCACCGGTTCGGCTCCTCCCACGGCGAGACCCGGATCTTCCGCCGGGCCTACTGGGAGGGGACCGACTACCTCCCGCTGCTGGAGCGCGCCCACGAGCGGTGGACGGACCTGGAGGCCGCGTACGGGGACACCCTGCTGATGCGCACCGGCGGGGTCTTCGTCGGGGCCGAGTCCAGCGGCGTGGTGGACCTCAGCCGGCGGACCGCGGAGGCCGGCGGCATCGCGCACGAGGTCTGGAACGCCGAGCAGCTCAACGGGCGCTTCCCGTGGTTCGGCGTCGGGGCCGACATGAAGGCGCTGTACGAGCCCGGTGCCTACACCGTCCTGGCCAACCGCGCCCGGCTGGCGATGGTCGACGAGGCGGTCCGCCGGGGGGCCTCGATCCGCTTCGGCGAGGAGGTGGTGGACCTGCGGTCCGACGCCGGTGGCGTGACCGTACGGCTGCGCTCCGGCGGGACGCTCTCCTGCGACGCCGTCGTGGTCGCGACCGGTCCCTGGATGAAGGGGCCGCTCACGCCGTCCCCGGCGCGGCACCTGAGCCCGATGCGGGTCCCGGTCTACTGGTTCCGGGCGGACCCGAAGCTGGGCACCGAGGGCTTCCCCGCCTTCCTGTACGAGAGCGCCGACGGGCAGGTCGTCTACGGCGTGCCCGAATGGGGTGAGGGCGGCCGCGAGGTCAAGATCGGCTTCCACAACCGCCAGCAGGTGCCCGGGGACCCGACGGACCTGGCACGCCGCGAGGTCTCGACGGCGGAGCGGGAGGAGATGGCCCGGATGGTGGCCCGGATCTTCACCGGCGTCCGGCCGGAGGCACCCCGGGCGCGCTACTGCTACTACACCCTGACCCCGGACGGCAGCTTCATCATCGACCGCTCGCCGGCGGACCCGCGGATCGTCCACACCTCGGCCTGCTCGGGGCACGGGTTCAAGTTCGCCCCCGCGGTGGGCGACTGCGCGGCCGCCCTGGCGCTGGGCGAACCCGTCGGCATCGATCTGGCGCCCTTCGCGGGCGACCGGTTCGGCGCGGGAGCGGCCGACGACCGCTGACGGACGACCGCTGACGTCCACCCCGGACGCGCCCGTGCCTCCCCGCCCCCGAGGGGGTGGGGAGGCACGCGTGCGGTGGGGTCAGGCGGAGATGCCGGCGGCCGCGCCGAGGTCCCGCTTGATGTCGGCGAGCAGCCCGGCGGCCCGCTCCCGGGCGGCGGCCAGGTCGGCCGCGCTGCCGACCGGGAGGACGACCTCCAGGTAGCACTTGAGCTTGGGCTCGGTGCCCGACGGGCGGACCACGATCCGGGCCGAGCGCACGGTCTCGCCGGCCAGGTAGTAGCGCAGGCCGTCGGTGGGCGGCAGCTCGGCCGAGCCCGCCGAGAGGTCGTCGGCGCGGGTGACGGTCAGCCCGGCCAGGACGGTCGGCGGCTGCTCGCGCAGCCGGCGCATGGCGTCGGCGATCAGCGAGAGGTCCTGCACCCGGACGGACAGCTGGTCGGTGGCGTGCAGGCCGTGCTCCAGCGCCAGGTCGTCCAGCAGGTCGGTCAGCGTGCGGCCGGACTTCTTGAGCGTCGCGGCCAGCTCGGCGACCAGCAGGGCGGCGGTGATGCCGTCCTTGTCCCGGACGCCCTCCGGGTCGACGCAGTAGCCGAGCGCCTCCTCGTAGCCGTAGCGCAGGCCCTCGGCGCGGGAGATCCACTTGAAGCCGGTCAGCGTCTCGGCGTAGCCCAGGCCGGCGGCCTCGGCGATCCGGCCGAGCAGGGTGGCGGAGACGATGGTGGTGGCGAAGGTGCCCTCGGCCTTCTTCGCGACCAGCGCGGAGCCCAGCAGCGCGCCGACCTCGTCGCCGCGCAGCATCCGCCAGCCGGAGGTGCCGTTGCCGCTGCCCACGGCGTTGCCGTTGACCGGGACGGCCACCGCGCAGCGGTCGGCGTCCGGGTCGTTGGCGATCACGATGTCCGGGCCGACCGCGGCGGCGGTGCGGAAGGCGAGGTCCATCGCCCCCGGCTCCTCCGGGTTGGGGAAGGCCACGGTCGGGAAGTCCGGGTCGGGCTCGGCCTGCTCGGCGACCACGGTCGGCGCGGGGAAGCCGGCCCGGCGGAAGGCGGCGACCAGGGTGTCGCGGCCGACGCCGTGCATCGGGGTGTAGACCACGTCCAGCTCGCGCGGGCTGTGCTCGTCGACGATCGAGACGGCCCGGGTCAGGTAGGCCTCGACGACGTCCTCGCCGAGCACCTCCCAGCCCTCCTCGGCGCGCGGGACGTCGTCCAGCGAGCCGATCGCGTCGATCTCGGCGGCGATCCCGGCGTCGGCCGGCGGAACGATCTGCGAGCCGTCGCCGAGGTAGACCTTGTAGCCGTTGTCCTGCGGCGGGTTGTGGCTGGCGGTGACGGTCACACCGGCGGCCGCGCCCAGGTGGCGGACGGCGAAGGCGAGCACCGGGGTCGGCAGCGGGCGCGGCAGCAGCGCGGCGCGCAGACCGGCGGCGACCACCACGGCGGCGGTGTCCCGGGCGAAGTCGTACGACTTGTACCGGGCGTCGTAGCCGATCACCACGAGGTCGCCGAGGCCCTGCTGCTTCACGTACGCGACCAGGCCGGCGGCGGCCCGGATCACCACGGCGCGGTTCATCCGCATCGGGCCGGCGCCGAGCTCGCCGCGCAGGCCGGCGGTGCCGAACTGGAGGCGGTCGGAGAAGCGCTCGGCGAGCTCGGCCCAGGCGCGGGTGTTGTCCTCCTGGGCCTCCGCGCCCTCGGCCCGGGCGAGCAGGGCGGCGAGCTCCTCGCGGGTCTGCGGGTCGGGGTCCTCGGCCAGCCAGGTGCGGGCCCGGGCGAGGAGATCGGGGTTGAGTGCCTGCGTCATGTTCTTGCCTGCTCCATCGGGAAGTGCGTCGGGTGACGGCCGGAGGGTTCCACGCAAAGGGGAGAAGAGGTGTGCACATGCGGACGGGGCCCCCGGGATGGCGTGATCAGCGGATCACGCCGCCCGTGGGCCCCGTCGTTCATGATTCTGCGCCCGGCAGGCGTCAGATCCGCTCCAGGACCTTCGCCAGCAGCTCGCCCATGCGCTCGGCCGAGGCCTTGCCGGCCTCCAGGACCTCTTCGTGGTTGAGCGGCTCGCCGGTGATGCCGGCGGCCAGGTTGGTGACCAGGGAGATGCCGAGGACCTCGGAGCCGGCCTCGCGGGCGGCGATGGCCTCCAGGGTGGTGGACATGCCGACCAGCTCGCCGCCGATCACCCGGGCCATGTTGACCTCGGCCGGGGTCTCGTAGTGCGGGCCGCGGAACTGGACGTAGACGGCCTCGTCCAGGCTCGGGTCGACCTCGCGGCACAGCGCGCGCAGGCGCTTGGAGTACAGGTCGGTGAGGTCGACGAAGTTGGCGCCGACGATCGGGGAGTCCGCGGTGAGGTTGATGTGGTCGCTGATCAGGACCGGCTGACCCGGGGTCCAGCCCTGGCGCAGACCGCCACAGCCGTTGGTCAGGACGATGATCCCGCAGCCGGCCGCGGCGGCGGTGCGCACGCCGTGGACGACGGTGGCGACGCCGTGGCCCTCGTAGTAGTGGTTGCGGCCCAGGAAGATCAGGGCGCGCTTGTCGCCGATCTTCACCGAGCGGATCTTGCCGGCGTGGCCGGCCACGGCGGGGGCGGGGAAGCCCGGGAGCTCGGTGACCGGGAACTCGGCCACGGTCTCGCCCAGGGCGTCGGCGGCCGGCACCCAGCCGGAGCCCATCACCAGGGCGACGTCGTGCCGCTCGGCACCGGTCAGCTCGCGCAGGCGCTCGGCGGCGGCCTGGGCGGCGGCGTAGGGGTCGGCGGAGACGACCGACTGAGGAGAAGCGTTCACGGGTCCGAGGATAGACGGCTTTCGGCTACGCGCGTAGAAAATCCGCTCCGGCATGTCGGATCGTTACCCGGTTGACCCGAAGGCACAGCTCGGTGGCGCTTCCGGGCGACCGGGTTCGTCGATTCGTACGGAAAGCGGACCGGCGGTCAGCACGGCCGCCGGCGCAGCTCCATCACGTAGTCGTGCGGGGCCCCCGCGCTCTCCGCGGCGTCGGCGATCAGGCCGAGGTAGCGGGCCGCGGGCAGGCCGCCCTCGTAGTCGTTGAGCACGTACGTCCAGACCGGGATGTCGCCGTCCAGGGTCTGCGCCCGCAGCTTGATCTTGCGGTAGATGCCGAGCTGGACGCCCTCCCAGCGGTCCAGGCCCTCCTCGTCCATCGGCGCGATGTCGTAGAGGGAGACGAAGACCTGGT
Organism: Kitasatospora sp. NPDC098652; assembly: GCF_044760155.1. Classification (NCBI taxonomy): domain Bacteria; kingdom Bacillati; phylum Actinomycetota; class Actinomycetes; order Kitasatosporales; family Streptomycetaceae; genus Kitasatospora; species Kitasatospora sp. NPDC098652. The sequence continues at coordinate 101,407 of NZ_JBIWAQ010000023.1, forward strand.
CCTTCTCGTCCTCCACGACGGTGGCCAGCGAGCCCTCCCAGCCGAGCTGCTCGCCGCCGAAGGTCAGCCGCCAGCCGTCCAGCCACCCCGTGCCGCGGAGCGGGGAGTGCGGGGCTCGGCGGGTCATCTGCCGGGCATCGAGGTTGGTGGCATACGCGGCGTAAAGGGGCATGGGTGCAGCGTAGCCCGGTCGGCCCACGGGGCGGGGCGAGTGGACGAGGAGATCGAGCCCGGACCCAGTTGTGGCGCCGCTCCCGGCGTGCGGGACAATGGGGTACGTGACTCGGATCGTGATCATCGGTGGCGGACCCGGCGGCTACGAGGCGGCCCTGGTGGCCTCTCAGCTCGGCGCGGAGGTGACCGTCGTCGACCGCGACGGTCTGGGCGGATCGGCGGTGCTCACGGACTGCGTGCCGTCGAAGACGCTGATCGCGACCGCGGAGGTGATGACCACCTTCGACAGCTCGTACGAGGAACTGGGCATCACCGTCGACCAGGGCGCCGCCGAGGAGCGGGAGTCCAAGGTCATCGGCGTGGACCTGGGCAAGGTCAACCGCCGGGTGAAGCGCCTGGCGATCGCGCAGTCCCACGACATCACCCAGTCCGTCACCCGCGCCGGGGTCACCGTGCTGCGCGGGCGCGGCCGGCTCGGCGCCGGCGGGCAGGCCGTGGACGGCTCCCGCGAGGTGCTGGTGGACACCCCCGACGGCAGCGTGCAGTCGCTGCGCGCCGACGCGGTGCTGATCGCCACCGGCGCCCACCCGCGCGAGCTGCCGGACGCCCAGCCGGACGGCGAGCGGATCCTCACCTGGACCCAGGTGTACGACCTGGAGGAGCTGCCCCGCGAGCTGATCGTGGTCGGTTCCGGTGTGACCGGTGCCGAGTTCGCCGGCGCGTACCAGGCGCTCGGCTCCAAGGTCACCCTGGTCTCCAGCCGCGACCGGGTGCTGCCGGGCGAGGACCCGGACGCCGCCGAGGTGCTGGAGGACGTCTTCCGCCGCCGCGGCATGAACGTGATGGGCCGTTCGCGGGCCGAGAGCGCCAAGAGGATCGGCGACCGGGTCGAGGTCACCCTCGCCGACGGCCGGGTGATCGAGGGCACCCACTGCCTGATGGCGGTCGGCTCGATCCCCAACACCGCGGAGATGGGCCTGGAGGAGGCCGGGGTCAAGCTCAACGACTGGGGCCAGATCCAGGTCGACCGGGTCTCCCGCACCAGCGCCCCGGGCGTGTACGCGGCCGGTGACTGCACCGGCGTCTTCATGCTCGCCTCGGTGGCGGCCATGCAGGGCCGGATCGCGATGTACCACGCGCTGGGCGACGCGGTGCAGCCGCTGAACCTCAAGACCGTGGCCTCCAACGTCTTCACCGACCCGGAGATCGCCACCGTCGGCTACACCGCCGCCGACGTGGAGTGCGGCAAGATGGACGCCGTCGTGGTCAAGCTGCCGCTGCGCGGCAACCCGCGGGCGAAGATGCAGGGCATCCGGGACGGCTTCGTGAAGCTGTTCTGCCGCCCGGGCACCGGCATCGTGGTCGGCGGCGTGGTGGTCGCCCCGCGGGCCAGCGAACTGATCCACCCGATCGCGCTCGCGGTGGACGCCAATCTGACGGTCGAACAGGTGGCCAGCGCCTTCACCGTCTACCCGTCGGTCTCCGGCTCGACCGCCGAGGCCGCCCGGCAGCTGCACGTCCGGAAGCGGGCCGGCGGCGAATCCTGAGCTCAAGGCGCACAGTTGGGGCGGCTGCCGGTCGGCGGCCGCCCTTCGCGCGGGCATGATCGTCACCCGGACGGCGGGCGCAGTTCCGGGGTGTTGACGGCGCGTATTGTACGGTCACGCGCCGCTCTTGCGTGAGCAATTCCCGCTACCAGCTGCAAACGCCTGAAAGCAGACGGTCACGCAGGTTACCGTCGGTTCTGTGTTTGCAGCAGAACGTCGCCAGTTGATCCTCGAAATGGTGCGCGCCAACGGAGCGGTCTCGCTCCGGGAGTTGGCCCGCGTCGTCCAGACCTCCGAAGTGACCGTGCGTCGTGACGTGCGGGCGCTGGAGGCAGAAGGGCTCCTCGACCGCCGGCACGGCGGCGCGGTGCTCCCCGGCGGCTTCAGCCGCGAACCCGGCTACCCGCAGAAGACCCATCTGTCCGCGGCGGAGAAGAGCGCCATCGCGGACGCCGCCGCCGGACTGGTGGAGGAGGGCGACGCGGTGGTGGTCGGTGCCGGCACCACCACCCAGGAGCTGGCCCGCCGGCTGGCCCGGGTGCCCGGGCTGACGGTGGTCACCAACTCGCTGCTGGTCGCCCAGGCGCTGGCGCACGCCAACCGGGTCGAGGTGGTGATGACCGGCGGTACCCTCCGCGGCTCCAACTACGCCCTGGTGGGCAGCGGCGCCGAGCAGTCGTTGCAGGGGCTGAGGGTCACCAAGGCCTTCATCTCCGGCAGCGGGCTGACCGCCGAGCGGGGGCTGTCGACCGCGAACATGCTGTCCGCGAGCGTGGACCGGGCCATGGTGCTGGCGGCCGCCGAGGTCATCGTCCTCGCCGACCACACCAAGCTCGGCGCGGCCGGCATGTTCCAGACCGTCGCCACCGAGACCATCACCCGGCTGGTCACCGACGAGCAGGCCACCGCGGACGACGCCTGCGCCCGCGAACTGGACGCGCTCGCCGACTGCGGGGTGCAGATCGACCTGGCGCCGCTCGGGGCCGCGCCGAGCGGCGACGCCCCGGTGCACGGCACCGGCAGCGGCCCGGTGCACCAGACCCAGCCGGGCCCGCTGGGCCGCCGTCCCGGCCCGCCCGGCGGCGCCCCGCTGCCCGGCCAGCGCCGCCCCGGGGCGCACGGCGGCGGCCCGGTCGGCCCCGGCGGGATGCCGGTCCGGCTGGCCGAGATGGGCCTGCCGCGCGGGCGCTGAGCCCGGCTCACGGCGGCGCGGCAAACGCGACCGGTCCGCACCCCCCGAAGGGAGTACGGACCGGTCGAAGATTGACGAACCCGTCGTCAGTCCTTGATCTCGCAGAGCGCGGCGCCGCTGCTGACGCTCGCGCCGACCTCGGCCTTGAGGCCGACCACGGTGCCCGCCTTGTGGGCGTTCAGCGGCTGCTCCATCTTCATCGCCTCCAGGACCACGATCAGCTCGCCCTCGGCGACGACCTGGCCCTCCTCGACGGCGACCTTGACGATGGTGCCCTGCATCGGCGAGGCCAGGGTGTCACCGCTGACGGCCGAGCCGGCCTTCTTGGCGCCCACCCGGCGCTTGGCCTTGGCGGCACCGGTCGCACCGGCGGCCGGGGCCGCCGCGACGCCCAGCGAGGACGGCAGCGAGACCTCGATCCGCTTGCCGCCGACCTCGACGACCACGGTCTCCCGGGTCTCCGCCTCCTCGCCCTCGCCGGCACCGCCGGTGAAGGCCGGGATGGTGTTCTCGAACTCGGTCTCGATCCAGCGGGTGTAGATCGTGAACGGGCCCTCGCCGCCGTGCACCTCCGGCGCGAACGCCGGGTCGGTGACGACCGCCTGGTGGAACGGGATGGCGGTGGCCATGCCCTCGACCCTGAACTCGCTCAGCGCGCGCCGGGCCCGCTCCAGGGCCTGCTTGCGGTCGCGGCCGGAGACGATCAGCTTGGCCAGCAGCGAGTCCCAGGCCGGGCCGATGACCGAGCCGGACTCCACGCCGGAGTCCAGGCGCACGCCCGGGCCGGACGGCGGGGCGAACAGCGTCACGGTGCCGGGCGCGGGCAGGAAGTTGCGGCCCGGGTCCTCGCCGTTGATGCGGAACTCGAAGGAGTGGCCGCGCACCTCCGGGTCGCCGTAGCCGAGCTCCTCGCCGTCGGCGATCCGGAACATCTCGCGGACCAGGTCGATCCCGGTGACCTCCTCGGTGACCGGGTGCTCCACCTGCAGACGGGTGTTGACCTCCAGGAAGGAGATCGTGCCGTCCAGCGCGACCAGGAACTCGCAGGTCCCGGCGCCCTCGTAGCCGGCCTCCTTGAGGATGGCCTTGGAGGCGCGGTACAGCTCGGCGTTCTGGGCCTCGGTCAGGAACGGCGCGGGCGCCTCCTCGACCAGCTTCTGGTGCCGGCGCTGCAGCGAGCAGTCACGGGTGGAGACGACCACCACGTTGCCGTGCTTGTCCGCGAGGCACTGGGTCTCCACGTGCCGCGGGTTGTCCAGGTAGCGCTCCACGAAGCACTCGCCGCGACCGAAGGCGGCGACCGCCTCGCGCACCGCGGACTCGTACAGCTCCGGGATCTCCTCCAGGGTGCGGGCGACCTTGAGGCCGCGGCCGCCGCCGCCGAAGGCCGCCTTGATGGCGACCGGCAGGCCGTGCTCCCGGGCGAAGTCGACGACCTCGTCGGCGCCCGAGACCGGGTCCGGGGTGCCGGCCACCAGCGGGGCGCCGGCGCGCTGGGCGACGTGACGGGCGGTGACCTTGTCACCGAGGTCGCGGATGGCCTGCGGCGGCGGGCCGATCCAGGTCAGGCCCGCGTCGATGACGGCCTGGGCGAAGTCGGCGTTCTCCGACAGGAACCCGTAGCCGGGGTGGACGGCGTCCGCGCCGGAGTCCTCGGCGGCCTTGAGGACCTTGGCGATGTCCAGGTAACTGGTGCCGGGGGTGTCACCGCCCAGCGCGTAAGCCTCGTCGGCCGCGCGGACGTGCAGCGCATCCCGGTCCGGCTCGGCGTAGACGGCGACGCTGGCGATACCGGCGTCCGAGCAGGCCCTGGCGACGCGGACGGCGATTTCCCCGCGGTTGGCGATGAGCACCTTGCGCACTGTGGCTCCCTTCTTGAACCTCGATGAGTTTATGGATTCCTGGGCGGTACCGGCGAGTAGCCCCGGGTTGTGAACTATCCCACACGCTCGGTGATGGGATTCCCCGCCGCCGGGACGGGGTTGGGAACGACTGCGCAGGTCGTGGCCGGTGCGCTCGGGCGGGGGTGGTCGACGGTGGGTGACCGTGGGGCGGCGTGGCGGGTCGGTGGGATGGGACACACCTTCCGCGCCCCGCTCATGCCGCGGTGCTTCCGGCCGGTGCCGCGGCGGTCGGGCGGCGCACCGCCTCGGCCGTCACGTCGGCGACCGGCTCGACCATGTCCGGCCCGTACGCCTCCGGGTTGACCACCCGCAGGACGAGGGCGAAGGTGCCGTTCCGGCCGTGCTCGCGGGCCAGTTCGCGGTGGTGCGCGACCAGGTAGCGCACGCCCGCCTGGTTGGCCGTGCCGGTCTGGCCGGAGATCAGGAACACCGGGCGGCCGCCCTCCGGGGTGGCGATCCGGGCCAGCAGGACGTGGGTCCGGTCGGGCTCGACGGTGAACTCCCGGTCGCCGACCGTGATCACGTTGCTGCCCGGGCCCGGGCCGGAGGTGACCAGCACGCCCGGCAGGCCCCAGGCCAGGTGGGCGGCCATCCGCTCGTTGCTGACCGGACCGCCCAGGCACAGCTCGGTCTTGGCGCCCAGGCCGCGGTGCGCGGCGTCGTGGGCGACCAGTTCGGGCCGGGCGCCGCACTCCTCGACCAGCCCGGCCAGCCACATCAGGGCGTAGGCGTCCCGGCGGGTCACGGTGGTGGCGTGCGAGCCCGTCCCGATGCTGCGGGGCACCACGATCAGGCACTCGCTGCCGGCCGGGAGCCCGAAGAACTCCCGTACCCGCTCGACCTTCCGGCGCCGCCGCAGGGTCTGGGCCAGCCAGCCGATCCCGGCGCTGATGGCGCTGGCCACCAGGCCGAGCACCACGTTGAGCACGTTGTCGTTCATCGCCCGCGTTCCCTCCCCGTTCGAACGCCGGTCAGCTTAGAGGTACGGAGGTACAACCGGACGGAGCGGCTGGTCAGTTGGTCCACAGATCGGTGATGCGGACGTCCAGGTCGGCGAGCAGCCGGCGCAGCAGCGGCAGGGACAGGCCGATGACGTTGCCCGGGTCGCCGTCGATGCCGTCGACGAACGGCGCGGAGCGGCCGTCCAGGGTGAACGCCCCGGCCACGTGCAGCGGTTCGCCGGAGGCGACGTAGGCGGCCACCTCGGCGTCGTCCGGGGTGCCGAAGCGGACGGTGGTGGAGGCGGTCGCCGAGGACTGCCGGCCGGTCGCGGTGTCGATCACGCAGTGCCCGGTGCGCAGCACCCCGGCGCGGCCGCGCATGGACTGCCAGCGGGCCAGCGCCTCGGTGGCGTCGGCCGGCTTGCCGAGGGCCAGGCCGTCCAGTTCCAGGACGGAGTCGCAGCCGATCACCAGCTCGCCGTCGGTCAGTTCGGCGGCGACGGCCTTCGCCTTGGCCTCGGCCAGGACGAGGGCGAGCTCGCCGGGGGTGGCGGCGGTGATCGCGTCCTCGTCGACGCCGCTGACCACCACGCGCGGGTCGAGCCCCGCCTGGCGCAGCAGCCCGAGGCGGGCGGGGGAGGCGGAAGCGAGGACGAGGGAGCGCTGGTCGGTCATGCCCACCAGGGTAGGGGGTGGGTGGTTGAGCCGTTCCGGTGAACGACTCAGGTGAAGTACCGGCTGACCATGATCAGTACGGCACCCACCAGCACGATCGCGGCGAGCACCTTGCCGGCCCGCTGCATCCGCTCCTGCATGCGACGGGCCTCGGGCGAGGGCTCGTCCTCGGGGTCTGACCAGAGCACCCGTCCAGAGTGCGGTGCGGGTGGGCCCGGCCGCCTGAGTATCCGTACTCAGGTTTCGGGCGGAGCGGGCGGCCGGGCGGGCCGTGGAGCGGGAAGCCGGGCCGACCGGCCTCCCGCTCCGAGCGGTCGGCTCAGTGCGCCCAGCCCGAGGTCCGCCAGGCGTTGACGCCCGGGCGGACGGCGGGGCGGAGCAGCCGGGAGCGGTCGTTCCAGGGGGAGGCCGGGCCGACACCGGCCAGGCGCGCCGCCTCGGCGGCGGCCTGCGCGGCGGCGGCCCGGGCCTGGACCACCGCCAGGACGGTGGCGAGCTCCTCGGGGGTCGGCTGCCCGTGCAGCACGTGGATCGGGGACATGGCTGGTTCTCTCCCGAGAGGGGTGGTGCCTACAGGGGGATGTTGCCGTGCTTCTTGGGCGGCAGCACCTCGCGCTTGCCGCGCAGCGCCCGCAGGCCCCGGACGATGTGCCGGCGGGTCTCGCTCGGGGCGATCACCGCGTCGACGTAGCCGCGCTCGGCGGCCAGGTACGGGTTCAGCAGGGTGTCCTCGTACGAGGCGATCAGCTCGGCCCGCTTCTCCTCGACGGTGCCGGCCGCCTCGGCCTCGGCGATCTCCCGGCGGTGCAGGATGTTGACCGCGCCCTGGGCGCCCATCACCGCGATCTGTGCGGTCGGCCAGGCCAGGTTGAGGTCGGCGCCCAGGTGCTTGGAGCCCATGACGTCGTACGCGCCGCCGAAGGCCTTGCGGGTGATCACGGTGATCAGCGGGACGGTCGCCTCGGCGTAGGCGTAGATCAGCTTGGCGCCGCGGCGGATGATGCCGTCCCACTCCTGCTCGGTGCCGGGCAGGAAGCCGGGCACGTCCACGAAGGTCAGCACCGGGATGTTGAAGGAGTCGCAGGTGCGGATGAACCGCGCGGCCTTCTCGCTGGCGTTGATGTCCAGGCAGCCGGCCAGGTCCATCGGCTGGTTGCCGACGATGCCGACCGGGTGGCCCTCGACCCGGCCGAAGCCGGTGATGATGTTGCCCGCGTACAGCGGCTGGGTCTCCAGGAACTCGCCGTCGTCGACGACGTGCTCGATCACCTTGTGCATGTCGTACGGCTGGTTCGCCGAGTCCGGGACGATGGCGTCGAGTTCGAGGTCCTCGTCGGTGACCGAGAGGTCGGCCTGCTCCGGGTAGGACGGCGGGTCGCTCAGGTTGTTGGAGGGCAGGTACGACAGCAGGTTCTTGACGTACTCGATCGCCTCCTTCTCGTCCGAGGCCAGGTAGTGGGCGTTGCCGGACTTGGTGTTGTGGGTGCGGGCGCCGCCCAGCTCCTCCATGCCGACGTCCTCGCCGGTCACCGTCTTGATCACGTCCGGGCCGGTGATGAACATGTGCGAGGTCCGGTCCGCCATCACCACGAAGTCGGTGATCGCGGGGGAGTAGACCGCGCCGCCCGCGCAGGGGCCCATGATCAGCGAGATCTGCGGGATGACCCCGGAGGCGTGCACGTTGCGGCGGAAGATCTCGCCGTACAGGCCGAGCGAGACCACGCCCTCCTGGATCCGGGCGCCGCCGGAGTCGTTGATGCCGATGACCGGGCAGCCGGTCTTCAGCGCGAAGTCCATCACCTTGACGATCTTCTCACCGAAGACCTCGCCGAGCGAACCGCCGAAGACGGTGAAGTCCTGGGCGAAGACGGCGACCTGGCGGCCGTCGACGGTGCCGTAGCCGGTCACCACGCCGTCGCCGTACGGGCGGTTCTTCTCCTGGCCGAAGTTGGTCGAGCGGTGCCGGGCGAACTCGTCGAACTCGACGAAGGAGTCCTCGTCGAGCAGCTCCAACACCCGCTCCCGGGCCGTCTGCTTGCCCTTGGCGTGCTGCTTCTCCACGGCCTTGGACGAGCCGGAGTGCACCGCCTCGTCCAGCCTGCGCCGCAGGTCGGCCAGCTTCCCGGCGGTGGTGTGGGGGTCGTACGGCGCCTCGGTCATCCGGTGGCTCTCCCTGATCATGGGCCGCGACCTGTTCGATCGCGCGGGCCGGGATCGGGGGCTCGCGCACGAGGGCAGGGCGGCGCTGCGAACTACCGCTGCGTAGCGTAACCAGCGCGCAGGGCGATGCGGCACGTCCTGGCGTTATGGCCATCGACACAGTGTGTCAACGGGTGTTCTGCGGGACGATGGGGCGGACTGCGCCTCTGTGGCCGGTCCTACCGCGGGCGGGAGCTTGAGGACGGGCCCTAGGGTGGCCACCATGACCGCACCAGAGACCCCCCGCCGCAGCGGACTGCGCGGCTTCGGCCGCACCGGACCGTCCCCCTGGACCGACCTGGACCGGCCGCCGCTGGACCAGGAGGCGCTGCGCCGCGACCTGGTCGTCCCGGGCGGGCTCTGGACCTCGCTGGACGTCGTCACCGAGACCGGCTCGACCAACAGCGACCTCGCCGAGCGGGCCCGCGCCGGCGCCCCGCAGGGCGCGGTGCTGGTCGCCGAGGCGCAGAGCGCCGCGCGCGGGCGGCTGGACCGGCAGTGGACCGCCCCGGCCCGCTCCGGACTGTTCCTGTCCTTCCTGCTGCGCCCGGAGGAGGTGCCGGTCGAGCGGTACGGCTGGCTGCCGATCCTGGTCGGGGTGGCCGCCGCCAGCACCCTCGACCGGGTGGCCGGGATCGAGGTCGGGCTGAAGTGGCCCAACGACCTCCAGGTGGAGATCGACGGCGCGGAGCGCAAGCTCGGCGGCATCCTCACCGAGCTGAGCGGCGGCGCGGTGGTGGTCGGGATCGGCCTCAACGTCTCGCTGCGCACCGCCGAACTGCCCGTCCCCACCGCCGCCTCGCTCGCGCTGGCCGGGGCCTCGACCACCGACCGGTCCGTCCTGCTGCGCGCCCTGCTGCGCGAGTTCGCCGGGCTCTACCGGGAGTGGACGGCCGCCGCGGGGGACCCGCACGCCAGCGACCTGCTGCGTGCGTACGCGGACCGCTGCAGCACCCTCGGCCGGTCGGTCAAGGTGCACCTGCCGGGCGACCGCGAGCTGGTCGGCGAGGCGGTCGCGATCGACGGCGACGGCCGCCTGGTGGTCCGCACCGCGGACGGCGCACGCCGGGCGGTCGGCGCGGGGGACGTGGTCCACGTCCGCCCCGAGCCGCGCTGAACGGCAGTCTTCACCTCTCCTTGACCCGGGCGGATGCCCCGGATCACGCGATTCCGTGCGAACATTCCACCTGGCAGCGGTGTGAGGCGCGCCACTGCCCGCCCGGGTGGCGGGCGGTGCGCCCGGACAGGTAGGACACGAGGCAAGTGCGGCGACCGCACGGGGACGGACCGGTGGCAGAGGACGGCAACGGCGGGACGGCGGGCAGTCACGACCCCACGGTCGCGCTCGAACTGGAACGCCTGATCCTGGACGCACCACGCCGCTACACCCCGTACCAGGCCGCGCGTGCCGCCGACGTCCCGATGGAGCTGGCCACCCGCTTCTGGCGGGCCATGGGCTTCCCCGACATCGGCCAGTCCCGGGCGCTCACCGACGGTGACGTGATCGCGCTGCGGCGGCTGGCCGGACTGGTCGAGTCCGGGCTGCTCAGCGAGTCGATGGCGATCCAGGTGGCCCGCTCCACCGGCCAGACCACGGCCCGGCTGGCCGGCTGGCAGATGGACACCTTCCTGGAGAACCTCACCCAGGCCGTCGAGCCCGGACTCACCCGCGCCGACGTCGCGTACCCGCTGGTCGAACTGCTGCTGCCGGAGCTGGAGCAGTTCCTGGTGTACGTCTGGCGGCGCCAGCTGGCCGCCGTCACCGGCCGGGTCGTCCAGGCCGCCGAGGACCACGAGATCACCAGCGGCCGGCTCGCGGTGGGCTTCGCGGACCTGGTCGGCTTCACCCGGCTGTCCCGGCGGCTGGAGGAGGAGGAACTCGGCGAGCTGGTCGAGACCTTCGAGAACACCTGCTCCGACCTGATCGCCGGGCAGGGCGGCCGGGTGATCAAGACCCTGGGCGACGAGATCCTCTACGTCTCCGAGGACCCGGCCACCGCCGCCGAGATCGCGCTCAGCCTGATCGACGCCCTCGCCGAGGACGAGACCATCCCGGCGCTACGGGTCGGCATGGCCTTCGGGACGGTCACCCAGCGGATGGGAGACGTCTTCGGCACCACCGTGAACCTGGCCAGCCGGCTCACCTCGATCGCCCCCAAGGACGCGGTGCTGATCGACGGCGAGTTCGCCGCCGCCCTGGAGCAGAACGGCAGCGTCGCCGCCGCCGACTCGGAGGGGCCGGGCCTGGCCGAGGCGCTGTCGGTGGCGGCCGGGATGCCCGCCTCGGGGCTGCCGGTGCCGGGGCCGGACACGGGGGCGCGGTTCCACCTCCAGCCGATGTGGCGGCGGCCGGTGCGGGGGCTGGGGCTGGTGGAGCCTTGGCTGCTGTCGCGGCGGATGAAGGCGGAGTAGGCGGAGTAGGCGGAGTAGCCGGAGCGGTCGGAACGGCTGGACTGGTCCGACTGGTGGGAGCGGGCTGGTCGGGGCGGGTGGTGGGGCCTGCTGGGGGTGATCCGGGTGGCCGAACGGTTGAAGGTCGTACGGTCCGCTGCGGGTTCATCCGGGCAAACGGGGCATAACCGAACGAAATCGCCATAGTCTTGGTGCAAGCGGCCAAGGGGTGCGGCCGACCGGTGGGGGTCCGGTAGGACCGAGCACAGGGAGCGAGGCGAGCCGGTGAGCGGTGAGGCGACCATGACGGACCGCGGCTGCGAGGGCCCGCACCGCGCCGACCCGCTGCCCGACCTGCGGCTCCAGTCGGTGGTCGAACTCGCCCAGGACATGGCCGGGGCGCTCACCCCGCTGGAGGCCGTCCGGGCCGCCGCCGCCCGGGCCACCGAGGCGCTCGGCGCCACCATGGCCGCCGTCTCGGTCTGGGACCGCGAGTCCGGCCGCCTCCGGGTGCTGGTCAACCACGGCGAGCTCGCCCCCGGTGAGGAGGAGCTGCCGCAGGACGAGTCCTACCCGGTCGCGGACTTCCCGGAGATCGTCACCTACCTGGAGGAACGCTGGACCACCGGGCGGCTGCCCCGCGCCTGGCTGCAGACCGCCGAGAACGACGCGCCGCACGCCGGGCACGCCCACCCGACCGCCGGCGCGTACTGCCAGGAGCGCGCCGCCGCGCTGCGCCGGCGCGGCCGGGCCTGCTGCGTGGTCGCGCCGATCGTGCTGCACGGGCAGGCCTGGGGCGAGCTCTACCTCGCCCGGTCCGTCGGCCTGCCGGTCTTCACCGAAGCCGACGCCGACTACGCGACCCTGCTCGCCGCCCAGATCTCGGCCGGCCTCGCCCAGACCGAACGCCTCGCCGACCTGCGCAGACTCGCCTTCTCCGACCCGCTCACCGGCCTCGCCAACCGGCGGGCCGTCGACGCCCGGCTGGAGAGCGCGCTGGAGGCCCACAACCGGGACAACACCGTGGTCTCGCTGGTGGTCTGCGACGTCAACGGGCTCAAGCGGGTCAACGACCAGCTCGGCCACGAGATGGGCGACCGGCTGCTGGAACGCTTCGCCCACCAGCTCTCGCTGGCCGCCGCCAAACTGCCCGGCAGCCTGGCCGCCCGGCTCGGCGGGGACGAGTTCTGCCTGCTCGCCGAAGGACAGAAGGCCGACGAGGTGGTCGCCGTCGCCGAGGAGCTCTGCGCCCGGGCCCTCGCCCTCGCCGAGGGTGAGGGGGTCGCCTGCGGTGTCGCCTCCACCGGGGACTCCATCGGACCGGTCACTACCCCCGACCGGCTCTTCCGACTCGCCGACGCCGCCCAGTACCGGGCCAAGGCCGCCCGCGCCGCCCACCCCGTCGTCGCCGGACGCAGCCACGGCCCCGGTTTCTCGCCCGACCCCACCGTGCTGCTCGCCGACGCCGCCGATCCCCACCACCGCGCCGACGGACGCCGCGGGCCCGGCGGCCGGGCCGGCACCGCCGACCGGCGGCGGTTCCGCGGGGCCGCCCACAGCGCCGACCCCGGGCAGCTGCTCACCGCCGTCCTCTCCGCCCTCGACCAGGCCGCGGACGCCCGGGCCGTCCACCCGGCCGACACCCTCGGCAAGCTGGTCGTCGTCGCCGAGACCTCCGCCCGGCTGCTCGACGCGGTCGGCTGGTGGGTCTCGTACGTGCCGCCCGGCTCCCAGCTGATGCGCACCGCCCAGCACGCCGTCTACCGGATGACCAGCGGGCCCAGCAGCACCCGGGCCGAGACCCAGCGGGCCCAGATCGAGGCGCCGGACGCGGTGTTCGACCTGCGGCACTACCCGATGACGCGGCGGGCCGTCCGTGGCGGGGCGTTCGCGCTCCGCGCGGGGGCGGCGGGGAACGACCCGGCGGAGGAGGCGATGCTCGTGGTCTCCGGGTACCGGGGGATGGTCGCGGCGGGTGGGCAGAATGCGGCGGGGGGGTGGTTGGTGGAGCTCTTCGCGGATGATGCGACGTTGCCGTTGGGGCAGGTGGCTGGTGCGTTGAGGGCTTTGGTGGCGGTGGGGGTGGGGGGAGCTGCGTCGGTGCCGGGGGGCTGATGCGGTGGGGGGCCGCTGCGCGGGGCTGGGGGGTTTGGGGGGCTTTCGGGAGGGTGGGTTGGTCCGGGGGCGGTTCCGGGGGTGGGCGCTCCGGGGGCTGGGTGATTTTCCGACCGCCGACTCTGTGGGTGGGGGGTTGGGGGCCGTTGGCGGTCTGAAAATCACCCGTCACGCCCCTCTCCGCACCCACCCCCTCCACCGCCCCCTCCCGCAGCGCGTCCCTCTCGCCTGGGTCGG
>NZ_JBIWAQ010000024.1:0-113126 GCF_044760155.1 Kitasatospora sp. NPDC098652
GCCCGCTGACCTCCGCCCGCAGAGCCCCGACCGCTGACCTCCGCCCGCTGCCCCCGGGCGCGGGGGGCCCGGCCCCCCCCCGGGCGGCCCGGGGGGGGGCCCCCCCCCGCGGGGGGGGGGGGGGCCCGCCCGCCCCCCCCCCGCGCCCCCCCCCCCCCCCCCCCCCCCCCCCCCCCCCCCCCCCCCCCCCCCCCCCCCCCCCCCCCCCCCCCCCCCCCCCCCCCCCCCCCCCCCCCCCCCCCCCCCGCGACGATACCTGACGGAACACCAGGGATCAGGTGATTATCCGCAGTTCCCCGGGGCGGCCGGGGCAGGCCGCCAGGCGGTTCACCGAGGTCAGCGGACGGGCAGCACCCGGGTGTGCTCCGCGCGCACGGCCTGGAGGGCGTGCGGCCGGAGGCCGAGCAGGTCGAGGATGGTCGGGGCGATCTGCTTGGTCTCGACCTTCTCCTCCCGGCGGACGCCGCCCGGGGTGGCGGCGCCGGAGACGACGAGCGGGACGTCCAGGTCGTCGGCGTGGTCGCCGCCGTGCTCGGCGATCTTGCTGCCGCCGGTGTAGACGACGCCGTACTGCGCGACACCGAAGACGTCCGGCACCCGCGGGTCGCCCGGGGCGACGCCGAAGTGGTCGGCGGCCTCCGCCCCGGCGTAGACCTTCTCGACGCCGCTGCCGGTGAACGGGCGGGCCTTGCCGTCGATGTCGACGCCGTTGCCGTGCTGCGCCAGCAGGTAGGCCTTGGCGAAGGAGGTGGCGGCCGCGGAGCGGTCGTTGAGCCAGAGCAGCACGCCGTCGTCGTCGACCGCGTGGGCGACCAGGGCGCCCGCGCCCGGGTGGGTGGCCTTCCAGGCGGCGTCGAGGCCTGTGAGCAGCGGGCCGTCGTCGATCCGGTTGAGCGCGGCCGGGTCGGTCGGGGACTGGCCGTGCTTGGCGGAGAGGATGACGGTGGTGGAGCGGTCCAGGTGCTGCCTGCGCAGTTCGGCGGTCAGCGCGCCGATCTGCTGGTCGACGTACGCCAGGTTCTTCTCCACCAGCGGGCCGGGCACGCCCTTGCCGACGTAGCCGCCCCGGAGGCCGTCGGAGCTGGCCAGCTTCTGCGCGGTGGAGACGGACTGGAAGTTCAGGCCGAAGACGGCCGGGGTGCCGACCCGCTGCGCACGGCTGTGGTCGTAGCCGTCGATCTCGTTGAGGACGGCCTGCACCTTGTACGAGTCGTACTGCTCGGTGGCCTGGTTGTCCTTGGTCCAGTCGCCCTTGTAGCCGGTGGCGTTGCTGTTGACCTCGGGGGTGAAGAGGTCCTGGATGCCTTCGCCGGAGGGGCCGTTGAGGATGTCGTAGGCGGCGTGCTTGTCCGACCACGCGGTGCGCAGGCCGGCCTGGCGGGCCACCTCGAAGACGGTGTTCACCTGGAGGTAGGAGTGCGGCTGGACGGGCCGGCAGGTCCGCGGGTCGACCGGCAGCTTGGCCGGGTCGATCAGGGTCCGCGGGTCGCCGGTCATCCGCAGGATGGAGCCGGGCAGGCCCGCCAGGCCCTGGCCGGCGTCGAGCGCGTCCTTGTTCCGGTCCAGGTCCTCGGTGAGGTCGACCTCGGCGCCCGGCTTGGCGTGCGCGCAGTCGGTGGTGCCGGCCGGGAGCAGCGCGGCGTCGTAGCTGTCGTCGTAGTAGACACCGGTGGTGCCGGGGCCGCCGCCGGTCAGCTGGGCGACCATGCCGGGGAAGGAGTCGGACGGGTCGGTGGTGGCGGCGTGGGTGTACTCGACGCCGCCGCGGACCAGCCGGGCCAGCGCCGACTGCGGGTGCGCGGCCACGAAGCGGGCGAGGTCCGACTGGTGCAGACCGTCCACCGACACCAGCAGGACGTGCTGGGCCCGGTGGGCGCCGCGGCCCTCCTCGGCGGCGGCGGCCTGGGCGACGGTGGATCCGGCCAGCACACCGGCGGCGCCGAGGGTGGCGGCCAGTCGGACGTAACGACGGGTCACGGAGGTCTCCTGTGGAAGGGGGAGGGGAGGTGACTGCGGCGGTGCGGCCCCCAGGGTGGGAGGCCCCGGTGTACCGGTGGCGGCCGGAACGTGAACAGCACCGGTCCGCCGCGCCGGGCGGCCCGGGATTTTACCCGCCGCCCACCAAGGCCTTGCCCTGCCATGGGACTTGATCCGGGGGTAGGGTCGGTTCGGCAGGGTCAGTGGGCGCCTCCGGGCACCTGAACGGCCCAACCCCCCGGGCGGGCGGCACCGTCCGGCGGTGATCCTGGACTCCGACCGCCCCCGGCGGTCCTTCGCGTGCGCGGCACGCGGTCGGCGCGCACTCCTCCGTCGGCCGGCCCCGAGGAAGGAAGCACAGCTCATGGACGCATCCGCGATCGGTTCGGCACAGATCGGCGTGACGGGCCTGGCGGTCATGGGCCGCAACCTGGCGCGGAACTTCGCCCGCAACGGCTACACGGTCGCGGTGCACAACCGCACCCCGGCCCGGACCAGGGCCCTGGTCAAGGAGTTCGGCCACGAGGGCACCTTCGTCCCCGCCGAGTCGCCGCAGGACTTCGTGGCCGCGCTGGAACGTCCGCGCCGCCTACTGATCATGGTGAAGGCCGGCGGGCCCACCGACGAGGTCATCGAGGAGTTCGCGCCGCTGCTGGAGCCCGGCGACATGATCGTCGACGGCGGCAACGCGCACTTCGCGGACACCCGCCGCCGGGAGCGGGCGCTGCGCGAGCAGGGCATCCACTTCGTCGGCAGCGGCGTCTCCGGCGGGGAGGAGGGCGCCCTGCTCGGCCCCTCGGTCATGCCCGGCGGCTCCGCCGAGTCGTACACCGTGCTCGGCCCCATGCTGGAGCGGATCAGCGCCCAGGTGGACGGCGAGCCGTGCTGCACCCACATCGGCACCGACGGGGCCGGCCACTTCGTGAAGATGGTCCACAACGGCATCGAGTACGCCGACATGCAGCTCATCGCCGAGGCCTACCACCTGCTGCGGGACGTCGGCGGGTACTCCCCCGCCGAGATCGCCGGCATCTTCGAGCGCTGGAACCAGGGCCGGCTCGACTCCTACCTGATCGAGATCACCGCCGAGGTCCTCGCCCACACCGACGCCGACACCGGCAAGCCCTTCGTCGACGTCGTCCAGGACGCCGCCGAGCAGAAGGGCACCGGGCGCTGGACCGTGCAGACCGCGCTCGACCTCGGCTCCCCGGTCACCGCCATCGCCCAGGCCACCTTCGCCCGGGTCGCCTCCTCCCGGACGGCGCTGCGCGAGGCCTACCGGCCGCTGCCCGGCGGCACCGTGCACCCGATGCACCCGCACGAGGCCGAGCGCTTCACCCGGGACGTCGAGCAGGCCCTCTACGCGTCCAAGGTCATCGCCTACGACCAGGGCTGGACGATGATCCGCGACGCGGCGGCCGAGTACGGCTGGGACATCGACCTCGGCGCGGTGGCGAAGATCTGGCGCGGCGGCTGCATCATCCGGGCCGCCTTCCTCGACCGGATCCGCGCCGCCCACGCCGCCAGCCCCGACCTGGTCAGCCTGCTCGCGGAACCGCAGTTCGCCACCGAGGTCGCCGACGCCCAGGCCGCCTGGCGCACGGTCGTCGCCGGGGCCGCCCAGCACGGCATCCCGGTGCCGGCGTTCTCCGCCGCGCTCGCCTACTACGACACCCTGCGCAGCGAGCGGCTGCCCGCCGCGCTGATCCAGGGCCAGCGCGACTTCTTCGGCGCCCACACCTACCGCCGCACCGACCGGCCGGGCAGCTACCACACCCGCTGGGCCGAGCCCGGCCGGCCGGAGGAACGTACGGACACCGGGGGTTAGCCCGGCGCGGCGGCGGTCAGGCCGGCGCGGCGGTGGCCGGCCCGGCGCGGCGGCGGCCGGCCCGCTCCCGGTCAGGACGGGAGCGGGCCGGCCGTACGGGAACGGGCCGTCAGGACGGGCGGCCGCCGAACTGCCAGCGGTGCACCTCGACGTCGGCGTAGCCGTCCGCGGTCAGCACCGCCCGTGCCGCGTCCGGATCCGGCGCCCGGAGCAGGGCCGCCGTGCCCAGCCAGGCCGTCCCGTCATCGGAGAGCAGCGGCCCGTAGGCGATGAGCTCCTCCCGGTCGGCCGGGACCGCGAGGTCGACGGGCTGCCCGCCGCCGAGGCCGAGCACGAGGTAGCGGGTGCCCTCGGTCCGGCCGCCGGGGAAGTCCCACATGGTGCGCCCCAGCAGGTTGCGCCACCGCCGCAGCAGGACGTCCCGGTAGACCCCGGCCTGGTAGCCCGGCTCCCCGAAGGCGAACGCCCGGGCGGCGGCGGGATCGGGCAGGTCGAGGATGTGCACGCTGCCGGTGGGCAGGGCCCCGTCGTCGGTGAGCGTCGGCCCCCGGGCGATCATCTCCTGCGCGAACCCGTCCATGTAGGACCAGTGCGCTTCGAGCAGTTCGTCGCGCAGCGGCAGGGATCCGGGCCGGTCGCGGTGGTAGCAGAGGAACTCCATCCCGGTAGCATCCCGCCGGGCGGCCGCCCCGGTCGAGCCGATTTCGGCTTCGGCCGCCTGGCCCCGGGGGTTAGCCCGGCGCGGCGGTGCCGCGGCACTGTCGCCACGGCACCGTCACGTCATCGCTGGAGCACGCGCCGCAGCCACCGGGTGCGGGCCTCCTGGGCGTCCCGGGCGAGGGCCGCGTGCGGGGCGAGGGTGTCGAAGCCGTGGCAGGCGCCGGGCCAGACGTGGAGTTCGGCCTCGCCGCCCGCCCGCCAGATCGCGTCGGCGTAGGCGACCGCCTCGTCCCGGAAGGTCTCGGCGGAGCCCACGTCCAGGTACGCGGCGGGCAGCCCGGTGAGGTCGGTGGCGCGGGCCGGGGCGGCGTACGGGGAGAGGTCGGCGGCGCCGTGGCGGTCGCCGAGCACAGCCTGCCAGGCGGTGGCGTTGGAGGCGCGGTCCCAGGTGTCGTGACCGACCATCTGGTGGCTGGAGAAGGTGTCGCCGCGGTCGTCGAGCATCGGGCTGAGCAGCAGTTGGCCGATCGGCGTCGGTCCGCCACGGTCGCGGACCAGGTGGGCGAGGGCGGCGGCGAGCCCGCCACCGGCGCTCTTGCCGCCGATGACCAGGCGCCCGGCGTCCACGGCCAGTTCGTCCGCGTGCTCGGCCACCCAGCCGAGCCCGGCGTAGCAGTCCTCGACGGCCCCGGGAAAGCGGGTGCGCGGCGCCAGCGGGTACTCGACGGAGACCACGGCCAGCCGCAGGGGCAGGGCCCAGGAGCGCAGCACCCGGGGCAGCACGGACCACGCGTTGCCCGTCACCATCCCGCCGCCGTGCAGGTAGTAGAGCAGCGGCAGCGGCTCGCGGACCCCGGCGGGCCGCGCGCTGACCAGGGTGAGCGCGCCGTCGCCGTCGGCCCGCGGCACCTGCAGCTCCGTCACCTCGAACCGGCCGCCGTCGCTCAGCCGGTCGAGCGTCGGCCGGGGCCGGACCCGAGCGTCCCGCTCCTGCCAGGCCACCAGGCCCTCCGGGGTGAGCACCTCCCGCGCCCGCGCCCCGGCGGCCTCCACCGCCGCCCGCACCTCCGGATCCAGCGGAGGCACCCGTCGGCCCACCGAACCACCCACCACCAGTACCCCCTCCCCGACGGACACCCGGTCGGCGCCCCGTCCACGCCCAGCTTGCCAGGCCCGCCCACGACGACGGCGTGGAGGGGCTCGACTCCCGGATCGACGCGCACGGAAATCCGCTGGCACGGTGGCCGGGCGGGGAGTTGACTGACCTGCCGAGGGCGTGAACACCGCTCGGCGAAGGGGGAGTTGTGGAGGACCCGCAGTTCACCGTACGGCTCGCCGGCCCCTCACCCCGGGGCGCGGTGCGGCTCAGGGCGGTCCGCACGGTGACGGGGCTGAGCCTGTTCCACAGCGGTCGGGCCCTGGACGCCGGAACGGCCGTCCTCCTGGCGGAGGTCCCCTTCGAGGTCGCCGCCCCCGCCGCGCGGGACCTGCGCCGGGCGGGCGTGGCGGTCGCGGTCAGCTGCGGCGCCTGTCGCCGCACCCTGCCCGAGGACGGCGCCCCGGTCGCCCCCGGTCCGTGTGCCGGGCGCTACTTCGCCACCGCCCACTGCCAGGCCAACTCCCTGACCACCTGCGACTGCGAGCACTGCACCGAGTTCGGCCCCCTGCCCGGGCTCACCTCACCCTGAGCCCGCACCGCGGCGGACCGTAGCGGACCGCAGCGGTCACCAGCGCAGGAGCCGTCCGCTGGCGGCAAGGTGGTCGAGGACCGTGCGGGTGGTGGCGCTGGCGCGGGGGTGGTCACCGTGGGTGAGGTGGGCGAGCTCGGCGATCTCGCCGCAGGGGGCGGGGGTGCCCGTGTGATCGGCGGTGTAGCAGCTGGTGCGGACCAGGGTGCCGGCGGGTTTGCCGTGGGCGGGGGCTTCGACCGTCAGCAGCGGCCGGACGGTCGCCCGGTCCAGGGTGACGCCGAGTTCCTCGGCGATCTCGCGGGCGAGGGCCTCGGGGTGGGTCTCACCGGGCTCGGGCTTGCCGCCCGGCAGGTAGAACAGCTCACGGCCGTGGCTCCGGGCGGCGAGGAGGCCGCCGTCCTCGAGCCGGATCCAGGCCACCTTCTCGATCACCCCGATCACCCCGATCTCTTCGGTCATCCCGGCCTCAACCCTCCGTCGGAGCGGTCGAAGCAGTCGACGCGGTCGGAGCGGTCGGGCCCGTGGGGGCGCCCGCGACCCGGCGCTCGCCGCCGTTGCGCTGCTGCCAGAGGCGGTACACCTCGACCGCGTCCGCGCTCGGCGCGTGCCGCATCGGCAGTCGGCGCTGGCCCCAGGGCTTGGCGAACTCACCGTAGAAGGTGTCGAGTTCGAAGTACTTGCGGTCGTCGACGTAGTGCGGCTCGTAGGCTTCGCGGGTGGTGAGGAAGACCACCTCGTCCGGCGAGCAGTAGTACAGCGAGCCCAGGCACATCGGGCAGGGGTGGGCCAGGACGTAGATGGTGGTGCCGGTCAGGTGCTCGGTGCCGAGCCTGGTGCAGGCCTCGCGGATGGCGAGGATCTCCGCATGCGCGGTGGGGTCGTCGGTCTGGGCGACCTGGTTGGCGCTCTCCGCCAGGATCCGGCCGTCCTTGACGATGACGGTCGCGAACGGGCGGCCGCCCTCCTCGACGTTGCGGCGGGCGAGGTCGATGGTGCGCTGGACGAAGTCCACGGTGTCCTCCTGAGTGGGGTCGGTGCGGCGGGGCGGCGGTGGCACCGCCCCGCCGCACCGGACGAAGGGGCTGGGTCAGAACGGCTTGGTCGGCAGGTACTTGCCGTCCATGGTGATGACGGCGCGCTCGCCGCCCTCGGGGTCGGCAACCTTCCGCACATCGAGCTTGAAGTTGATCGCGGAGATGATGCCGTCGCCGAACTGCTCGTGGACGAGGGCCTTGAGAGTGGTGCCGTAGACCTGGAGCATCTCGTAGAAGCGGTAGATGGTCGGGTCGGTGGGGATGCCGCCGGGGATCGAGCCGCGGGTGGGGATGGTCCGGAGCAGCAGAGCCGCGTCCGCGTCCAGGCCCAGCAGTTCGGCGACGGCCTCGGCGGACTCCTTGGGCAGGGCGTGCTGGCCGAGGACGGCGGCGGTGGTGAAGGCGACCGACAGGCCGGAGACGTCGGCGATCTGCTGCCAGGTGAGGTCCTTGCGGGTCTTGGCCTCGACGGCGGCGGCGGCCAGCAGCTGGCGGGCGGTGGGGTCGAACTGGGCGTGCACCATGGGGGGTTCCTTCTCGTGGTTGACGGGCTTACCGGTCGCGCGGCAAGCGGCGATCCGGGGAGGGGGCTGGGGTGGCGGTCAGGCCGCTACGGCGGCGTGGCCGGCGGCGGCGTGGCCGGCGGTGGCGTGGCCGGCGGTGGCGTGGCCGGCGGTGGCGTGGCCGGCGGTGGCGGTGAGGTCCTCGACGCCGCCGGTGGCGATGTCGAAGACCCAGCCGCGCAGGGTGAGCGCCCGCACGGCCAGAGCGCGGGCGACGGACGGGTGGGTGGCCAGGTTCGCCAGTTGGGCGAGCACGTTCTGCCGCACCAGGGCCGGAACGTCCCCGGTGGTGGCCGTGCGCGCCACCGAGGCGTCGGCGAGCCGCAGCCAGTCGGCGACGGCCGGGGCCGCGCTGAGGTCGTGGTCGTGGGCGAGGGCGGTCATCGCCCCGCACCCGGAGTGCCCGCAGACCACGACGTCCCGCACTCCCAGGGCGGCGACGGCGTACTCGATGCTCGCGGTGACGCCGTCGGCCCCGGGGGTGTAGGCGGGCACCAGGTTGCCCGCGGTGCGGATCACGAACAGCTCACCCGGGTCCGAGCCGGTGATCAGCTCCGGCACGACGCGGGCGTCGGAGCAGCCGATGAACAGCGTGTGCGGGCTGTGGTCGGCGGCGAGCCGGGCGAAGAGCTCCTCCTTGGCGGGGAACACGTCCCGCTGGAAGTACGCGATGCCCTCGGCGAAGTCACGCATGTGGTCACTCCCTCTCGTGGCGCCGGGCCGGTGCGGCCTGGCGAGATCCACAGTGCACGACCTGGGGCTATAGCGTCCAAGACCTGCTACCGATGCTTTCCATCGATCGCGTCTATAGTTCGGTTCATGGCCCTGGAACTGCGTCATCTGCGCTATCTGCTCGCCGTGGCCGACCACGGCAACTTCACCCGCGCCGCCGAGGAGCTGCACATCTCCCAGCCGACGCTGTCCCAGCAGGTCAAGCAGCTCGAACGGACCCTGGGCGCCCAGCTGCTCGACCGCACCGGCCGCACCGTGCGCCTCACCGACGCCGGCCGGGCGTACGCCCACCACGCCCGCGGCGCGCTGCGGGACCTCGCCGCCGCCGAACGCGCCGTCCACGACGTCCAGGACCTCTCGTGCGGGCGGCTGCGGCTGGCCGTCACCCCGACCTTCACCGCCTACCTCGTCGGCCCACTCGCCGCCGAGCTGCACGCCCGGCACCCCGGCATCGCCCTGACCGTCCGGGAGACCAGCCAGGACCGCATCGAAACCGGCCTGCTCACCGACGAGTTCGACCTCGGCATCGCCTTCCACGGGCCCCACCTGCCCGGCGTCACCGCGACCGCCCTGTTCACCGAGCACCTCACCCTGGTCACCGGGTCCGGCACCGGCGCCGGAGCCGCCACCGACACCGGCCTCGACGGCCCGCTCCCGGTACGAGAGCTCGCCGATCGCCGATTGGCCCTGCTCAGCGGCGACTTCGCCACCCGCGGCCACATCGACGACTACCTCGCCCGGCACGGCGTCAGCCCGCGGATCGCCGTCGAGGCCAACTCCGTCCAGGCCCTCACCGAGGTCGTCCAGCGCACCCCGCTCGCCACCGTGCTCCCGGACGCCGTCACCCACGACCACCCGCGGCTCGCCCGCGTCCCGCTCGAACCGCCCCTCCCCACCCGCACCGTCGCCCTGCTGCGCCGCGCCGAGGCCTACCGGAGCGCCGCCGCCGGGGCCTTCACCGAGCTCGTGCACGACCTGGTCCGCGCCCGCGGCTACCCGGCGCCGCCCCGGTGAACCGGATCGCCCCCGCACCGGGAGCGGTACGGGGGCGCAACGGAATTGACGGTGCGTCAGGCAAGCGAGCGCGGAGTGCCGAACCAGCGGGTGAGGGACGGCCGGAGGGTCTCCGGGGTGCCCACCCAGCAGACATGGCCGTCCGGACGGATCAGCATCGGCTCCACGGGGGCTCCCCCGTCGAACCGGTCCACCCGGTCGGACCAGGGGGCGACGGCCTCGGCGAGGACGCCCTGCGGGTCCAGCAGCACGCCCCGGCCGGACCGCAGGAGTTGGTGCAGCCGCGCCGGGCCGAGGTCCGCGTCCGGCGCCGGCCCGCCGAGCAGCGGGTGGGGGCCGGTGTCCGGCATCGGGTAGCGGGTGGCCGTCCCGGACATCACCTCGCTCAGCCGGCGGCGGACCTCCGGCAGGGCGATCAGCTCGGTGAAGAGGTCCCGGGTGGCCAGCACGTCCGGATCGCGGCTGCCCGCCCAGTCCATCAGCAGGCCCTGGGCCTGGACGTTGCGCAGCACGGTGGTCCCGGCCAGGTGGCGTTCGGTGTGGTAGCTGTCGAGCAGGCCCTCCGGCGCCCACCCCCGGACGGCGGCGCCGAGCTTCCAGCCGAGGTTGAAGGCGTCCTGCATCCCCCCGTTCATGCCCTGGGCGCCGAGCGGGAGGTGGACGTGGGCCGCGTCGCCGGCCAGGAACACCCGCCCGTGCCGGTACCGGGCGACCTGCCGGGCCGCGTTGGTGATGCGGCGGGCGTGGCACAGTTCGAGCAGCTGCACCCGCTCGCCGAACACGGCCCGCAGCCCCTCGCGGATCTCCTCCTCGGTGATCGGGACGTCCCTGGGCAGCGAGCGGCCCGGCCCGCCCATGGCGAGTCGGCGCAGCGGGCGGCCCCGGCCGTCGGTGCCGAGCGGGAAGATCCCCGTCCAGTGGCCGTCCGGGCTGCGGTGGTGGGTGGGCAGGTCGTCGGCGCCGCTCAGCCGGACGTCCGCGGCGATCGTGGTCAAGGTGCCTGCCCGGCCCGGGAATTCGGCCTTGAGCAGGGAGCGTACGGTGCTGTGGCCGCCGTCGGCGGCGACCAGGTGGCGGGCCCGGACCACCTGGCCCCCGGCGAAGGTCGCGGTGACGGCCTCCTCGTCCTGGGCGAGGTCGACCAGCTCGTGGTCGCGCCGGACGGTGAGGCCCTGCGCGGCAAGATGCTCCTCCAGGAAGGCCTCCAGCACGACCTGGGGGACGGAGCGCCAGGGCCGGCGCGGGCGGAAGGCACCCGGCCCGGGATCATCGGCCGACCCGGGATCGGCGGCCGGGGCGGCCGGCAGCGGGATGCCCGCGAAGTGGCTCCCGCCGACGGGATGGTCCCCGCCGGCCAGCAGCGGTTCCAGCAGGCCGCGCTGGTCCAGCAGCTCCAGGGTGCGGGTCTGCACGCCGCCCGCCCGGGACAGGGCGCTGCGAGCGGGCAGGCGGTCGGCGACTACGGTCGACACGCCCGCCAGCAGCAGCTCGTTGGCCGCCGTCAGGCCGGTCGGGCCGGCTCCGACGACCAGTACGTCGGTGTCCATGGTGTTTCTCCTCGGGTCCGTCGGGTGGTTCCGTCCGGCCCGTCGTCCCTCGACCGGCCGGGTTCCGTTGACGGGCTCAACGCTCGCTCCACCAGCGACCGTTGGCCCAGTGACCGGCGGGATGGTGCCGGAATCCGACACCGGCTACCCTCGGCACGGTGGAATCCGACTACGACGAGCTGGACCGCCGCCTCGTCCACGCCCTGCAGATCGACGGCCGGGCCCCGTTCAGCACCATCGCCACCGCCCTCGGGGTGTCGGACCGCACCGTCGCCCGCCGGTACGCCAGGCTCCGCTCGACCGGCGCGGTGCGGGTGCTCGGCGGGGTCGACCCGCTCGCGCTGGGCGCCGAACTGTGGCTGCTGCGGGTGCGCTGCGCGCCCTCCGCCGCGGTCGCGGTCGCCGAGGCGCTGGCCCGCCGCCCCGACACCTCCTGGGTCAGCCTCACCTCCGGCGGCACCGAGATCACCTGCACCGTCCGCGCCGAGACCGAGGCCGACAGCGAGGCCCTGCTGCTGGCCCGGCTCCCCCGCACCCCGCGGGTCGAGGGGGTGAGCGCGCACTCGGTGCTGCACTCCTTCTACGGCGGCCCGGACAGCCTGATCGCCAAGCTCGGCCCGCTGGACGGGGCCACCGTCGCGGCCCTGCGCCCGCCCGCGCCGCCCGCGGCGGCCCCGGCGGTCCACCGGCCCGGACCGCTGCGGCTGGACGACGGCGACCGCCGGCTGTTCGCCGCCCTCGAGACGGACGGCCGCGCCGGGTTCGAGGAACTGGCCACCGCCACCGGCTGGTCGCCGACGACCGTCCGGCGCCGGATGACGGAGCTGCGCGAACGCGGGGTGCTCTACCTGGACATCGACTGCGACCCGCACCTGCTCGGTGTCGGCACCCGGACCCTGCTGTGGATCTCGGTCGCTCCCCCGTACCTGGAGGAGGCCGGCCGGGCACTGGCCGGGCACCCGGAGGTCGCCTTCGCCTGCGCCACGACCGGGCCGACCAACCTGTACGCCACCGTGGTCTGCGCGGACCAGCGCGCGCTGTACCGCTACCTGACCACCCGGGTGGCCGCACTCCCGGCGGTCGGCCACGTCGAGACGGCACCCGCGATCAGGACCGTCAAGCAGGCCGCGAACCGGAGGTAGGGCCCTGCCGAGCGTGGGTCACGGTGTGCGACGGGCCTGGACCAGGACGCGTCCGGCCAGCGCGCCGGCGTACACGGTGTAGCCGACGCCGATCAGCCAGGACTGGACGATCAGCACGGTGCCCACCGTCCCGTAGGAGACGGCGTTGGACACCAGCAGGGGTGCGAAGACCAGCCGGGAGAACAGCCGGAGCCCGGCCAGTGCCACCATCGTGGCGACGGCTCCCGGCAGCAGGTCCCTGGCCGGGACGCGTCCGGCGAGCAGCAGGCGCTGGAGCCACCAGAACAGCACGACGCCGCCGACCGTCGTCGCGGCGATGCGGACGGAGGGCTGGACGGCCGAGTGGCGCCACGGCAGACCACTCATGGCGGCGAGCACGATGTACCCGGTCAGCGCGGCCAGTCCGAGGGTCTGGCGCCAGACGGCGTGCCACGGCCCGCGGTCGAGCTCCCAGATGCGTTCGTAGACCCCCTGGATCGAGGCCATCAGGGAGACCCCGAAGACGGCCAGCGCGGCGAGGCCGAAGCCCGTGGTGGTGCTGAGCACCTGGCCGCGGGGGACGAAGAGCTGATGGACGGCGGCGGCGCCCCGGCCGGACAGGCCCAGCCCGTCGGTGATCCACTCGGCGATCCCGGTGCCCCGCGCCGGGAAGGCGGCGGCGATGACGATCAGCAGCGGGACGAGGGTCACGAAAAACAGCGCGGCGAAGGCCATCGAGCGCTGGAGCAGCTCGACCGTACGGCCCTGTTCCCACACGCTCCGGACCACCGTCCGCAGCAACTGCCACCAGGTACGGACGCGCGGTGCGGCCCGGCCGCGACGGGGCACCTCAACCACCCGGGGCGGCGGGCGGCGACGGTCGGTTCAGGAGCACGGCATCCTCCCTGGTCTCGGCACCCGTGGTTCACGCCTGGTCTCGGCACCCCGTTGGCACATCCCGTCAGGATGCCACCGACGGGGCGCCCCGATGCCCCGCCGGCCATACTCCACCCGGGCGTCGGCTCCCTTCGTCGGCGATTCATGTTCTGGGTGGTTTATTGCGCTTTCCCTGGGTACACGCGGGCCACCGCCTCCGCCACGAGAGGAGTCACCGCCATGCCCGCCCAGATGACCGTCCCGACTCCCCCTGATCCGGACACCGAGCCGTTCCCCCACCCCAACCCCGCACCGAAGCCGGGCCCGGGCCCCGACCCGGTGCCGCCGCCCGTCCCCCCGTTCCCGGATCCCGGCCCGATCCCCGCGCCTGATCCGGCACCGCCGCCCAAGCCGTACGCCGGCCCCGGGCGGGCCTGACCCCTCGGCCTGACCCCTCACCCCGGGGTACGGATCAGCTCCCGAAGGCCCTACGGTCGATCGCGGCGCTGCCGTCCATCGGGGCCGCGACCTCCAGCCACACCAGCTTCCCCGCGCCCTCGGGCCGGCAGCCCCAGTCCCGCGCCAACCGGTCCACCACCCGGAGGCCATGGCCACCGGGACGCCCCGGGTCGGCGAGCGGGCGCAGCTGCGGCGGGTCCGGGCTCGCGTCCGAGACCTCCACCCGCAGCCGCTCACCGTTCCACCTCAGCCGCAGTTCCCGGGGGCCGCCGGGCGCGTGCAGACACGCGTTGGAGACCAGCTCCGAGACCATCAGCAGGACGTCCTCCGCCACGGCCAGCCGCTCGGCATCCGGGGCGGGCAGCCACTGCCAACCCACCAGGGTCCGGCGGCTGAAATCCCGGGAGCGCTGCACCGCCCCCTCGGTGCCGTACAGCACCAGCCGCCTGGTCAGGTCGGAGGACGGTGGCGCGGGTTCTTCCCGGTCACGCTTCATGCCGCACTCCTCACTCCACGCCGCCGCCGACGGGCCGACGCACTCCTGCTCCCCCGCGGTACTCCGCACTGGACTGCTCGGTGGGCCGTGCCATGACGCACTCGCGGACGGCCGGGCCCGGGAACCCGCCGCCCAGGACGGGGCCGGGCTCATCACCTCGTCCACGTCCATGCCCCTCGCCTGCCCAACCCCGCCGCCGGGAAACAGCCGGCTGCCGGTCCGCGCTAGAGTCCCCCCATGAGCGATCCAGTGCGCCCTCCCTTCGGGAACTTCACGGCCGTCCTCCCGGCACTGGAGGTCCGCGACGACCTCGCCGCCCCCGTGGCCGATGCCCTGAAGAACTGGGACGCACGGGAGGCAGCCGAGTCCGTGCTGTACGTGGACACCGACCCCGAGAAGGCGGACACCGCGGTGTTCTGCGAGTTCTACGAAGCACCGCCGGAGCTCTCCGCGAACTGCGTGGTGGTCGCGGCCAAGCGCGGCGGGGAGGTCACCCTGGCCGCCTGCCTCGCCCTCGCCACCACCCGGGTGGACGTGAACAAGGCCGTCCGTACCCACCTGGGGGCGCGGAAGGCATCGTTCGCGCCGATGGACACCGCGGTCGACCTGACCGGCATGGAGTACGGCGGCATCACCCCCGTCGGCCTGCCCGGCACCTGGCCGCTGCTCATCGACGAGGCGGTGGCCGCGGCCCCCTCCGTCCTGATCGGCAGCGGCCGACGCCGGGGCAAACTCATCCTCCCCGGTTGGGCCCTGGCCCGGCTCCCGGGCGCCGAGGTGCTGGCAGGCCTGGCCGCCTGAGAAAGCCCGAACCGCTGCGGGCGCCCCGCGATCACAGCGTGCGCAGGGCCCGCTCGCACTCCTGGCACCGCCGCTCGGCGAGCACGGGCGGGTACCACGGGTCCCCGGGCCGGGTCGGCCGGTAGTGCGCGTGCTCCAACGGTCCGGTCTCCAGCCCGCACAGGGTGTACGGCTGCGGGTCCTCCGGAACCTCGGGATCGGCCCCGGCGGCGTGCACCGCGAACACGGTGGGTTCGACACCCTCCGCGCCGATGGCCCCGTCGGATTCCAGCTCGAAGAGCACAATGATCGATCCCATGCCCCGAGCCTCGATCATCCCCTGCCGACCCACATCCGGGGGTGGGCCGTTCGAGCCCACACCCACCACCCTGCCGACTTCGCACCGCGATCACACGCCCCGGCGGCTCATCCCGCTTCCGCAGAGACCGACTTGAGACGTGCAGGTCCCAGCCGGAACGCCCCCGCCCGGTCAAACCGCTCACGGCCGTACGCACGTCGTCAGGGCGCGAGGTCCCGGCGCAGCAGCAGCGGGACGGCGGCGCCGAGGCCCGCGAGCCCGACGGCCGCGAGCACGGCGAACGACCCCCAGGCGAAACCGCCTCGGGCGAGCGCGTCCCCCGGGGTGTAGTAGTGGAACGGGCTCAGGTAGCGCAGCGCGGCGGCCGGCTGCCAGGCCAGGGCGATGAAGTTGACGGCGAACCCCACGGCTCCCAGGGCGATGGTGGCCCCGACGACCTGGGCCCGGTGCCGCACCGCGGCCGAGACGGCCACGGCCGGACCGGCCAGGCAGAGCGAGAACGCGCACCCCAGGACGCCGGCGGCGAGCACACCCCGCAGCGGGACCGCGTGGTGGAGCGCGGGGGAAAGGGCCACCCCGGCGCCGATCGTGAGCGTGGCGACCCCGTTGAGGGCCAACGAGACCACCAACACGGCCGCCACCCGCTCGCCCAGCAGCCGCAACCGCGAGATCGGACGGGCCATCAGCAGTTCCACGGTGCCGGACTCGATGTCGGCCGCGACGGCCGCAGCGGCCAGCGAGCCGATGGCCGTCAGCTGCATGGCGATCCAGAAGGGATGCACCAGGCCGGCCCCCAGCATGCCGGGATAGCTCGCGATGGACACGCCCCCGGCCGAGCCCGAGAACGCCTTCAACGCCTTCGGCACTCCTCCGCCCGCGCCACCGAAGAGCTGCACGGGCGGCACCGCCCGGACGACCACCACGATCAGGAGCTCGAACACGACCATGCCCACGGCCAGGAACGCCAGCATCCGGCGCCGCCGGTGGAGGGCCAGCCAGAACAGGGGGAACCGGGCTCTCACGGCCGTACCTCCTGCGCGTCGGCGCCCTGCCGGTAGAGGTCGAGGAACGCCTCGTCCAGTCCGGCCTCCTCCACCGACAGGTCCGTCACCGGCAACTCGGCCAGCAGCCTTCCGAGTTCACCGACCAACTCCGCCGGGGAGATCAGCAGCTGCACCTCGGCGCCGCGCCACTGCGGCGACCACCGTTCCATCCCGGGCAGCTCCCGGGGGACCGGCCCGTCGCCCAGCACCAGCCGGACCCGTCGCGCGCGCTCCTCGCGCAGCTCCGACACCCTCCGTACCGCGACCAGCCGCCCTTCCCGGACGAGTGCGACCCGGCCGCAGGCCCGCTGCACCTCCGGCAGCACATGGCTGGAGAGGAGCACCGTGCGACCGGCGGCCGCCGCCTCCGTGAGCAGTTCGAAGAAGACCTCCTGCACCAGCGGGTCCAGGCCCTCGGTCGGCTCGTCCAGTACCAGCACCTCCGGGTCGTGCTGGAAGGCCTGGACCAGGCCCAGCTTCTGCTTCATCCCGCGCGAGTACCCCCGCACCGGCCGTGCCAGGTCGCCCGTCGTCAGCCCGAGGCGCTCGCACAGGGTGCCCCGGCGGGACGTCGGAGCGCCCTGGAGGTCCCCGAGCATCCGGAGCGTCTGCGCTCCGGTCAGCTCGGGGTACAGCCGAAGCTCCCCCGGCAGGTAGCCCAGCCGTGGCGCCAGCTCGCGGTGGTCTCCGACCGGATCCAGCCCGAGCACGGACACCCGCCCGGAACTGGGCCGGAGCAGACCCACCAGACACCGGATGGTGGTGGTCTTCCCGGCCCCGTTCGGGCCGAGGAACCCGAACACCTCACCGCGCTCCACGGCGAGGTCGAGTCCGTCGACACCCACCTCGCGTCCGTAGAACTTGCTCAGCGCGGCCAGCTCGATCGCCGGCCCGTTGCGGTCCATACCTGCCTCCCGCCCGTCCGACACCGTCGGCGGTCGTCGTGGTACCACCAGTGCACCGCATCTGCGGCGGCGGGAACAGGGGCCACCGGGTTCTCCGTCCGCGGTCCGTGGCCCACGGGGATGACCCGTGCCGGCGACGGGTGACAGCCGCAGGCCCCATCTGCGCTTGCGCCGTCCGAAAACTGATGGTTGTCGGTAATGAACGGTTGTGTTCCCTATCGCCCGGCGCTACCGTCGGTAGTGGCGAACGAATCCGTCCCCCCTGCCCCCGCGTTCGCCCCCGAGCCATTGGGGAACCTGCCATGGCGACCTCGCGTGCCCTGGCCACGGCTCCGCCCGCGACCGCACGTCGGGGCCAGCACCCAGGGATTGCCCTCACCGTCATCGCGGCCACCCAGCTGATGGTGGTCCTCGACATCACGATCGTGAACATCGCCCTGCCGCACATCCAGCAGGCCCTGAGCTTCTCCACGACCAACCTGTCCTGGGTGATCAACGCCTACACGCTGACCTTCGGCGGCCTGCTGCTGCTCGGCGGCCGCGCGGGCGACATCCTCGGGCGCCGGCGGGTGTTCATCGCCGGCGTGCTGCTGTTCAGCTTCGCCTCGCTGCTCGGCGGGGTCGCCCAGTCCTCGTCCTGGCTGCTGGCGGCCCGGGCGTTGCAGGGCGTGGGCGGGGCGATCGCCTCGCCGACGGCGCTGGCGCTGATCGCCACCAACTTCAAGGAGGGCCCGGAGCGCAACCGGGCCTTCGGCGTCTACTCCGCCGTGGCCGGTGCGGGCGGGGCCGTGGGGCTGCTGCTCGGCGGCATGCTGACCTCCTGGCTGTCCTGGCGGTGGGTGCTGTTCGTCAACGTGCCGATCGGCATCGCGATCGCCCTGCTGGCGCCGCTGTACATCAACGAGTCCGAACGCCACCCCGGGCGCTTCGACCTGACCGGCGCGTTCACCGCCACGGCGGGCATGGTGTCCCTGGTGTACGGCTTCATCCGGGCCTCCGACCACGGCTGGACGGACGCCGTCACGCTCACCTCCTTCGGCCTCGCCGTGGTGCTGCTGTCGGCGTTCGTCGTCAACGAGCGGCGGGTCCCGCAGCCGATCACCCCGCTGCACCTGCTCCGCGACCGCAACCGCTCCGGCGCGTACGGGCTGATGCTGTGCGTGGCCGCGACGATGTTCAGCATCTTCTTCTTCATCACCCTGTTCGTGCAGGAGATCCTCGGGTTCAGCCCGCTGCGGGCCGGGTTCGCGTTCCTGCCGATCAGCGTGGCCATCGTCGGCGCCGCCCAGTTCGCGGCGCGCAGCCAGATCCGGTGGGGCCCGAAGCCGTTCCTGGTCGCCGGGTCGGTCCTGGTCCTCAGCGGGGTGTTCTGGGCGACCCGGATCGACCTCCACAGCACCTACGTCGGCGGGATCCTCGGACCGACGCTGCTGTTCGGCTTCGGGATGGGCTCGATCTTCGTCCCGGTGATGCTCACCGTCGTCTCGCACGTGGCACCGCACGAGACCGGGGCGGCCACCGGCAGCCTCAACGCCATGCAGCAGGTGGGCGGTTCGCTCGGCCTCTCGATCCTGGTGACGGTGTACGGCACCGCCAGCCGCAACGAGGCCCGGCAGCAGGTCGGGGCGTTCCTGCGGCAGGCCACCCCGCAGCAGGCCCTCCAGTTCAGGGCGACCGGCAAGCTCCCGGCGCCGTACTCCTCGAACGTCCTGGTGCACGGCATCACCAGCGCCTTCCAGCTGGGCCTGGTCTTCGCAGCGCTGGCCGTCGTCATCGCGGTGTTCGTCATCAAGGTGCGGCCGGCGCCGGGGGCGCCGGACGTCAGCCCTTCGGGGGGCGGTACTTGACAGGGCGTCGGGGCGTCCAGGACAGTCCTTAGCGCACATGGTTTTCATCTTCGTTAACCATTTCCCCCGTGCGCGTCCCGAGCGCGCCCCCGCGAAAGAGGACCCCCATGTCGCTCGACGTCTCCCCCGCCCTGCTCGACCAGGCCCGCGCCGGCCACGTCGACCAGGCCGACTTCCTCGACACCGTCCGCACCTCGCTCCCGTACGCCTACCAGGTCGTCGCCGGGCTCAGCACCGAACTCTCGGACGGCGAAGCCGAGTTCACCACCGACAACACCACCCCCAGCGACGAGCAGCGGGCCCAGCTGCTGCGTGCCCTGGCCAGCAACGCCATCCGCGGCAGCCTGGAGGAGCACTTCGGCGTGAAGCTCGCCTTCGTCAACTGCCACCGCGTCGGCGCCTTCCGGCCCGGCTCCGAGGACAGCGCGGCGTACCGCGAGTTCACCTCGCTGCACAACCAGATCCGCAACCAGAGCCCGGAGCTGCGCAGCTGCTGACCCGGCGCGCGGCCGGGACGGGCGCCCACCCGGGAACGGGGGCGCCCGTTGCGCCCTGTTGCGCCGCGTTACGGCCCCTTGTCCGGATCCCGCGCCGATCTTGTGGCACCGCGCGCGGTCTGCGTACGGTCGACGGGCACCCCCGTCCGGCCCTCCGGGGCCGCCAGACCCCCCGCGGAGCCGCCACCATGCCGCCCTCCTCCCGCCCGCTGCGGAAACTCGGCTTCCTCACCATCGGCCT
This sequence comes from Kitasatospora sp. NPDC098652, assembly GCF_044760155.1. NCBI lineage: Bacteria > Bacillati > Actinomycetota > Actinomycetes > Kitasatosporales > Streptomycetaceae > Kitasatospora > Kitasatospora sp. NPDC098652. The sequence continues at coordinate 19,631 of NZ_JBIWAQ010000024.1, forward strand.
CTTCGACGAGGCGGACCCGCGCCGGGGCCACGAGTCCACCCTCGACCTGATCACCCTCGGCGAGCAGCTCGGCTTCGACAGCGCCTGGCTGCGCCACCGCCACCTCCAGTTCGGGATCTCCTCCCCGGTCGCCGTCCTCGCCGCCGCCACCCAGCGGACCAGCCGCATCCAGCTGGGCACCGCCGTCACCCCGCTCGGCTGGGAGAACCCGCTGCGGCTCGCCGAGGACCTCGCCACCGTCGACCTGCTCTCCGGAGGACGGCTCAACCCCGGGTTCAGCGTCGGCCCGCCCGTCCACTACGAGCACGTGCGCGGCGCGCTCTACCCCGACACCGGGGACCACGAGGACTTCTCCCCGGCCCGCGCCGAACGCTTCCTCGCCCTGGTCCGCGGCGAGGACGCCTCCGACTTCGCCGGCACCGAGGGCATCGAGGTGTACTCGCGCAAGGTCCAGCCGCACTCCCCCGGGCTCGCCGACCGGCTCTGGTACGGCGCCGGCAGCCTGCGCTCGGCCCGCTGGGCGGGCGAACAGGGGCTCAACCTGCTGACCAGCAGCGTGGTCAAGCCCGAAGCCGGCGACGCCGCACCGGACTTCGCCGCCATCCAGGCCGAGCAGATCCGCGCCTTCCGGGCCCACCACCCCGACGGCGAGCACGCCCGGGTGTCCCAGGGCCTGGTGGTCATCCCCACCGACGGCGCCACCCCCGAACAGCGCGCCAGGTACCGGGCCTACGCGCTCTCCCGCACCCCGCGCACCCTCACCCCGCAGGGCCCGAACCGGCTGCTCTTCGCCCCCGACCTGGTCGGCAGCTCGGCCGAGCTCGCCGAACGCCTGCACGCCCACGCCGGCTTCCGGGAGGTGGACGAGGTCGCCTTCGCGCTCCCGTTCGACTTCGAGCCCGAGGACTACACCCAGATCCTCACCGACCTCGCCACCCACCTCGGCCCCGCCCTCGGCTGGACCCCGCCTGCGGGATGACGCCGGATGACGCCGGATGACGTCGGACGACGGACGGTGGCCCGGAGCGGGTGCTCCGGGCCACCGTGCGGCGTGCGGCGTGCGGGTCAGTACTGGGTGGTGATGGTCACGCCGCTGAAGTCGGTCTGGGCGTAGAGGCTGATGTAGCGGTAGCCGGCCGTGGTGTTGGTGACGGTCAGGCTCTGGCTGGTGGTGCCGTTGGTGGTCGAGCCGGTGGTGTAGGCGTTCGGGGTGGCCCAGGTGTCGGGGTTGTAGAGCAGGTAGGCGGTGCCGGTGCCGCCGGAGCTGGACACCTTCAGGGTGGTGGTGCCGGCCGGCAGGTAGATGTAGTAGTACGCCAGGTTGCCGGCGGTGGCGGACTGGTTGGTGCGGGAGCAGTTCCTGTCCAGCACTCGGGCGTCGGCGGCGGTGCAGCCACTGAGGCTGCCGACCGTGACGGACTGGGTGACGGTGTTGGTCCTCCCCTTGCCGTCGGTCACCGTGAGGCTGACGTTGTAGCTGCCGGCCGCGGTGTAGCTGTGGGCGGGGTTCCGGCTGGTGGAGGTGGCGCCGTCACCGAAGTTCCAGGCCCAGGAGGCGATGGAGCCGCCGGGCTCGGTCGACTGGTCGGTGAACTGGACGGCCAGGCCGGTCGGGGCGGCGCTGAACGCGGCGGTCGGGGCGCCGCCGACCTCGCAGGCGCCGGCGGCGCAGGCGTCCAGCCAGGTGTTGAACTCGGCGTCGTAGGCGGTGCCGATCGAGTTGTAGGTCGCGTAGCCGCCGGTGTAGTCCCCGGTGCGGAAGTGGCCCAGCATGTTCTGGATGACGTCCGGGTGCTTCTCGGCCATGAAGCGGACGGCCAGGTAGCCCCACGGGTAGGTGCGGGTGGTGTCGCTGTTGTCGTAGGTGTTCTGGAACAGCGTGCTGAGCGCGTAGGTGTGCTTGGGCGCCTCGGCCATCGCCCCGGTGTCGGTGACGTTCCGGTAGCTGTAGGACACGTACTCGGCGACGCCCTCGATCCACCAGACGTCCGGCACGGATATCTGCTGGTTGAAGTCGCCCTTCATGTCGAGGCGGCCGTCGAGGGCGTGGGTGTACTCGTGGTTGAGGTTCCAGACGCCCGCGGTGAAGCCGTCGTCGCCGTTCTGGTAGGTCAGCGAGAGCGGCTGGTTCCCGGGGGCGGTCGGGTCGCCGATCAGGGTGATGCCGCCGTTGTTGGTGCTGACGCCGTAGATGCCGCCCGCGTAGGTCTGGTAGTCCTGCGGGGAGGCGAAGACCACCAGCTGCAGCGAGTTCTCGTACTGGCCGGCGATCGGGCCGCTGTCCTTGACCAGCTTGTGGAAGAACGGGTCCTGGTTCTGCAGGCTGGCGCAGACGGCGGCCAGGTCGGCGGCGGTGAGGCTCTGCGCCAGGATGGTGTGGGTGGCGTCGCAGGTGTGGCTGACCGGCAGGGCGGCGGCCTTGAGCTGGTCCGGCAGGTTGCAGACGCCGTAGTACGAGCAGTTCGCCTTGTCGTAGAAGGCCGCCATCCCGGCGACGCCGACCCAGAGCGACGCGGTGGGGCCGGTGATCGAGGAGACGTCCATCAGGCCCTTGATCAGCGGGCGGACGGTGGAGACCAGGGCGGGGTGCTCGATGAACCGGGCCGCCTCCAGGCCGGCGTTGGAGACCAGGAAGGAGTTGGTACCGCCGAGCATGCTCCGGTGGTTGAGGGCGAAGCCGTCCAGGGTGCGGATGATGCTCGGGTCGGCGGTGGCGGCCGCGACGAAGTCGGCGTTCTGGTGGCCGCGGAAGAGCGGGGTGTACACGCTGTTCGCGAAGTTCACCATGTACCAGGACGCGTCCCACGAGCTGGTGTACGCGTTCAGCACCCGCTGGTAGGTGCCGAGGTAGTGGGCCTGGAGGTTGGCGCTGTCGCTGAGGATCATCGCCTGGCCCGCGACCTGGCCGTTGCCGTCGTTGACGTCCAGGAAGTGCGGGCTCGCCACCAGGGTGTCCAGCGCGGCCTGGACGGCGGCGGTGAGCGTCGCGTCGTAGCTGCCGACGTCGCCCGGGCGGTAGTACTGCACGTAGTAGCCGGCCTGGAGGAAGTAGACCAGCTGGTAGATCCCGGTGGAGTTGTCGCCGGTGTACGAGGCGGCGGCGCTCTTGAGCCCGTTGGCGGCCGCGAGCATCTGGCTCTGCTGGAACACCCCGTGGGCGTCACCGCCGGTGAGGCGGAAGAGCGAGCTGATGCAGTCGACGGACGAGCCCTGGATGAAGGCCGCCAGGGCGGAGCCGCTCCGGCCGCTGAAATCGGCGGGGGTGCAGGAGGTGGCGGCCGGGGCCTTGGCGAGCCTGGGGGCCGGGGCCTTGGGTGCGGCCGACTGCGGGGAGCGCGGCGGGAGTTGGGCGGGGGCGAGGCGGCCGGCCTGGGTCTGGGCGTGGGTGTCGAGGCCGAAGGCGGTGCCGGTGGGGGCCGTCCCGCCGGGGTGCGCGGAAGGGGCGGCCTGGCCGGGGGCCTGACCGGCGGCCGGGCTCGCCTGGGCACCGGCCTGCACCGTGGGGGCGGCGAGGCTCGGGGCGGCGGCGAGGCCGGTGACGGCGGTGGTCGCGGCGGCGAGCACCGCGAGCGAACGGGGTAGCCGGAGTCGGTGACGCATCGTCACTCCTTGCTGGGGGGTGTGGGGGTGGGCCTCGGGCAGCTGCTGCGGAGGCCGTCGCCTGGCACCGTGCCACGGTTGCCGCACCACAATCAATAGGGTGTGACATGTCACTTTGATTCGTGCACCCGAGCTTCGGATGCGAAGCGCAGGAGCCGGTGGAGCAGCCCACGGGGGCGGTCCGCGGGGCCCTGCACGGACCCTTGCGATGACATATAACCTGTGACATTGTTCTGACCCTGATTCCGGTGACAGGTCACACGTCAACTTCCCCTCCGCCTCGTGGCCGACGCCGCGTCACCTCCCCCACCTCAGGACAAGGACACCGCAGTGCGTCTGCGCCAATCCCTTCCGCTCCTGGTGGCGGCCGCCCTCGCCGGGCCCGCCACCCTGCTCCCGACCCCGGCCCTCGCCGCGTCCCCGGCGTCGGCCACCGCCACCGCCTCGGCCGCCGTTGCGGCCCCGGCGGCCGACGGCCGGGCCCCGGCCGCGCCGACACCGTTCGGCGCCGAGATCGCCGCCCCGTCCTCCTCCGAGGACCTGGGTCGCACCACCGCCCCGCTCCCGCCTGAGCTGCTCGGCCAGGCGCTCCAGCCGACCGGAACGGCCGTCCAGAACGCCCAGGCCGGCCGGACCGTCCAGGCCGCCCAGAATGCCCAGAACGCCCAGCACCCGAAGGCCGCCGCCACGGCCCAGCACGCGCTGACCACCCCGGCGCCCGCCGCGGCCGGCTGCGCGGCCTCGGACTTCGGCGGCCGCAGCGGCGCCGACCTGGTCGCCTTCGTCCAGGCCTCGACCACGGACTGCGTAAAGACGCTGTTCAACGTCACCGGCACCGACGCGGCCAACGTCTTCAAGCAGTCCCAGATGCTCGCCGTCGCCAACGCCTTCCGGGCCCAGGCGGGCAAGTACACCGGCGACAACTCCGGCAACCTGCTGCAGCTGGTGCTCTTCCTACGCGCCGGCTACTACGTCCAGTCCAACAACGCGAGCACCGTCGGTCCGTACGACGCCACGCTCACCGCCGCCGTCCAGGCCGGCCTGGACGCCTTCTTCGCGACCGCACACCGGACGGACGTCAGCGACGCCAACGGCACCGTGCTCAGCGAGGTGCTGGTCCTGACCGACAGCGCCAACATCCAGGCCCACTACCTGAACGTCTACCAGCAGGTCCTGAACGCCTACGGCAACGGCTACAACGCCTTCCCGAAGATGGTCAACGCCGTCAACTCGGTGCTGTGGGCGCCGCTGTGGCGGGCCAACTGGAACCCGGACTACGTCAGCGCCGTCACCGCCGACCCGGGCGTGGTCACCACGCTGGCGAGCTTCGCCCAGAACCACAAGGACCTGCTCACCACCCCCAACGCCTTCCTCGCCGTCAACGCGGGCAACGACCTGGCCCGCACCGCCGGTGACGGCCCGGCCGTCGAGGCCGTCGCCAAGCCGCTGATCAAGCGGGTGCTCGACAGCACCCCCATATCCGGCGCGGTCGGCAAGCTGTACGTGTACACCGCGTACAACGCCAACCGGTACGACAACGCGCAGTGCTCCTACTACGGCACCTGCGACCTGCCCGGCAAGCTCACCGCCGCCGTGCTGCCCAACACCCTCGTCTGCGACAACCGCACCATCCGCACCGAGGACCTCACCGCCGCCGAGCTGGCCACCGTCTGCGCGAGCCTGCGCGGCGAGGACACCTTCTTCCACAACCTGGTCAAGGACAACGGCCCGATACCCGGCCAGTACGGCAAGACCATCACCCTCGCCGTCTTCGCCAACCGGGACGACTACCAGACGTACTCCTGGGCGATCTACAACAACTCCACCGACAACGGCGGCCAGACCGTCATGGACGTCACCGACCCCGACAACAAGCCCGTGTCGGTGATGTACAAGAAGTCCTACCTCGACGGCTTCCCGGCCAACGTGTGGAACCTCAACCACGAGTACACCCACTACCTCGACAACATCTACGACATGAAGGGCAACTTCGGCACCGAGATCTCCGTCCCGGACATCTGGTGGATCGAGGGCGTCGCCGAGTACGAGTCCTACGCCTACCGCGGCACCACCGACACCCAGGCGATGGCCGAGGCCGCCACGCACCGGTACAAGCTGAGCACCGTCCTCCAGAACACCTACGACAACTCGGACACGGTGCGCACCTACCCGTGGGGCTACCTGGCCGTCCGGTACATGGTCGAGAAGCACCCCGCCGACGTCCAGAACATGCTCGGCCACTTCCGCACCGGCGACTACCAGGGCGGCTACGCCGTCTACAACGGCCTCGGCACCTCCTACGACGCCGACTTCGACACCTGGCTGAACGCCTGCGCCGCCGGCGCCTGCTACGCGGACGGCCCGACCGCCCTCTTCGGCCAGTCCGTCGACGGCGCCACCGTCACCCTCACCGACAAGTCCGTGGAGAACAACTCCCCTGCCTCACTGGCCTCCTGGCACTGGACCTTCGGTGACGGCAGCAGCTCCGAGGACCGCAACCCGGTCCACACCTACGCGGCCGCCGGCACCTACACCGTCAACCTGACCGTCACCGACAGCGCCGGCAAGTCCGCCAGCACCCCGACCTCGGTCACCGTCACCACCGGCGGCACCACCACCCTGCCGACCTGCACCGACCCGCGCACCGACGCCCTCGGCCAGAACTGCTCCCGGCCGAACCAGGCCCGCACCGCCGGGAACCTGGACTACTTCTACGTCTACCTCCCGGCCGGCACCAGCACCCTCAAGGTCTCCACCTCCGGCGGCACCGGCACGGCGGCCCTCTACTACAACGCCGACACCTGGGCCTCCCCCAGCGCCCACACCGCCGCCTCCACCAACCCGGGCACCACCCAGAGCCTCACCGTCACCAACCCGGCGGCCGGCTACCGGTACATCAGCCTGTACGCCACCACCGATTTCAGCGGCGTGACCGTCAGCACCCAGTTCTGATCCGCCACTTGAGCGAACGCCCGAGCGGCGCGTCCCCCACCGGGGGCGCGCCGCTCGGGCCGTGCTGGGCCGTGCTGGGCCGTGCTGGACCGTGCCGGTCGGTGCTGGACGGTGCTGGGCGCCGCTCAGACCGCGTAGCGCTTCGGGTCGAACAGGTGGAGGTGCTCGGCCACCCAGGCCGAGGTCTTGGCCAGCCCCTCCTCCAGCGGGACCTCCGGCCGCCAGCCCGACCAGCCACGGGCGCGGGAGTTGTCGGACAGCAGCCGGTGCACCTCGCTACCCGCCGGGCGCAGCCGGGCCGGGTCGACCGTGATCTCGACGTCGGTACGGCCGGAGGCCGCGATCAGCGCACCCGCCAGGTCGCCGATCGAAACCTCGTGCCCGGTCCCGAGGTTCACCGCCTCGCCGACCGCGCGGTCGCAGTAGGCGAGGGCGAGAAAGCCCTCGGCGGTGTCCGTGACATAGGTGAAGTCCCGGGTCGGGGTCAGCGAGCCCATCCGCAACTCACGCACCCCGGAGTGGAGTTGGGCGAGGATCGCGGGGATCACGGCGCGGGCGGACTGGCGCGGGCCGTAGGTGTTGAACGGCCGCACCACGGTGACCGGCAGTTCGAAGGCGTGGTGGAAGCTCAGCGCCATCATGTCGGCCCCAATCTTCGAGGCGGAGTACGGGGACTGGGGCTGCAGGGGGTGGTCCTCACCGATCGGCGCGCGCAGCGCCGTTCCGTAGACCTCGCTGGTCGAGGTGTGCAGGACACGCCGCACGCCGTGCCGCCGCGCCGCCTCCAGCACGTTCTGGGTGCCGACGACGTTGGTGTGCACGTACGCGCCCGGGGAGTCGTAGCTGTACGGGATCCCGATCAGCGCCGCCAGGTGGAACACCGTGTCGCAGCCCGCCACGGCGTCCGAGACCCGGCCCGCGTCGCGGACGTCGCCGGCCAGCATCTCGACCCGGTCGCTGCCCAGGTGGGCGGCGAGGTAGCCGCGTTCGGCGTAGGGCTTGTAGTGGACCAGGGCGCGGACCCGGGCGCCGCGGGCGACCAGCAGGTCGACCAGGGTCGAGCCGATGAAGCCCTCGGCGCCGGTGACCAGGACGGTGCGGTCGGCCCAGGCGGTGGTGGCGCTGGTGGTGGTGGCACTGGTGATGGCGGCGGTCATTCGGCGAGCTCCGTTTCGATGGCGCGGATCGGGGTCGGAATCGGGATCGGTACCGGGTTCGGCGTCACGGCCGGGCCGTGGGAACGGCCGGCCAGGCGGCGGACCCAGTCGGCCAGCAGGTCGGCGGCCTGGGCGTGGGTCCCCCCGGGCGCGGCGGCGCCCATGGCGACCAGCCGGGACGGGTCGGCCAGCAGCGGGTCGAGCACGGCGGCCAGGGAGTCCGCGTCGGTGGACTCGTCGCGCAGGATCCGCGCCGCCCCCGCGTCGGCGAGCACCTTGGCGTTGTGGAACTGGTGGTCGCCGGGCGCGTGCGGGTACGGCACCAGGACGGCGGGCACCCGGACGGTGGCGAGCTCGGCCACGGTCGCCGCCCCGGCCCGGCAGACCACGACGTCGCTGGCGCCGTAGGCGAGGTCCATCCGGTCCAGGTACGGCACCGCCTCGGCGACGGCGTCCCCGCCGACGGCGGCGAGCCGCTGCCGGGTGTCGTCCAGGGCCTGCGGGCCGGTCTTGATCAGCAGCCGGACGTCCGTCCGGCCGCGCCAGCGTTCGGCCAGGCCGAGCGCGGCCTCGGTCAGCCGGCGCGCTCCGAGGCTGCCGCCGTTGAACAGCACCAGCCGCGCGCCGGGCGGAACGCCCAGCCGGTGGCGGGCCCGCGCGCGCTCGGCCTGCCGGTCCAGCCGGGCCACCGCACCGGTGAGCGGCATGCCGACGGTGACCGCCCGCTGCCGGCGGGCCTTCGGCAGGTGCTCCCTGGTCTCGTCGAAGGCGAGCGCGATCTGCGGGGTGAGTCGCGCGGCGAAGGCGTTGGCCCGCCCCGGCACGGCGTTCGACTCGTGGATCAGGCTGGGCAGTCCGGCCATCCGGGCGGCCAGCACAGCCGGCGCGGAGGCGTACCCGCCCATCCCCACCACGATCTGCGCCCCCTGGTCCTCGACCGCGCGCTGCGCCTGCTTGGCGGCGCGGACCAGGTCCGCCGGCAGCAGGAAGCGTCGGGCACCGAGCGAGGGGTCGAAGGGGATCATGTCGACGGTGTGCAGCCGGTAGCCCGCCTCGGGGATCAGCCGGGTCTCCAGGCCCCGGGTGGTGCCCACGAAGGAGATCACGGCGTCGGGGTCGGCCCTCCGCAGGGCCTCCGCCAAGGCCAGGCCCGGGTAGATGTGGCCGCCGGTGCCGCCGGCACCGATCACGACCGAGAGTGGTGTGTCCATGGCTCACCACCGTGGCGGGCCGGCCTAAGAGGGCTTTAGGAGAATGCGGGCCTTCGCCCGCTATCTTTCGGTATGCCCGGAACGGGCCGCGCGCCCGGAACGGCCCGCGAGCACGGCACGGCCCGCGCGCACGGAACGGGCCGTCGGAGCAGGTCAACGGGGTACGAGGAGCGGAGGGTCGGCGGTGCGGATTCTGGTGGCGGACGATGACCAGGAGGTGCGGGAGGCCGTGGCCGACGGCCTGACCGTCGAGGGCTACGAGGTGGTCACCGCCGTCGACGGCCACGACGCCCTGGCGAAGATCGCCTCCCACGAGCCCGACGCGGTCGTGCTCGACGTGATGATGCCGGTCCTCGACGGCCTCGCCGTCTGCCGTCAGCTGCGGGCCCTGCACGACCGCACCCCGGTCCTGGTGCTGACCGCGCGGGACAACATCGACGACCGCGTCGACGGGCTGGACGCCGGCGCCGACGACTACCTCGTCAAGCCCTTCGCGCTGGCCGAACTCACCGCCCGGCTGCGCGCACTGCTGCGCCGCGCCGCCTTCGACGCGCCCGGCGCCGAGGCCGACGCCGAACTGCGCTACACCGACCTCGTCCTGGACCCGCGGACCCGCACCGGGCACCGCGGCTCCCGCCGGCTGGAGTTCAGCCGCACCGAGGCGACCCTGCTGGAACTGCTGCTGCGCCACTCCGGGCAGGTGCTCACCCGGGAGACCCTGCTGGAGCGGGTCTGGGGGCAGGACTTCGGCCCCGAGTCCAACTCCCTCGCCGTGTACGTCGGTTACCTGCGCCGCAAGCTGGAGGCGGGTGGCGAACCGCGTCTGGTGCACACCGTGCACGGCGTCGGCTACCGACTGGCCGCAGACTCGTGACGCTCCGCGTCCGGCTCGCCGTGGCGACCGCCCTGGCCGTCGCCACCGTCGCCCTCGGCCTCAGCTGGGCCGCCTTCGCGGTGATCCGCTACGAGCTGACCCACCAACTGGAGCTGGAACTCACCCAGGCCGCCACCGTCGCCCTCCAGCAGCAGGGCAACGAACCGCCCGGCGTGCTCTCCGGGCAGTGCCGCTACCTGGCCGCCCCGGCCTGCACCCAGATCGTCCCGGCCGACCCGGCCCGCGACCCCCGGACGGCCGTCGCCCCGTACCTGTTCCCGGTCACCCCGGCCGTACGCGAGGTCGCCGCCGGGCAGCGCGCCGCCTATTTCAGCACCGCCACCGTCGCCGGGTTCCCGGCCCGGATGCTGGTCACGCCCTTCCGCGGCGGCACCGCCCTCCAGGTCGTGCTGCGCTCGGACGGGGTGGACCGCGCCGTACGGCAGTCCGCGGCCGCGTTCGCCGGGCTCGGCGCCGCCGGGGTGCTGGCGGCCGGGTTCCTCGGCTGGTGGGTCTCCCGGACCGGCCTGCGCCCGGTGACCCGGCTCACCGCCACGGTCGAACGGATCACCGCCACCGGCGACCCCCACCACCGGATCACCTCCCACGCGGCCACCGGCCGCCGCCGCGACGAGGTCAGCCGGCTCGGCGAGAGCTTCGACACCATGCTCGACGCGCTGGAACGCTCGGTCACCGCCCAGCGCCGCCTGGTCTCCGACGCCTCGCACGAACTGCGCACCCCGCTGACGGCGCTGCGCACCAACGCCGAACTGCTGGCCCGCGGCGACCGGCTCACCGACGCCCAGCGCGAACGGGCCGCCACCGCCCTGGGGCGGCAGCTGCGCGAGGTCACCGGCATGGTCAACGACCTGGTGGAACTCGCCCGGGACGAGGAGCCCCAGGCCCTGGTCGAGCGGTTCCGCCTGCTGCCCCTGGTCGAGCACGCCGTCACCTCGGCGCGCGGGCACTGGCCGGGCCAGGAGTTCACCCTCGCCGTCGGACCGGGCGCCGCCGAGGCGGTCGTGCCGGGCGTCCCCGCCCGGCTGGTGCGGCTGCTGGGGAACCTGCTCGACAACGCCGCCAAGTTCGGCGCCGGGCGCGGGCCGGTGGAGGTCCGGGTGGCACTGGCCGGCGACGGCGGCGACACCCTGGAGGTGTCCGTCCGCGACCACGGCCCGGGCATCGCCACCGAGGACCTCCCGTACGTCTTCGACCGCTTCTACCGCTCCGACACCGCCCGCAGCCTCCCCGGCTCCGGCCTCGGCCTCGCCATGGCCCGCCAGATCGCCCGCGCCCACGGCGCCGACCTCGTCGCCCGCGAGACCGACCCCCACCACGGCGGCGGCGCCTGCTTCGCCCTCACCGGCCTGCCGGTCGAGCACTGAGCTCGGACGGCGGTTCAGAACCTGGTGGTGTCGAGGTCCACCTCGAAGGGCTCGGGGAGCCGTACCGGCACGCCGAACGGGTGCGGGCCCTCCACCCGGGTGTAGCCGAGCTCGCCCGGCTGGGAGAACAACGTGCAGGCCCCCTCCTGGCGGTCCACCAGCAGGTAGAGCGGAGCGCCGAACTGCGCGTAGCGACGGCGCTTCACGGTCCGGTCGGTGTCGGCGTTCGACGGCGAGGTCACCTCGACCACCAGGAGCGTCTGGTCCGGCAGCAGGGCTCCCTCCGACTCGAAGAGCTCCTCCGGCAGAACGGCCATGTCCGGCAGGTAGAAGTCCTGCGTGCCCGGCAGATCGAGATCGCCCGAGCCCGCCAACAGGCCCAGCTCGTCCATGCGGCGGCCGAGCTGCTTGCCGATCAGAGCGGTGGCGCGCTCATGCGCCCAGGACGGCGAAACGGGGGTGATGACACCGTCGATGAGCTCGACGCGTTCACCCGCAATGTGCTGAATCGCGTACTTCAGAGCCTGCTCCGGATTCGGTACCTGGCTGTAGTCGCCAGGACCGATCTGCGCTGTGCTCACTGGCTGTTCTCCTCTCCGGCGCCGGTCTCCGCGCTCGGGGGCTGCCCGGCGGAAAGACTATCGGTGCCTCGACCCCCTCCTCCGCGCTTCACCACGCCCGACCCACTGAATCCGGACACTCACTAGTCATATGATTAAGCGCTTGCTTAGACTCGGCATCTGTCCTTCCAGCATGCGAGTACGCCACCAGGAGTCGTCATGACCGACGTCAACCGTCAGATCCGCCTTGCCCGTCGACCGGTCGGGGAGGTCCGGCCGGAGGACTGGGCGTACGGGGAGGAGCCCGTGGGGGTGCCCGGGGACGGGGAGTTCCTGGGGCGGACGCGGTACGTGTCGCTGGACCCGGCGATGCGCGGGTGGCTGGACGACCGGCCGTCCTACCTGCCGCCGGTGGGTCTGGGCGAGGTGATGCGGGCCGGGGCGGTGGCCGAGGTGGTCGCGTCCAACCACCCGAAGTTCCGGGTCGGCGACCACGTGGTGGGCTCCTTCGGGGTCCAGGACTACGCGGTGTCGGACGGCAAGGGCGTGGTCAAGGTCGATCCCGCGCTCGCCCCGCTGCCCACCTACCTCGGGGCGCTCGGGATGCCCGGGATGACGGCCTACTTCGGGCTGCTGGAGGTCGGCGCGCTCAAGGAGGGCGAGACCGTGGTGGTCTCCGGCGCGGCCGGGGCGGTCGGCACCATGGTCGGGCAGATCGCCAAGGTGAAGGGCTGCCGGGTGGTCGGGATCGCCGGCGGGCCGGAGAAGTGCGCACTGCTGACCGAGGAACTCGGCTTCGACGCGGCCGTCGACTACCGCGCCGAGGACGTCCGCAAGGCGCTGCGCACCCACGCCCCGGACGGCATCGACGTCTACTTCGACAACGTCGGCGGCCCGGTCCTGGACGCCGCGCTGACCAGGCTGGCGATGCACGCCCGGGTGGTGGTCTGCGGCGCGATCAGCCAGTACAACAACGAGGACTCGGTGCAGGGCCCGTCCAACTACCTGTCGCTGCTGGTGCGGCGGGCCCGGATGGAGGGCTTCGTGGTGTTCGACTACGCCCGCCGGTACGCGGAGGCGGCGGCCGAGATCGCGGGCTGGATCGGCGAGGGCCGGATCAAGGTGAAGGAGCACCTGGTCGAGGGCACGGTCGCGGACTTCCCGGAGACCCTCGGGATGCTCTTCCGCGGGGAGAACACCGGCAAGCTGGTGCTGGGCCTGGTCTGAGCCCCGAGCCCTGGACGCACTCCGGCCGACTGGATGCACCCGGCCGAACCGGCCGCACCGGCCGGCTCAGCCGGCACAGCCGGCTCAGCCGTCGAGCAGGGTCGCGCGCTCGGCGCGGAGCCAGCGGCGCTCGGCCGTGATCTCGGCCGCGTCGCCGCGGGCGAGGAAGGCCGCCCACGGCTGCTCGCCGCGCCCGCCGAGCCGCTCGATCCGGGCCGCCTCCCGGGCCTGGAGCGCGTCCAGGGCGTCGAGCACCGCCTCCGGCCGCTCGCCGTAGGCGGTGCACAGCGCGTCCAGGCGCTCCCGCAGCACCCCGGGCCCGCTGACGGCGGCCCGGCGCTGCTGCTCGACGGAGCGCAACGGCACGGCGTACCAGGCGAGTTGGGCGAGGTCGTCGACGGCGTGGCCGGGCGCGGCGAAGTCCCAGTCGATGAAGCCGGCCAGCTGGTCGCCGTTCCACACGGCGTTCCACGGGCCCAGGTCGCCGTGCCGGATGACCAGGCCGGGCCGCCACTCCTGCTCCGCGCCCTGCCAGCTCGCCCCGGCGGGCGGGCGGAAGTCCCGGACGGCGTCGTGGTACTCGCGCAGCCAGCGCCCGAGGGCGCGGACGCCCGTGGTGGAGCGCAGGACGGCCGGCCAGGGCGCGAAGGCGGGTTCGCCGTGCAGCAGCGAGAGCACCTCCTCGCCGCCCTCGACGGCGATCGGCCGTGGGGCCCGGGTGAAGCCCGCCGCCTCCAGGTGGGCCAGCAGCGCGTGCACGGCGGGCGTCCACGGGCCGATCGGACGGCGGATGGTGTCCCCGATCCGCCGCACCGTGGTCACACTGCCCCGGTCCGTTGCTCCGTCCTCGATCACCGGGGCAGCGTAGCCGTCTCCGCAGCTCGGCGTCGCAGGGTTTCCCGCCGGAGCGCCCCCGGCCAGCCTGTGCGCGGCGCGGTCAGGCGGGCCGCAGCGTGGCGGCGGCGATCTCCAGGAAGTCGCGCAGCGGCTTGCCCCGCCGGTCGGCCAGGTCCGCCAGGTCGGCCGGGACGGCCAGGCAGGTCTCGACCCCGGGGACGTCGGTGACGGTCCGGTGGACGAGGTCGGGCCGGGCGTAGGAGCGCGCCACGCTCAGCGGCAGCAGGGCGATGCCGTGCCCGGAGGCGATCAGCTCGAACTTCTCCTCCAGGGAGGCCGTCCGCCGGACCGGTGCGTCGAGCATCCGCTCGCCGACGAGGTCGGCGGTGGTGAGTTCGGCGCGGGCGGCCAGCGGGTGCGTCGCGGGCAGGCAGGCGACCCGGGGCTCGTGGCCGATCGGGATGGTGCGCAGCCCCGTGTCGTCGAACGGCCTTCGCAGATAGGCCACTTGGCAGCGGCCGTCGCGCAGCGGCGCGTCCTGCTCCCACCAGCGCGCCGGGACGAGGTCGGTCTCGACGTCCGGGTGTCGCAGCGCGAACGCGCGGATCGCCTCCGACACGTGCAGGCCGGGCGAGAAGGCGACGACCAACCGCCGGGTGCCCCGGTCGGCGTCGTGCACGCGCTGCACCGCCGCGGCGACGGCCGCGAGGATCCCCCGCGCCTCCTCCTGGAGCTGTCGGCCGGCCGGGGTCAGCTCCACGCTGCGCGTGGTCCGGACCAGCAGGGTGCACCCCAGCTCCTGCTCGATGGCCCGGATCTGACGGCTGAGGACGGGTTGGGTGATGAAGAGCTGCTCCGCCGCCCGGCCGAAGTGCCGGTGCTCGGCGACCGCCGCGAAGTAGCGGAGCTTGCGCAGGTCGAGATCCATGCCTGAAAAGTATCAATGCCCAGGAAGGGTATTGGACGCCGCAGTTGGCCGGCCCGAGACTCGACACATGATCGTCATCACCACTCCCACCGGCCAGATCGGCGGCCGGCTCCTCGACCTCCTGCTCACCGGACCGCGCGCCGCCGCCGAGGAACTGCGCGTGGTCGTGCGCGACCCGGCGAGGCTCCCGGAGGCCGTCCGGGCCCGCGTCGACGTCGTCGCCGGCTCCCACGACGACCCCGAGGTCGTCGACCGGGCCTTCACCGGCGCGCACGCCGTCTTCTGGGTCGTCCCGCCCACGCGCCAGGCGCCGAGCCTGGACGCCGTCTACTCCGGGTTCACCCGGGCCGCCGCCGAGGCCCTCACCGCCCACGGCGTCCCGCACGTCGTCGGCGTCTCCGCACTCGGCCGCGGCACCCCGGTCGCCGACCGCGCCGGGCACGTGACGGCCTCCCTGGCCATGGACGACCTCCTCGCGGGCACCGGCGCGGCCTACCGGGCGCTCGCCAACCCCTCCTTCATGGACAACCTGCTGTGGCAGTCCGCCTCGATCCGGGACCGCGGCGTGTACACCTCCACCGTCGCCGCCGACCGACCGGCGCCGCTGGCGGCCACCCGGGACATCGCCGCGGCCGCCGCCGACCTGCTGCTCGACCGCTCCTGGACGGGGACCGGCGAAGTCCCGGTGCTGGGCCCCGAGGACCTCTCCGCGAACGACATGGCGCGCGTCATGTCCGAGGTCCTCGGCCGCCCGGTCCGCTACGAGCGCCAGTCGCTGGACGACTTCCGCGCCTCGCTCGCCGGACAGGGCTACAGCGAGGCGCTGGCGGACGGCTACCTCGCCATGATGCGGGCCAAGGACGACGGACTCGACGCCGGGGTCGAGCGGACCCCGCAGAGCGCGAGCCCGACGAGCTTCCGCCAGTGGTGCGAGGAGGTGCTCAAGCCGGCCGTCCTGGCCTGACCGCCAGGCGCGCCGCACCTGTCCCGCCGGGCGGGCACCGGCCGGCGCCGGTGCCCGCCCAACCCGGTTGACGTCCCCTCCGGACGGATGATCGGCTCCTCCCCATGGACGACCGCAAGCCCGACGACCGCAAGCCCGACGACCGCAAGCCCGACGACCACCTCCCCGCCGAGGCGGTCGCCCTCCTGGAGTCGCTGCTCGCGGCGGACACCCCCGCCTTCCGCGCCCTGCGCGCCCAGATCCCCCACCTGCGGGTCACCGGCGGCTGCAAGTGCCCCTGCCCCAGCCTGGACCTGGCCCTGGCCGACCCGACCGCCGCACCCGCCGCACCCGTCACCGACACTCCCGCCGCCGAGGCCACCGTGGTCGACGCCGACGGCACCCCGATCGGCGGCGTCATGGTCTTCGTCACCGAGGGCCGGCTGTCCTACCTGGAGGTCTACTCCTGGGCCGACGAGCCGATCACGCGCCTCCCCTCCCCCGACCGCCTCCTGCCGTAGCGGCGCCACGGGGCTCCCGGCAGGGACGGTTTCCGGCATGGGTGGAATCGCGGTGCCGTGCGTTCCCCCGGCCGGGCGGTGGTCGGGCAGGGTGGGGGTTCGACCGTCTCCCCGACCCGAGAGAGCGCCATGATCTTCATCACCGTGAAGTTCCCCGTCCGCCCCGAGCACAGCGCGCAGTGGCTCGACATCGTCGCCGAGTTCACCGAGGCCACCCGCGCCGAGCCGGGGAACCTGTTCTTCGACTGGTCCCGCAGCGTGGACGACCCGAACGAGTACGTGCTCGTGGAGGGGTTCCGGGACGGCGAGGCCGGGCGGGCGCACGTCGAGTCGGCGCACTTCCGGCAGGCCATTGAGACGCTGTCCGGCGCGGTCGCCGCCAAGCCCCGGATCATCAGCGTCGACCTCCCCGACCGCGAGGGCTGGGACCTCATGGGCGAGATCACCCCGCGCGAGGCCTGAGCCCAGCAGGGCACGTCCCAGCCAGGCGCGGCCCGACCCGGACGCCGAGCGGGGCCGGACCGGGGGCCGGTGGCCTCCCCCGGTCCGGCCCCCGGCAGACTGGACGGGTCACGCCGCATCAGCAGGAGGAGCACCCCGTCATGGCCGGGCAGACCGGGCCGCGCGCCGCCGACCGCACCCTGGAGGTGCTGGAACTCGTCGCCGGGTCACCCTCGCCCGTCCCGGCCAAGGCCCTCGCCCGCAGCCTCGGCTGCGCCCTGTCGACGGCCTACACCCTCCTCGCCCCGCTCACCGAGCGCGGCTACCTGGTGCGCACCGACGGCGGCTACACCCTCGGCTACCAGGTCTCCGCCCTCCACCGCGCGTTCCAGCGGCAGATGGGCCTCACCGACGGCATCGACGGCGTGCTGGCCCGGATGCGGCACGCCACCCGCGCCTCGGCGAACTACGTCGCCTACCAGGGCGACGGCCTGGTGATCGCCGACGTGCGCACCCTCGCCGCCAACGGCGACCAGCGGCCCGACCTCACCGTCGGCGTCGACCCGCGCTCCCACGCCTACGCCCACGGCAAGATCGCCCTGGCCGCCGCCGGCCCGGCCGCCCGCCGCCGCTACCTGGAGCAGCCCGGCCTGCGCCGCTTCACCCCGCACACGATCGCCTCCGTCGAACGGCTCGACGAGGAGCTGCGGCGGATCCGCCGCACCGGCGTCGCCCTGGACGTCGAGGAGGCCCGGACCGGTCTGGCCTGCCTGGCGGCCCCCGTGCTCGGTACGGACGGCGCCGTGATCGGCAGCGTCTCCGTCGCCGTCCGCCCCGAGGAGCTGCGCGCCCGCCGCCACCAGCTGATCGCCGCCGTCAAGCAGGCCGCGCAGGAGGCCGCCCCGGTCCACCGGCCCTGACCCCCGGCCGCCCGGCCGCCCGCCGTCAGTGCGGGCCGGGCACGAGCGGGGCGATGACGTGCTGGGTCGGGTTGACGCCGTTGTCCTCGTCGTTGTCGTCGGTGTTCACCGAGGTGGTGACCGAGCTGGTCACCCAGGAGACCAGGCCGAGGATCAGAAAGAGGACCACCAGCCCGCGCCCGCCGCCGCTCAGCACCAGCGGACGGGTGGCCGACACCCGCTCGGGCTCGCTGTTCGGCTCCTCGCCGAACAGCCGCTTGGGGTAGGCGGAGGTGAGCATCACCAGGTAGGCGGTGTACCGCAGTTGGTAGCGCAGGATCGCGGTCGTGGCCTCGTACAGCGGCTGCGGCATCCGGCCGAGGATCAGCACCACCAGCCAGCTGATGAACGAGACCATCCACCAGCCCGCGTGCAGCAGGCCCTGCACGATCGAGGCGGGGATGACCAGGATGATCCGGAAGAGTACGGCCAGCCGGTTCAGTTCACCGGGCCGCAGCTCGACCTGCACCGGGTACTCGGGGGCGCTGAACCGGAACGGCGGGTA
Source organism: Kitasatospora sp. NPDC098652 (assembly GCF_044760155.1). Taxonomy (NCBI): domain Bacteria; kingdom Bacillati; phylum Actinomycetota; class Actinomycetes; order Kitasatosporales; family Streptomycetaceae; genus Kitasatospora; species Kitasatospora sp. NPDC098652. The sequence continues at coordinate 37,731 of NZ_JBIWAQ010000024.1, forward strand.
ACGGTCCACGGTGAGCATCAGATACGCGGTGACCCTCGCCTCGTACGGGACGAACGCGGTGAGGTAGTCGGCGACGAAGCCGGGCAGCCGCCCGAGGACCAGCGCACCGAACCAGCCGATCACGGTGACCACGAAAGCCACCAGGGACAGCACCCACAGCACCACGAACTGAGGGATCAGCAGCAGCAGGCGCAGCAGCACCGTCCAGCGGTTCTGCGCGGCGGGCGCCGGCATGTCCAGGACGGGAAGCCACTCACGGCTGACGGGGGCGGGGGGAGCCTGCCACATCCGGGCCTCCACGGTCTCGGAACAACGGGACCCGGCAGTCGGGCACCGCCGGGTCCCTCCGAAGATCGCAGCCTCCCGCCCTCCCCGCGCGCCACGCTGCGCCGGACGGGTCACACCGCGCCCCGGCACCGGCCGGGGGCGGTCCCCACCGTTCGTACGCCGGTTGCCCGGATGCCCCAGTGCATCCACCGCCGCCACGCCCCGCCGAGTGGGCCGAACGGCGGGGGTGGATCCGCCGACGGGGTGATCCGACGGTGTGTCGGATCGGCATGTCGGCGGCGCGGGCGATGCGGTGGGCGATGCGTTCCCGGGGCCCGGCGCCACCGCGCCCGGCAGCGGAGCGCCGTGAACGACCCGGCGGGCAACGAGACCCGCGCTGCCGACGCCGCCCGAGGGGGTACCGCCCGTGACCGACTCCGTGGCCGAGCTGGCCACCGGGCTGCGGCAGGCCCTGACGGGCGTTTTCGGCACCCTGGCCGGCCTCGGCTCCGACGAGCAGCGACGGCAGGCCCTCAGGACCGCACTCGGGGAACTGACCCCCGGAGCCCTTCTCGGGCGGCTGACCGCACTCGGCGCCGACCAGGGCGGCCGGCTCCTCCCGGCCCTGGTCACGGTCCTCGCCCAGGCGATCGGGCAGACGGCCCCGACATGGCACCTCGACGTCCCCGGCGCCCTCAGGGTCGACGCCTCCCAGGTCGGACTGCTGGCCCCGGCCCTGCCCGCCGACCTCGTGTTCGCGCTCAGCGTCGGCGCTTTCCGGATCGCCCCCGGCGTCGAGGTGCGCGACGGGATCACCCTCACCCTCACCGCCCCTGCCGACGCGACCGGGGCGGGACTGGTCGTCAGGATCGGCGGGCTGAGCCTCTCGCCGCCCGGCGACGCGCTGCTCGCCCTGCTCCTGCCCGCCGGCGGCCCGCTCTTCGAGGGCGACGTCACCGCTCGGGCCGACGCCGGCGGCGTCAGCTTCGACGGCGGCGGGCGCAGCGGTGTCGCGCTGCCGCTGAAGAGCGTCCCGCCGCTGTTGAAGGCCCCCTCCCTCTACCTCGCGCCCCGGGCAGACGCGGTCCGGCTGACGCTCTCCTTCGGTGCGTCCGTGGCGGGCCTGGCCGAGGCGACCGTGGAGGGCGTGGGCGCCGAGGTCGCGGTGGCCGACGGCGCCGTCACCGTGACGCCGGTGGCGGCCGACGGCCTCGGCGTGCGGCTGGCGCTCGGCCCGGCCAAGGGCGCCGGGTACCTCAGGCACGACGGCGACCGGTACGCAGGAGCGCTGGCCCTGGGCCTCGGCGTGGTGGACGTCAAGGCCTTCGGCGTGCTGCACACCTCGCCGTTCGCGCTGCTCGCGGTGCTCAGCGCCGGGTTCGACCCGCCGATCGAGCTGGGGCTGGCGTTCACCCTGAACGCGGTCGGCGGCATCGTGGGCGTCGGCTACGCGATCGACCGGGACGGGCTCGCGGCCGCCGTGCAGGGCGGGCAGCTGGACCGGGTGCTCTTCCCCGCCGACCCGGTGGCCGCCGCCCCGCAGATCCTCACCACCCTGGACTCGGTGTTCCGCCCGCGCCCGGGCAGCATCGTGGTGGGGCCGATGTTCCGGCTGGGCTGGGGGCGGCCGGTGTCGTTCCTGACGGCCGACATCGGGCTGGTGCTGGAACTGCCGAGCGCGGTGATCGCCCTGCTCGGGCGGCTGCGGGTGGCACTGCCCGCGCCGCAGGCGCCGGTGATCGACCTGCGGGCCGCGATCGTGGGCATCGTCGACGCCGCCCACGGCCTGGTGGAGCTGACGGCCGATCTGGGCGGCTCGCGGCTGCTGCTCGCCCCGATCGAGGGCGGACTCGCGCTGCGGGTGAAGTCCGGCGACGACGCCACCTTCATCCTGTCCGCCGGGGGCTTCCACCCGCGCTTCACCGCCCCGCCCGGCTTCCCGGTGCCCAGGCGGCTGTCGATCGCCATCGCCGACAGCGCCTTCGTCAAGATCGTGTTCACCGGGTACTTCGCCGTCACCCCGGCCACCGTGCAGGCGGGCGCGTCCCTGACGGCCGTCATCGGCACCGAGGACACCGGGGTGTCCGGGCGGCTCGGCTTCGACGCGCTGGTGCGCTGGGAGCCGAGCTTCGGCCTGGTCCTCGACCTGTACGGCTCGTTCCACCTGCGCTTCGCCGGCGCCAGCCTCTGCTCGGTCGACCTCAAGGTGCTGGTCGAGGGGCCGACCCCGTGCTGGCACGTCGCCGGCCGGGCGAGCGTCTCGCTGTTCCTGTTCGACGTGAGCTTCCCCTTCGACGAGCACTGGGGCTGCACCGGCACCGCCACGGCGCCGCCGCCCCCGGACGTCGCCGGGCGGCTGCTCCAGGCCGTCACCGACCCGCGCAGCTGGGCTCCGGTGCCACCGCCGGACGCGGGCGCGCTGCCCACCGTGCAGCCGGACGCCCAGGGTGCCGCGCTGCTGCACCCGGTGGGACTGCTGCGGCTGAGCCAGCGCGTCGTCCCGCTGGGGGTCCCGATCACCCGCTTCGGCCCGGGGCGCCTGCCCGCCCCGCCGCCGACCTTCACCGTGGCCGTGGCCTTCGCCTCCGGCAGCGGGACGTCGGTACCGGTCACCGAGCAGTTCGCCCGGGCGGACTTCTTCGACCTCACCGACGACGAGAAGCTCACCCAGCCGGCCTTCGAACCGCTCTGCTCCGGCGCGGAGCTGGCTCCGCCCGCCGGCACCGGCGCCGCCCCGCGACGGTCGGTGGACATGGTCTATCAGACCATCGTGGTGGGCGGGGACCCGGCCGTCACCCCCAACGGCTGGCGGATCGAGGAACCCGCGCTGACGGCGGCCCTCGGCCACGGCGCGGTGGCGCTCAGCGCGCTGTACGCCGAGCGCACCCGGTACACGGCGCCGGGCCTGGCCCCGGCGCTCAACGCGCCCCGGTACGCGATCGCGGACCGGGCCACCCTCGCCGAGGCCGCGGGCGCGGCCCGAAGCGCCACCTTCACCGAGGCGCTGGTGTCACTGCGCGGGGTGTCCAAGCCGGGCACCGCCTTCCAGGTGGTCGCCGCCTACGAGCTGCACCCGTGACGAGAGGCCTTGAGGTGACGCAAGTGAACAGCTACACCTTCGCCGCCTGGGAGCGGGCCGGCGCCGCCGCCTCCCTCGGCGACCCCGACGACCTGGCCCGCACCGCTCCCGTCCGAGGGCAGCTGCAGCCGACCGTCGCGGTCAACGGCGGCGCACCGAGCACCCTCACGATGGAGGTGTACGGGCCCGGGGACGTCACGGCGTTCGACCCGCGCCAGATCGTCCGGCTCTACCCGCGCCCCGGGACGCCGGACGCCGAGACCACCCGCTTCCCGCTGGTCGAGTTCGACCGCACCGACCTGCCCTGGATGTTCACCCCGCTCACCGCCGGACCGGGCGGGGTGCTTCGCCCGTGGCTCGCGCTGGTCTGCGTGCGCGCCGGCCTGCGCCCGGTGCGGCAGCCGGGCCTGCCGCTGCCGGTGCTCCAGCTGGGCTCCACCGACACCGCGACCGAACTGCCCGACCCGGCCTTCCTGCACCTGTGGGCGCACACCCAGCTGGTCAGCGGCGACGCGAGCGACCCGCGCCGCTCCGTGTCCCGGCTGCTGGCGCCGCGCCGGCTCCAGCCGCACACCGACTACGTCGCCTGCCTGGTGCCCGCCTTCGAGGCCGGCCGCCGGGCCGGGACGGGCAGCAGCGGCGGCGACCTCGCCCCGGCCTGGACCCGCGGCGCCCCGGCCACCCTGCCGGTCTACTTCTCCTGGTCCTTCGCCACCGGCGACGCCGGGGACTTCGAGACGCTGGCCACCCGGCTGCGCGCCCGACCGCTGCCGCCGACCGCGGGCCTGCGGCCGCTGGACGTGAGCCGGCCGGGGCTGCTGTCCGGCTCGCCCGGCGCACTCGTCCAGCAGGCCGAGAGCGCCCTGCAGAGCCCGGACGTACCGCCGCGTACCGGGTGGCCGGTCGATGCCGCGAGCACCGCCTGGCGGCAGGACCTCGCCACCGCGCTCGACAGCGCCGCGCACGACGACGGCACCGAGGACCCGAGCATCCTGCCGCCCCTGTACGGCGGCTTCCACGCCCTGCGGGGCAGCGTCGAGCCGACCGCCACCGGCTGGTTCGACGCGCTGAATCTGGACCCAAGGTGGCGGGTCGCCGCAGGGCTCGGCACCCGCGCCGTACAGGGCGAGCAGGAGGCCCTGATGGCCTCCGCCTGGAGCCAGTTGGCGGACGCGCGGGAGGCCAACCGCTTCCTCGACCTGGCCGGCCTGGCCCGGCTGGTCGGCGTCCGGCTGCACCTGCGGCACGTCGCCGCGCTCTCCGCCGACGCGTTCCTCCACCTCACCGCCCCGCTGCGCAGCCGGACGCTGTTCGGCGACGCGACCCTGGAGAGCCGGATCCGGGACAGCGCCCTGCCCGCCGCGCTGGCGTCCGCGGCCTTCCGCCGGGCGACCCGGCCGCTGGGCCTGCTCAGCCGGCGGGTCGCCCGGGCGGCGGGCCCCGGCGGCGCGGAACCGGCGCTGCCGTTCGCCACGGTGATCAGCACCGTCGCACTGTCCCCGGTCGGCCTGGCGGCCCCCCGGTTCGAGCCGGACGGCGCGGTGGCCTTCGCCCTCCCGCCGGAGGGGCTGGTCTCGGCGGAGCGGCTGCCGGGCGTGCTCGACGTGCTGGGCCTGACCGGCCGAGGGCCGCAGGCCTGGGACGACCTGGCGGCGCAGGCCCTGGCCCGGGCCGCCGCCCGCGATGTGACGAGCGACCAGTTGGCCCGGGCTCCCGCCGTCGCCGAACCGCTGCTCGGCTCGACCGTGCGACTGCGCGCCCTGCCCGAGGTCGCCGTCCCGGCGGCCTTCTTCCACGGCTCCACGCTGGCGCCCACGGGCGAGCTGACCTTCCCGTCCGGCCGTACCGCACCCGGCGGACTGTCCCCGCTGACCGGGCCCGCCGCCGTCGACGGGACGTACACGGGCCTGTGGAAGGGCCCCTGGGACACCGACGAGGATGACAACGGAGGACCCTGGAGCGGCGACTGCGCCGGCAGCTGGAGCGCCCCGGGCCTGACCAACGGCCAGTGGGCCGGCACCTTCGCCGCTACCTGGGCCTTCGACATGACCGTCGACGACCCGGAGAGCGTGCCGGGCACCTGGCGGGCGGTCTGCACCGGCACCTGGTCCTGCGACCAGGACAACGGCACCTGGCAGGGCGTCTGCACCGGTACCTGGAGCGCCTACGAGATCCTGTCGGACGCCACCTTCAGCGGCACCTGGCGCTCCACCGCCTCCGCCGCCCCCACCGCCCGGCACGGCAGCTGGCACGGAAGCGCCCCGGGCACCTGGGACGGGCACGGCGCCGGGAACGGGGCGATCCTCGGCAACGGCGGGATCTGGCAGGCGCGCTGCGCGGGCAGCGTCCAGTGCGCGGTCGACGCCGGCCCGCCGCCCGACATCCCGCCCTGGACCCCGGACAAGCTCAAGGACGTCCTCGCCGGCTGGCAGCCCGCCGCCGGCCTGCCGCTCGACCGGATCGTCGACGTCGGCTACCTGGTGGACCATGCGGACGGGCTCGCCGCGCCCGCCGTCCTCGCCCTCGGCCCCGGGGACGTCCAGGCCGCGGTCGTCACCGCCCACCAGCGGATCGTCCGCGCCGCCGACGCGCCGGCGCTGCCGCCCCCGCCGCCGCTCGCGGTGGCCGACGCCCACCAGCAGGTGGCCGCCGCCCTCCAGCCCGCGCAGACCGTCGCGGCCGTGGTCGGCGCGCGGATCACCCGCCCGGCGCAGGCCGACGGGACCGGCGACGCCCCGATCACCTGGGCGCCGACCTTCCCCGACCCGATGTGGCGGCCGCTGGCCGCGCAGTCCACCGAGTGGCTGCTGGCCGGGCTCGCCGACCTCGCGCCCGACACGGCCACCCTGGCCGTCACCAACCCCGCCTTCGTCGAGGCCTACCTGATCGGCCTCAACCACGAGTTCGGCCGCGAGCTGCGCTGGCGCGAGTACCCCACCGACCAGCGCGGCACCTACTTCGCCACCTTCTGGGGCGCCGGGGCGGACATCCCGGCGATCCCCACCTGGGACCCGGCCCTGCCGATCGGCGGGCACCGGCCCGGGCAGCCCGAACGGGCCGTGCTGGTACTGCGCAGCGCCCTGCTGCGGCGCTACCCGGGCGCGATCGTGTACGCGGCGCCGTTCGTCCGGGGCGAGCCCGACGACACCCGGGCCCGGCGCCCGGTCTTCCGCGGCGCGGTGGACCCCGACACGACCTTCCTGGGGTTCGACATCTCCAAGGACGACCTGCTGGCCTCACCCTGGTGCTTCGTCATCGCCGAGCAGCCCAGCGAGCCGCGCTTCGGCCTGGAGGACGTCCCTCTGGCCTTCGGGCAGTCCTACCAGCCACCGCCCACGCCGGACCCGCCCACCGACGCGGGCGACTGGAACAACCTCAGCTGGAGCTACCTGTTCGACCGGCCGGAGGACCTCGACGCCGCCGACTACGCGCCCGGCGCCCGCCGGCCGGCCGTCGCCCTGGGCGACCTGGTCTGGGGCGCCGACGCCGCCGGAACCGCCCGGCAGACCTTCCGCCAGCCCGTCCGGGTGGTACTGCCCGCCGCCGCGCTGCTGACGCCCCCCACACCGCCGACACCCCCCACGGGAGTACCCGGATGAGCGATCTCGGCGCCCTGCGCCAGGCCGTGGCCGACGCCGACGCCGCCCGGGCCGCCCTGCCCGCGGATTCGACCCCCGCACAGCGCCGGGCGGCGCTCGACGCCCTGACCGCCGCCCGCGCCGCGCTCGACGCCGCGGTGCGGGACTTCGTCGGCGGGGCCACCGACGACGAGCTGCTCGCCCGCCTCGACCCGGCCGTCCCCCTGCTGCTCACCCCGGTGCGCCTGGAGACCCGGCTGGGCCCGGACGGCGGGGCGCCCGACACCCTGCGGGTGCGGATCTTCCCCGACGACGTCCACATCGAGTCCCACGACCCCGAACTGACCGACGGTGAACGGCAGCAGGGCCTGCGGTACTGGACGGCGGTGTGGCGCGCCGGGCGGGCCGACGACGACCGGCAGAACGGCGCCAGGATCCGGCTCGCCGCCTGGGACCAGCTGGTGGGCACGCTCGGCGCGGCCCGGGCCCGGTTCGTCGCACGGGTGCTGGCGCCGCAGGTCGACGACCGCCCGCCGCAGCCGCTGCCCGACGGCCCCGAGGGCCCGGTGCCGACCCTGCGGGCGGTACCCCAGCGCGGCCGCGGCTGGGTCCGCCCGGCCGCCGCGTCCACCCTGCCCGACCGGTTCGTGGCACTCGCCTTCCAGGGGGACGTGCTGGTCGGCAGCGCCCCCGGTGAGGTGGTCCCGGACACCGTCCAGGTCGGGCCGGACCCGGACGCCGTGCCGGGCGACGACGGCACGCCCGCAGCGGCCCCGGCACCCGCGGACGGGATGCCGCTGGACCCGGGACTGCGCTGGCTGGTGGACTTCGAGACCGCCCGTCGGAACGGACTGGCGATCACCGTCAAACTGTCCGACCACCCCGAGTACGACCCGCACCGTCGGCCGCTGCTCAGCCGGGTGCTGGTCCTGGGCGTCACCACCTCGATGGACCCGCAGGCCGGCGCCGACCGGCTTGCCGCGGTGCTCTCCGCCCGTGCCGACCACGGTGACGCGGCGTTCGTCGCCCAGGGCACCCCGACCAACAACACCGCCGCCCTCCGGGCCACCCCGGCCGACGCCCCCGACGTCGAGGCCATGCTGGCCGAGGCCGCCGGGCATCGGGCCACGGCCGACCCGCTCGCCAACTCCGCCGTCCTGGCCGCCGCACTCGGCGTGCCGCCGGCCGCACTGGCCGGGCTGCCGGGCGCCGCCGACACCGAGCAGGCCGATGCCCGCTCGCTCCAGCTCGCCGTGTGGAGCGCCACCGGGGACTTCTTCGTCGAGCAGCTGCTGGCCGGCGAAGGCGGCGAGCAGGCGCCGGTCGACCGGGACTGGCTGCGCGCCCACCACGTCGACCGGGTGCGCGCCCGCGGCCCGCTACCGGTGCTGCGCCTGGGCCGTCAGCCGTACGGGGTCCTGCCGGTCACCGCGACGGCCCAGTGGCACCCGGCCGCGGACACCGAACCTGCCGGGCTCACCGGCCTGCACCGCACGCTCGCCACCATGCGCCCCTTCTGGGAGGCCGGCGTCCCCGGCCTGCCCAGGGTCGGCGGGCCGGACCAGCCCGGGGAGCCGCTCGGGGACCAGGGGGTGCCCAAGCCGGAGCGCGACGTGCTGCGCGCCCTGGGGATGGCGCCGGTGTCCGCCGCCACCACCGTGCGCGCCGTCCGCGGGGCGGTGAACGCCGATCTGCACCGCCTGCTGCTGAGCGCGCTGGAGGTGAGTGCCGTGCCCATGGAGAAGCTGCTCTCCCGGGCGCTCGACCACGCGCTCGGCCTCGACTACCAGCCGAAGATCACCCAGAACCAGAACGAGGCGCAGGCCACCCGGCTGTGGATCCCGCAGGCGCGCCTACTCGCCCTGCCCCCGGGAAGCGACCCGGTCGAGGAACTGGCGACGTTCCTGGAGAACACGGTCGACCGCTTCCAGTCGGTGCTGGTGGTGGCCGGCCCGCAGCAGGCCAGAACCCTGCTGGAGGCCCTGTTGCAGCAGTCCGCCAACCTGGAGTACGCCCACGCGGCCGCCGCCCTGGGCCACCAGCACCAGCTCGTCGACAGGCCCCGGTTCGCCTTCGCCGAACTCGGCCTGGCCCCGCAGTCCGCCCCCGCTGTCACCAGCGCGGCCGGAGTGGCGCTGCGCCCGTTCAGCATCCCCACCCTGTTCGCCCTCACCATTCCCGGGACGGGCACCGCCCCCGCGCTGCCGATCGAACAGGTGCTGCGGGCCGACCGCGCCCTCCTCGGCCCGTCCGTCGCCTCCGCCGCGCGCGGCAACGGTGTCTTCGCGCCGACCGGGCAGGAGAGGCCGTGGAGCCGCACGCTCGCCGAGATGGACGCCGCTCTCCAGTACCTGGCCAGGCGGGTCCGCGACTGGGGGCGCGCCGGCCGGGACCCGTTCACCCTGGTCGAAGGGCTGCTCGGCGAGTGCCTGGACCTCGTATCGCACCGCCTTGACGCCTGGATCACCTCCCTCGCCACCGCCCGCCTGGCCGCCATGCGCGCGCCCACCGCCCGCCCGGCCGGGCTCCAACTCGGCGCCTACGGCTGGGTGGAGGACCTCTCACCGCGCGAGGCGGGCCACCCCCGCAGCTCCGGATACGTCCTCGCCCCCTCGGTACCCCAGGCGACCACCGCCGCCGTGCTGCGCAGCGGATACCTCTCCCACGCGGGCGACCCCGGCGCCTTCGCCGTCGACCTCTCCTCCCGGCGGATGCGCACCGCCATGACGATCCTGGACGGCGTCCGCCAGGGCCAGCCGCTCGGCGCCCTGCTCGGCTACCGCCTGGAGCGCAGGCTGCACGAGGCCAGGACGGACGACCTGCGGCCGCTCGAACTCGACCGGGTCATCGCCCCGCTGCGCGCCCTCGCCCCGCTGCAGCCCGTCCCCGGCACCGGGAGCGCCGACACCCCGGAGGTGGTCACCGCCCACGACGTGGTCGACGGCCGCAGGATCGCCGAACAGACCACCGACCAGGTCCTGACGGCCCTTCGCGCGAAGGTGACGCCCCCGCTCGATCCGGCCGCCGAAGTGCCCGCCGTCACCGCCGCCCTGACCGCGCTGCACGACGACGTCGACGCCCTCGCCGACCTGCTGCTCGCCGAGAGCGTGCACCAGCTGACCGGCCGCAACCCCGAGCGGGCGGCGGCCACCCTGGCCACCCTGGCCGCGGGCGGGCAGCCCCCGCCCCGGCCGGAGGTCCTCGACCTCCCCCGTCAGGGCACGCCGGTGACGCACCGGCTGATGGTCGTCGTACCGGACGGCACGGCCCGGGCCGCCGGCTGGGACACGGCCGCGCAGACCGCCAGGGCCAGGGCCCAGGCGGAGCCCCGGTTCGACGCCTGGGCGAGCAGGCTGCTCGCCCCGCCCGACCGGATCAGGCTGCGGGCCGCCTGGCAGCGCCTCGGCCAGGATCCGGCGTCGGCGACCGTCGCCGAACACCCCTGGCCGCTGACCGACCACTGCGCGCTCGACGTCGCCGCGCTGGCCGGCGCCGGCGTGCTGCGGGCGGTGCTCGCCGCCGCACTGGTCCGCCCGGCCGGCGTCCCGGCCGACGCGGTACCCGTCCCGCTCGACGACCGGGCCCCGGAGTGGGACCACGACGTGGTGGCCCTGCCCGAGGCCGAGGCCCTGGCCAAGGCGGTGGCCGCCGTCCTCGCCGGGGCCGTCCCCGGCACCCCGGCCCATCTGCGCACCGCCACCGCGGCCGTGCCGCCGCCCGCCGAGGGCGACCTGCGCAACCGGGCCGTGCTCGCCAGGGACGGCCTGCGCACCGCCCAGACCGTCGGCGACCTCGACGCCATGGCCCAGTACGGCGTCGTCCCGCTGCGCCTTCCCGGCGACGAGCCCGCCACCGTCCTCGCCGCCGCCCGGCGGGAGGCGAGCGCCCGGCTGGCCCGCGCCGACGCCGCCCTGTCACCCGCCCCGGGCGCGCCGGGCCCGGCCGCCGCGCTGGAGGCCGTGTTCGGCCCCGGCTTCCGGGCCGTCGACCTGATCGCCGCCCCCGACCCGCGGGAGCTCGGCGACTCGCTCGGCGCCGGGCTGGTCCGCGGCGACGACGAGCAGGCACCACGGGACTGGCTGGAGCGGATGGGCGCGGTCCGCCCCGGCGCCGGGCGGCTCGCCGACCTGCTGCTGCACGCCGGCGCCACCGGCACCGGCGCCGCAGTGGCCCTGAAAGTCGGCCAGACCCCGTTCGGCCCGGGCGACCACTGGGTGGCCGCCCCCGGTCGGGACGCCGGCGCTCCCCCGGCGACCGGCCTCGTCCTGCACGCGCCCGCGGACCTCGACGCGAGCGCGAAGCTGGCGGTCGCGGTGGTCGACGAGTGGAGCGAGGTCGTCCCCGGCCGCACCAGGACCGCGGCCGCCGCCTTCCACTTCGACGCGCCCGGGGCCCGCCCGCCGCAGTCGCTGCTGCTCGCGGTGCCGCCGGTCCCCGGCGCCCCGTGGACCGTGGCCACCCTGGCCGCGGTCCTCGGCGAGGCGCTGGACCTCGCCAAGCTGCGGCTGGTCGACCTGCAAGCGCTCGCCTGGCTGGGCCGGTACCTGCCGGCCGCCTACCTGCCGGACACCGCCCTCGGTACCGCACCCGGCGTCCTGTTCAAGGACCTGATGGCCGAGGCCGTCCGACTGGGGGTCTTCGACAAGCTGTTCAAGGAGGAGTCCTAGCCGTGGTGGACAAGCTGACCTTCGCCCACTACCACCGGCTGGAGCCGGTGGTGCGGGCCGCCGGGTCCGGCGGGCAGCTGGACCAGGCACTGGAAGCGGGCGTGGCCGACCCGCTCTTCCTGCTGGCCCGGCAGTGGCAGCTGGCCGAGTTCGCCGGGGAGGACGACGGCTCGCCGGTGAGCGCCCGTCTGGAGGTCACCGGCGCCGTGGTCAACCGCTTCCGGCCCGGTGACGACGGCACGCCGCAGCCGCTCGACGACGGCGTGCCGCTGGAGTACCTGGTGGAGGCCGGCGGGACCGCACCGGAGCTGACGCTGCGTGACGCGGCCAGGGCCGGCCTGCGGTTCCTGGACGGCCTCGGCAAGCTGCCCGCCGACGTCCGCGCGCGGACCGCCCGGGCCGCCGTGGCGCGCTTCCCGCTCGGCACCCCGCCCGCCGTCGAGGGAGTGCGCGATCCGGACCCGGCCGGGCGGGCGCTGGCCGCCGCCCTCGCCGTCCGGGCCCCGCACGGCGGCGCCCTGGCCGAGGGCCTGGCCGCCGGCTGGCACCCCGACGGGCTGACCGCCGACCAGAGCGCCGCCTTCGACGCCGCCGCCGCCCGCTGGCGGAGCTGGTTCACCGCCGAGCACACCGCGCCGGCGCCGTCCAGCTGGGTCGCCGAGCGCCTGGAGCACCGCTTCGGCGTGGGCGCGCAGCTGGGCGGCACACAGCTCGTCCTCACCGCGCCCGAGTACCCGGGCGGCCGGATCGAGCCCTACCACCTCGACCTCGACACCCGCCCCGGCCAGTCGCTCGCCGCCCCGGCGTCGACCGACCCGCCGGTCACCGTGACGACCCTGCCGACCAGGGCCACCTACCCCGGGATGCCCGCCGACCGCTGGTGGGAGTTCGAGGACACCACCGTCAACCTGCCCGCCGTCGACGCCGGACCGCCCGACCTCGCCCGCCTGCTGGTGGTCGAGTACGCCAACGTCTACGGCAGCGACCACTGGATCGTCCCGATCGACCTGCCGGTCGGCCGGGTGCACCAGGTCACCGGCTTCACCGTGGCCGACACCTTCGGCGAGTCCGTGCCCGTCGGCGCCGCCGAGGACGGCGGCTGGTCGGTGTTCCGTCCCGCCGACCTCACCACCGGCCGGCCCGGACCGCCGTTGCTGCCCCTGCTCGCGACCGTCGCCGACCCGGTGGAGGGCGCCGCGGTCGAGGAGGTCGTGTTCGCCCGGGACGAGCTCGCCAACGTCGGCTGGGCGGTCGAACGGACCGTGCGCGGCGCCACCGGACGGGCCCGGCCGCGCGGCGACGAGACCCCGGACGAGGATCCGCCGCCGCCGGACCCCGGCGCCGGCACGCTCGCCTACCGGCTGATCACCTCGGTGCCCCCGCACTGGATCCCGCTGCTGCCCGTCCCGCTGCGCGAGGGCTCGACGGCGATCCGCTTCCGGCGCGGCCAGGTGCCGCGCTTCACCGCGGACGGCCGGCCACGGCCCCAGGTCGCCGCCGTCGGCCGGCTCCTGGAACCGGAACGGAAGCCCTGGTACGTCCGGGACGAGGAGGTCCCGCGCTCCGGGCTGACCGTCTCCCGGGCCCCGGTCGCGGCCCGCGGCCCGGACGGATCCGTCCTGCACTGGACCGGGCGCAGGGTCAGGCCGGGCCTGGGCGAGCTGTCCAGCGGGCTCGCCTTCGACGCGGCGTCGGCGCCCGGCGGGGGCGCCTCGTGACCGCGCCGCTGCCGGCCGGCTTCCTGGCCTCCGAGTCCCAGTCGTTCACAGTGGTGGGCTGCACCCCGGACGGCGCGGAAGTCCTCGCCGCGGACACGGCCGGCCGGTTGCGGCACTGGGACCGGGCCAGTGGCACACCGCTCTCCGACTGGCTCCCGGTGCACGACCGCACCATCTGGGCGGCCGCCGTCACGCCGGACGGCCGGGAGTTCGTCACCACCGGCAGCGACGGCACCGTCCGCCGCACCCGCCGGGCGGACAACACGCCGGCCGCGGAGCCGTTCGAGGTCGTCGGCGACCCGCTCGCCGACTGGGTCCGCGCGCTGGCCCTGACCGCCGACGGGGCGGAGGCCGTCACGGCCACCCAGACCGGGGTGGTGGGCCGCTGGAACCTGGCCCAGGGCACCTCGGCGGGTCCGCCGCTGACCGGCCACCGGGGCGCGGTCCGGGCGCTGGTGCTGGTGGCGGATGACCAGGAGATCGTCACCGCGGGCGAGGACGGCACGGTCCGCCGCTGGGACCGGTCCTCCAGCGCCCCGCTGGGCGCCCCGCTGGACGCCGGCTCGGGGACCGTCCTCGCCCTGGCGGTGACGCCGGACGGCGCCGAGGTGGTGACCGGCGGCTTCGACGGGTCGGTACGGCGCTTCGAGCGCCTCACCGGTGCCCCGGTGGGCGCGCCGATGACCGGGCACGGCAAGCCGGTCCACGGGGTGGCGCTGACCCGGGACGGCGCCGAGATCGTCTCGGCGGGCAGCGACGGCACCGTGCGCCGCTGGGACCGGCTCTCCGGAAACGGGCTCGCGGCGCCGTTCGTGGGGCACGTGGGGAGCGTGTGGGCACTGGCGCTCAGTCCGGACGGCACCGAGATCGTCACCGGCGGCTTCGACGGGTCGGTACGGCGCTGGGATCGACAGACCGGTCTGCCGCCCGCCCCGGCGCGGGCGGGGACGCGGACGGTCGGGGTGTCCCGGGTGGAGATCCACGGGCGCACGCCGTTCTGAGGGCGGCCGGCGGGGGCCGTGGGGCGGCGTGGATCGTGCGGGCCGGCCGTGGCCGGTCACCCGGGGGTGAGCACGACGGCGCGGAGTGTCCGGTTCTGCGTGCTGTAGAAGTACAGGTTGTCGTAGTCGCGCGTCAGCCCGGCGATCGGGAACGGCCCCATCATCGGCATCCCGACCCCCTGGATCGAGTGGCCGCCCGGCCCCGGTGCCGGGAGGACCGCGCAGACGGGGTCGATCCCGTCCCCCTGGCGGTGCACGTAGTGGATCGAGGCCCGGCCGGTGAGCGCCGAGTAGCGCAGGACGTAGCAGCGGCCGGCGAGGACGAAGGCCGCCGCGTGGGTGATGTCCCTGGTCCAGAAGTTCGGTCCGCGGCTGAACGCCATGGTGAACCCGGACGGGGTGATCGCGCGCAGGGCCACTTCCCCGGTGTCGATCCGGTAGGTCAGGACGAGCGGAATGCCGTCCAGCGGGACCGCCGTCACCACGTTGTGGCCGGCGCCCCACTGCATCGTCACCACCGGGGATGGCGCGGCGTCGGCGGCGACGAGCCGGAACAGCTGGGCGTCACCGGTGAAGCTGTTGTAGCCGAGGTAGTGCGGGGCGCCGCCGATGTCCAGTGTGACGACGTGGGTGTGCGAGGCCTGGCCCGGCGGCGTCTCGACCGCTTTCTGGAGGAAGTTGCCGGGCAGCTTGAGCCGGAAGACGGCCTGGCGCCCCGTGTCGCCCTGGTGACCGAGGAAGTGCGGGACGCCGTTGAGTTGGAACGGCGACAGCCACGTCCAGCCGGGGCCGATGGACCCGGCGCCCTGCGAGGGGTTGAGGACGTCGATCGGCGGTGAACCGTCGGGGCGGCGGTCGGACAGCAGGTACATGTTCGTGAACGTCACCGCGTAGGTGCCGGCGCCGACGTGGTAGGACAGCACGCCCGTGCCTGGGTCGTCGGGGAAGGTCTGCACGTGCGTCCACAGTCCTGCCGTCGTGCTGATGCCGCCGCCCTGCTTCAGCACGTAGTGCCCGAGCACGGCGCGGCCGGTGTTCTCGCACACCCCGCAGAACGGGGCCGTCGACCGGCGCATCAGGCACGTCAGCGACGGGCGGAATATTCCACAGTCGAAGTGGGCCGTTCCCTCGTAGGCGCCGACGGTGCCGGCCGGCGTCACGATGGCCGGGTGGCGGCGGACGCAGGGCCCGCCGGTCACCGTCGTCGGGACGAGGTTCTGCGGCAGGGTGATGAACTCGCTCCACTTGATCTCGGGGATGGCGGTCGCCGTGGTGGCGTTGGGGACGTCGAGATCGGCCGGCCGGGGTCGGAAGGTCGTGAGCGGGTCGGAGTCCTCGTCGTTCTGGTACTGGTACTCGTCCGCCAGGTCGAACGCCTCGTGGGCGAGCTCGTGGACGGCGATCGCGGGCCACAGGGAACCGACTTTGGTGAACCAGCCCACCCCCTCGGACATCAGGCCGCCGTCGGTCAGGCTGTTGTTCACGATGACCAGGAAGTGCGTCACCGCGGCGAGGCCGGGCCGGGAGCGCACGAAGGCCTTCACCGCCGTGTTGTCCCCGTGGACCGCCCGCTCGATCACGTGTCCGTCGCTGCCGCGGCTGCGGTTGAACATCGCGCCGAACGCGGTGCCGAACGGCGACACCGCGGGCACCGGGTCCTTCGGGACGATCGTGTTCCCGGTGTTGGCGGAGGCGATCGGGGCCTTCACGACCACCAGTTGCCGGCGCAGGTCCCGGTGGCTGAACGGCGGGGTGTTCAGCAGCCGGACAGCGACCGCGGCCGCGTCCTTGTCGAAGAGGCCGGCGTCCAACTCGGCCCGGGTGTACCCCTCGGACACGATCGCGACGGTCCAGCCCGAGGCCACCCCGTCCGGGTGGCCCACGACGTAGTCGTGGGAACTCATGACCGGCCTCCGGTCAGCGGGACGGTGAGGACCTCAGTGGCGGGCTGGTCGAGGGCGTCGGCACGCAGCGGGCTGCTGAACACCACCAGCTTCCGTGCCCCGGGCAGGACCGGGGCCAGCAGTTCGAAACCGCCCTGGGGGCTGTCCACGGCGGGTGACCGCAGCGAGCCGTCGTCACCGTCACCGGGCACCTCGGCCAGGACGGGGACCGGCTGGTGACGGCTGCGGCGGTAGAGCACCTGGTCCTGGTCGCCCCGCAGCTCGAACCAGAAGCCCGCCAGGCCGTCCGTGGCGGGCGGCGGGTCGGCGCCCAGCGGGCAGGTCATGGCGAGGTCCTCGCGGGAGACGAACCGGATCCGGGGCGTCTGCCCCTGCGCGGCCGGATCGCAGGCGAAGGTCAGCCGCATCGTGGCGGTGGCGGCCCCGGCGATCGGCACGGCGGCCAGCGCGGCCCACACCGCGGGCGAGACCTTGCCCGGGTTGGTCGCCGGCAGGCCCCGCCGGGTCTGGAAGGCCAGGACGGCGGCGTCGGTGTCCGCCGTGAAGCGGCCGTCGACGGTGAGCTGCGGCGTCGCCCCGGCCTGGTTGAGCAGGTCCTGCACCACCGCTACCGGTGGGCCGGCCATCTCCGGCGTCCGGGGCCCGGCCTCCAGCAGCGGCAGCTGTCCGACCAGCGCCAGCTCGTACCAGGTCCGGGTGTCCGTCGTGCCCGTCACCGGGAGCCTGCGGCCCTTCTGGAAGCTCTCCAGGGCGGCCCGGGTCAGCGGCCCGACGTTGCCGTCCACGGTCAGCGCGGGGGTGGTGCCGGCCGCGTTCAGGAGGGCCTGGGCCAGCTTGGCGGCGCCGTCCACCAGGTGCGGGTCGGCCATCTGGGCCAGGAGGGGCAGCGCGGACCAGTCGAGCGGGGCGGGCAGCGGCCGGTCCGGGACCGGTGGGCCGCCCGGATCGGTCTGGTCCTGGGTGAGGGTGGCCGCCAGCTGCCGGGCGTGGGCGTTGACCGTCGGGTCGACCAGGGCCGGGGCGAGCACGGCCAGCCGGTCCAGGGCCTGGACGGCGTCCTCGGCGGGCTGCTCCGCCTCGACGGGGCGGCCCGCGGCGACCAGCCGGTCCGCGAGGCCGGTCAGCGCGCGGGCGTACAGGGCGAGGCGGGGGCCGGCCTGGTCCGTCGGGGGAACGAAGGCGTCCAGGGTGTCCACCGCGGCGGCGGCGGAGGTGACGGCCGCCTCCGTCAGGCCCTGGGAGGCCTGCTGGTCGGCGGTCGCGAGCAGGGCGCTCGCGGCGGTCAGGGGGTCGGGGGTGCCCGCGGCGGCCTCGATCCGGTGGTGCAGGACGGTGGTGCTCGGCGCGAGGCGGTCGTCGCCCGGGAAGACCGCGGTGACCTGGTGGTCACCGATCGACAGGGCCGTGGTGCCCAGGCTCGCGACCCCGGTGGCGTCCGGCCGGGCGGCGCCGAGCACGACGCCCGCCTCGGTGAAGGTGACCGTGGCCTGCGGGCTGCCCGCGGCCGGGTCGTCGGGCAGGACCGCGACCTCGAGGGTGACCTCCTGGCCGGGCGGGGCGGGGTCCGGTGGCGTGGCGTAGAAGCCGGCCGGGGCCGGGTCGGTCGGCGTGGTGGGGAAGCTGACCGTGCCGTCCTGGCCGACGGTGAACGGCGTGGTGAACGGGCCGTTCGCGGTGCGCGGCAGGTAGCCGGGGGCCGGTGCGACCACGGCGAAGAGGCGGCGCGGGGACTGGGCGCGGACCCCGACGGGGGCGAGGTCGACCAGGTCGCTGTCCGCCTGCTCGGCGTCGACGACCAGCGGGTAGCCGAGGACGACCAGGCTGTCGGTGCCACGACCGGCCTGGAAGCCGTCGCAGTCCGCCGGGTAGTCGACGGTGCCGTCGAGCCGGAGGTCGTAGCGGCACCCCGTCAGGGAGGTTCCGGCCTGGAAGCCGTAGCCGTCGGCGGGGATCACCCGCAGGCGGTGGGTGACATCGCGCGGGAGGAGCAGTTGCGGCTGGAGGGACAGCAGGTCGTGGGAGAGTGCACGGCCGTCGACGGTGACGTCGTACCCGTGGACCGTGAGGGTGGCGCCGACCACGGACGCGAAGCCGTTCGTCCGCGCGTCGAGCCGGGCGGCGCCGCCGCTCAGCGTGATGGCACCGTCGGGCCCCACGTCGTACCGGAAGCCGCTGACCGGCCCGGACGGACCGGCCTGGAAACCGTAGCCCGTTCCCGGGATCAGCTGCAGCCGGTGCGGGGCGTCGTTGGGCAGGCCGGTGCCGGAGTGCGTCGGGTAGAGGTCGTGCGCGAGGTCCCGGCCGTCGACGGTGACGGTGAAGCCCTGGACGGCGAGGGAGGGGCCGGTCGCGGTGGCGAAGCGCGCGGTGGCCGCGTCGATGCCGACGGCCCCGTTGCGGGCGACGCCGAAGCTGAGCGAGGCGGAGACGGAGGGCACCAGGAGGCGGTAGTCGGCGGCCGGGAGCAGCACCAGCGGACTCGCCCCGGCGGCCAGCACCGCGCCGCCGGGGTCCAGGACCAGGGCGTGGCCGAGCGCGGTGCTGTCCAGCGTGACGGGCAGGCCGAGGACGGTCAGCCGTCGTGTGCCGCGCCCGCTCAGGAAGGTGTCCAGGGCCGGATCGAAGTCCACGGTCGCGTCGGCCCGCACCGCGAACACCAGGTCGGCGGGCGGTAGCCCGCCCTGCTGCAGGTGGAAGCCCTCACCGACCGGCAGGGTGACCGTCGGCGGCGGCGCGGTGGAGCCGTCCAGCACGGCGGCGCCGGCCTCCGGGACGGTGAACCGCGGTACGGTCAGCCGCGAGGTGTCGATCTCGATGTCGGGCATGGCAGCTCCCTGATCGAGCTGGTCGGGCGCCGGGCCTGGGCGTGCCCCGGTGCCGGTGTCAGAAGGCGTTCAGGGCGGCTTCGATCAGTGTCGCCACCGGTACGAGTGCCTGGCGTTGTGTCAGGCCGTCCTGGATCACGTTCTGGTACACGACGGCGAAGCTCCTGCCCCGCACGGTGTCGCTGACGAGGATCCCCTCGGACAGCACGGTCTGGCCGGTCTTCAACGAGCCGATGCCGACCTTGCCGTGGGTGGCGACGAACTGTCCGCCGGGGGGCCAGATCGGTGGGCTGGTGGACGCGAAGAACGTGCCCGCCCGGGCCATGAGTGCCTTCATGCCCTGGCTGCTCGTCGGCCCGACGAGTTTGTCGTCCGCCAGGAGCGTCAGCAGTCTGACGAGCTGCCGCGCGGTGGTGCCCTGGGCCGTGTCCACGTCGTTGACACACGGGATGCGCGCGGCCGGCCAGATCCCGGCGTAGTCGCCCGCCAGCCACAGCCCCGTTGCGGAGGTGCTGTCGAAGAGGGCGGAGTCGGCGAGCTTGCCGTCGAGGTACGGGTATCCCAGACCGTGGATCGTCGTGGTGGCCCCCGGGTCGTTCTGCTGCACCATCATGTCCTCGAACGCGGCCACCTGCGCCGGAGTGAAGTCGACCGTGAAGACCCCACCGGAGGGTCCGAGTCGGAGAACGGCCGAATAGTTCGGCCGCCTGGCCTTGTCCTCGGCGCGCAACGCCGTCGACACCTTGATCTGTGACGGCGTGTGCGCGCCGATGTCCGGGTCGAAGGTGGCTTTCAGTGCGGCTTCGATGGCCGGCCAGGTGGTCAGCCCCAGATCGCCGGCCAGCTGGTCGGCGCTCGACCGCAGGTCGAAGGCCGTGTACATCGCCGCGATCTTGATCAGGCTGGCCGAGTAGCACTCGTCCTGGTCCCGGATCGCCGCCCAGGGGTGGTTCAGCCCGCCCTCGAACCCGGTCAGCGCGACGACGATGACGGCCAGGTCGTCGACCGTCGGGGTGCCGGCGTCCGACAGCTGCTGCCGCGTGGTGTCCAGGGCGTTCTGCATGGACGGGTTGTTGTTGAACGCGAGCGGGTCGTCAACGGGACCGGTGAACAGTGGCATGACGGGTCCTCAGCACTGTGGGTTCCGTGCGGTGCGACGCGGGGTCCATGCGGTGCGACGCGGTCCGCGACTCGACGCGTCCTTCTGACGCTCGGCGCACCTGCCCGCGCCCCGTACGGGCTGCCAACTCCAGGCTCACCCGGTCGGCGGACACGTGCAAGCCGAGCCCTCGGGAGGGCCCCGGAGCCCCACGGGTGGGCTCCGGGAACTCCGGGAAGGGACGGATCAACGAGGACCTGTCCGGTCGAGGAGGCGGCCGACCGCCTGCGCCACCGCCCCCGGCTGCTCGGCCTGGATGAGGTGGCCCGAGTCGACCACCTCGAACAGTCCGTCCGGCAGGGTCGCGACCCACTGCCGCTGGTGGGCGGTCATGGCGGTGCGCTGCACAGCGCGGCCCCGGTCGGGGCGGGACGGCGAGAGCAGTACGGTCGGGCAGCTCGGGAGGCCGGGCGGCTCGGCGCGGAACCGGGGGATGGCCTCGACCACGGCCCTGAGCTCCTTCCTGGTCTGCGCGATCCCGGCGGGGACGAGGTCCTCGGCGAGCATGGTCGCGTAGGTGTCGGCCGGAAACGCGCGCCGGAGGTTCCCGCTGCCCAGGCGGGCGAGTGGGCGCAGCCGCACCAGCGCCTGCGTCACGGCGAGCACCCGGTCGACCTTCCCGGCGGTTCGGTCGAACCGGTCGTAGACGGGTGCGCTCTCCGGTGTCGGGTCGAGCAGCAGCAGGCCGCGCAGCCGCAGGCCCGGGCTGTCCGCCGCGCGGCGCGCGACCAGGCCGCCCATGCTGTGCGCGACGAGCACCGGAGGGGACGATCGCGGGACCACTTCCCCGATCAACGCGGCCAGGTCGGCGGCCAGGTCGTCGATGCCCAGCCGGCCCGGGGTTCGGCCGCTGCGGCCGAACCCGGCACGGTCGTAGGCCACCAGCCGGGCACGGTCGGCCAGCAGCGGCAGGACCGCGTCCCAGCTGGTCCGGCCGAGGCCCGCTCCGGCCTCGAAGACCACCCAGTCGGCGCCCCGACCTGACTCCTCGACATGGACGGAGCGCCCGTTCACGGCCACTGCACGTCCGGTTTCCCGTCTCATCCGCTGCGCTCCCCCATCCACGGTTTCAATTTCGATAACGGTATCACTCGTGAAATAGTGGCGCCATGGACACCGCCGAACTGCTTCTCCACCCAGTACGCCTCCGCGTGGTGCACGCCCTGTCCGGCGGACGCGAGCTCACCACCGGCGAACTGTCCGCCCGGCTGCCCGATGTGCCGAAGGTGAGCGTCTACCGGCACGTGGCCCTGCTCGCGGAGGCCGGCTTCCTCGACGTGGCCGAGGAGCGCCGCGTCCGCAATGTCGTCGAGCGCCGCTACCGGCTGCGCCGCGACCGCCCCTCGATCGACGGCGAAGCGGCCGCGACCATGTCCCTGGAGGACCACCGCCGCGGCTTCGCCGCCGCGATGGCCGTCCTCATCGCCGAGTTCAACGCCTACCTCGACCGCGAGGGCGCGAACCCGACCGCCGACTCGGTCTCCTACCGCCAGGGCACGCTCTGGCTCAGCCCGGACGAACTCACCGAGCTCGTCGGCGAACTGGTCGCCGCCCTGCGGCCCCGGCTGGGCAACCAGCCCGGCCCGGGCCGGGTGCCGTACCTGCTCAGCCCCGTCCTCTTCCCCACCGATCCCTCCTCCCCCTGAGCCGGGACGCGACTCGGCGCCGCGCGACGCACGCCGCGCGGCGCCCAGGGCCGGTCAGGGCCGGTCTGAGGGGGTCAGGGGGGTCAGGGGCGGTCAGTCCGTCAGCTCCCGGGCCAGGCCCGCCACCATCCGCTCCAGCCAGGACCGCACCGTCTCCGGGTCGAACAGGTCGGCGTCGTACTCGGCCAGGCCCGCGTAGCCGTCCGCGTCCGGGGTGAGGAGCACGGAGAGGTCGGCGCGGGTGGACGGGCCCGGCACGTCCTCGACCTCGACGGCCAGGCCGGGGAGGTCGAGGGCGATCGCCGGGGTGCTCTGCACCGCGAGCAGGACCTGCGGGTAGCCGGCCGGCAGCCCGACGCCGCGCTCGCGCAGCGGTTCGATCAGGTGGCCGAAGGGCACCGTGGCGTGGTCCAGGGCGGTGGCCACCGCCCTGGCCGCCGTGTCCACTGCGGCCCCGAACCCGCCCGGCGGGCGGGTGGGCAGCCGGATCGGCAGGCCGGTGGTGAGCAGGCCGACGACCCGCTCGTCCACCGGCCGGGTGCGGTTGGCGTACGAGAGCACCACCAGGGTCTCCGCCGCCCCGGTCAGCTCGCCGAGCAGCCGGGCGTAGCCGGCCAGCAGCACCGCCGAGGCGGTGGTGGAGCGCGAGGCGGCGCAGCGGCCCACCGCCTCGGCCAGCGCCGCCGGGACGCGGAAGGCGAGGGTGCCGCCGCGCCCGGAGCGCTGGTCGGGGCGCGGCCGGTCGGTGGGCAGGTCCACCGCCGGCGGGGTGTCCCCCAGGACGTGGGCCCAGTGCTCGAGGGCCTCGGTGACGGCGGCCGGGGTGACCACGGTCCGCTCCCAGCAGGCGTGGTCGGTCATCCGGCCGGGGTCCGGCAGCGGAGCGCCGTCCCGGCGGTACAGCGCGCCCAGGTCGGCCAGCAGGGTGGCCAGGGACCAGCCGTCGACCACGATGTGGTGGAGCGACAGCAGCAGCACCCAGACGTCCTCGGCCGTGCGGAGCAGCCGGGCGCGCAGCAGCCGGTCGCCGTCCAGGTCGAACGGCAGGGCGCCCTCGGCCCGGGTGGCCCCGGCGAGCGCCGCGTCCCGCGCGGCGGGGGCGAGCGTGCGCAGGTCCTCGACCGGCAACTCCACCGGGGTGTTCGGCCGCACCTGCTGGAGCAGGCCCAGCTCGGTGTCCTGGTAGCGGGTCCGCAGGCTCTCGTGGCGCTCGCTCAGCGCCGTGAGGGCGGCGGCCAGCCGCTCGGGGTCGAGCGGCCCGCGCAGGGTGATGCGCTGGGTGATGTTCCACACCGCCGGGTCGGCGGAGCGGCCGTGCGTCCGG
Source organism: Kitasatospora sp. NPDC098652 (assembly GCF_044760155.1). Lineage (NCBI taxonomy): Bacteria > Bacillati > Actinomycetota > Actinomycetes > Kitasatosporales > Streptomycetaceae > Kitasatospora > Kitasatospora sp. NPDC098652. Next base: position 60,899 of record NZ_JBIWAQ010000024.1, read on the forward strand.
TACAGCCGGTGCTGGGCCAGCCCGGCCGGCGCGGCGGCGAGCGCCGCACCGGAGCCGGTGAGGACCGCCAGCAGCCGTTCCCGGTGCGCCCGGATGAGCCCGGCGGCCTCCTCGTCCAGCGCGCCGGCCGGGGCGAGGTAGCCGAGCCGCTCGCCGGTGGTGCGCAGCACGATCCCGCGCTCGTCCAGTAGCCGGAGGAGGCGGTCCCAGCCGTGATCGGTGCCGGTGGACGCGGGGGCGGGCCCGGACGCGGGGGCGGCGGCGGGGCCGGGGGCGGCGGCGGGACCGGGGGCGGCGGCGGTCACAGCGTGCCCTCCTCGTAGGCCGGGGCCGGGCGCTCCTGGGCGGCCGGCAGGTGGGCGGCCATCGCGCGGACGGTGGGCCGGCGGAAGAAGTCCAGCACGCCGATCCGCAGCCCGGTGGCCTCGCGGACCCGGTTCAGCAGCCGGGTGGCGGCCAGCGAGTGGCCGCCGAGGTCGAAGAAGGAGGTCTCCACGCCCGCGGGGCGGCCGAGCTCCTCCTCCCACAGCCGTTGCACGGTGCGCTCCAGCTCGGTGGCCGGGGCGACGGCGGCCAGTCCGGCGCCCAACGGCAGCGGTTCCGGCAGCGCGGCGGTGTCGAGCTTGCCGTTGAGGTTGAACGGCAGCTCCTCGACGGCGGCCCAGAGCCCCGGCACCATGTGCTCGGGCAGCAGGTCGGCCAGCTGGTCGCGGACCCGGGGCAGGTCGGCGGCCGCGCACCGCACGTACCCGGCCAGTGTGGTGCCCGCCGGGGTGCGGCGTCCGGTCACGGCCGCGCCGCGCACGCCCGGTACGGTCCGCAGCACGGTCTCGACCTCGCCGGGCTCGACCCGGTAGCCGCGCACCTTGACCTGGCGGTCGGCCCGGCCGAGGTACTCCAGGGTGCCGTCCGGCCGCCACCGGCCGAGGTCGCCGGTGCGGTAGCGGCGGCCCTCCGGGGTGTCGGTGAAGACGGCGGCGGTCTCCTGCGGCCGGCCGTGGTAGCCGAGCCCGACCTGGACGCCGATCGCGTGGATCTCGCCGACCGCTCCCGCCGGGACGGGCCGCCCGGCGGCGTCCAGCAGCACGATCCGGTTGCCCGGCACCGGGCGGCCGATCGAGGCGTGGTCCGGCCCGTCCGGGTCGATCCGGCCGGAGGTGACCCCGTGGGTCTCGGTGGGGCCGTAGTGGTTGACCAGCGCGCAGCCGGGGTTGCGGGCCAGGAAGGCGCGCAGGGCGGGGGTGAGCAGCAACTGCTCGCCGCCCTGGATCAGTTCGCGCAGGTGCGGCACGGGTTCGTCGCCGAGGGCCTCGACCAGCGCGGCCAGCGGGGTGTACGGCAGGTGCAGCCGCTCGGCCCGGGTGGCGCGGACCACGGCGGCCAGCGCGGTGATGTCGTAGCGGGTCTCCTCCTCGATCAGCAGCAGGGTGCCGCCGCCGGCCAGCGTGGTCAGCACCTCCTGGACGCTGACGTCGAAGCCGCAGGAGGCGTACTGGAGGGTGCGGGCGGCCGGGTGATCGGCGACGTTCCAGACCAGGAACGACGCCAGCGCGAGGGTGTGCATCAGCACGCCCTTGGGCCGGCCGGTGGAGCCGGAGGTGTACAGCAGGTACGCGGCGGCCTGCGCGGAGGGGACGGGCAGCGGCGGCAGTTCCACCGCCGAGGGCGTGGCGTCGGCCTCGGCGTCCGTGTGGACCGTCGGCAGCGAGATGCCCATCAGGTCGGTGCCCCGGGCGGTGAGCAGCACGGTCGGGGCGCTGTCCGCGGCGATCAGCCGGCAGCGCTCCGCGCCCTGCACCGGGTCGATCGGCACCAGGACGGCGCCCAGCCGCAGCACCGCCAGCAGCGCGGCCACCTGGTCCGCCGAGCGCGGCACCAGCACGGCCACCCGGTCGCCCTCGCGCACCCCGGCGGCCAGCAGCCGGCGGGCCAGCTCCTCGGCCCTGGCGTACAGCGTCCGGTAGTCGGTCGCGGTGCCGTCGGCCGCGACCACCGCGACGGCCTCCGGCCGGTCGGCCACGGTGGCCGCCACCCGGGCCAGCGGGTGCGCGGGCGCCGGCTCCGCCGCCGGGCCGCACTCCAGGGCGGGGTCGGCGGGGGCGGCCGTCAGCTCGGCGAGCGGTCGGGCCGGGTCGGCGACGGCGGCGGCCAGCAGTCGCTCGAAGGCGTCGAACAGCCGGTCCACCGTGGCCCGGTCGAACAGGGTCTCGGCGTACTCCACGTGGCAGCGGATGCCCTCGGGCAGGTTGGTGAGGAAGAGCGCCAGGTCGAAGGCGGAGCGGTCGACCACGTGGTCCAGCGGGCGGGCCGTCACCCCGGGCAGGTCCAGCTCGAAGACCTCGTGGTTCTCGAACTCGACCATGACCTGGAAGAGCGGGTTGCGGCTGGTGTCCCGCTGCGGGTTCAGCTCCTGGACCAGGACCTCGAAGGGCAGTTGCTGGTGCTCGTAGCCGTCCAGCGCGGTGGAGCGGACCCGGTCCAGCGCCTCGGCGAAGTCCGGCTCGCCGGAGAGGTCCAGCCGCAGCGCCAGCGTGTTGACGAAGAAGCCGACCAGGTCCTCGGTGCCGTCCGCCCGGTTGGCCAGCGGGGTGCCCAGCACCACCTCGTCCTGGCCGCTGTAGCGCTGGAGCACCCCGGCGAAGGCGGTGAGCAGCACCATGAACAGGGTCGAACGCCGGTCGCGGGCCAACTCCCGTACGTCTGCCGATAGTTCGGCGGGCAGGTGGCGGACGTGGGCGCGGCCGCGGCCGTCCGGTACGGCGGGGCGGGGGCGGTCGGTGGGCAGGGTCAGCACCGGCAGCTCGCCGCCCAGCACCTTGCGCCAGTGGTCGAGGCTCTCCTGGTACGCCCCGGCGGCCACCGCGGCCCGCTCCCGGGCGGCTTCGGCGGCCGGGGTGGTGGTGAGCGCGGGCAACCGGTGCGGCCGCCGCTCCCGGGCCGCCCGGTACAGCTCCCCCAGCTCCCGGGTGATCACCACGGTGGACAGGGTGTCGATCACGATGTGGTGCATCGACAGCACCAGGACGTGCCGGTCCGGCCCGGTCGCCAGCAGCCCGGCCCGGAACAGCGGGCCCTCGGCCAGGTCGAAGCGGCGGGCGCCCTCGGCGGCGACCAGCCCGGCCACCGCCTCCTCGGCCGGCCCGTGCACCGGGACCCGCTCCAGCACCGGGCCGTCCGGCGCCGGGAGCACCTGCTGGAACGGTTCGCCGTCCTGCTCCCGGAAGACGGTGCGCAGCCCGACGTGCCGTTCCACCAGCGCGCGCAGCGCGGTGTCGAGCGCCTCCGGATCCAGCGGGCCGTCCAGTTCGACGGCCTTGACCTCGTTGTACTGGGCGGCGTCGGGCAGCATCCGGTGCAGGAACCACATCCGCTGCTGCGCGTAGGACAGTGCGGCGCCGCGCTCGGTGGAGCGGCGCAGCGCGTCGATCTGCGGCAGGCCGGCGGCCACCAGGTCGGGGGCGAGCCCGAAGTCGACGAAGCAGGCGATCTCGTCCGCGCCGGCCGCCCGCAGCTCGGCGAGTACGGACCCGACGCTCTCCGGGGTGCCGATCAGGGCGCGCGAGGCGCAGTAGCGCTCGTAGGCGCGCTCCAGCACGAACTCCAGGTCCTCCTCGCGGGTGTGCTCGAAGTCCAGGGTCAGGCCGAGGCTGTTGGCCATCTGCCCGAACAGCGAGAGGGAGGAGCGCAGGTAGTGGCAGAACGGGCGGTAGGCCTGCTCCCGGGCGGTGGCGAGGTCGGTGCCCAGGTAGGTGTGGACCAGCACGACGACCCGGCCGGCCTCCGGGTCCAGGCCGTGCTCGGCCCGGGTGCGCCGGTAGAGGGCGACGTTCTCGGCGAGTTGGGCGATGTCCTGGGTCATCAGGTTGGTGATCACGCCGAGGTCGTGCCGGGCGGCCTCCCGGAAGCTGTCCGGGTTGCCGACGATCGCGGTGAACATCGGCGGCTGCTCCTGCAACGGGCGCGGGTGCAGGGTCACCTCGATCGGCTCCCCGTTGCCGTTGCGGCCGCGGTAGGGCTCGCCGCGCCACAGCGCCCGGACGGTGTCGATCTGGCGGTGCATCAGCTCCTTGTGGCCGCCGTAGTTCTCCGGGAAGAACAGGAAGTCGTTGGGGTGCCAGCCGCTGGCGCAGCCCAGGCCGACCCGGCCGCCGGACAGGTTGTCCACCACCGACCACTCCTCGGCCACCCGGACGGGGTGGTGCAGCGGCAGCACCGCGCAGCCCGCGTTGAGCCGGATCCGGCTGGTCTCCCGGGCCAGCGCGGCGGCCAGCACCGAGGGGTTGGGGAAGATCCCGCCGAAGGAGTGGAAGTGGCGCTCCGGCAGCCAGACCGCGTGGAAGTCGTGCCGGTCGGCGAAGCGGGCGCTCTCCAGCACGATGCGGTACTTCTCGTCCTCCGGGGAGTCCAGGGGGTAGTCGCCGAAGAAGTAGAGGCTGAAGTCGACCGGGCGCTGCGGGTCGCTCACCGGGTGGTACGGCACGGGGGCGGTGCCGGTCTCCGGCTCGGACGGGGGCAGTTCGGCGGCCGCCGGGCGCGGGGCCGGGACCCGCAGGCCGGGCGGGGCCGGGAAGAAGCCGCCGCGCCGCAGGGCGCGCAGCGACTCCCGGACGGCGTCGACCACGAACTCCAGGTCGCCGTCGGTGTGGGCGGTGGAGAGGAAGAAGTTGCGCCACTCCCAGACGTAGACCCCGCGGGTCAGCAGCTCCGGGAAGAACAGCTCCACGTCGGCCCGCGGCTCGAACCGGAACAGCGAGCCGAAGTGGGCCAGCCGGAGCGGGAACTCCTCCTCCTCGAAGAACCCGTTGAGCGTCGCGGCCAGTTCGTCGGTGCGGGCGTTCAGCCGCTCCTGGAGGCCGGGGCCGGCCTCCTTGAGGTGGCGCAGCACGGCGCCGGCCGCGGTCATCGCCAGCGGGTGCTGGATGTAGGTGCCGCCGAAGAAGGTGGTGTCCTTGGGCGGGTAGCTGTCGTCCCCGTAGTCCCAGTGGCCGCCGTCGATCCCGTCCAGGATGTCGGCCCGCCCGGCGATCGCGCCGATCGGGTAGCCGCCGCCGAGCACCTTGCCGTAGGTGGAGAGGTCCGGGGTCACGCCCCAGAAGCCCTCGGCGCCGCGCAGGTGGGGCCGAAAGCCGGTGAGCATCTGGTCGAAGAGCAGCACGATGCCGCGGCGGGCGGTCAGTTCGCGCAGCGAGCGGACGAACTCGACCGGCTGGCGCCCCGGGTGGCGGCTCTGCACCGGCTCGACCAGCACGGCGGCGATCCGGTCGCCGAGCTCCTCGATGACCTGGAGGCTCTGCGGATCGCCGTACCGCAGCACGATCAGGTCGGCGACGGCGCTGGCGGGGATGCCGCTCGACACCGGGACGGTCTCCCGGTCGGCGCCGTGGCCCACCGTCCGGCCCAGGGTGTGGTCGAAGTGGCCGTGGTAGGAGCCCTCGAACATGACGATCTTGTCCCGGCCGGTGAAGGCGCGGGCGAGCCGGATCGCCCCGGCGTTCGCCTCCGTGCCGGAGTTGGCGAAGGCGACCCGCTCGGTGCCGGTCAGCTCGGCCAGCAGCTCGGCGGCCTCCCCGGTCTCCGGGCCGCGCGGGCCCAGCCGCAGCCCGCCGGCCAGGTGCTCGCGGACGGCCTCGGCGACGAACTCCGGGTCGTGGCCGAAGAGCAGGACGCCGAAGCCCATGGTGATGTCGACGTAGGTGTTGCCGTCGAGGTCCTCCAGCCGGGAGCCCCGGGCCCGGCGGGCGGCGAGCGGGTAGAGCATCTCCTTGGTGGCGGAGCGGAAGCCGACCACGGCGCGGCTGTCCGCGAGGGTGCGGCGGTGGCGGCGGGTGACCGCCTTGGAGGCGGCGGTGCGGGCGGTGAAGCGGGCGACCAGCCCGTCCACGTGGGCGCGCTGCTGCTCGGTCAGGCCGCCGGCGGCCATGCCGGACTCGCGGGAGACGGTCACCCGGGGGCCGTGCACCTGCGGGGCGGCGGGCGCGGGGGTTGCGGGGGCGACGGGCGCGGGGGTGGCCTGGACGGCGGGGGCGACGGCCGGTGGCAGGGCGACGGGGGCCGCCGCCGGGAGGGGCGCGGGTGGCACCACCCCGGTCGCGGTCGCGGTCGCAGTCGCCGTCGCCGTTCCGGCCAGCAGGCCGAGCTGGTCGCGCATCAGGTCGGAGAACTGGCCGAGGAGCGCGAGCTGGCGCTCGATCAGGCCGGTGCCGTCGGTCACCGGGGCGGCCCCGACCGGGACCGGGGGCGCGGACGGGACGGCCGGAACGGGCGCGGGAGCGGGGGCGGCGGGCACCGCCGGGAGGACGGGCGCGGCGGGTACGGGGGCGGCGGGCACTGCGGGGAGGACGGGCGCGGCCGCCTGGGGAGCCGGGGCCGCGACCGGCTCGGGCACCGCGGCCGGCTCCGGAGCGGCCACCGGCAGCAGCGCGTCCCGGACGTCCGGCTCCAGCCGGTCGGCGATCAGCCCGGCCAGCCGGGCCGGGGTGTCCGCCGCCTCGAACAGTTCGCGCATCGAGATGCGTACCCGGAAGGCGCGCTCCAGGTCCCGGATCATGTTGATCATCCCGAGCGAGTCGGCGCCCAGGTCGAAGAAGGGGTCGTCGGCGCCGACCGCCCCCTCGTCGTGGCCCAGCTGGCGGGCCGTCTGCTCCAGCACCCGGCGCAGCACCGCCTCCTCGGCGAGCTGCTCGGGGCTCGCGACGGCGGGCGGGACGGCGGTCGCGGGGACAACGGGCGCGGGGACGACGGGGCCCGGGGCGGTCTGCTGGGGCGGCGGTGCCTGGTGCATGGCGGGGTCCTCGGTGGTCGGCCGGTCGGGGGCGGTGAACCAGTGGCGGCGGCGCTGGTAGACGGTGGTCGGCAGGGGCACCCGGCGGGCCGGGCCGTCCGGCCAGTCGCGGGCGGCGGCGAACCGCGCCCAGTCGATCGGGACGCCGTGGGACCACAGCGCCCCGGCCGCGGCGTCGAACTGCGGCTCCTGCGGGGCGCCGCGCCGGGCACCGGCCACGAAGTGGCGGTGCGGCAGCTCCCGGCGGCCCATGCCGGTGAGCGTCGGGTGCGGGCCGAGCTCCAGGAACAGCTCGTGGCCCTGCCCGTCCAGGACGGCGAGCACCTGGTCGAAGCGGGCACTCTCCCGGGTCTGCCGGACGAAGTAGTCGGGCGCGGGCACGGTGCCGGGGGCCAGCACCTCGCCGCCCAGGTTGCTCACCAGCGGTACGGTCAGCGGCCGCAGCCGCAGCCGGGCGAGCTGCTCGCGGAACGGTTCGAGCACCGGGTCGAGCAGCCGGGAGTGGAAGGCCCGGTCGGTGGCGAGCCGTTCGGTGGTCACGCCCTCGGCGGCCAGGACGGCCTCGGCGGCCGCGATGTCGCCCGGCGGGCCGGACAGCACGCACTGGCCGGCGCCGTTGACCACGGCGAGCTCCACCCCGGGCAGCCGGTCGGCGAGTTCGGCGAGCCGCTGCGGGCCGGCCATCACCGCCGTCATGGCGCCGGGAGCGGTCGCCCGGTGCATCAGCCGGCCGCGCAGCGCGGTGAGGAACATCCCGTCGGCGAGGTCCAGGGCGCCGGCCGCGTGGAAGGCCGCGTACTCACCGGCGCTGTGCCCGGCGACCGCGGCCGGGCGCAGTCCCAGCTCCTGCCAGAGCCGCAGCTGGGCCGCTTGCAGGGCGAACAGCGCGGGCTGCGCGGCCTCGGTGGTCCAGTCGTCGGCGGCGCCCTCCGGCACGGGGTCGAGCAGCAGTGGCAGCAGCGGTTCGTCCCAGGCCTCGCGGTGCAGCCGGTCGCACTCCTCCAGCACGGCCCGGAAGACCGGGAAGGCGCGGTGGAGTCCGGCGGCCATGCCCCGGTACTGGGCGCCCTGGCCGGTGAAGAGCAGCACCGGCCGGACGTCACCGCGCGGGGCCTCGCGGCGCACCGGCGCGATTCCCGAGGTGCGGCCCGCCAGATGGGCCTCCAGGCCGCGGAGCAGCTCCACCGGGCCGGCGCCGGTGACGGCCAGCCGGTGGCGCAGGGCGCGGCGCCCGCCGCCCAGGGTGAGCAGCAGGTCGCCGGGGGCGGGCGCCGGCCCGGCCGCGAGGCGGTCGCGCAGCAGCCCGGCCAGGGCGGTCAGGCCCTGTTCCGTACGGGCGGACAGCGGCAGGACGGTCGGCGCCGCCTGCCGGGAGCCGTCGGCGGCGCCGGGCGCGGCCGCCGCCGGGGCCTCCTCCAGCACCAGGTGGGCGTTGGTGCCGCCGACGCCCAGGGCGCTGACCCCGGCCCGGCGCGGGGTGGCGCCGGCCGGCCAGTCGCGGCGCTCGGCGGAGAGCCGGAACGGGCTCCCGGCGAGCTCCAGCGCCGGGTTGGGGCGGTCGAAGTTGACCAGCGGCGGGACGGTGCCGTGCCGCAGCACCAGCAGGGCCTTGATCAGCCCGGCCATTCCGGCGCAGGTGTCCAGGTGGCCGATGTTGGGCTTGACCGAGCCGAGCGAGCAGAAGTCGGCGGCCTGCGTCCGGGCCCGGAAGGCCTGGGCCAGGGCCCGGAACTCGATCGGGTCGCCCAGCGGGGTGCCGGTGCCGTGCGCCTCGACGTAGCCGACGCTCTCGGCCGGCACTCCGGCCAGGTCGAGGGCCCGGCCGATCACGGCCGCCTGTCCGTCCACGCTGGGCGCGGTGTAGCCGACCTTGAGCCCGCCGTCGTTGTTGACGGCGGAGGCGAGGATCACGCCGTGCACGGTGTCGCCGTCCGCCAGGGCCCGGTCCAGGCGCTTGAGCAGCACGGCCGCGACGCCGTTGCCGCCGACGGTGCCGGCGGCCTCCGCGTCGAAGGCCCGGCACTCGCCGTCGGGCGAGAGGATCGACCCCTCCTCGTAGCGGTATCCGGCGGCCTGCGGGATGTGCAGGGCGGCGGCCCCGGCCAGGGCCAGGTCGCAGTCCCCGGCGAGCAGCGACTGAGCTGCCAGGTGCACCGCGACCAGCGAGGTGGAGCAGGCGGTCTGCACGCCGACCGCCGGGCCGGTCAGGCCCAGCCGGTAGGCGACCCGGGTGGCGGCGAAGTCGGCCTGGTTGCCGATCGCGGTCTGCAGCGCGGACACCGGCTGGGCCGGGTCGGCCGTGCCGGCCAGGGTGTGCTGGTAGTAGGTGCGCAGCGCGTACAGGGTCATCCCGGTGCCGGCGAAGACGCCGACCCGGCGGTGCGGGTCGGGGGCGTCGTAGCCGCCGTCCTCCAGGGCCTGCCGGCAGATCTCGAGCAACAGGCGCTGCTGGGGGTCCATCAGCGCGGCCTCGGTGCCGCTGATGCCGAAGGCCTCGGCGTCGAAGTGGTCGGTGTCGGGCAGCGCCCCGGTCACCGGGACGAAGTCGGGGTGCCGGTACTCCTCGGGGCGCAGTCCGGCCGCCGCCAGCTCCTCCTCGGTGAACCGGGTGGTGCTGCGGACGCCGTCGACGATGTTGCGCCAGTACTGCTCGGGGGTGTCGGCGCCGGGGAAGCGCAGGGCCAGGCCGACGACGGCGATCCGGCGGTCGTCGCCGACCGGGGCCCCGGCCGCCGCCCCGGTGGCGGTGGCCGGGGCCGGCGCGGGGGCCTCGGTCAGGTGGGCGATCAGGGCGTCCACGGTGGGGTGCCGGAACAGTTCGGTGGGTGCCGGGGGCGTCGGCAGGGCGGCGCTGAGGGCGCCGTGCACCCGCATCAACTGGAGGGATCCGATGCCGAGTTCGGCCAGCGGGCGGGCCGGGTCGAGCGGGGCGTCGAGGACCGTCTCGAAGGCGTCCAGGACGGTCCGGCGCAGCTCGGCCGGGGCGCTTCGGGCGGTGGGGGCGTTCCGGGCGGCGGGGTCCGTGCCGGCCGGCCGGGCGGCGGGGTCCGTGACGGCGGCCCGGGCGGCGGTCGGCTGCGGGGGCCGGTGCTCGTCCGTACGGCCGGCCGGCGCCTCCGCGATCGGCCGGGGTGCGGTGGCCAGCAGGTGGCGGCGCGCGGCGGGGGCGCTCGGGTCGGGCCCGGCGTACCAGCGGCCCGGGGCGCCGGCCAGCAGCAGCGCGGCCAGTCGGCGGCCGTGCGCGGCGCTCAGCACGGCGATGCCCCGGGCGGCGGAGGCCTGCTCGTGGTCGGTGGCGCGGTTCATGCCGACCCGGCTCCACAGGCCCCAGGAGATCGTCCAGGCCGGGGTGCCGGTCTCCCGGTGCAGCCGTTCGACCGCGCTCTCCAGGTAGCGGTTGGCGGCGGCGTACGCGGTGGAGCCGACGGCCTCCTGGAGGCCGACCATCGAGGAGAAGCCGACGAACTGGGCGCCGGGGCGCTGCCGGACGAGTTCGACGAGGTGGTCCGTGCCGGTGGTCTTGGCGCGCACCGCCTCCCGCCAGTCCTCCGGGCCGGTGCCGGAGAGCAGGGCGATCCGGTAGGCGCCGGCCAGGTGGAGCACGCCGTCCAGCGGTGCTCCCCAGTCCCGTTCGGCCTCGGCGACCACGGCGGCCAGCTGCTCGCGGTCCGTCACGTCGGCGCGGCGGTAGTCGACCCGGCCGCCGTAGCCGGACAGCCGGTGCAGCGCGGCGCGGCGTTCGGCCGCCTCGGCGGTGGGCGCGTCCAGGTCGGTGCGGCCGATCAGCAGCAGCCGGGAGCCGTGGTCGCGCAGCAGGCCGGGCAGCAGCTCGGCGGCGATCCCGCCGAGGCCGCCGGTGACCAGGTAGCGGGCGCCGGGCGAGAGCAGCGAACAGCCGTCGGCGGCAGCGGCCTCGGCCTTGCCGTCGGCGTCGGCCTCGGCGTCGGCGTCGACATCGGCGGGCTCGGTGTCGGGCTCGACCGGTCCGAGCCGGGGCACCCACGGGCGGCCCCGGCGCCAGGCGCTCTCCGGCTCCGGCCGGGGCTCGGCCAGCAGGGCGAGCAGGGCGGCGGCCTGCTCGGCGGTCGGCGGGCCGACCGGCAGGTCGATGTGCCGGGCGGCGGGCACCAGCTGCTCGGCCCTCGCCCCGGCGGTCAGCGCGGCCGTCAACGCCGCTGCCGGGTCGGGGAGTTCGCCGGGCAGCACGGCGTGCAGCCCGGCGCTGACGGTGACCAGCTCACCGCTCGGCGGCCGGTCGGCGAGGGCGTGCAGCAGGGCGAGCAGGGCTTCGTCCGGCGGCACGCCGTCCGACGGCGAGGCGGGCCCGCCGTCCGCGCCCCAGAGGTGCACCACCCGCCCGGGGCGTTCGGCGCCGAGCGCCCGCCGCCACTGCGCGGGGTCGGCGGTCGGCGGCTGCTCCACCAGGACGGCCCCCGGCAGGGCGGCGGCCAGTGCCTCGGCGAGGGTGCCGGGGCCGGCCGGGCCGAGCAGCAGGGTCGGCCCGCCAGACCCGGAACCCTCGGAATCTTCGGAATCCTCGGCATCTTCGGGACTCTCGGAATCCTCGATACTCTCCGGAGCTTCGGGGGCGTCCGGCGCCGGGCGGGGTTCCCAGACGATCCGGCGCACGCAGTCCGGCACGGTCCGGGCGTTGGCCTCCGCCAGGTCGAGCGCCACGATGTGCTCGTCGAGCTCGCCGTCGAGCAGGCGTGCGCGCAGGGCGGTGCGCTGGATCTTGCCGCTGGTGGTGCGCGGAAACTCGGCCGCCGGCACCGGCAGTACCAGGGCGGGGGCCGGCTGCCGTCGGGCGGCCAACACCTGGCGGACCTCGGCGGCCACCGGGGCGGCGGGGGCGGCCGGGTCGCTCGGCACGTAGGCGATCACCAGCTGTTCGGTGCCGGTGCGTTCGTCCGGGACCCCGAAGGCGGCGACGTGCCCGGAGCGCACCCCCGCCACCGAGGCGACCACGTCCTCCAGTTCGTGGCAGAAGTGGTGCACCCCGTTGACGATGATGATCTCCTTGCGACGGCCGGTGAGCACCACCTCGCCGTCGGCCAGGAAGGCGAGGTCCCCGGTGTCGAACCAGCCCTCGCCGACGAAGGCCTCGCCGTCGGCGGCCGGGTTGTTCAGGTAACCCGGCGTCACCCGGCCGGAGTTGACCTGGAGCCGGCCGACCCGGTGCTCGGGCAGGGCCCGGCCGTCCTCGCCCGCCACCCGCATCCGGGCGCCGGGGGCGGGGCGCCCCATGCTGAGGAACGCGGTGCCGCGCTCCGGGGAGTCCGGGTCCGCGGGCTCCAGCCGGCCGGTCAGCGAGTCGGTGCGCACCAGACGGCGGGCGCCGTCCTCGTGGTAGCGCTTGTAGGTGATGACGGTGCAGGTCTCGGCCATGCCCCAGCCGAGCAGCACGTGCTCCGCCCGTACGCCGAACGGAGCGGTGGCGGCCAGGAACTCGTCCAGCACCGCCTCGGTGCACTGCTCCCCCGCGTTGATCAGGGACTTGACCGAGGAGAGGTCCCAGCGCCGGCCGGGGCCGGCCGCCCGCACCGCCTCGGCCACCAGCCGGTAGCCGAAGTTGGGCGACCAGGAGTGCGCGCCCCGGTAGCGCTCCAGGGTGTCCAGCCAGACCAGCGGGTCGGCGAGCACCAGCTCGGTGGGCACCTGCACCTGGTCGGCGGCCAGCACCACGTCGCGCAGGTGGAACATCAGCAGCCCGGCGACGTGGTCCAGCGGCAGCCAGTTGACGGTGACGTCCTCGGGCAGGGCGCCCTGGGCGACCGCGCCGGCCACGTACTCCAGGATGCCGCGATGGGTGATCTGCACCGCCTTGGAGCGGCCGGTACTGCCGGAGGAGAGCTGGAGGATCGCCACCTCGCCGGGGTCCGGGGCGTGCTCGGCGCCGGCGCTGGTGCCGACGGCCGCGGTGCCGCCGTCGACGGGCCGGTCGACCGCGATGACCCGCAGGCCGGGCGCCGGGTAGAGCTCCCCGAGCCGGGCCAGGCCCGCCACGGCCGGGCCGCCCGCGAGCACCGGCGGCTCCGCCAGGGTCTGCCAGGCGTGCCAGAGCTTCTCCAGGACGGGATTGGGCTGGTCGTACGCCGGTGGACGGGCCACCGTGACCGGCTGCACCCCGCCCAGCAGACAGGCCCACAGGGTGGTGAAGTAGCCCTCCTGGTCCGGCACCTGGAGGATCACCCGGTCGCCCGCCCGCAGCCCGGCGGCGGTCAGCAGGGCGAGGGTCTCCCGGGCCCGCTCCAGCAGCCGGCGGTAGGTCAGCCTGGTCGCACCGCCGTCGGGCCGGACCAGGTGCAGGCCGCGGTCCGGGTGCCGCTCGGCGGCGCGCAGCAGGGCCTCGGGCAGGGTGCGCGGCGCGTCCGGCTCCGGCTCGGGCAGCGGGGCGCCGACCGCCTCGGTCCCGGGCTCCTCGGCACCGGGCTCCACGGCCCCGGGCTCCACGCTCCCGGGCTCCGAGGGGGCAGCCGTCGGGCCGCTCGGGGTGGCACCAGCGGCCGGGCCGGGGGCGCCGAACGGCCGCCAGTTCGGGGTGAGTTCGCGCAGGTGGCGGAGCGCGGGCCCGGGGCCGGCCGGCGGCCGGGCCGCCGCGGCGGCGAGGGCGGCGCGGTCGGGTTCGCCCAGCGCGGTCCGGACGATGCCGTCCAGGAGGTGCACCTCGGTGCCCGGGTCGGTGTCCAGCAGGGCGGCGGTGGCCCGGCGGCGCAGCGCGACGGGGTCGGTGTCGGTGGCGGGCACCAGGTAGGCCAGCAGGCCGCGGCGGCCGTCGGCGCGCTCGACCGGCAGCACTGCGCAGTCGGCGACCTCGGGACGCAGCAGCAGCCGGGCCTCCAGGGCGCGCAGCCGGGCGCGCTCGGAACCGGTGGGGCTCATCGGCGACGGCACCTTTCGGATCGGTGCGGGGCGTGCGCGGGTAGGGCTGCCCCGGGTTGCGGAGGGTGGGCGGATCGGGGTCGCCGGTGGCCCGGTGGGGCGTCGGCGGATCCGGTGGCGCGGTACTTGCGGGTGCGGTGGCACGGTGGTCGCGGGTGCGGTCGGGCGGTGGGTGGTCTTGGGGTGAACGGCCGTGCGGTGTGCGGTGGTTCGGCGGTACGGGCTCCGGGCCGCGCGGTCAGCGCTTCCGGGCCCGGCCGACCAGGACCAGGAAGCCGAGCGCCAGCACGATCGGCACGGCGTGCGAGACGCCGACCACGGTCAGCGGACTGAGCAGTGCCAGCAGCGATCCGCTCAGCAGCATCCCGGTGCCCATGCCGACGTTCTCGGCGGAGGCGAGCAACCCGAAGGCCTGGCCGCGCCGTTCGTCGGTGAGCGCCTGGATCCGGGTGGTGTACGAGATCTCGGTGAAGCCGTCGCCGAGCCCCGCCCCGATCGCCACCAGGAGGAACAGCGGAGTCGGCAGCCCGGTGAAGACCAGGATGAAGCAGCCGGACATCAGACAGGTGCCCAGGGCGAAGGCGCGCTCGCCCGGTTCGATGCCCCGGCGCAGCAGGAGGCGGGAGACCAGTTGTTGGGCGCCGAGGTTCCCCACCGCCCAGGTCGCCCAGAACATGCCCAGCAGCGCGGCCGGGTTACCGGGGTCGTGCTGGTTGGCGAAGACCGGCAGGCTGATGTTGTGCGCGGCGGAGCCGAAGGCGTCCAGCAGTCGGATCGCCGCCATCGCACCGACCACGGGGGCCGCGCGCAGCACGACCAGGGCCTGCCACCGGCTGCCGAATCGTTTCGTCTTGCCGCCGTCGGCAGCGTCGTCGGGCCCGACGCCGGTCGCGGCCGGGTCGGCGTCCTGCTCGGCCGCCTGCTCGGCGGGTTCGGCCCGGGTGCGCAGCGGCAGCCGGAGCACCACGGCGGCGAAGACCACGAAGCTCGACGCGTCGATCAGCAGCGCCGCGCGGAACCCGGCCCAGGCCACCACCACCCCGGCGGAGGCGAAGCCGAGCACCATGGCGGCCGAACGGCAGCTGGCCATCAGGCTGTTGGCACGGGCCCGGCGCTCCGCTCCGACCATCTCCGGGATGCTGGTGCGCAACGCGACGGCGCACACCGCCGCCGCGCCGCCGAAGACCAGCGCGAGCGGGTAGAGCACCGGAATGCGCGCGGACGCCGGGGCGAGGGCCACCACGACCAGCGCCACCGCCTGGGCGAGGGCGCAGCCCGTCATCAGCCGCCGCCGGTCGACCCGGGCGACGAGCCGCCCGCTGACCAGCCCACCGGCGAAACCGCCGGTCAGGCGCAGGATGAGGTACCCGGCCGTGCCGAGTGCGTTCCCGGCCGCCTCGTAGGCGAACAGGCTCAGCGCCACCAGGTCGAGCTGGCTCCCGTAGGTGGAGAGCGCGTCGCCCAGTGCCAGCCGGTAGAACACCCGGGGCAGCTTCTCGGTGGTCTGGAGCGGTACTTGCTGTGCGGTGTCCGGCACCGGTCCCCCAGGAAGGCCGCGTCGGTCGGCTCAGTGTGACATTGCACCGCAATGTAGAAGCCACCCGGCCGTAGATCAAGAGCTTGATCGTCCGCTGTCCGAAAGATCGTGAGTTCGGCCGACTCGGGGTCATCATTCCGGCCAGGGTGGCGATTTGCCGTCGGTGTCACGTCAACTCGCCTTCACCTGCGTATGACGGCGCGCGTTATGAGGGGGCTTTGAATCTGTCCGCTGTCCGGACAACGAGCAGGAAAGACGTGGTGGGTCCTGCCCCCAATCGGGGCAGGACCCACCACACGTCACGCTGGGCTGAGGATCAATCGTTGGGTACGCCGTACAGGTGCCGCGCGGGCGGCTCCTCATCGGTGGCGAACCCGCTGTACAGGTGGAGGATGGCGGCGCGGAGACCGGGAAGCAGGGTTCGCATCCCGCTCTCGTTCGGCATCGTGAAGCCGATGTCGAAGTTGAGCGCCCAGCCGCTCAGCATGTTGTCCTCCATCTCGGCACGGGTCGACGCCGCCGCGTAGAGGTCGAGGACCCGGACGATCGCCTCCAGGTCGAACGGACTGTCCGACGACAGATCAGCTCGGGCCTCCTCAACCCGCTGACGCAGCGCCTCGCAGTACGACTCGAACTCGATCACGTGGACTCCTGGTTCCGGGGAGGACGAGCGTAGCGAGAGCCCTTCCCCCAGGAGGCCATGCCTCGTGACGGCCTCTCGTCGCCCATGACCGTTCGCCGCGGGCTGTGGGCCGGCGCACATATCTAGGAGCACTCGGGGGCTCCGGCGGGCCAGCAGGAGGAGCCACACCAGGCGCGGGGTCCGGTCTTCGAAAAAGACGAGATGGTCGGCGTCATCCGCTGCACCAACCATGAGGTGACGACCAGCCATACAGATCCAACCGCTATGTCGTCGAGGACCCTAGATGTCGGTACTCACATGTATCTCTACATGTGGTACTCACACCTGGTTCTCTCACTTGGCTCTCTCATATACCCGCTCAGACGGTCAGATCCGCGGGGCCTATTCAGGTTGAGTCCGCCCCAGTCAGACGTCTAGCGTCGTCGGTGTGAAGAAGACGACGAGCCCCACCCCGACCGTGCAGCCGCCGGAGGTCACCGAACAGGAGACCCGCACGGCGCTGCTGACCCGCGCCAAGCGGAAGGCCGCGCCCTACCGCAAGACCTTCGTGCAGGCCCACCGCGGAGGGGAGAGCCGACACGGCCCCCTCAAGCACTTCGTCAACAACCGCGACCTGCGCGGCGCGAAGGCGTACTTGATCATCGTGGCCGCCTGCAGTCGCGAGAACGCGGACGGCTGGACCACCACGCTCGACAGCATGGTCTGGGCCCGGCTGATCGACACCACGCAGACCGCCACCGGCCAGTCCGCCCGAACCGCGGCCTGGCGCACCCTGCAGCGCCTGCAGAAGATGAAGCTCATCAAGTGCAGCAGGCCTCACGGCAGCACCAAGATCTCGGTGACGTTGCTCCGCGAGGACGGCTCCGGCCTGGAGTACACCCGCCCGGACGGGAAGGTCGAGGCGGACCGCTTCCTGCAGATCCCGATCACGTTCTGGACCAAGGGCTACGACACCAAAATAGACCTCCCCGCCCTGGCCTTGTTCCTGGTGATCGCCCGCGAGAAGCCGTGGTCGCCCTTCCCCGCCGAGCCGGCGCCGGAGCGGTACGGCTGGTCTGCCGATACCCACCTGAGGGGCCTCCAGAAGCTGCTCGCCCTCGGCCTGGTGGAGCGCCGGGAGACCTACCTGACGACCCCGCTGTCCCCCACGGGCAGGACGCTGGTGTACCAGTACCGGCTCGCCTCGGCGATGCGGGTGCGCAAGCAGAAGCAAGCGGCGGCGCCGAGCTGACACGGCGTAGAATGAAAACGACGCGAGCTGTGCCTGATCTTGGCTCGCCAGACTCGCGCAGGGGAAGTAGTACATCGCCCCCACATCGGCATCGCCGCGAATCATTCCGGCAGATTTCCGCAGGTAGTCGTCATGCGGTCTCAAGAAATGTGCAGAGCTAGCGAGTTGTGCGCATTAATGGTAAAATGGAAACGACGCCTGATTATCTTGGCGGAAACCCAGGTGCCGCTTTTAGAGTCCCTTCAACGAACCCCTTAGGAGGTTCCTTATGTCCAACGACAACCACCGCTTCATAGCGGATTCGATTACCGTGAACTACAACAACTATAGCCCGGGGCAGGGCGGGGAGGCAATCGGAAGTTCAGATTCTTCCGCCGCCACCCCCAGTGCACCGGGTTCTGGCAGCCAGAACTCCGTTGCCTCAGAGGGCGATCCATCCCCAGCCCGGGACGAGAGCGGGTGGGGGTTCTACCAGGACCTCTTCATCTTCCTGCTAGTCATCGCGATCGGGCTCGCTATCGTCCTCCTCCTCAGCCAGTCCCTTGTGACGACTCTTCTCCTGCTGATCGCCGGTCTTGCTGGCGCTTGGGCGAAGATCCACAAGAAGGAGTGACCTGACTGGCCCGGTGTTGTGTCGGTCCTTTCAGGCTGCCACAACACCGGAGCCGGATACACCTGCCCGGCATGGCG
Source organism: Kitasatospora sp. NPDC098652 (assembly GCF_044760155.1). Taxonomy (NCBI): domain Bacteria; kingdom Bacillati; phylum Actinomycetota; class Actinomycetes; order Kitasatosporales; family Streptomycetaceae; genus Kitasatospora; species Kitasatospora sp. NPDC098652. The sequence continues at coordinate 78,663 of NZ_JBIWAQ010000024.1, forward strand.
CCCGCATCGGGAACCGTGCCAGGAATTCGATACCTGCTGCCGATCACCTTCGGGGTTTCAATCGGGTAATTCCGTTGAGGGTCTGGATCTTGGCTTCGAGATTGGTGTTGTCGATGGTGGGTTGCCGGATCGTCTCCGCGTAGATGTTCACGAGTTTGCGGAGTTCGGTGTTCTCCTGACGGAGCCGCGCCATGGTCTGGCTGGCGTTCGGCTCGTCGGTGGTCGCCAGCATCGCGGGGGTGCTGTCGGGCTGGGCCCTCGGGCGGAAGTACTCGGCGATCATCGGCTGGAAGTGGCGGTAGAACGTCGCGTGCCGCATGCCGAGCTTGCGCTCAACGGCGGTCACTGTGGCCACTCTGCCGGACTGCGCGGCCTGGGCGAGCACTTCGTCCATCGCCTGCTTGACCTCGGCGTCCGTTGGGAGTTCGAGCATCATGGTGCCTCCTGGTCTGGGCAGTTGCGAGCAAGGAACACGCAACGCGTCATCCTGATCGAGTTCGACAGCTTCGAACCCGGCCGTCGCGGCGTACGAGAGCGAGGCGTACCAGGAGCACTGGTGATCCTCTCCGACAGCGTTGAGCGCGCCTTCCGCATCATCGAAGGCATCGACTGACCGACCGGCTCGGCTATCTCCGAGCATCCGTCACCTGACACGCCCATCGCCACCGCCCGCGCGCCCCGCACACGCCGCGACCCCCGGCCCCGCAGAGGTCGGGGGTCGGGGGTCGCGGCGTGCCGGAGCCTGGGTCAGTTCGGCGAGCCGGTCCAGGTCACGGACTTCATGCCCTGCCCGCTGCCGTAGTAGGTGAACTGGACGGAGAACGGGTCGGCCGCGGCGTTCGGCAGCGCGTACGCGGAGACTCCGGTGGCCTCCGCGCCCGGGGCCAGCGAGTTGCCGATGAACTTCATCCGGCCGCTGCCGTCGATCAGCGCGGTGACCAGGCCCCCGTTGGCGTCCTTGACGGTGGGCAGCCCCGATCCGACGAGCGAGACATCCTTGGAGCCGGTGTTGGTGACGGTGATCCGCACCTGGATGATCGTGCTGTTCTTCGGCGCGGGGAACACGGTCTCGTCCGGGACGTACGGTGCCGGCGCGGCCATCGTGACCTTCAACCCGTCGGCGAAGGTGTAGGACTGGCCGAAGCCCAGGTGCCGGGCCTTCTCGTCGGCGGCCCTCACCTGCTCCTCCTCCTCGAACTTCTTCTTCGCGGCGTCGAGTCGCTCCTTGGCCTTCGCCGCCCGGTCGGCGGCGGCGCGGTCGTCGGCCTCGGCGCGGAGCCGGGCGGCGCGCGCGTCGGCCTTCTCGTCCTCCTGCACGGAGTGCAGCGCCACCGCGAAGACCACCCCGCCGCCGACCGAGAACAGCAGTCCGGTGACGCCCAGGATGACGCCCGCCAGGGCCACCCCCCGGTTGGTCGCCTCACCCTTGCGCACGTACCCCAGGCCGATGATGCCGAAGATCAGCGCGAGCAGGGCCGGCAGCCAGGACAGCCAGAACAGCACGACGGCCAGGCCGAGCACGGTGCCGACGATCCCGAGCACCATGCCCGCGATGCCCAGGCCGTTGCGGGGCTGGGGCGGAACCACCGGGTACCCCTGCCAGTACGGCGCGGCCGGGTACGCACCGGAGGCACCCGGGGCACCGACCGGAGCCGGAGCCGGGTAGGCAGCGGAGGCGGGGGCCGGGGTCGGGGCCGCGGCCGGAGGCGCGAACGGCGACTCGCCTCCGATGGCAGCGGGGGCACCGACCGGCGCGGGCGCGGCGGGCGCGGCGTCGGCAGGCGCGGCGTCAGCGGGCGCGGGCTCTTCGGCGGGGCCATGGGCCTCGGCCTGCTCCGTAACCTCGGCCTCGGCTTCGGCGTCGGACTCGGCGTCAGCGGGCACGGGCGCCACGGCCTTGGTGAGCGAGACCACGTCGGCGTCAGCATCGGCGTCGGCATCGCCTTCGACCTCGGCGGGCGCGGGCTCCGCGGCGGGGCCCTGCCCCTCGACGTGCGCCTCGCCCTGCGCCTCGGCCGGTTCCGGAGCCTCGCCCTGCCCCGGGGTCAGCGGCGTCCCCGGGTCGGCGTCGGCGGGCGCCGCCCCCGGCTGCGGGCTGTCGGGCGGGACAGGAACGGTCATACGGGATCCTTCGGGAGCGTCGGGACGGTGAGCGGCTGTCCGCCCCGGGCCGAGGTCCCTCCGCAGTTCCCCCCGCACCGACGGCCCGACCTCCGCGATGCGCGCACCGGTCCGGACCGGACCCGGGCGTCGGCATCCCGGTGGGGAGCGCGGCAGGGTCGGCGACTGATCAACATACAGGTGCCCGGTGACATCCCCGACACCGCGGGTGCCGTCATCGCGCAGGACAGGCCGCGTGCTTCGCCCGCGACTGACCACGGCCGGTTTCGCCGAGGGCCGGCGCAGCGCGCTGCGGCGAAAACCGCTTGCCCGCCGGGCCCGGGGCCGGATTCAATGCCCGGCATGATCACGCAGGTGCGCCTCCCGGCCCCGCCGGTCGGCGGTCCGGGCCCTCTCCTGCCACCGGACCGTCAGGCGGGAGACGCCGGCCCATGAGTACGCCACCTTCGTCAGCCGGTGCGGAGCGGGTCGACGGTCCGTCGGTGCCGATCGGCGCCCTCGTCCCGCTGAGCCGCCCGGGGTGGGTCGAGGCCGGCCGGCAGCTGCTCACCGGGCTGGAGACGGCCGTCCGGGACGTCAACGACGCGGGCGGGATCGCCGGCCGTCCGCTGGAGCTGCTGGTCCGGGACACGGCGGCCGATCCGCAGCGGGCCGCGGCGGCGGTGGAGGAGCTGGCGGGCCTGGGCGTGGTGGCCGTGGCCGGGGAGTACCACAGTGTGGTCGCCCGGGCGGTGGCCGCGCGGGCGGACGCACTCGGTGTGCCGTACCTCTGCTCCTCGGCCGTCCTGGACGCGCTCACCGACGGGCCGACGGACCGGGTCGCCCGGCTCTGCCCGGCCCAGTCGCACGGCTGGCGGATCTACGCGGACTTCCTCCTCGACGCGGGCCACCGCCGGATCGCCGTGGCGGCCCAGCAGAGCGTCTACTGGGCCGCCGGCGCCCGGATCCTGCGCGAGCGGCTGGCTCCGCACGGCGGCACTGTGGTCGAGCTGGACGCCGGCGCCCTCTCCCCCGCCGAGCTGTCCGGGGAGCTCGCCCGGCACGGCGCGACGGCCCTGCTGCTGCTGGTCGGCCACCCCGAGCCGGCCGTGCCGATCGTCCGGGCCGTCCGCCGTGACCAGCGCCTCGCCGGGGTCCTGATCGGTGCCCCGGCGGGGCAGCCGGAGTTCACGCAGTGGCAGGAGCTGCTGGGCGACGAGGGCGCGGCCGTCCCGTTCCTGCGCTACCTGCCCGAGCGGCTGGGCGCCACGGGCGAGCGCGTCGCGGCGGCCGTGCGGGAGCGGCTGGGCGAGGCGCCGTCCTTCGTCGCCTTCGAGGGCTACGACGCCGTCACCGTCCTCGCCGAGGTGCTGCGTTCCGCCGGGGCGGACCGGGAGCGCGTCGCCGCCGCCTGGCCGCGGGTCGACGTCGAGGGCACCCGGGGGCGGATCCGCTTCACCCGGGTGCCCGGTACCGGCGTGTGGCAGTGGGCGTGGCCGCCGGTCCAGGTGGTCGACCGGGATCCGGCGGCGCCCGACCGCTTCCGGGTGCTGCGCTCCGGCTGAGCGGGCAACGACCGTGTCACGGCCGCTGGTTGTGCCTCAATCGTTCGTGCCACGGCTGGCCGTGCTCAGCCGAGGGCGGTGAACCAGCGCACGATGTCGGCCGTGGCGGCCACGTTGGAGCCCAGGTGGCGGGAGCCCGCGAAGTCCGGGGTGCCGAGGTCGACGACCTCCGGGTCCGCGCCGTGCGCGCGCAGCGCGGCCTCGCAGTGGTCGGTGTTGGCGTCGGCGGCCTGCTCGTCGGCCTCGGCCGCGTAGAGCCGGACGGGGGCTCGCGGCGCCCAGTCGCAGGTGGCGTCGGCCACCCGGAGCGCCGCGGCGAAGCGGCCGGTCGGGTGGCGCAGCATCGCGAGGGCGCGCGGGGTGAGCAGTTCGCCGACGGTGCCGGGCGTGCCGGCGAACAGCTCCGGGCCGGTGTGCGAGCCGTCGAACAGCGCCTCGACGGTGCGGTCGTACGGCGCCTGGAACACCTCGCCCGGGGAGTCGTACAGGTGGTGCAGCCGGTTCCAGGCGACGAGCAGGTACGCGGCGTACAGCGCGCTCGACTTGGGTTCCAGGGAGCCGTCGAGCAGGGCCGGCAGTTCGGCCTCCCGGAAGGCGTAGCCGCCGCTGACCGGGGCGAGGGCGCGGAGGTGGAACCAGCGGTCGTCTCCGGCCTGGAGGGCGCGGGCGAGGCCCAGCGCCGCCGAGGCGCCCTGGGAGAAGCCGGTGACCAGGACGTCGTGGCCCAGGGTCCGGCCGGTGCGCGGGACGAAGGCGCGGGCCGCCCGGAGCATGTCCAGGGAGGCGGTGGTCTCGGACGGCACGTCCATCCAGGGGTGGGTGCCCGGTCCGGTGCCCAGGCCCAGGTAGTCCGGGGCGACGGCGGCGAACCCGGCGGAGGCGTAGGTGAGGGCGGGCGAGGTCACGAACCCGGGCCTGGCCGTGGTGGAGGGGGCGTCGCCGCGGTAGGAGGCGGTGCCGTGGGTGAACGAGACCGTCCGCAGCTCGTGTTCACCACCGCGCGGGAGCACCAGCAGACCGCTGGCGGTGGTCGGCCGGCCCTGCGGGTCGACGGTCCGGTACTCCAGGCGGTACGTGTCCACGCCGTAGCGGACGGCGGCCGCGTCGTACTCGGCGGCGGTCAGGGCGGTGGCGACGGCCTCCTTGCTGTCGAGGGTGCCGGTCAGCTGTGCGGAGACCAGCCGGCCGCGGTCGCCGTGGTCCGACCGGTCCGTCGGGGCCGCCGACGCGACCCCTGCCGTCACGGTCGTGGCGGCCAGGGCGGCTACGGCCACCGCAGCGCCGGCCCGGTGCCTGACGGAGCGTGATCTTCCGTTCGATTGTGGGGAGTTCATGCCGTCGACGCTACGGTCGGTCGCCCTCGAACCGCAGTCCGGCCAGCGGGTGGATCCGTCCTGGGGTTGTCCCCACCACGGTGTGCGAGCGACGGCCCGGGAGCCGTCGCGGACCACCTACGGGATCTTGAGACCACGAGCAACCCATGGCAGGCTCATGCCGCATGATCGATGATTTCGCGAAGGACAACCTGCGCACGAGACTGCGTCGGGACCGCGAGGCGCTGCTCTGGAAACTCGACGGCGTGTCCGAGTACAACGCCCGCCGACCTCTGACGGCGACCGGGACCAACCTCCTCGGCCTGGTCAAACACGTGGCCACCGTCGAGGCCAGGTACTTCGGCGAGGCCAACCGGCATGCCGGGCACGCCGACATCCTGCGCGAGGGCCTCGACGGCCGGACCGGGATGCGTCCCGAACACGAGAAGCACATCGACGAGGAGGCCCGTGCGGCCTACCGCGCGAAGATCGAGCGGGTCGCCAGGTCGGCCGCACCGAACAAGGGCTGAGGCCCGTCCTCGAACCCGTGAGTTCGGTGGACGGGTGGCGAGTCCGGCTTCATCGTGAACGCGGTGGCGGTTTCATGCTCACGGTGTCGGGTGGGTCTCGGCGGCAGCCGGACAGTCGTGTCGGTGGGGCTGGGGTCCCGCGATGTTGAGGATGGGGTCCTCTCCTTCGGGGATCTCGAAAACGAGGACGACGCCGGAGGAGATGGCCTGGATGGCGCATTGGTCGTCGAAGGTCAGGGGCGGGTAGGGCTGCCAGGCGCAACCGGCGTGGTCGAGAGCCGCGATCACGTCCGCGTACGTGGGGTGGCCGGGGAACGTCTGCCCGGCGACCAGGCCCGCAGGGAGCTCGACGACGTCCCGCCAGGTCTGGAGGCAGATCAGGATGATCCTCTGGCAGCGGCAGACGCTGAGCTCGAGGTCGCCGAGAGCGAGCAGACGCGGCCAGGACCGCCGCTTCCCGACGACCACCTCAGAGGGCTCGCCGAGCGCCTCGGTCACCGCGTTCCAGTCTGCGCCGTTCGCGACAGGACCCAGCCGTCCCGAGCGCGCGAGTTCCGTCAGGACGTCGAGTAGCTCCATGAGGCGGGAGCCTGTCAGCTGCGGACTTGGACTGTCCAACGGCTTTTGCGTGGTGGTGAGCGGCCGCGCGGTGACCCAGCGCGGTCGGCCCGGGATCCATCGATCGCAGTCACCAGGGCCAGCGGAGGGCGGCGGTCTGCCGGATCGTTTTCGGTCAGTTGTGAAGATCCTGCGATCCTGACCTATCAGGGAACTGATCACCGCCGCTAGGGTGCGACGCAGCCTCGCACTTCCGCCTCCCCGGGCCGCCCTGACAGCGGCGCGGGGACGACCGATCGGACCGGTGACGCCGTGACCAGCACCCTCCGCCAGCTGACCACCCGCCTGGGACGGGCGGCCGCCGCCGTCGCCGTGCTCGCCGCCGCCTTCACCGGCACCGCGGCGACCGGCACCGCCTCCGCCACCGGCGGCTGGAGCTGCTCCGGCGCGCCCGTGCCCAGCGGCTACGTCATCACCATGTACAACCCCAGCGGCTGCAACAACCACGGCGCGTGGTTCCAGCAGCCCGCCCAGAACCGCCTGTGGACCTGCTCGGGCTCGCCGATCGTCTCCGGGTACGTGCTGACCAACTACAACCCGCAGGGCTGCAACGGCGTCGGCGCCTGGTTCCACGAGCAGGTCCGCAACGGCATCTGGACCTGCCCGTACTCGCCGATCCCGGCCGGCTACCGCAGCACCACCTACGACGCCCGCGGCTGCAACGGCCTCGGCGCCTGGCTCACCATCAAGGCCTGACCGACCGCCGCCCCCTGCGGGCCGGGCCGACCACCGGCCCGGCCCGCCGCACTCCCCCGTCGGGCCGGCAGTCCGGCGGCGGCACGCCCCGGCTCAGCCCGTGGCCGGGCCGGCCGCCACGCAGAACTCGTTGCCCTCCGGGTCGGCCATCACCACGTGGTGCCCGTCGGCCTCCGCCAGCACCCGGCCGCCCGCCGCCACCAGCCGTGCGGCCTCCGCGGTGATCCGGGCCCAGCGCTCGGCCGGACTGCCGTGGCCCGGCACCCGGATGTCGATGTGCAGCCGGTTCTTCGCCCGCTTCGGCTCGGGCACCCGGAGGATGGACAGCCGGGGGCCCACCCCCTGCGGGTCGCAGAGCCAGGCGCCGTCGTCCGCCGAGTCGTCCTCCGGCAGGTCGAACTGTGCGAGCCACTCCGCGCGCGTCCGGAACGGGGGCGGCGGCGGCTCGTCCACGTATCCCAGGGCCGTCCGCCAGAACGCGGCGAGGAGCTGCGCGTCCGCGCAGTCGAGGGTCAGATCGATCCGGGCTGCCATGACCAGGACCGTACCGCGCCGCTGCGACATCCGCGTCCGGGCCCGGGCCCTGGCCTGGCCCGGCCTGGCCATCGTCCACGAGCCGGTCGCCGTCGGCCACGGTTCGGGGTTCGCCACCGCGGCCCCCTCCGGCGGCGCCGGAGCCTGCCGGGTGAACGGCTACAGCCAGCCGCGTTCGTCGGCGGTGCGCAGGGCCTCGGTGCGGTTGCGGGTGCCGGTCTTGGCGATGGCCGAGGAGAAGTAGTTCCGGACGGTGCCCTCGGAGAGGTAGAGCTTCCCGGCGATCTCGGCGACTCCGGCGCCGGAGCGGGTGGCGTTGAGGACGTCGCGTTCGCGGGCGGTGAGCGGGGAGGTGCCGGCCGCGAGGGTGGCGGCGGCGAGCTCCGGGTCGACCACCCGCTCGCCCACCGCGACCCGGCGGACGGCGTCGGCCAGCACCTCCGCCGGGGCGTCCTTGACCACGAAGCCGAGCGCGCCCGCCTCCATCGCCCGGCGCAGGTAGCCGGCCCGGCCGAAGGTGGTGAGGATGACCACCCGGCAGTCGGGCACCTCCTGGGCGAGCACGGCGGCCGCCGCCAGGCCGTCCAGTCCGGGCATCTCGATGTCCAGCAGGGCGACGTCCGGCCGGTGCTCGCGGGCGGCCTCGACGACCTGGTCGCCGCGTCCGACGGCGGCGACCACCTCGAAGTCGTCCTCCAGGTCCAGCAGGGCGCGCAGCGCGGTGCGGACCAGCTCCTGGTCCTCGGCGAGCAGCAGGCGGATCGTCATGTCGTCCCTTCGGAGCGGGAGTCGGGCGGCCGGACGGTGACCAGCAGGCGCCACCCGCGCGGGTCGAGCGGGCCGGCCTCGACCGTACCGCCCGCCGCCGCGACGCGTTCGCGCAGCCCGGTCAGTCCCTTGCCGCTGCCGACCAGCCCGGCGCCGGGGCCGCCCGCCCCGCCCCGGCCGTCGTCGCGGATCTCCACCGAGGTGGCGGTCAGCAGCACCGAGCAGCGGGCGGCCCGGGCGTGCCGGACGACGTTGGTGAGGCCCTCCCTCAGCACCCAGCCGAAGAGTTCGCGCTGGTCCGGTCCGACCGCGTCGGCCGCCGAGGGCAGGTCGGCCACCACCCCGGCGGCGCGCAGCAGTTCGCGGCCGCGGGCGAGTTCGCCCGCCACGGTGACCTCGCGGTAGCCGGAGACGGCGGCCCGGACGTCGGCCAGGGCCTGGCGGGAGAGCGTCTCCACGGCGGTCATCTCCGCCACCGCCTGGTCCACGTCCTTGACCGCCAGCCGTTGGGCCAGGCGGGACTTGACGGTGATCGCGGTGAGCGAGTGGCCGAGCAGGTCGTGCAGGTCGCGGGCGATCCGGTTGCGTTCCGCCTCGGAGGCGAGCCGGGCGACCTCGGCCCGGGCGGCCACCAGCGCCTGGTTGGTGGCGGCGATCTCGGTGAAGGCCGCGCAGGTCATCGAGGTGAACAGCAGGGCGAGCGCCTGGAATCCGCCGGGCCCGGTGTGCCAGGCGGGCACCGCCCAGGGCAGCAGCAGGGCGGCGAGGGTGCCGGCGGCCACCGCGGGGACGGTGTGCTTGTGCCACAGCACGGCGACCGCGGAGACGAGCACGGTGGCCAGGAAGAAGGCGTCCGCGTGGGCGGACGGCAGCGCGGCCAGGAACAGCGCGGTCATCGCGGCCAGCAGCACCCTGATCCGCCGCGTCCGCCGCGCCCCGGGGGCGCGCCCGGTGGTGAGCGCGAGGAGGACGTAGCAGACGCCGAACGCGACCACGACGGCATACCCGGTGACCGCCGCCGGCCCGCTGACGTTACGGCTGACGGCCATGGCGGTCAGCGCCGGGAAGACCAGCATCCCGGTGGCCAGCAGTATCCGCCGCAGGCCGCCCGCCCAGCGGTGGGCGGGGGCCGGCGTGCCCTCCCGGTCGAGGTCGGTCGCCCCGCCCGTCGCCCCGTCGGTCCTTGCGTCGGTCACCCGGTCGGTCACCCTTGCGCCCCTTCCTCAGGGCCGGGCGAACAGCGTGCGCAGCTGCCGTCCCGTTGAGCGTCACGGCCACCCCTGCGAGGGCGAGGCCGCACAGGCCCTGTTCGATCTTCATCCAGACCGGGAAGACGCCCGGCACCGCGATGATCGCAGCAATCGCGACCAGCATGACGGCGGAGATGATCCGCAGCCGCCGGAAGGCGCCGCGGGAGCCGCGGGCCGCCCGGACGGTGAGCAGCAGGGTGACGGCGGCGCCGATCAGGACGATGGTGCCGCGCACCCACACGGCCGGGGTGATCAGGTCGGTGTGGGAGCGCAGCGCGAAGGCGGCCAGCATGGTGAGCGCGCTGAGGCCGAGGTAGACGAGCACGAAGTGCCGTACGGTGCGGAAGGCCCGACGGGTGTCGGGGTGGTGCCGGTCGGTGGAGGTCATGGCTTCAGCGTGGCCGCCGGCCCGGGGTGGTCGGCAGTGTGCTGCCACACCCCCGGACCGTGACATTTGTCAGCCCCGCGCCCGTCACCCCGTGCCGGTCAGCCCCGTGCCTGTCAGCCGCTCGCCGCCGGGCGCGGTCGGTCGCCGTCCGGCGCCGCCCCGAGCGGCCTGATCATGTGCAGCTTGGCGACCGGTCGCCCGTCCACCAGTACGGCGGCGGGCTCCCGGCCCCACACCCGGAAGCCGCAGGCGGTGTAGAGCCGCAGCGCCGGTTCGTTGCCCTCCGAGACGGTGAGCAGCACCTGCCGCAGCAGCCCGTCCTCGGCGGCCACCGCGAGCACCCCGTCGACCAGGGCCCGCCCGATGCCGCGCCCACCGGCCGGCCGGGCCACCGCCATGCCGTACAGGGTGGCCTTGTGGCGTTCCTGGCCGCGCCGTCCGACCCGCAGTCCGGCGGTGCCGAGCAGGGTGCCGTCCGGGTCGAAGGCGCCGAGCAGGGCGCCCGGGCCCTGCTCGGCGTCGGCGAGGCGGGCGAGGGTGGCGGCGATCGGCCGGTCCCGCTCCTCGGCGTGGGAGGAGGTGAAGGCGGTGGGTGTCTCGCGCAGGGCGGTGAGCCGGAACGCCCGGTACGGTTCGGCGTCCGCGACGCCGAGGCGGCGGACGGTGACGGGCGGCTGCGCGGCCACGGTTCCGGCCACGGGTTCGGCCATGCCCCCGGCCCCGGGCTCAGCCGAGGCGGACACGGGTGCACCTGGTCACGTACGGCACGGCGAGCTCTTCCCGCCCGGCCAGTTCGGGGTGGGTGGCGAGCAGTTGCCCGACCTCGGCCAACAGCCGGGCGCGGTCGGCCTCGGGCAGGGCGATGACGTAGCTGCGGGAGGCGACCATGTCGAGGACTCCGGCCGGGGTGGTGGGGTGCTCCCAGCGGATCTCCAGCCGCTCGGGGGTGCCGAAGGGGGCCGGCAGGTCCGGTGCGGTGTCGAGCCGCTGACGGTCCGCGCCGTGCATCAGGGCGCCGAGTTCGGCGGCCCAGGGCTCGGTCTCGTCCCGGACGTTCCAGATCAGGGCGAGGGTCCCGCCGGGGACGAGCACCCGGGCGATCTCCGGGAGGGCCGCGGCCCGGTCGAACCAGTGCCAGGCCTGGGCGACCACGACCGCGTCCACGCTGGCGTCGGGCAGCGGGATGCGTTCGGCCGAGCCGGCCCGTACGGCGGCCTTCGGCACGGCGGCGGCGAGCCGGTCGCGCATCTGCGGGTCGGGTTCGACCGCGACCACGTCCAGCCCGGCCTCGACCAGCATCCGGGTCAACTTGCCGGTGCCGGCGCCCAGGTCGAGCACCCGCCGGGCCTCGCGGGGCACCGCGGAGCCGATCAGGGCCTGCGGGTAGCCGGGCCGGCCGTGCTGGTAGGCGGTGGCCGCGAGGCCGAAGGAGCGGGCGCGCAGCCGGCCGGCCCAGCGGCGGGTCGCGCCCTGGCGGGTCATCCCGCAGGCCCGGCCGATCTCCTCCCAGGTCGCCTGCCGGCCGCGCCGGAGCTCCTCGACCAGGTCCGTGCGCCGTTCCTCCAGTGCCTCGATCGTCTCCGAGAGCCGCCGCAGGCCGTCCAGCCCGCCACCTGCGGCCACCTGGGCCGCCACCCGCCGTCCGGGGTCGTCGTCGTCCATGGCCCCGCACTGTAGGGGCGGGCTGCCGAGGGCGTCAACAGTCATTGCTGCCTGGGGCAACGGTTGTTGCGCCACGCCGGTCCATCCCCCGGAGGAGTGATCGCCGGGCACCGCGAGCCCGACGTAGCACGAACTCACTGCTGATCGTGGCGACTTGGGCTGGAAACCCTTCACATGGGCGAATCCCGGCCGGGTTGCCGGTGCGCGGGCGGCCGGGCGAGAAGCCTGGTGACCGGCGGTGGTCGACCGGGCTGCGACAGGTGTACGAGTTGTCGGTCATGTCCGGGCAAGTTGCCACAAGTCGGTTGACGGACAGTATTTTTGAGTTTCGGTCAGGATTGTCCTGAACTTGGCTATGCTGCAGCACCACGCCTCCGGAGCCGGTCGTCGCCCGACCCCGTTCGTACCCCACTGTGTTCCGACTTCTGTTCCGATCGTTTGAGGATGCCGAATGCTTCGAGCTGGTACGTCACCCATCAGACGGCGCCCCGCGCCCCTGCTCGGCTGGATACTGCCCACCGCCGTGATGGCTGCGGCGGTCGCGGTCGCCGCGGTGGTGGTGTCGGCCGGAGCCCGGGCCCAGGTGCTGTGGTGCGGGGCGACGGCCACCGTGCTGGTCGCCGTGGTGGCCGCCGAGTCCGCCCGCCGCGGGCGGGCGCTCGCCGAACTGCGGGACGAACACACCCGGCGCGTCGAGGAGTTGCACCGCAAGCTGGCCGGGCAGGAGGACGAGATCGAGCGGATGGCCGCCGGCGAACTGCGCCGACTCGTCGGCGGCGCCCGGTACGGCTCCTCCATCGACGTGCTGCTCCAGCCCTTCCAGCAGCCGAACCCGCTGCTGTCACGGAAGTTCCGCGCCTCGCTGGAGCGGGTGGTGCGCGGCATCGCCCAAGCCGTCGACGACGAGGTCAGTCGGCGCGACTCCGCCGAGCGCGCCTTCGTCAACCTGGCCCGCCGGGTCCAGGCGATCATCCACCGCCAGGCCAAGGACCTGCGGGAGATGGAGGACCGGCACGGCAACGACCCGGCGGTCTTCGACGACCTGCTGCGCCTCGACCACGGCAACGCCCTGGTCGGCCGTCTCGCCGACTCCATCGCCGTGCTCTCCGGCGCCCGGCCCGGCCGCCAGTGGACCCGCCCGATCGCCCTCTACAGCGTGCTGCGCGGCGGGATGTCCCGGATCCTCGAGTACCAGCGGGTCGACCTCCACCCGGTCACCCAGATCTCGGTCACCGGACCGGCCGTCGAACCCCTGATCCACGCCGTGGCCGAGCTGCTCGACAACGCCACCCGCTACTCCCCGCCGCACACCCACGTCCACCTGAGCGCCTCCGAGGTGCAGAGCGGGATAGCGATCGAGGTTGAGGACGGCGGCCTCGGACTCACCGACGAGGCCCGCGCCCGGGCCGAGCGCTCGATGCGCGAGGCCATGGTGTCCAAGGACTTCGACGACCTCACCGAGTCCCCCCGGCTGGGCTTCGCCATCCTCGGCCGGCTCTGCCAGGCGTACGGCTTCCAGGTGTCGCTGCGCCGCTCCGCGTACGGCGGCGTGCGCGCGGTGCTGGTGGTGCCGCAGGAACTGCTCACCACCGCTCCCCCGACCGGGCGGGCGCACGGCATCGGCGCCTTCTCCGGGCCGCGGCCGCTCCCGGCCAACCCGCCCCGGCATGCCGCCGCCGCCCGGCCCTGGGGCGCCCGGACGGCACCGGCCGGTGCCGGATCGCCGGGTGCCGGATCGCCCGGCGCCCGATCCGCCGGTGCCCGATCCGCCGGCGGGCCGGGGCACCAGGCCCCGGGCACCGCCACCGAACCGGCGCGGTCGGCCGGCATCGGACCGTCCTTCGGCGCCACCACCCCCTGGGGGCCGCCCCCCGCCGCACCCGGCGACGACGAGGTGGTGGTCACCGAGCGCACCGCCAACGGCCTGCCCCAGCGCCGCCGCAGCCGCCCCACCGGCCGGGCCGCCTTCACCACGCCCCCGCGCGGCACCGCCCAGCCCAACGGCCCCACCGCCGGGCCCGCCGCCGGACCGGCCGCCCCGGCGCCCCGCCCCAAGAAGCAGCCCGGCCTATGGCTGGAGGCCTTCATGGAGGGCTACAAGGGCACCGGCGGCAGCAAGGACGCCACCCCGGGCGACCCCCCGGGCACCACCCCGCAGCACAGCGCCGGACAGACCGGTACCGAAGAGACGGCAGCGAAAGGCGAGCAGTGATTCCGCACCGCAGCAACATGGACTGGATCCTCAACGACCTCGCACACAGCGTCCCGTACGTGCGCCACGTCATCGTGCTCTCCGCCGACGGCCTGCGGATCGCCCAGTACGGCGCCGACCCGGACACCGCCGACCGGCTGGCCGCCGCCTGCGCCGGGCTGCAGAGCCTGGCCGCCGCCGTCGGGCACGAGTTCCCGCACGGCAACGGCGCGATGAAGCTGGTCGTCATCGAGGTGGACGGCGGCTACTTCTACCTGATGTCGGCCGGCGACCGCGCCTACCTCGCGGTGCTCGCCGACGAGGGCGTGGACGCCGGGCTGGTCAGCCACCAGATGCGCGACCTGGTCGACCGGATCGGCGAGCACCTCTCCACCCCGCCGCGCAACCCGGAGGTGGTCGCGTGACCCGCCGCACCGCGGCCCCCGCCCCCGCCCCGGCCCCGGCCCGCGCCGCGACCCCGGCGGCGGCCCCGACCAGCGCCCCCGGCGCCCGGGCGGGCACATGAACGAGCACAGTGAGGCAGTGACATGACCGCCGACCAGGGCGGCTGGGACGGACCCGAGCCCGATCGCCTGTACGTGATCACCCGCGGCCGCAGCGGCCCCTCCGGGCCGGGCGTCTTCGACCTGGTCACCCTGATCGTCTCCCTCGCGGAGCCCACCCCCGCCATGCAGCCCGAGCACGCGGCGATCCTGCGGCTGTGCCGCTCGCCGCTCTCGGTGGCGGAGGTCTCCGCCTACCTCGAACTGCCCACGAGCGTGGTCACCGTCCTGCTGGCGGACCTCCTCGACGACGGGCGGATCGAGGCCCGTTCCGCCGTGCCCGCGGCGGAACTCCCCGACCGTGCCCTGTTGGAGGCGGTGATCCATGGACTTCAGCGGCTCTGACACGGTCGTCGGCCCGGCGAGCTCGGACCTGCTCCCCGACACCGTCACCACGGCGGTCAAGGTGGTGATCGTCGGCGGTTTCGGCGTCGGCAAGACCACCCTGGTCGGCGCGGTCAGCGAGATCCGCCCGCTGACCACCGAGGAGACCATGACCCAGGCCGGGGTCGGCGTGGACGACCCGACCGGGGTCGAACGCAAGACCTCCACCACGGTGGCCATGGACTTCGGCCGGATCAGCATCAGCGACAAGCTGGTGCTGTACGTCTTCGGCACCCCCGGTCAGGAGCGGTTCTGGTTCCTCTGGAACGGCCTGTTCGAGGGCGCGCTGGGCGCCGTCGTCCTGGTGGACACCCGCCGGCTGGAGGTCAGCTTCGAGGTGATCGGCCGCCTGGAGGACCGCGGCGTGCCCTTTGTGGTGGCCGTCAACGGCTTCCCGGAGGCGCCAAGTTACCCCCTCGACGAGCTGCGCCAGGCGCTCGACCTCCCGGCCGACGTACCGATCGTCGCCTGCGACGCGCGCAGCCGGCAGTCCAGCCGGGACACCCTGATGACGCTGATGCACTACCTATACGAGCTGGCCGCACCGCCCGCGGGCTGAGGCCCGCTGACGCCCCCGGGGCACTCTCCCCTGGCGCCCACCCCCGTCGTACCGCTTCCGAACCTCGTGACCCGGAGACCCTGTTGACCACCCCGTTCCCCGACGACGCCGCCGCCCCCGCCCCGCCCCCCGGCTGCCCCGCCCACGGGCGCGCCGTCGAGCCGACCGGCCCCGGCGGACTGCGCCGGCTGTACGGCCCCGAGGCCGAGGCCGACCCGGCGGGCCTGTACGAGAAGCTGCGCGCCGAGCACGGCGACGTCGCCCCGGTGCTGCTGCACGGCGACCAGCGGGCCTGGCTGATCCTCGGCCACGCCGCCAACATCACCGCGATGCGCACCCCCTCGCTGTTCTCCCGCGACTCCCGGCTGTGGAGCGCCTTCCGCAACAACGAGGTGCCGCCCGACTCCCCGCTGCTGCCGGTGGTCGCCTGGCAGCCGATCTGCGTCTTCGCCGACGGCGAGGAGCACCGCCGGCTGCGCAACGCCGTGCTGGACGGTCTGAACGGCTTCGACCGCCGCGGCATCCGCCGCCACGTCCGCCGCTTCACCACCGACCTGGTCCAGGTGGTCGGGCCGACCGGCCGGGCCGAGCTGATCACCCAGTTCGCCGAGCACCTGCCGATGCTGGTGATGACCAAGCTGATCGGCATGCCCGACGAGTACGGCCCCCAACTCGTCAACGCCGCCCGGGACTTGATGAAGGGCACCGAGACGGCCATCGCCAGCAACGAGTACGTGGTGGCGAGCCTGCGCCGCACCATCGCGATCAAGCACGAGTCCCCCGGCGACGACCTGACCAGCCGCCTGCTCGCCCACCCGGCCGGGCTGACCGACGACGAGGTGATGGAGCACCTGCGGGTGGTGCTGCTCGCCGCCAACGAGACCACCGTCAACCTGATCGCCGACTCGTTGAAGATGGTGCTCACCGACCCGCGCTTCCGCGCCCACCTGTCCGGCGGCCAGATGACCCTGGGCGAGGCGCTGGACCAGGTGCTCTGGGACTCCCCGCCGATGTCCCTGGTCGCCGGGCGCTGGGCCACCGCGGACACCGAACTGGGCGGCCAGCAGATCCAGGCCGGCGACATGCTGCTGCTCGGCCTCGCCGCGGGCAACGTCGACCCGACCGTCCGGCCCGACCTCACCACCCCGCTCTACGGCAACCGCTCCCACCTGTCCTTCGGGGCCGGACCGCACGAGTGCCCCGGGCAGGACATCGGCCGGCACGTCGCCGAGGCCGGGATCGACATCCTGCTCACCCTCCTGCCGGACCTCCGACTGGCCGTCCCCGAGGAGGAGTTGACCTGGAACTCAGCCTGGATCTCGCGCCACCTGACGGCGCTGCCGGTGGAGTTCACGCCGCAGGAGATCGAGCCCGACCCGGAGTCGGTCGCGGAGGCCGAGCGGGCGGCGGAGCGGGCGGCGGCGGAGGCGCAGAAGCTCGCCGAGCGCGCGCTGGCGGCCACCCAGCGGGCGGCCGCCCAGGCCGCGGCACCGGCGGTCGGAACGGCGACGGGAACGGCGGCGGCCTCGGCATCGGCTGAGACCGCGACCGCGACCGTTCCCGCGCAGCGGCGCAGCTGGTGGGATGTGCTCACCGGCCTGTTCCGGCGCTGATCCCCGGCGCTGATCCCCGGGGCGACCGACCCCGGCGCCGGGCCCCACCTGCGAGGACGCGGGGCCCGGCGCCGGTCGCGAGAAGCAGTGGCTGTCGAGCACCCTCCGCCGCCTCGTCCGGCGCCGACTCGTCCGGATGCCCCGGTGCGCGTGCAACGCATCGGATCTGCGACGACGTTGATGGGATGGACACCGTCATCGTGCTCGAACCCGACATCCCGACCAATGTCCGGCTCCTCGGCCCCGGCCACCAGCCGGCCGATCCGGAGAACCCGGTGCGCCTCGCGCACGCCACCCCCGCCGAGCCCTCCGGCATCTGCGGCCCGCTCACCCTGTGCGGCCTGGACACCGCCGGCATGACGCTCGCCCCCCGCCGCTCCACCGAGGGCGCTCGGCCACAGCCGCACTGGAACACCTGCCGGAACTGCCGCGCCGTCGAGGAGGGCGCGGCGCCCCGTACCCGTACCGTGGCCGCGCCGGACGGCCCCGAGGGCGACGCCGTGCCCGGGTAGCCGGGCGCGATCCCGGCGACCGTTCACCCGGATGCGCGACTCCGGTACCGGCCCGCAGCCGCCCCGCCCGGGTCCTCCGCCTCAGCCGTGCCCGTCGGTGCGGCGGCGGTGCAGGGTGAAGGTGTCCACCGGGGTGAGGTCGCCGTGCGGGCCGTCGAAGGTGTAGTAGGTGACCCGCATCGTGGTGGTGCCGCCGCGGCGGTCGCCGGGGTCGACCTCGAAGGCGGCGAAGCCGTGGGTGTGGGTGCGGTCCTGGTAGGCGGCCCAGGGGGCGTCCTCGGTGAGCCAGATCGACTCCCGGTAGGGCGCGCCCGGCGCGGGCTTGTCCTCCAGGCCGATCACCACCCGCCCCTGGGGGCGCTCGAACAGGTCGTCCTGGGTGGTGGCGGCGTTGCCCCCGGCGCCGATGACCATGTGGACGGTGCCCCGGCCGGTGTCGGCCAGCCGGGGGTCGGTGCCGGTGGGCACCGGGGTGCGGGTGTCGTTCGGCAGGGTGCCGCGGACGGGGTGGGAGCGCTCGTAGTAGTGCTCGTGGCCGCTGACCACCAGGTCGACCCCGTAGGCGTCGAACAGCGGGCCCCAGGCCTCGCGGATGCCGAGGTCGCTGCCGGAGCCGTGCTTGGAGCTGGAGATCATCGGGTGGTGCATGCAGACCACGATCCAGTCGATCCCCCGGTCGCTCCGCGCCGTGCGCAACTCCCGCTCCAGCCAACGTTGCTGGGCTCCGCCGGAGTAGCCGCGCAGGTAGGTCTCGCCGGAGTTCTGGATGGCGACGTCGTCGTTGGCGAGGCTGAGGAAGCGCACCGAGCCGACGGTGAAGGCGTACCACATGCCCCGGGTCTCCTCGTCGCGGTCGGCGGCGGAGGCGGGGAGGGTGAAGTAGGCCTGGTAGCCGGCGGCGCCGATCGGGCCGTTGCCGCGCTCGTTCTCGTGGTTCCCGGCGCAGGGCATCCAGGGGCGCAGCCGGGTCGAGCGGCTGTTGTTGATGAACCAGTCGGCCCAGATGGCGGTACGGCTCTGGCCGTGCCGGCCGCCGTAGGAGGCGTAGCAGAGGTCGCCGTTGACCAGGTTGAACAGCGGGCCGACGCGTTCGACGGCGGCGACGATGTCGGCGGCGTGCGGGCTGCCGATCTGGCTGCTGGTGTACACCGGGTACTTGCCGAGCGGTGAGGGCATGCCGTCCGGGAAGTCCACCTTGCGGCGCAGGTTGGGGGTGGCCTGGTCGCCGAAGCTGGTGAAGGTGAAGGGGGTGCGGCCGCGCGGGGCGGTGGTGAACGTGCCGGTCTCGGGGTTCGCGCCGTCGTGCCCGGCGCTGTACAGGTACGTGGTGGCCGGGCGCAGTCCGGTGAGCCGGGCGTGGTGGACGTACACCTCGTCCTTGCCGAGGGAGTCCCGGTAGGTGCGGGTCTCGGCCTCGACCACCGCCCCGGTGCCGCCCTCGGGCGTGCCGAGCCGGACCAGGGGGCGCCGGACGGACTGCGGGGTGAGCCAGGAGACGGTCATCTCGGTGGCCGGGTCGGTGCCGAACTGCAGGTGCAGGCCGCTCACCGCGGGCGCGCCGATCCGGTGCGGCCGGGCCTGGAGCAGCGGGCTCGCGGGCGGGGCCGACGGGCTGTCCGCGCCGTCGTCCGCCGCGGCCTCTCCGGCGGCGGCGCCCCCGGCGACCAGGGCGGCCCCAGCCGCCGACGTGCCCTTGAGGATGGACCTGCGTGCGATCGTCATGACGCTCCGTCTGCCGAGTGGGGTTCGGGATCCGCAGCACTGTAGCGACATGAACATGCAATGGCGATCGCTTTTCCGACGAACGGTCAGGTCCGGCCATAGGCTCGGCCGCGGGTCGCACCCGGTCGGGCCCGGCCCGGGCCGCCGGGCAGGCTCAGCCCAGGCCCGGCAGGCTGCGCAGCTCCCCGATCCGCAACAGCCGGGCGGCGGCGAGGAACAGCAGCGCCATCGTGGCACCGCCCGCCAGCAGCGGGAGGGCCGGTGCCCAGGCGGCCGGGAGTGGGCCGTTGCCGCAGGAGCGAGCGATGACCCAGCCGACGCCTCCGGCCACCGCGGCGGCCACGGTCAGCTTGGCGTAGGTCCGGCAGATCCGCCGGCCGTCCAGGAGCCCGCCGGTGCGGCGGCGCAGCCGCACCGCTGTGAGCAGCAGCCCGACCCCGTACGAGACGGCGTAGGCGGCGGCCATACCGGTGACCGCCCACCGGGCGGGCAGCAGTTGGTGACAGGCCAGGGCCAGCGCGATGTTCACGCCGCCGATCCACAGCGCCGTACGGAACGGCGTCCGGGTGTCCTCGAAGGCGTAGCAGCCGCGAAGCAGCAGGTACTGGGCCGAGAACGGGATCAGCCCCAGCCCGAAGGCCTGCAGCATGTGGCCCAGCGGGGCGGTGGTGGCGGCGTCGGCGGCGCCGTGGGCGAACAGCAGTCGGGCGAGCTGCGGGCCGAAGGCGGCGAAGAAGAACGCCGCCGGGACGATCACCACCCCGCTGACCCGTAGCGCGCGGGAGAGGTCGGCGCGCAGGTCGTCGAGCCGGTGCTCAGCCGCCGCCCGGCTCATCCGCGGGAGGAGCACGGTGATCAGCGACACCGTGACCACCGACTGGGGCAGCATCCAGATCTGCTGGGCGTAGCTGTAGGCGGTGTAGCCGACCCCGTCGCCGGGCAGTGCGGCGTCCGCGTCGGAGGCCAGCCTGGTCACCACGGTGCTCGCCACCAGGTTGGCCAGGACGAACAGCAGCGTCCAGCGGGCCGCGCCCACACTGCTGCGCAGCCCGGTGCCCCGCCAGTCGAACCGCGGCCGCAGCCGGAAGCCGGCCGCCCGGGCGTACGGGACCAACGCCAGCGCCTGGAGGGCCAGGGCGACGGTGGTGCCGATGCCCAGCAGTCGGACCTGGGCGCCGGTGATCTCCGTGACCGTCGCCGGGACGGTCAGCAGGCCGAGGTAGAGGCCGAACACCGCGATCAGCACCAGGTTGTTCAGGACCGGCGTCCACATCATCGCGCCGAACCGGTTCCGGGCGTTGAGGGTCTGCCCGAAGACGGCGAACACCCCGTAGAAGAAGATCTGCGGCAGCAGGAACCGGGCGAAGACCACGGTCAGTTCGAACGCCTCGTGGGTGGCCGGGGTGTCGTCCTGGTAGATGCCGATGATCGCGGGCGCGGCCCAGGTGGCCAGCGCACTGCCGACGCCCAGCACGCACAGCACCAGGGTGACCAGCCGCTGCTCGAAGGCGACCCCGCCGTCCGCGTGCTCCACCCGGGCCCGCACCAACTGCGGGACCAGCACTGAGTTCAGCGCACCGCCGATCAGCAGGAAGTACAGGCTGGTGGGCACCGTGTTGGCCTGGTTGTAGGTCGTGGCCAGCAGGCCGGTGCCCAACGCCGCGCCCTGCACCACCTGCCGGATCAGCCCGGTGCCCCGCGACACCACCGTCCCGACGGCCATCAGCGCGGACGACCGCGCCACCCCGCCGTCCCCGGCCCGCCTGGGCGCCGCGTGTCTCCGGCGCTGCCCCGTGGATCGCGCTGACCTCTCGGGCGACGTCTTCTCGATCATGGCCACAATCTACGGGCCTGGGCCGCGACTTCCGGCCGTTCCCCCCAACTCCGCTGTGATCCGCGCCCGTTCCGGCCCATGGTGCACGGCCGCGCCCCGGGCCGGTAGGTTGTCACGATGACCGATCCCCTCCCACCCGACGGCCTCGTGCTGGGCACGGACGAACCGGCCGACCGCTGGGCCGACGCATGGCGGTCGGAGCAGGCCGCGCCGTCCCCGGGCGGCGGCCTCGGCAGGGTGACCGGGCCCGGCACCGGTCTCGACAAGCCCGACGAGCTCGACGAGCGGGAGAACGGCAGGACATGGAACTGACCAGGGGCGAGCGGCGCTCGATCGCGGCGGTGGCGCTGATCGGCGTCGGGGTGGCGGCCTGTTACGTGTGGGGCGGCGACGGGAGCGGATCCGACTACCCGCTCCCGTACAAGCGCCGCCCCGCCTCGCTCCTCCTGCGGATCGATCTGGCGGACCCGGACGCGAGGAACACCACCGTGGCGGCCGACGACCGCACCATAACCCTGGACGCCTCCTGGAGCGGCTGCGACTACAAGCCGGACCTGGTGGCGAAGGAATCCGCCGACCAGGTCACCCTGCTGCTGAACCGCCGCGACGCCTCCGGGCCGGACATCGGCTGCGAGGACGGCGGCATCGCCCGGCTCACCGCCGTCCTCCACCGCCCGCTCGGGGCACGCACGTTGACCGACGCCGTCACCGGGAAGCCCGTCCCGCACACCCACGGCTGAGGGCCCTCCCCGGGCGCGACAGCCTCAGTACTCGCCCGGCGACCACGGCCGCTGGCCGGCTTCACCCGGACGGCGCGGGTACTGGAGCACGCCGTCCTGCGGGCCATCGCCGAGCGTCGGGGCTTCGTGCCGCTGGTGGCGGGCGGCATCGGGCGGGGTGCCCTGACGGCCCGCTACGCCCTGGCCAAGATGGAGCGCGAGAGGCTGGACCACCAGACCCGGGTCTACTTCTCCTACAACGGCACCGCGCCGATCCCGGAGCGGGAGAGCCCCGGGCTGGAACAGCTGGGCAACTGGCCCCTCAGGCCCCGGCTGTTGAAGCTGGTCAGCGGCGACTTCAAGAACACCCTGAGCGACGACGACTTCGACGACCACTTCTCCAGTTCCCCGAACACGGGCACGTCCCTGATCACCAAGGAACTCGGCTCCTGGCTCATCGATCGCACCCAGTAGCCCGCCACCGGCCGCCGCCGCGCCGGGGGCGGCTCGGGATCCAGGAAAAACGCGTTCGGTCACCTCCGCATGGACCGGCCTCGATCGGGCACACGTCGTGTTCGAACATCCGCCCCTGAGAAGGAGGCCGAATCCCATGCTGATCCTGATCCTCGTCCTGCTCCTGGCCCTGATCCTGGGCGGCGCGGGCTTCGCCGTCCACGTGCTGTGGTGGATCGCCCTCGCTGTCCTGGTGATCTGGGTGCTGGGCTTCTTCTTCACCACGGGCAGCGGTGGCGGCCGGGGCCGTGGGCGGTGGTACCGATGGTGACCGTCGCCGCCCTGCTGCACTTCGCCCGGGTCGCCCACCGGCACGCCATGGACGATGACTGAGCCCCTGCGGCCGTCCCCTCTGCCCCTGACCGCCTGCCGGGCCGCCGCCGGCCCGGCCCAGGCCGCTGACCTGCTGCTGCACCCCTGAGAACCCCACCACCCTGCCGTCCCACCCCTGCCGACCCCACCCTGCTGCCCATCACCCCAGGACGGAGAACGCGCAATGAGCATCAATCCCGGAGGCCCCGAACACCGTCCGACCGCCCCGGCCACCCCGCCCACGACGACCCCCTCGCCCGAGCCCGCGCAGGCGCCCGAGCCGCAGAACCCCGGTCCCCCGACCAAGGACCGGCAACCCACCGACGCCAAGGACGCCGCACTCGACGCCGTCCGCGCCCCCGACCCGGACGGCCCGCTCACCACCGACCAGGGCGTGCGCGTCGACGACACCGACAACTCCCTCTCGGTCGGCGATCGCGGCCCCACCCTGCTGGAGGACTTCCACCTGCGGGAGAAGCTCACCCACTTCGACCACGAGCGCATCCCCGAGCGGGTGGTGCACGCTCGCGGCGCGGGCGCCTACGGCTACTTCGAGGCCTACGAGTCGCTCGCCGAGTTCACCTGCGCCGACTTCCTCCAGGAGGCGGGCCGACGGACACCCGTGTTCGTCCGCTTCTCGACCGTCCAAGGGCCGCGCGGCTCCGCCGACACCGTTCGCGACGTCCGCGGCTTCGCCGTCAAGTTCTACACCCGGCACGGCAATTACGACCTGGTCGGCAACAACATTCCGGTGTTCTTCATCCAGGACGCCGCGAAGTTCCCGGACTTCGTGCACGCCGTGAAGCCCGAGCCGCCGAACGAGATCCCCACCGGCGCCTCCGCCCACGACACCTTCTGGGACTTCTGCTCCCTCCAGCCCGAGTCGACCCACATGCTGATGTGGGCGATGTCCGACCGGGCCATCCCGCGCAGCTACCGGATGATGCAGGGCTTCGGCGTGCACACCTTCCGCCTGGTGGACCGCTCCGGGCGCGGCACCTTCGTGAAGTTCCACTGGCGGCCGCTGCTCGGTGTGGCCTGCCAGGTCTGGGACGAGGCCCAGCTGACCGCCGGGCGGGACCCTGACTTCCACCGCCGCGACCTGTGGGAGGCGATCGCGGACGGCGACTTCCCCGAGTACGAACTCGGCGTCCAACTCATCCCGGAGGAGGACGAGTTCGCCTTCCCGTTCGACCTGCTCGACCCGACCAAGCTGGTCCCCGAGGAGCTCGTCCCGGTGCGCCCGGTCGGCCGGATGGTCCTCGACCGCAACCCGCAGAACTTCTTCGCCGAGACCGAGCAGGCGGCCTTCCACACCGCCAACATCGTCCCCGGCATCGACTTCACCAACGACCCGCTGCTCCAGGGCCGCAACTTCTCGTACCTGGACACCCAGCTGATCCGCCTGGGCGGTCCCAACTTCTCCCAGCTGCCCGTCAACCGCCCGCTCGCCGAGGTCCGCACCAACCACCGCGACGGCTACGGCCAGCAGCAGATCCACGACGGCCCCAGCTACAGCCCGAACTCCCTCGGCGGCGGCTGCCCCGCCACGATGGGCGGCGGCCACCTGCCCGAGGGGGTGTTCCAGCACTACCAGGAGCGGATCGACGGCGCGGCCGTACGCCGCCGCAGCCCCAGCTTCGCCGACCACTACAGCCAGGCCCGGCTGTTCTGGCGCAGCATGGCGGACTGGGAGCAGCAGCACATCACGGCCGCCTTCGCCTTCGAGCTGGGCAAGGTGGGCAGCGACGAGGTCCGCCGCCGCATGGTCGGCAACCTGGTGCACGTGGACGGGGGGCTGGCGGCCGATGTCGCCCGGCGGATCGGCGTGCCCGAGCCGCAGCCGCCCTTCGAGGACGCCGCCCTCGGCGGGGACGCCGGAACGACCGCGGCCGCCGACGAATCGTCCGTCTCCCCCGCGCTGAGCCTGGAGAACCTGCGCGGCTCCGGCATCCGTACCCGCAGGGTCGCCGTCCTGACGGCTCCGGGCGTGGACGGCGACCAGGTCCGTGCCGCACGCGACGGGTTGGGCGCCGAGGGCGCAACGGTGGAGACGCTGGCCGCACACGGCGGGCACGTGCTCGCCCACGACGGCGGCCACTTGCCCGTGGACCGTCCGCTGCCCACCACGGCCTCGGTGCTGTACGACGCCGTCGTGGTGCCGGACGGCTGCGAGCCGGCGCTGTCCGCCGATCCCGACGCGGTCCGCTTCCTCGCCGAGGCGCTGCGCCACGGCAAGCCCGCCGCGCTGCTGGGCTCGGGCGTCGAGCTCGCCCGGGCGGGAGGCTTCGGCGCGCCGGACGGCCTGGCCGGCGTCGCGGTCGGCGGGCCGGAGGAGCCCGCCGGGCGGGAGTTCTGGGACGGCTTCGCCCGCCTGGTTGAGCACCACCGCTTCCCCGCCCGCTGAGCCCCGCCCGCTGACCTCCGCCCGCAGAGCCCCGACCGCTGACCTCCGCCCGCTGCCCCCGGGCGCGCTGCCCCGGACCACTCCGGGGCAGCGCGGGGTCCGGCCGACGCCATGGTCGCGGCTGACGGGCCGGCCTCACCGTGCCGAGCCCCGGCTTCGCGCCCCGTGGCGTAGGGACGACCCGAGCGGGCAGACGCACCCGCGCGGGCCCAGGCCGTGGCGGGTCCGCGTACCGGCGGCGCGGAGGAGGACGGCATGAACCCGGTCGAACGCGGGCTGCGCTCGCTGGACGGCTTCCAGCAGCGCCACCGGCCCACCGCCGTGGTCTTCGGCGTGGTCAAGAAGTACGGCGACGACCGCGGCGGGCTGCTCGCCGCGCTGATCAGCTACTACGGCTTCCTCGCCCTGATCCCGCTGCTGCTCCTGCTGAGCACCGTGCTGGGCTTCGTGCTGCACGGCAACCCCGGGGCGCAGCGGTCCGTCCTCGACTCCGCCCTCGCCGACTTCCCGATCATCGGCGACCAGCTCCGCCAGAACGTCCACTCGCTCCGGGGCAGCGGCTTCGCCCTGGCCGTCGGCATGCTGTTCCTGCTCTACGGCGCCCTGGGCATCGCCCAGGTGCTGCAGCACGCGATGGCCGAGATCTGGAACGTCCCCGGCGTGCGCCGCCCCGGCTACTGGCCCCGGCTGGCCCGTGGACTGCTGCTCCTGGTGGTGCTCGGCAGCGGCCTGGTGCTCGGCACCGCGGCCGCCTCGGTCGTCACCTCCTCGCTCGGCGGGCCCGCCGCCCGGGTGGGCGGGCTGCTCGTCTCCGCGCTGCTGAACGCCGCCCTGTGCCTGGCCTGCTTCCGGGTGCTCACCCCGCGCGGGATCCCGACCAGCGCGCTCTGGCCGGGCTGCGCGGTGGCGGGCCCGCTGTTCACCGTCCTCCAGGCCTTCGGCTCGCTTCTCGTCGTGCACGAGCTGCGCCACGCCGGCCAGGTGTACGGCTTCTTCGCCACCGTGATCGGCCTGCTCTCCTGGCTCTACCTGGCCGCGCAGATCACCGTCTACGCCGCCGAGAGCAATGTCGTCCTCGCCCGCCGGCTGTGGCCGCGCAGCCTGCTCCAGCCGCCGCTCACCAACGCCGACGAACGGGTGCTCGACGCGATCGCCCGCCAGGAGGAGCGCCGCCCCGAACAGCGGGTCGACGTCGCCTTCACGGACCACGGGCCCCCGCCGGACAACGACCCACCGGGCCCCGAGCCCCCGGAGCCCGACCCCGGCGCTTCGCCGCAGGGCCCCACCCGTGACGCCCCCGGAAGGTGAACCGCCGACCACGCCCGACCCCACCGCCCCCGGCGTCGTTCAGCGGGCCCGCGGCTCGGCCCCGCAGGCGACCGGATCGTCCGGGTGCGGGTCCGACCAGCCGGGCGCGTCGTCGTTCTCCAGGCGTTCGCGCAGCCCGCTCAGGGTGGTGCTGAGCAGCCGGGAGACGTGCATCTGGGAGACGCCGATCCGGGCCGCGATCTCGGACTGGGTCAGGCCGTCCCAGAAGCGCAGCTTGAGCACGGTCTGCTCGCGCTCGGGCAGGTGGGCCAGCAGGGGGCGCACGGCGGTGCGGAAGTCGGCCAGTTCGATGCCGGGATCGCAGTCGCCGAGACGGTCGAGCATCGCGCTGCCGCTCTCGTCGGTGTCCTGGTCGCGCAGCGCGTCGAGGGAGTCGGGGCGGTAGACCCGGCCGGCCACCAGTCCTTCGGTGGCCTGCTCCACGGTGAGGTGGAGGCCCTCCGCGATCTCCTCGGGGCTCGGGAGGCGGCCGAGTTCCTGTTCCAGCCGGTCCGAGCCGCGGGCGACGGTCAGGTAGAGCTCCTGCATGCTGCGCGGCACGCGGACGGGCCAGGAGGTGTCGCGGAAGAACCGCTTGATCTCGCCGGTGATGGTGGGGACGGCGTAGGTGATGAACTCGACGCCGCGCTGCGGGTCGTAGCCGTCGACGGCCTTGATCAGGCCGATCGTGCCGACCTGGAGGATGTCCTCCATGTCCTCCGCGCGGTGGCGGAAGCGGGCCGCGATGAAGCGCACCAGCGGCATGTTCAGCTCGATGATGGTGCCGCGGACGTAGCTGTAGGCGCTGCTCTCGCGGGCCAGCGCGGCCAGCCGCTCGAACAGCGCGTCGCTCAGTTCGCGCGCCTCGGCCTTGCCCATCGCCCGCAGCTCGGCCTCGGTGTACCGGGGCGGCAGGTCGGACGGGCGGTGTACGGGATCGGACGGGCGGTGTACGGGATTCGACAGCGGGCGGGAAACAGGCTTCGAAAGGGTGAACACTGTTGCTCCTGGGCATCGGGGTGAACGCCCCGCTCCGCGAACGGTGGCCGCTCGCGTGCTGAGGACTTCTTCCCCCAGGACCTGTGCCCTGCTTCTTCAAGCGACGGTCCCGGTGGCACTCGGGGGTGCCGGTGGCATTCATGGGTGCCGGTGGCATTCATGGGTGCCGGTGGCATTCATGGGTGCCGGTGCGGCCGTCGGACCAGCCGAGGGCCGCTGCAACGGGTGTTCTACCCAGATATACGACATTGAATTCACGTTTAGTCTGACTTGTGCAGATTCGACCAGATGTCTACCCTCGCACTGGCCCGAAGTTTCGGCCCCGCTCACCCGGCAAGACGCCCGCCATGACGACAACCAGCGTGCCCACCCGACCCCGCACCGTGGTCATCACGGGCGCCGGCGCCGGGTCCCCGCCGGTGCGGTGACCGAACGGGACGGATCGTCATGGACCCCGCGGAGGCACTGCGACGGATCGCGTTCCTGCTGGAGTGGAGCGGCGCCTCCCCCTACCGGGTCCGCGCCTTCCACACCGCGGCCGGCGCCCTGACGGGCCTGCCCCCGGGCCCGGTGGACCCGGCCCGCGCCCGGCAGCTGCCCGGGATCGGCCCGGTGACCGCCCAGGTGATCGCGGAGGCCTCCGACGGCCGTACGCCCGGCTACCTGCGCCGCCTGGAGGAGGCCGCCGGACCGGCCGCCCGCTCCGGCTGGCAGCTGGCGTCGGCGGCGCAGGGCGACTGCCACCTGCACTCGGACTGGTCCGACGGCGGCCACCCGATCGAGGAGATGGCGGCCGCCGCCCGGGCTCTCGGACACCGGTGGGCGGTGCTCACCGACCACTCCCCGCGCCTCACGATCGCCCACGGGCTCAGCCCGGAACGCCTGCGGCACCAGCTCGACGCCGTCGCCGCGTACAACGGCCGGGACGGCGCCTTCCGCCTCCTGAGCGGAATCGAGTGCGACATCCTGGACGACGGCGCGCTCGACCAGGAGCCCGGCCTGCTCGACCGCCTGGACGTGGTGGTCGCCTCGGTGCACTCCAAGCTCCGCTCCGACCCGGAAACGATGACCGGCCGGATGCTCGCGGCCGTCCGCAACCCCCGGACCAACGTGCTCGGACACTGCACGGGCCGGATCGTCACCGGGCGCGGCCGGCCGCAGTCCCGCTTCGGCGCCGAGGCCGTGTTCGCCGCCTGTGCCGAGAACGGCACGGCGGTGGAGATCAACTGCCGCCCCGAGCGCCGTGATCCGCCCGACGACCTGCTGCGACTGGCCGCCGACGCGGGCTGCCTGTTCGCCGTCGACACCGACGCCCACGCACCGGACCAACTCCACTGGCACACCACCGGCTACGCCCGCGCCGCACGCGTCGGCCTCACCCGGGACCGGCTCGTCACCACGTGGTCCGGCGAGCGCCTCCTCGCCTGGGCCGGGTCCGCCCACGCCTGAGCGGACTCCGGCCCGGGCACCCGGTTCCCCACCAGGAGGAGTTCGCGCTGGAACAGGCCCTCAGGCGGCTCCCGCACCGCCCCCGACGAGCGGCCCGCCGCCGGCCTCCCCGCGGACGCCGAACCGCCGGACGACGAACCGCCGGACGACGAGTCGGCGGACGGCGCGCATGGAACCGCGCTGCCCGGGCAGGCGCCGCCAGGGGCGGAGCTCGCCCCACCGGCGAAAGGAGCGTACGGCATGGGTACCTCGGACAAGATCCGCAACATGGCCGAGAAGGCCCGCGGCAAGGCGAAGGAGGCCGTCGGCCGGACGACGGGCGACCGCCCGATGGAGGCCGAGGGCCGCGTCGACCAGGTGAAGGGCGACCTCAAGCAGGCCGCCGAGAAGCTCAAGGACGCGGGCAAGCACTGAGACGCCGCCCGGAAGACCGTGACGTGGCACGTACGCCGAGACGTCCGTGTGATGAAGGTGCTGTTCGGCCCTGACATCGCGTCGGGGCGGAGGACGTTCGAGGAGGTGAGCAGGATGAGCGACGGGAAGGACCGCGCGCCGACGGAACCGGCGTCCCCGATCGAGACTCCCGAGTCGCGGATGACCGGCGAGGGCGGACCGCCGCCCGAACACGAGGAGGAGAAGGGCCCGCAGGACGGCCCGGAGTTCGAAGTCACCGAGCCCGCGGACGAACACCGGCCCGCTCCACCGGAGCGCGGCTGACGACACCGGCGGCCGGCGCGGGAGCGGCGGCCCGGGCTGTAAAGGTGATCACATGATCCGCTCCCGCGCTGCAGTTCGCCGAGCCCGGCTTCGACGCCACCGGTCGGGCCGAGGTGGCGGCCCCGGACACAGCGGGCCGGGCAACGGGCTCACGAGCAAGCTCAGTGGGACCTCACGGTGTGGCCCCCAGCTTGAGCGCGGCGTCGATCCCGCGCAGGAACTGGTCGAGGTCGTCGGGTTTGCGCGAGGTCACGAGGCGCCAGCCGCCGGTGTCGTCCGTCACGAGCGCGGCGTCCGCCCAGGTCGCACCGGCGTTGGCGAGGTCGGTGCGCAGCGACGGGTAGGAGGTGAGCTCCTTGCCGTGCGCCACCCCGGCCTCGGCGAGCAGCCAGGGACCGTGGCAGATCGCGGCGACGGGGCGGCCGGACGTGGTGAAGGCGAGCAGGATGTCGACGGCTTCCCGGTGGGTCCGGAGGGTGTCGGCGTTGAGCGTGCCGCCGGGGATGAGGAGCAGGTCGTAGCCGGTGGCGTCCACCTCCTCGAGGGTGTGGGTCGGGCTCACCGTCTCGCCGGGCTCCTTGTCGCCGACGAGGGTGCGGATGTCGTCCCGGGTGGGGGCGGCGATGTCGACGTGCACACCGTCCTCGCGCAAGTGCTTGACGGGGACGAGGAGTTCGTCCTGCTCGACCCCGTAGTTGGTGACGATCGCCAGGGCCTTGGTGTCGCGGTTCACGGTTACCTCCTGCGGGTCGTGGTCGGGTGCGGCGCCGCCGGGCCGCGGGATACGGCCGGCACGCCCGGATCCGGTCAGGCCAGTACGAAGATCATGGCGACGAGCATGACCGCGACGGCCAGCGCCAACGCCACGATCACGACCGCGGGCCAGATGCCCCAGGCCCTGCGGAGTTCCACGGGTTCGGGATGGGAGATGCCGGACGTGCCTCCCTCGGCCGGCGGGGTGTCCCCACCGGGCAGGGTGCCGTGCTCGTTGAGCGCCGGGGTGTGGGCCGGGTCCGGGTCGGGTGTGGTCATGATGCGTCCAGGGTGGTGCGGGCTCCGATGCCGGGCGGCTTCCCGGGGCCCCTGGTCCGAAACCTCGCACGGAACCGGGCGGACCGGTTTCGCCGCCCCGAAACCGGCAAGCCGCCGGTCATGGGCGTTCCCACCACACCGCCGGCCGGCCCCGCCGCGCCGCCTCCCCCGAGAGGAGACCGGACGCCGTGCTGCTGATCAGACCGCCGGGTGTCTACCGGCCTCAGGGCGACACCGAACTGCTGGTCTCCTGCGTGCACCACGAGCGCCTCGGCCGGGCCAGCCGGGTGCTCGACCTCTGCACCGGTACGGGGGCGGTCGCGCTGGCGGCCGCGGGCGACGGCGCCCGGGTGACGGCGGTGGACCTCTCCCGCCGGGCCGTGGCCACGGCCTGGCTCAACGCGCGGCTGCACCGCAGCCAGGTCCGGCTGCGCCGGGGCGATCTGCTGGCCCCGGTGGCGGAGCGCCGTTTCGACCTGATCACCGCCAATCCGCCCTACGTCCCGGCCGTGGCCCCCGCGGGCGGCCGACCCGGGCCCGGGCTCGCGTGGGACGCGGGGCCGGACGGACGGCTCGTCCTGGACCGGATCTGCCGGGAGGCACCGCGGCGGCTGGCCCCCGGGGGCGTGCTGCTCCTGGTGCAGTCCTCCCTCGCGGACGTCCCCGCCACGCTGGCGGCCCTCGGCGCGTCCGGGCTGCGGACGGCGGTGACAGCCCGGCGCCGGCAGGCCTTCGGTCCGGTGATGACGGCGCGGGCCGCACTGTTCGAGCGGCTCGGGCTGATCGCTCCGGGCGAGCGCCACGAGGTCCTGGTGGTGGTGCGCGGTGTCCGGGAACGCTGACCGGCCCACGACCCGGGTGGTCGTGGTGCCCGGCGGTCCGCTGCTGGTCGAGGGACCGGTGGAGGTGGTCCTGCCGAACGGCGAGGTCCGGCGCTCCGAGCGACCGGTCGTGGCGCTCTGCGCGTGCCACCGCAGCCGGTGCTACCCGTTCTGCGACACCAGCCACCGTCGCCCCCGCAGGGGCGGCTCAAGCCGCGGTGACTTCCGAGGGGAGCGCGGGAAGGGCGGGGAGGGCTGAGCGCAGGGACGTGCGTCCGGCCCGCCAGCAGCCGAGCAGGTGGTCCGCGAACCGGCCCTCGACGACCTGCGCGGCGGCCAGACCGAAGGCGATGTCCGGTGCCAACTCCGGCTCGTCTGCGATCAGTTGCTCCACGACCCCACGCCGGACCAGCTGCTCGTGGACGGCGTCGGCCTCCACGTGCTCCCGGTAGAACAGGGTGCCGTCCGGCCCGCCGCCCAGTCGCTCCAGCGCGGCCGCCAGCCGTGCGGACCCCGGCGAGGAGGTGATCTCCAGGGCGGCGAACTGCCCGACGGCCGCTCCGCGCAGCGCCCGGTGCAGGCCGAAGAGCGTCATCAGGTTGACCACCGCCAGGGCGGGGGCCGGGACGAGGTCCAGGTAGTGGGCGTAGTCCGGTTCGAGGCCGAAGGCCGCCATCATCCGGGCGTACAGCCCCGCGTGGGCGCGTTCGGGGCGCCCTGCGCCGTACTCGTCGTAGACGATCGCCATCAGGACGGCCTGCGCCGAGCCGTGGATCCTCGGGAGCAGCCACAGCTGCGGATCGGCCTCCTTGAGGTGGTAGACCGAGCGGTGCACCAGGTACTCGCGGACGTGCCGGAGGCCGCCCTCGTCGCGCAGGAAGTGCGACGGGCCGATGTCGTCCGGGGACTCCGTCAGCAGCTGGTCGAGGGCGTCCGCGACCGACCGGACAGGCTCCGCCTCGGCGCGCACCGCAGCGAGCAACGAGCGCTCCAGATTCCTTCGCAAGGTCAGCAGTTCGGGCTCCCACTCCCAGCCGGGAAGGACCCCGGGCAGTCCCCGGTCATGGAGTTCGTAGCACAGGTACAGCGCGAACTGGTGGTCCTCGCCCCAGGGGTCGGCGAACGGGCCCGGCGGCGCCAGCAACCGCCCCGCCCCCGGCGGCCCCGCGGTCACCAGCCCCAGCACCGCGGCCGACAAC
The DNA here is from genome assembly GCF_044760155.1 of Kitasatospora sp. NPDC098652. NCBI lineage: Bacteria > Bacillati > Actinomycetota > Actinomycetes > Kitasatosporales > Streptomycetaceae > Kitasatospora > Kitasatospora sp. NPDC098652. The sequence goes on from NZ_JBIWAQ010000024.1 coordinate 110,941, forward strand.
GGCCCGCGCGCGCCCCACCGCCCGTCCACCGCCCACTCCGCTCCGCCCATCGGCTCCCGCCTCCTCGCACACCCTTGCCCCCGCCCACCCGCCGGTGCGGCTACCCCACCCCGCCGAGGACTAACGCCCGGGCCGCGGCCCCGCTCCCGGTCCGCCCCCAGGTTTCCCGCCCGCCGGTCCGGGCACGCGCCGCGCATGGACAAGTCCGGTTCCCCTCGGACGGCCCGGCGCCGCCGCTACCTGCTCTGCCCTCCGGTGCACTTCGCCGTGGAGTACGCCATCAACCCGTGGATGGACCCGGCCCGGCCGGTCGACCCGGGTACCGCGTTGCGGCAGTGGAACCGGCTGCGCACCGTCCTGCTCGCCCTCGGGCACCGCGTCGAACTCCTCGCTCCGCTGCCGGGGCTGCCGGACATGGTCTTCACCGCGAACGGCGCCACGGTCGTCGACGGCCGCGTCCTGGTCGCCCGCTTCCGGCACCACCAGCGCGCGGCGGAAGCGGAGGCGCACCGGCGCTGGTTCGTGGCCGCTGGCTACCGGCCGGTGCACACGGCGGGGCCGGTCAACGAGGGCGAGGGCGACTTCCTGCTCGCCGGGCCGCGGATCCTGGCCGCGACGGGCTTCCGCACGAGTCGGGCGGCGCACCGCGAGGCCCGTCGGCTGCTGGACCGGCCCGTGGTCACACTGACCCTGGTCGACCCGCGGTTCTACCACCTCGACACCGCGCTCACCGTCCTGGACGACGACCAGATCATGTACTACCCGCCCGCGTTCGCCCCCGCCAGCAGACGCCTGCTGCACACGCTCTACCCGCACGCGATCCTCGCCTCGGCGCAGGACGCGGCGACGTTCGGGCTCAACGCGGTCAGCGACGGCCGCCACGTCGTCCTGCCCGCGGGCGCGCACGGGTTGGCGGGCCGCCTCCACGCCGAGGGGTACGTGCCCGTACCGGTCCGGATGCCCGAACTCCTCAAGGGCGGCGGCGGGCCGAAGTGCTGCGTACTCGAACTGCGCCCTGCCTGACTCATGGAAAGGACCGTCCGATGGACACCGCCGACGTGACCGCCGCGCTGCTGCGCGACCACGGGCGGACGTACGCCGACGAAGCCGGCATCACCCTTCGCGACAAGCCCGCCCCGCTGTACCAGCTGCTGGTCCTCACTGTTCTCTGCTCGATCCGGATCAAAGCGGAGATCGCCACCGCCGCGGCCCGCGAGCTGTTCGCCGCGGGGCTGCGGACGCCGCGCGCGATGGCGGACTCCGGCTGGCAGGACCGGGTGGACGCGCTCGGCCGGGCGCACTACGTCCGGTACGACGAGAGCACCGCCACCGCCCTCGGGGACGGCGCCGCCCTGCTGCTCGACCGCTACGCGGGCGACCTGCGGAAGCTGCACGCGCGGGCCGACGGCGACCTGGGGAGGCTGCGCGAGCTGCTCCAGGAGGTACCGAGGATCGGACCGGTGGGCGCCGACATCTTCTGCCGCGAGGCCCAGGCCGTCTGGCCGGACCTGCGTCCGTTCTTCGACGAGCGCGCATGTGCGACCGCCGCCGAACTCGGCCTGCCGCACACCCCGGACGGCCTCGCGAAACTCGTACCGGCGGCGGACTCGGCGCGGCTGGCGGCCGCCCTGGTGCGCGTGCGCCTGTCCAAGCGCGTGGCCGACACACGCCGAGCCGCCTGAACCCGGGCCGGCCCGGCTCCGGGCGACCCAGCGGTGGCCCCGCGGCGACCCAGCGGTGGCCCCCGCCGGGGCCGCGGAGGCACGATCGAAGGACGGACGCGACCGGCGCCCGGGCGGAGGTCGGACGACTGATGAGCGGCACCGAGCACGAGCCGGCAGAAACACGGGACACGACCGAGGGCCGGGTCTACACCGTCACCGGCGGTGACTGGGACGAGGTCGCCGATGCCGTACTGGCGCGCAAACGGGCGGACGACGAGCGGATCATCGTCAACATGGGCCCCCAGCACCCGTCCACCCACGGCGTGCTGCGGCTGATCCTGGAGATCGACGGCGAGACGGTGCGGGAGGCCCGCTGCGGCATCGGCTACCTCCACACCGGCATCGAGAAGAACATGGAGTTCCGCAACTGGGTCCAGGGCACCACCTTCGTGACCCGGATGGACTACCTGACCCCGCTGTTCAACGAGACCGCCTACTGCCTGGCGGTCGAGAAGCTGCTCG
>NZ_JBIWAQ010000025.1:0-106887 GCF_044760155.1 Kitasatospora sp. NPDC098652
TCGCGGAGCCGTTCCACCTCACCAAGATCCACAGACCGCAGCATGCACCACCACGACCACCAAGATCAAATTGACCTAACGAAGTACTACTAGGGAGTCGGGGAGTCAGGGGGTCGCGGTGGCGGGCGGGGGCACCGTCGCGTTCGCCGGGGCGTCGCTCGGCACCGGCGGCTGCGGGGTCGCCTCACCGGTGGGCCCGCCCGAGCCGCCCGCCGACGGCGAGGCGCCGGCCGACGGGCTCGCACTCGAACTCGGGCCCGCCGAGGGCGAGGCGCTCCCGCTCGCACCGCTGCTCGGGGTGGCGGTCGGCTCCCGGCCCGGCCGCGTCGTCGCCGGGGCCGAGGCCCCGCCGGACGGCACGTCCTGCGAGCCGTACCCGGTGGACGGGCGCTGCGACGGCACGTCCTGCGGCGGCGGGTCCTTGCGCGTCACCGTGCCGCCGAAGGACGTCCCGTCGCCCGACTCGCCCTTCACCGTCGCCGACACCGGCTGCCCGGTGACCAGCTCGAACGCCACGATCGGCGTCATCGCCAGGACGAAGACCAGGCCGGAGACGGCCGCGTAGCCCCGCCAGCCCAGCCGCCGGCGCGCCCGCACCACCTGCGGCGCGCTCCACTCCGAGGTGATCACCGGCGGCCCGGCCGACTCCTGCGCCGGGTGCTGGGCCGGGTCCTGAGCCGGGAGCTGCTGCTCCACCGGCACCTGGCGCAGGCCGTTCACCGTCTGGTTCGGCCCGCGGTCCACCGCCTCGCGCAGCTGCTCACCGGTCCGCCGGAACACGTGCTGGAACACCGCGCCGCCGGTGGTGGCCCCGATGCTGACCACCGCGGCGCCCATGATCGTGCCGTACACGCCGAGTTCGGAGGCGAGCAGCGCGCCCACCACCGCGGCCAGCGCACTCGCCACGACCTGAGCCACACTCAGGTCGAGCCGCTTGCGCTCCTCCTTGCCGCCCTCCTCGGCGGGGTTCCGCTCCGACATCAACATCCCTCGGTCCGTACGACTGCAACTCGAACAAGCCACTCCATCTTGCCCAAAGAAGGACACAAGGGACGAAAATGCGGTTCTCCGCTCCCGGATTGTGTGAAGATGATCACCGTTCATCCGCCGGTGGTCCGCCGTCGGGGGCGCACGCTCTTGAGATTCCCGTGAATCGCGGGAGACTTGAGCGGCGAGCCGCCCCTCCGGATGCCACGAATGGAGTACTGTTCGTAAAGCCCGAGCCTTGGGTCGACTTGTCGACTGTGCCTTCACCGGCAGCTTGACGAAGAGCCACTGAGCGGGCACGCACGGCGACGCCGGTCCCGGATCGTCGCGAACACTCCGCGTGCGAGGACGGCCGGGACGCCCAGGCGCGACGTCGACGGATGGCGTGGCAAAAAGGCAACCGTGCCACAGCGGCGTGGCCGGGCGTAAGCCCGACACGCCGGGGAACTCAGCAAGGTTGTGGCCAGTCGCGAGTGGGCAGGCCACACTCAGTACGGGAGCAGCGACGCAGGTGACGTCGGCAGGCACAACCCGGGAGGTGACCGTGCCCGAACTGCGGGTTGTGGCCGTCAGCAACGACGGCACACGGCTGGTGCTCAAGGCTGCCGACAGCACGGAGTACACCCTCCCCATCGACGAGCGGCTCCGCGCCGCCATCCGCGGCGACCGGCCGCGCCTCGGCCAGATCGAGATCGAGGTCGAGAGCCACCTCCGCCCCCGGGACATCCAGGCCCGGATACGAGCCGGAGCCTCCGCCGAGGAGGTCGCCCAGGCCGCCGGCATCTCCGTCGACCGGGTCCGCCGCTTCGAGGGGCCGGTCCTGGCCGAACGCGCCTTCATGGCCGAGCGCGCCCGCAAGACCGCCATCCGCCGCAACGGCGAGTCCCCCGGGCCGCAGCTCGGCGAGGCCGTCGCCGAGCGGCTCGCCCTGCGCGGCGCCGAGAAGGACACCGAACGCTGGGACTCCTGGCGGCGCGACGACGGCACCTGGGAGGTCATCCTCTCCTACCGTGCCGACGGCGAGGGCCGCAGCGCGTCCTGGACGTACGACCCGCCCCGGCGCCTGGTCCAGCCCAACGACGACGAGGCCCGCGCGCTGATCGGCGAGGCGGTCGAGCGCGAGGAGGACTCGGTCTTCCCGTTCATCCCGCGGATCGCCCGGCTCCCCCAGGACCGGCCGCCCCGCCCGATGATCGACCGGCCCTCCGCCGACCGCATCATGTCGGCCCGCGAGGTCCGCGAGTCGCGCGAGGCCACCGCCGATTCCCGGGACTCGCTGACCAGCCTGCTCGACGTCGTGCCGGCCTTCCGCGGCGACCTCGCCGTGGGCGGCCCCGCCCCGATCGAACCGGTGCCCGCCGAGGTCGCCGAGGAGACCGAGGAACCGGCCGCGGCCGCCGCCCCGGCGGTCGGCGCGGGCTCCGCCTACGCCGACATCCTGATGCCGCGCGCCGTCGCCCCGCACCGCGAACGCCTGGTCGGCACCACCGACCGGCAGGCCGAGGCGGACGGCGTCCGGCCCGGCCGCCGGGCCACCGTGCCCAGCTGGGACGAGATCGTCTTCGGCAGCCGGCGCAAGAAGCAGGAGTAGCACCCCACGCGTGCCGGAGGGGCGGGAGGCCGGGCCTCCCGCCCCTCCGGCACGTCCGGGCTCAGCCCGGCTGGTCGGTCACCGCCACCGGGCGGCCCGGGTCGCTCGACCACTCGCTCCACGAGCCCGGGTACAGCACCGCGTCCAGGCCCGCCACCTCCATCGCCAGGATCTGGTGCGCCGCCGTCACGCCCGAACCGCAGTACACCGCGACCTCCCCCTCCCCCGCGCCCAACGCCCGGAACCGGGCCCGCAGTTCGGCCGCCGGGCGAAACCTGCCGTCCGGGCCGACGTTCTCGGCGGTCGGCGCCGACACCGCGCCCGGGATGTGTCCGGCCCGCGGGTCCACCGGCTCGCTCTCGCCCCGGTAGCGCTCCCCCGACCGGGCGTCCAGCAGCAGACCGCTGCGCGCCCGGGCCGCGGCACCGTCCGCGTCCAGCGTCGGCAACTTCCCCGGTACGGGCTTGAAGTCGCCCTCCGCCGGCTCCGGCAGCTCGGCCGTCACCGGCAGCCCGGCCGCCCGCCAGGCCGCGAAGCCGCCGTCCAGCACCCGGACGTTCGGGTGCCCGGCCCAGCGCAGCAGCCACCAGGCCCGCGCCGCCGCCATCGACGCCGCACCGTCGTACACCACGACCGGACGCCCGGAGCTCACCCCGAAGCCGCGCATCGCCGCGCCGAACTCCTCCGGATCCGGCAGCGGGTGGCGCCCGCCCCGGCCCGGGGCGCCCGGCGGGGCCGCGAGGTCCCGGTCCAGCTCGACGAAGTGGGCACCGGGCAGGTGCCCGGCCCGGTACTCCTCGGCCGCGGTCGGGCCGCCCGGCGCGGCACCGACCAACTGGTAGCGCACGTCCAGCAGCACCGGCGGCCGCGTGGAGGCGAGCGCCTCCCGCAGCTCGGCCGCGGAGATCAGCGGGGAACCGTCGTTGAAGGTGGTCATGCCGGCCATTGTCGCGCAGCGCGCCCGAACCACGGCTCTTTGTGCGCTCTTTGCCGGACTTTCCGCGCGGGTCGAGGGTTGGGCACGCGCCAGAGTGGAAGCATCACCCTCGCGCGCCCGGATCTCCGTGCGCCCAACACCCGTGAGGAGGCCCGCATTGCCCGCGGTGGAACTCCGACTGGCCCAGGGCACACCCTGCTGGGTCAGCCTGCTGACCGACGACCTGCCCGGCGCGCGCGCCTTCTACGGCGACCTGCTCGGCTGGACGTACTCCCCCGGGCCCGGCCAACTCGGCGCCTACGTCCGGGCCGAGCTCGACGGCACTCCCGTCGCCGGCCTCGGCGTCTCCAGCACCACCGGCTTCCCGGTGCAGTGGACCACCTACTTCGCCGTGGACGACGCCGACCGCACCGCCCAGTTGGTGCGCGAGTGCGGGGGCACCGTCGCGGTCGGGCCGCTGCAGGCCGACGACGCCGGGCGGATGGCCATCGCCGCCGACCTCTCCGGCGCCGTCTTCGGCCTCTGGCAGGCCGAGGAACACCTCGGCCGGGAGGCCGGGACGGAGCCCGGCGGCCCCGCCTGGGCCGAACTGCTCACCCCGGACGCCGACGGCGCCGCCGTCTTCTACGGCACGGTGCTCGACCGGCCGGTCCGGCCCGCTGCCGACGAGAGCGCACTGCTGGTGCACGGGCGCCCGGTCGCGGGCATCCGCCACCGCGCCGACCTGCGCGGCCACCCGCCGCGCTGGCGCACCCACTTCGCCGTCCGGGACGCCGAACTGACCACCCGTCGCACCGTCGAGCTCGGCGGCCGCGTCCTGGTCGAACCGCACGACACCGCCCGCGGCCGCGCCGCCCGGCTGGCCGACCCCCAGGGCGGGCACTTCTCGGTGCTCGAAGCGGCAGGCTAGGCCTGCTGTTCCTCGAAGGGCAGCACGTCCGGGGAGAGCACCGAGGCGCGAGCGGTCGCGGCGGTCATCCGACGGCGGTGGTGGCGGCGGCACAGCACCTCGTAGCCGATCTCGTCCTCGCTCACCGAGATGTCGCCGATCACCACCTGGGCGCCCTCGACCACCATCACGCCGCCGACCGTACGGGCGTTGTGGGTCGCCCGCGCGCCGCACCAGCAGAGCGCCTCGACCTGGAGCACCTCCACCCGGTCGGCCAGCTCGATCAGCCGCTGCGAACCGGGGAACAGCCGAGTGCGGAAGTCGGTGGTGATGCCGAAGGTGTAGACGTCGATGTCCAGCTCGTCCACCACCCGGGCCAGTTGGTCCACCTGCTCGGCGGCGAAGAACTGGGCCTCGTCGCAGATCAGGTAGTCCACCCGGCCGCCCGCCGACAGCCGCTGCACCACGTGCCCGTGGAAGTCGAAGTCGTCCGTCACCTCGACCGCGTCGGTGCGCAGGCCCAGCCGGCTGGAGACGGTCGCGGCGCCGGCCCGGTCGTTGCGGGTCAGGATGACGCCCTGTCGGCCGCGCGCCGAGTGGTTGTGGTCCATCTGCAGCGCCAGCGTCGACTTGCCGCAGTCCATCGTGCCCGAGAAGAACACCAGTTCAGCCATGGGTGGAGCAAGGGCCTTTCACATCAAGGGGGTTCGGGCGCGAAGGGGTCAAGGGTCCGCCTCAGCCCCGGACTTCGAGCAGCGGCACGAACTGTTCGACCGGGGTCATCGAGCCGTGCAGGCCGATCATCGCGGACTCGCCGGGCTCGTTGCGGGAGGCGATGATCGCGATGTCGTCGCGCGCCGCGGCGACCACGTCGCCGATCCGCAGGTACACCCGCTCGTCCACGGTCGGGCCGAACCAGCCCGCCGCGATCGCCTCGTCCCGGGTGGCCACCCACATCCGGTCGCCCAGCACCTCGCTCCAGACCGTGTGCACGTCGGCCGCGGCACCCGGCACCGCGTACACGTGCCGGGCCCGGCCCTCGCCGCCCAGCAGGGCGACACCGGCACCGAGCTCCCAGTCCTCGTCGAAGTCGATCCGGTCCTCGGGGGCGATGTCGATCATGCCGTGGTCGGCCGTCACGTACATCGCCGACCGCGGCGGCAGCTGCTCGGCCAGCCGGCGGGCCAGCCGGTCCACCGCGTCCAGCGTCATCCGCCACTCGTCGGAGTCCACCCCGAAGCGGTGGCCCGCGCCGTCCAGCTCGCTGACGTAGGTGTATACCAGCGCCCGGTCGTGCTCGGCCAGCCAGGAGGCGGCCAGGTCCATCCGCTCCTCGCCGGTGGTGCGGCCCAGGAAGGTCCCTCCGGACAGCGCCACCCTGGTCAGCGGGGTCTGGGCGAACAGCGGGGAGGACACCTGGGCGGTCGCCACCCCGGCCCGGTGGGTCTGCTCGAACACCGTCGGGTACGGCTGCCAGACCTGCGGGTCGGTGTGCGGCTGCCAGCGCAGCTGGTTCATCAGGTAGTCGGCGCCCGGCACCGCCACCGTGTACCCGGCCAGGCCGTGCAGGCCGGGCGGCGTGCCCGTGCCGACCGAGGCCAGCGAGGTCGCGGTGGTCGACGGGAAGCCCGCGGTCAGCGGACGGCCCGAGCCGCCCAGCGAGCTGCCGGCCAGCGAGGACAGGAACGGCGCGTACTCGGGGTGGCGCAGCAGCAGCTCCCAGCCCAGGCCGTCCACCAGGAAGACCACCGCCCGGTCGGCCGGGGCGATCGGCAGCGTCGCGGTGAACCCCGGGACGCCCAGGCCCGCCGCCACCGAGGGCAGCAGGTCGCAGAGCGAGCCGCTGCCGTACGGGGGCGCGGGGGCGTCGGCCGGGTCGAGGATCTCGAAGGCGTCGAAGCCGTCGGGGGGTGCGAAGGACATGGAACCGGATTCGTAGCGGGCGGGACCGCGGGCGGGCACGCGATCTGGAACGGCGGGGCTCGGTGGCCGGGCGCGACGGGGCCCGGCCGGGACCTCAGACCCGCGGGCCGTTGTCGATCGTCGCGTCGGACAGCGCCCGGGCGAACAGCAGCGCCTGGGCCACCGTCTCCGGGCCGTCCCCGGCCTCGCTCACCCGCAGCGAGAGGTCGTCGGCCGTGGCCGAACCGGTGTAGCCGTGGTCGGCCTCGCAGTTCGGGTCCGAGCAGCCGGCCGGCTCCAGGTCAAGGCGCTGGACCGCGCCCCAGCCGATGGTCAGCACCACCTCGCGCGGCAGCGTCCCGGGCGTGTACGTCTCCGGGTTCGCCACCATCCGGCTCAGCACGACCGAGCCGATCCGGTCCAGCCGGACGCTCTCCGTCGAGGTGGTGGCGAACGGCACGGCCGGGCTGCCGGCGTCGCCCGACTGCTCGTCGGTGTGGCTCACCACGAACCGGGTCGGGGTGAGCACCAGCACCGTCACGTGCCGGCGCACCTCGTTGGAGTCGAAGGTCGTCTCCTGGTGCACCAGGTAGGAGCTGATCGGCTCCGGGCCCACCGCGGACTCGACCGCCTCGGACACCAGGGCCGGGTAGTAGCCACTGCGCTCGATCGCCGAGCGCAGGTCCTGAGTGGTGGTGGTACCGGTCTTCGCCATAACTCCATCCTGGCATGGTCCGCCGACGAAGCGGGCGGCGCGGCGCCGAGCTTCGGACATCAGCGCCCACGGGCAGGCGCAACCAAGGAAGGTTACAGGGTGTCCATCGCGCGCGGGCCCAGATCGCTGCGGACGGGCAGCGGGGCGACCCGCACCCGCGCCCCCAGGATCGCCAGCCCGTGCGGGGCGACGACCACCGGTTCGAGGTCCACCGAGGCGATCTCCGGTAGGTCGTCCACCAACTGCGACACCCGCAGCAGCAGTTCCTCCAGCGCGTCGGTGTCCACCGCCTCGGCGCCGCGCCAGCCGAACAGCAGCGGTGCCGCCCGCACCTCGCGGATCAGGCCGGCGACGTCCTGGTCGGTGGCCGGTACGAGGCGGTGGGCCACGTCGCCGAGCAGCTCGGCGGGGGCGCCGGCCAGGCCGAAGGACAGGATCGCGCCGACGGCCGGGTCGACCGTGGCGCCGATCACGGTGTCCACTCCGCGCGGGGCCATCCGCTGCACCACCAGCTGGGCGCCGGCCGCGCCGCCGAGCAGGGCGTCCAGCTCGCGGTGGGCGCGGCGCAGGCCCTCCTCGCCGGTCAGGTCCAGCCGGACGCTGCCCAGGTCGGGGCGGTGGCGCAGGTGCGGGGCGGTCGCCTTCAGGGCCACCGGGTAGCCGAGCTGCTCGGCGGCCCGGACGGCCTCCTGCTCGTCGGGGGCGGGCAGCGTGGGCGAGACGTCGATGCCGTAGCGGGCCAGCAGCAGCCGGGCCTCGGAGTCGGACAGGGTGATCCGGGCACCGCCGGGCTGGGTGCGCGCGGCGACCGCGGTCCGGGTGCTCAGCGCCGCGTCCACCAGGGCGCGGGCGCCGGGCTGGTCGATCCGGTCCAGGTCGGGGACGCGTGCCGTCTCCTCCGCCGCGGCGGTGCGGCGGCGCCACTCGGCGTAGTGCACGGCGTGCGCGAGGGCGCGCACGGCCCGCTCGGGCGCCGCGTAGGCCGGGATCCCGCCCGGGCGCAGCCGGGTCGGCAGGTCGGTCAGGGCCAGGTGGGCCAGCACCAGGGGCTTGCCCAACTCCCTTGCCCGCTCGCCCGCTTCGAGCAGGGCGGTGGCGATCTCCGGGTCGTCCGAGCCCATCTCCGGAACGCCCGGGCCAGTCAGCCGGCCGCCCATGAAGGCGTGCGCGGAGGTGCCGATCGGCGGGATGGCGACGGCGATCACCGCGTCCACGGCCGGGTCGCTGAGCGCGACGTCCAGGGCGATCCGGAAGTTCTCCCCGGTCGCGGCGGTGGTGAGGTCGACCGGCGTGCGCGGCCGCAGCCCGGCGCTCAGGCAAGTGTCGTAGGTGAGCAGGCCCAGCGAGTCGGAGTTGCCGACCACGGCGACCCGGTCGCCCGGCGGCAGCGGCTGCTGGGCGAGCAGCTCGCCGGTGTCGAACAGCTCGGTGATGGTCGCCACCCTGGTGACCCCGGCCTGTTCGAACAGCGCGTCCACGGTGGCGTCCTGCAGGCCGGTGGCGGTGGCCGGGACGGCGTGGCCGGGCGGCAGGCTGCCGGTGTGGCGGGCACCCTTGACCACCACCACCGGCTTGGCGGTGGCCAGCCGGCGCGCGATCCGGGTGAACTTGCGCGGGTTGCCGAAGGACTCCAGGTAGAGCAGCACCACCTCGGTGGCCTCGTCCTCGGCCCAGTACTGGAGGAAGTCGTTGCCGGAGACGTCCGAGCGGTTGCCGACCGAGGCGAAGGAGGAGACGCCGAGGCCGCGCCGGTGGGCGGACTCCAGCAGGGCTACGCCGATCGCCCCGGACTGGCAGAAGATCCCGAAGCCGCCGCGGTCCGGCAGGTGCGGGGCGAGCGAGGCGTTCAGCGGGCGGTCGGGGTCGGTGTTGATCAGGCCGAAGGCGTTCGGGCCGACCACCCGCATGCCCGCCGCGCGGGCCTGGCGGACCAGGGCGCGCTGGCGGTCGCGGCCCTCCGGGCCGGTCTCGGCGTAGCCGGCGGTGACCACCACCAGGCCCTGCACGCCGTGCGCGCCGCACTCGGCGACGGCCGCCGGGACGACGCTCTCGGGGACGGCGATCACCGCGAGGTCGACCGGCCCGGGAATGTCCAGAATCGAGCGGTGCACCGGGACGCCGTCCAGTTCGGTGCCGGGCGGGGCGCTGCGGTTGACCGCGTAGACGGTGCGCGGGGCGCCCTTGGACTCGTACCGGCTCTCGAACCCGGTGTCGAAGCTGCCGAGCAGGTCGCGCAGCAGGGCCCGGCCGACGGTCTGCGGATTGCGGGAGACGCCGATCACGGCCACCGAGCGCGGGGTGAGCAGCCGCTGCACCGAGCGGGCCTCGGCGCGGTGCTCGCGGGCTCGCATCACGGCGAGTGAGCGGTCGGTCTGTTCGAGGTCGAACTCCAGGTGCACCACGCCGTCGGCGAAGCTGCGGCGCTGGGTGTAGCCGGCGTCGGTGAAGACCTTCACCATTTTGCGGTTCTCCGGCAGCACCTCGGCCTGGAAGCGGCGGATGCCCCGCTCCTGGGCCACCGCCGCGATGTGCTCCAGCAGCGCGGAGGCCACGCCGCGGCCCTGGTGGGCGTCCTGGACCAGGAAGGCGACCTCGGCGTCGGTGCCGTGGTCGGAGGGGCGACCGTCGGCGTCGATCCGGTCGTAGCGGACGGTCGCGATGAAGTGGTCCCGGATCACCACGGCGAGGCCGACCCGGTTCACGAAGTCGTGGTGGGTGAAGCGGCGGACATCCTTGTCGGAGAGCCGCGGGTAGGGGGCGAAGAAGCGGAAGTACTTGGACTGGTCGGAGACCTGTTCGTAGAACTCCACCAGCCGCCCGGCGTCGCCGGGGGTGATCGGCCGGATCCGGGCCGTGCCGCCGTCGCGCAGCAGGATGTCGGCTTCCCAGTGCTGCGGATAGTCGGGTTGCGCGGGGTTCGCCACCGCGGGGTCTTCCACATTCGTCAGGCTATCCGGCGGCGGGCCGAATGGCGCCGGGCGCGCGCTCACGGCAGGGTGGACAGGGCCACTGGCCGGGCCTTATGCCCCGAAAAGAAACAATCACAAGTCCCGAACGCGGCGCCTCGCCGGGGTTGCCTGCGTGCAACACTGGTCTAGACAACACGGTCGTTCCCCCCGCTCGCCCGAGCACGGCCGTGACCAGCTTCACCGGAAAGGCACGTCTCATGGCTGAGCGCCGCGTCACCATCGGTTGGGCCGAGGGCCTGCACGCCCGTCCCGCCTCCGTCTTCGTCCGGGCCGTCACGGCCACCGGCGTGCCGATCACCATCGCCAAGCCGGGCGGCAACCCCGTGAACGCCGCCTCCATGCTCGGCCTGCTCGCCCTGGGCGCCCAGGGCGGCGACGAGGTCATCCTGGCCTCCGACGCCCCCGGCGCCGACGAGGCCCTCGACCGCCTCGCCAAGCTGGTCTCCGAAGGCCTCGACGAGCTCCCGGCCGCCGCCTGAGCCCCCGCGCGCCACGTGTGACCTGACCGAGGCCCCCGGGATCGCCCCCGGGGGCCTCGGCCGTTTGTCAGCCCTTCACGCAGATCACCTGCTTGAGGTGCGCGACCACCTCGACCAGGTCCTTCTGCTGCTCGATGACCTTCTCGATGTTCTTGTAGGCGCCCGGGATCTCGTCCACCACGCCGCTGTCCTTGCGGCACTCCACGCCCGCGGTCTGCTCGGCGAGGTCGCGCGCGGTGAACCGCTTCTTGGCGGCGGTGCGGCTCATCTTGCGGCCGGCGCCGTGCGAGGCGGAGTTGAACGACGCCGCGTTGCCCAGGCCGCGGACGATGTAGGAGCCCGTCCCCATCGAGCCGGGGATGATCCCGAGGTCACCGGAGCCGGCCCTGATCGCGCCCTTGCGGGTCACCAGCAGGTCGACGCCGTCGTACCGCTCCTCCGAGACGTAGTTGTGGTGGCAGCTGATCACCTCGTCGAAGGTGACCTGCGCCTTGGCGAACTCGCGCCGGACCACGTCCTGGAAGAGCGCCATCATGACCGCCCGGTTGTTCTTGGCGTACTCCTGCGCCCAGAAGAGGTCCTGGCGGTAGTCGGCCATCTCCGGCGTCTTCGCGAGGAAGACCGCGAGATCCCGGTCGACCAGCCCCTGGTTGTGCGGCAGGGCGCGGGCGACGCTCATGTGGTGGTCGGCCAGCTCCTTGCCGATGTTGCGCGATCCGGAGTGCAGCATCAGCCAGACCGCATCGGTCGTATCGACACACAGTTCGATGAAGTGATTTCCTCCACCGAGCGTCGCCATCTGCTGCATCGCCCGCTCGCGGCGCCACTTGACGTCCTCCGCGATGCCGTCGAAGCGCTGCCAGAGGTCGTCCCAGCCCTCCGCGCGGAAGCCGGGCAGCGTGGCCGGGTCGACCGGGTCGGTGTGCAGGCCGCGGCCGACCGGGATGGCCTGCTCGATCTTGGAACGCAGGGCGGAGAGGTCGTCCGGGAGGTCCGCGGCGGTGAGGGAGGTCTTCACCGCGCTCATCCCGCAGCCGATGTCGACGCCGACCGCCGCCGGGCAGACCGCGTCCTTCATCGCGATGACGGAGCCGACCGTCGCGCCCTTGCCCAGGTGGACGTCCGGCATCACGGCGAGGCCGTGCAGCCACGGCAGGGAGCTGATGTTGCGCAGCTGCTGGAGGGCCGCGCCCTCGACCGTCGCCGGGTCGGTCCACATCCGGATCGGGACGCGGATGCCGGGTACTTCGGTGTACGACATGGGTGAACGACCTCCAGAGGTCGGGTGGTTAGGGAAAGGGATGCCGCGCGAAAGAGAATCCCGGCGCGGCTCGGGGAAGTTCAGGGGGCGACTGCGCTCAGGCGGCCAGGGCGGAGCAGGGGAGGGACGGTCTCGGGGAGCGCCGTCGTATGGCTTGCTCGACCCGCATGGTGACCGCCTCCCTTCGCTGCTCGCAGTTCGCACGTGTTGTGCGTCGGGGAACATCTATCCACGGAACGGGCCGGGCCCGCAACGGATTTAAGAACGCGTCCGGCCCGGCGGAGCGAAGGCGCTCCACCGGGCCGGAGGGGACAGCGGAAGGCGTCAGCTGACGACGGTGACCTCGCCGATCCCGAGCGCCCGCACGTCCGCCTCGATCGCGGCGGCGTCGCCGACCAGGACGGTGACCAGGCGGTCCGGCGGGAAGGCCGCGACCACGGCCTCGGTGGCCGCCGCGGTGGGCAGTTCGGCCAGCTGCCGGTAGACCTCGGCCTGGTAGTCGTCGGGGAGGTACTGCTCGACCTGGTCGGCCAGGGTGCCGGCGACCGAGCCCGCGGTCTCGTACTTGAGCGGCGCGACGCCGACCAGGAACTGCACGGCCTCGTCGCGCTCGGCGTCGGTGAGGCCCTCGGCGGCGAGGGTGCGCAGGATGGTCCAGGTGTCGGCGAGCGCGGGGGCGGTGGAGGCGGTGTCCACCGAGCCGCTGATGGCGAGCAGCGAGCGCCCGCTGCCGTCGGCGGCGGAGCGCAGCGGCTGGGCGAAGGCCCGGACGCCGTAGGTGTAGCCCTTCTCCTCGCGCAGGACGCGGTCGAGGCGGGAGGTGAGGGTGCCGCCGAGGCAGTAGGTGCCGAGGATCTGGGCGGCCCAGACCGGGTCGTGGCGGTCGGGGCCGATCCGGCCGATCAGCAGCTGGGTCTGGACGGAGCCGGGGCGGTCGACGATGAGGACGCGGCCGCGGTCGTCGCCGGTGACCGGGGCGTGGGTGGAGGGCTCCGCCGCGGTGCCGGTCCAGGTGCCGAGGGTGCTCTCCAGCAGGGCGGGGAGGTCGACGCCGGTGAGGTCGCCGACCACCACGACGGTGGTGGTGGCGGGGCGCACGTGGGCGTCGTAGAAGGCCTTGACGGCGGCCCGGTCGATCGACTTGACGGTGTCGGCGGTGCCGCTGCGGGGCCGGGAGAGGCGGTCGGCGGCCTCGAAGAGCTCGGCGTAGAGGGCCTTGGCGGCCCGCCGGGCGGGGTTGGCCTGCTCGTGGACGATCTCGTCGAGGCGGTTGGCGACGAGGCGCTCGATCTCCTCGGCCGGGAGGGCGGGGGCGCGCAGGGCGTCGGAGAGCAGGGTGAGGCCGCGCTGGAGCCGGGAGGCGGGGACTTCGAGGGCGACCCGGATGCAGGGGTGGTCGGCGTGGGCGTCGAGGGTGGCCCCGGCGCGCTCCAGCTCGCCGGCGAACTCCTCGGCGGTGAGGGTGTCGGTGCCCTCGTTGAGGGCGCGGGCGAGGATGGCGGCGACGCCGTCGAGGCCCTCGGGCTCGGCGGCGAGCGGGGCGTCGAGGAGGACCTCGACGGCGACCAGCTGCTGGCCGGGCCGGTGGCAGTGCAGCACGGTGATGCCGTTGCCGAGGGCGGTCCGCTCGGGGGCGGGGAAGGCCCAGGGGCTGGGGGTGCCGGGCTGGGGCTGGGGGTGGAAGGTCATCGCGGGGACGTAGTCGGTGCTCATACGGCGGCACCCTCCTCTTCGGAAGCGGCGTCGGAAGCGTCGTCGGCGGCGGTCGCGGTCGGCTCGTAGACGAGGACGGCCCGGTTGTCGGGGTGGAGCCGGGCCTTGGCGACGGCCTGGACCTCTTCGGCGGTGACGTCGAGGACCTTGGGGAGGGCGTCGTTCAGCAGCTTGGGGTCGCCGAACAGGACGGCGTAGCGGCAGAGTTCGTCGGCGCGGCCGGCGACGGTGGTGAGCCGGTCGAGCCACTCGCGCTCGATCTGGGCCTGGGCGCGCTCGAGTTCCTCGGGGGTGGGGCCCTCGGCGGCGAAGCGGGCGAGTTCCTCGTCGACGGCGGCGTCGATCTGGGCGATCGTGGCGTCGCCGGAGGTCTTGACGTCGAGCCAGCCGAGGCTGGGGGCGCCGGCGAGGCGCAGCAGGCCGAAGCCGGCGGCGACGGCGGTGCGGTCGCGGCGGACGAGCCGGTTGTAGAGGCGGCTGGACTCGCCGCTGCCGAGGATGGTGAGCGCGAGGTCGGCGGCGTCGGCCTCGCGGGTGCCGTCGTGCGGCAGGCGGTAGGCGGCCATCAGGGCGCGGGAGGGGACGTCCTCGGCGAGCTCCTGGCGCAGTTCGCGGCCGATGGTGTCGGGGAGTTCGCCGGAGCGCGGGGGCTGCTTGCCGTCGTGCGCGGGGATGGAGCCGAAGTACTTCTCGACCCAGGCGATGGTCTGCTCCGGGTCGATGTCGCCGACCACGGAGAGCACCGCGTTGTTGGGCGCGTAGTAGGTGCGGAAGAACGCGCGGGCGTCCTCCAGGGTGGCGGCGTCGAGGTCGGCCATGGAGCCGATCGGGGTGTGGTGGTACGGGTGGCCCTCAGGGTAGGAGAGCGCGGTGAGCTTCTCGAAGGCGGTGCCGTACGGGACGTTGTCGTAGCGCTGGCGGCGCTCGTTCTTGACGACGGCGCGCTGGTTCTCCATGGACGTCTCGTCGAGGGCGGCGAGCAGCGAGCCCATCCGGTCGGCCTCCAGCCAGAGGGCGAGCTCCAGCTGGTGGGCGGGCATGGTCTCGTAGTAGTTGGTGCGCTCGAAGCTGGTGGTGCCGTTGAGCGAGCCGCCGGCGCCCTGGACGAGCTCGAAGTGCCCGTTGTTGGAGACGTTGGCGGAGCCCTGGAACATCAGGTGCTCGAAGAGGTGGGCGAGGCCGGTGCGGCCCTTGACCTCGTGGCGGGAGCCGACGTCGTACCAGAGGCAGACCGCGGCGACCGGGGTGAGGCGGTCCTCGGAGAGGACGACGCGCAGGCCGTTGGCCAGGCGGTGCTCGGTGATGGCGATGCCTCGGCTGGAGGCGGGGGCCGGGTTGGCCATGCGCTCGGGTCCTTCCCGTCGTCGATGTCGGGGTTCGTGTGGCGTCCCCCATTGTGGTGCAACGCGTGGGGGGCGTGTTTGTGTCCGCGCGGAAGCGGCGTTCGCCAGGGGCGGAAGAGGGCCGCTGACCGGGAGTGTCGGCGCGAGGGTCCACAATGGGGGCGCCGTGCCCTGTCGGTCGCACCCGGTTGACGGGTCGCGGCGGCAGGACGGTGAATCAGGGAGCCGGGGCGGCGAAGCCCGTCCGGTGACCGGACCGGACGGCCGACGTCCGGCCGACGACACAGCCAGCGACACGTAAGGGAGCCCCGCCGCGATGGCCCGCCGCAGTTCGCAGACCCCGCCGCCCGGAGACTTCGAGGAGCGGATCCTCGACGTCGACGTCGTGGACGAGATGCAGGGCTCCTTCCTGGAGTACGCCTACTCGGTGATCTACTCGCGTGCGCTGCCCGACGCGCGGGACGGTCTCAAGCCGGTGCACCGCCGGATCCTGTACCAGGCCAACGAGATGGGCCTGCGTCCGGACCGGGCGCACGTCAAGTGCGCGCGCGTGGTGGGCGAGGTGATGGGCCGGCTGCACCCGCACGGCGACCAGTCGATCTACGACTCGGTGGTGCGCATGGCGCAGCCGTTCTCGATGCGGCTGCCGCTGATCGACGGGCACGGCAACTTCGGTTCGCTGGGCAACGACGACCCGCCGGCGGCGATGCGGTACACCGAGTCGCGGCTGACGGCGGCCTCGATGGCGATGGTGGAGTCGATCCACGAGGACACCGTCGACTTCGGGCCGAACTACGACGGCAGCGAGCAGGAGCCGCTGGCGCTGCCGGCCGCGTTCCCGAACCTGCTGGTGAACGGCGCGACGGGCATCGCGGTGGGCATGGCGACGAACATGCCGCCGCACAACCTGTCCGAGGTGGTGGCGGCGGCCCGGCACCTGATCAAGCACCCGAGCGCGGACCTGGACACGCTGATGCGGTTCGTGCCCGGTCCGGACCTGCCGACGGGCGGGCGGATCGTGGGCCTGTCGGGCATCCGGGACGCCTACGAGTCGGGCCGCGGCACGTTCAGGATCCGGGCCACCACGACGATCGAGAACGTCACGGCGCGCCGCAAGGGCATCGTGGTGACCGAGCTGCCGTACAACGTCGGCCCGGAGAAGGTCATCTCGAAGATCAAGGACCTGGTCAACGCGAAGAAGCTGCAGGGCATCGCGGACGTCAAGGACCTGACCGACCGCGAGCACGGGCTGCGGCTGGTGATCGAGGTGAAGAACGGCTTCGTGCCGGAGGCGCTGCTGGAGCAGCTCTACAAGCTGACGCCGTTGGAGGAGACCTTCGGCATCAACAACGTGGCGCTGGTGGACGGGCAGCCGCTGACGCTGGGCCTCAAGGAGCTGCTGGAGGTCTACGTCGACCACCGCTTCACGGTGGTGCGCCGGCGCAGCGACTTCCGCCGCCGCAAGCGGGAGGAGCGGCTGCACCTGGTCGAGGGCCTGCTGGTGGCCCTGGTGGACATCGACGAGGTCATCGCGGTCATCCGGTCGAGTGACAACGCCCAGCAGGCGAAGGAGCGCCTGATGGAGCGCTTCTCGCTGTCGGAGACGCAGACCGGCTACATCCTGGACACCCCGCTGCGCCGGCTGACCAGGTTCGACCGGGTGGAGCTGGAGCAGGAGAAGGAGAAGCTGAACGCGGAGATCGCGGAGCTGACCGAGATCCTGGAGTCGGATTCCCGGCTGCGCAGTGTGGTGTCGTCCGAACTGGGCGCGGTGTCCAAGCAGTTCGGGACGGAGCGGCGCACGGTGCTGCTGGAGGCGGGGGCGGCTCCGTCGGCGGCGCTGACGGTGCCGCTGGAGGTGGCGGACGACCCGTGCCGGGTGCTGCTGTCCTCGACGGGGCTGCTGGCGCGGACGGCGGACGGCGAGCCGTTCGAACTGTCGGAGAAGCGGGCGAAGCACGACGTGATCGTGTCGGCGGTGCCGGCCACGGCGCGGGCGGACGTGGGTGTGGTGACGTCCGCGGGCCGGGTGCTGCGACTGCCGGTGATCGACCTGCCGGCGCTGCCGCCGATGCCCTCGCCGACGCTGGCGGGCGGGGCCGCGGTGGAGGAGTTCCTGCGGCTGGAGGCCGGGGAGCGGGTGCTGGCGCTGACCACGCTGGACGAGTCCTCGCCGGGGCTGGCGCTGGGCACGGTGCAGGGTGTGGTGAAGCGGGTGGTGCCGGAGTGGCCGGCGAACAAGGACGAGTTCGAGGTGATCGCCCTCAAGGACGGCGACGAGCTGGTGGGCGCGGTCGAACTGCGCACCGGCGAGGAGGACCTGGTCTTCATCACCTCGGACGCCCAGCTGCTGCGCTACCCGGCGGGGCAGGTCCGTCCGCAGGGCCGTCCGGCGGGCGGCATGGCGGGCATCAAGCTGTCGGACGGCGCCCGGGTGCTGTCGTTCACGGCGGTGGACCCGGGTGCGGACGCGGTGGTGGTCTCGGTGGCGGGCGCCTCGGGCACGCTGTCGGGTGACGAGCAGACGTCCTGGAAGGTCACCCCGTTCGAGCAGTACCCGCGCAAGGGCCGGGCGACCGGCGGTGTGCGCTGCCAGCGCTTCCTGCGCGGCGAGGACGGCCTGGTGTTCGCCTGGGCGGGTGCCGCCCCGGCCCGGGCCGCCGGTGCCAAGGGCGTGCCGGTCGACCTGCCGGAGCGCGACCCGCGCCGGGACGGTTCGGGCACCCCGGTGACGGCGCCGATCACGGTGGTGGCCGGCCCGGCGTGACGGCCGGCCCCGTGCCGACTCCCGGGCCGACGGGAGCGGAGGGCGGGGTGCCTGCGGGCGCCCCGCCCGCCGGCGTGTCCGCGGCCGTCCCGCCCTCGGGTGGGAGGGCTCCGGGCCTGGTCGCGGGCGCTCCACGACCCCAGGGCCGGGCCGGACCGCCAGGGGTAGCCTTGCCCGGGTGAGCACCTGTGCGACCCTCTCGCGTGAACTTTCGGAGCCGTTGACCGCGACGGCGGCGGTGGCGACCACCTGGCTGCTGCTGGAGCAGAACGGCCCCTGGGGCGCGAAGGCCCTGGGCGAGAGCCACCTGGACGGGGCGGTCGGCCGCGCGCTGGAGGCCGCCGCCGCGGGTACCGGCGTACGGGTCGCCCTGATCCGGCGGCCCGGCCGGCACGCGGACTGCCTGCCGACGGCGCGGCACGAGGTGGTGGTGGCGCACGCGGTGCCGGGCCGGGGCTGGGTGCGCCGGGCGCAGGTGGCGGATCCGGCGGAGCTGCTGGAGCTGGACTTCGCGGCGCTGGGCGCCGGTGACCACAAGGGTTTCGGGCTGGAGCACGTCGGCGGTCCGCTGGCGCTGGTGTGCACCAACGGACGCCGGGACCGCTGCTGCGCGCTGCTGGGCCGTCCGCTGGCGGCGGAGCTGGCGGCGGCCGGGCACAGCGAGGTGTGGGAGGTCACCCACCTGGGCGGGCACCGCTTCGCCCCCACGATGCTGGTGCTGCCATACGGCTACGCGTACGGGCGGCTGACGCCGGAGAGCGCCAAGGAGGTGCTGGCCGCGACGGCGGCCGGGCACATGGTGCCGGAGTGGTCGCGGGGCTGCTCGGGCTGGGAGCGGCCGGGCCAGGCGGCCGAGCACGCGGTGCGGCTGGCGATCGGCGAGACCGGGGTGGACGCGCTGACCGTGACGCAGCGGCCGGACGGCCCGGGCCGCTGGCTGGTGGGGGTGATCCACCGGGACGGCCGGGCCTGGGAGGTGGACGTGATCGAGTCGGTGAGCGAGCCGGCGCGTCCGGAGAGCTGCGGCAAGGCGGCGGGGACGCCGTCGCGGATGGACGTGCTCTCCGTACGGGGGATCTGAGCAGCACGGCGGCCCCGCGCCCGTGGGGGTGGGCGCGGGACCGCCGCGGGCGGTGGGATCAGCCGGCCGCCTTGCCGACGAACTCCGTGGTGTACGTCCTGGACAGGTCGATCGTCCCCTCCTTGCCCTTGACGTCCGGGTGGAAGGCGGCGAGCACCGCGAGCACGGTCCTGGGCCCGTCGGCGGGCATCACCCCGTCGGTGGTGAACATCGGCAGGGTGGACTTGATGGCCGCCGCGTACTGCTCGGCGCCGCCCTGCGCGTAGTCGGCGGGCATCTTCGCGGCGATCTCCGCGGGGCTGTGGGTGGACATCCACTTGAGGGTCTTCACGAAGGCGTTGGTGAGCTTCTGGGTGGTGTCCTTGTTCTTCTCGACCCACTCGGTGCTCATGTAGAGCGAGGAGGACGGGTAGAGCCCGCCGAGTGCCTGGCGCGAGCCCTCGGGGGTGCGCATGTCGTAGAGGATCTTGCCGAGGCCCTTGTCGAGGACGGTGGCGACGGTCGGGTCGGTGGTCATCCCGGCGTCGATGCTGCCCTGCTGGAGGGCGGCGATGAAGGTCTGGCCGGCGCCGACCGCGATTGGGCTGAAGTCGCTGACGGAGGCGCCGTTCTTGACCGCGAGGTACTTGGTGAGGAAGTCGGTGGAGGAGCCGATGCTGGTGACGCCGAGCTTCCTGCCCTTGAAGTCGGCGCCGGACCTGATGGCGTCGGCCTGCTTGGTGGAGACCAGTTCGACCTCACCGGGGGCCTGGGCGAACTGGACCACGGACTCGACGTGCTTGCCCTTGGCCTGGAGGTCGATGGTGTGGTCGTAGAAGCCGACGGCGCCCTGGACGTCGCCGGCCAGCAGTGCGGTGGTGGCGTTGACGCCGGCCGGTTCGGTGAGCAGTTCGACGTTGACGCCGGCCTCGGCGAAGTAGCCGAGCCGCTGGGTGAGCATCGCGGGCAGGTAGATGACCTTGTCCAGGCCGCCGACCATGATCTTGACCTTGGGGCCGTCGACCTGCTGCCCGGCCGGGGCGGCGCCGTGGGCGGAGGTGGCGGCGTCGTTGGCGCAGCCGGTGAGCGGGAGCAGCAGGGCGGCAGCGGCGAGGGCGGCGGCAACGGATCTGCGCATCGTGGGGGAACCTCTCGGTACGTACGGGCGGGGGGAGTTCAGCGGCCGTCGCCCGCGTCGGCGGGCTTCCAGCGGAAGAGCCGCTTCTCGGCGAAGGTCAGCAGCCCCTCGGTGAGCAGCGCGACGACGGCGAGGATGGTCATGGCGGCGTACACCCCGGCCGCGTTGAAGGTGCCCTGGGCGGCGGCGACCAGCAGGCCGAGGCCCTTGGTGGCGCCGATGTACTCGCCGACGATCGCGCCGATCAGCGCGAAGCCGAAGCTGACGTGGAGGCTGGTGAAGATCCAGGTGGTGGCGGCGGGGATGACCACCTGGAGGGTGACCCTGCGGTTGTCGGCGCCCAGGATGCGGGCGTTGGCGACCAGGTTGCGGTCGACCTCGCGGGCGCCCTGGAAGGCGTTGAAGAACACCGGGAAGAACACCAGGACCACCGCGGAGGCGACCTTGGAGGCCGGGCCGAGGCCGAACCAGATCAGGAAGATCGGGGCGAGCACGATCCGCGGGATGGCGTTGAGGACCTTGATGTACGGTCCGAACACGTCGGCCAGGAAGCGGATCCGGCCGAGCGCGATGCCCAGCAGCACGCCGCCGACCACGCCGATCACCCAGCCGGTGAGGGCCTCGTACAGGGTGTAGCCGATCTGCTCGCCGAGCGAGCCCTGGGCGGTGCCGTGCGTGGTCCACTGCCAGATCTGGTCCCAGATCCTGGACGGCTGCGAGAAGTTGAACGGGTCGATGACCTCGGTGCGGGCGCACACCTCCCACAGGCCGAGGAAGGCGACCAGCACCCCGATCCGGGCCGCGTAGACGGTCAACTTCCGGTTGCGGGCGGCCCGTTCGCGGGCCTCGGTCCTGGTGGTGGCGGCCGGGGGCGTCCCGGCGGCGGTCGAAGCGGTCTCGGACGCGGTCTCAAGCGGCACGACCCGCTCCTCTCTCCCGGGTGATGCGCACCTCTTCGCCGAGCGAGGCCCAGATCTCGCGGTACAGCTCGACGAACCTCGGTTCCAGCCGGACGGCCTCCACGGTGCGCGGTCGCGGCAGGTCGACGGTGAAGACCTCCTTGACGGTGGCCGGGCCGGCCGTCATCACGACGACCCGGTCGGCGAGCGCGATGGCCTCGTCCAGGTCGTGGGTGACGAACACGACCGAGGAGCCCGTACCGGCCCACAGCTCCAGCAGCTGGTCGGACATCAGGGCGCGGGTCTGCACGTCCAGCGCCGAGAACGGCTCGTCCATCAGCAGGATGGCCGGGTCGTTGACGAAGGTCTGGGCGAGCGCCACGCGCTTGCGCATGCCGCCGGACAGCTGGTGCGGGTAGCGGTCCTCGAAGGCGGCCAGGCCCACCCGGCCCAGCCAGTCCCGGGCCCGCTCCCTCGCCTCGGCGGCGGGCACGCCGCGGAAGCGCGGCCCGGCCATCACGTTGGACAGCACGGTGCGCCAGGGGAAGACGGCGTCCTGCTGGAAGACGAACCCGACCTGGGGGTCGATCCCGCGCACGGGCTCGCCGTACACCCGGACCTCGCCCTCGGTGGGCTCCTCCAGGCCGCTGACCAGGGTCAACGTGGTGGACTTGCCGCAGCCGGTGGGGCCGACGACGGCGACGAACTCGCCCTGGGCGACGGTCAGATCGAGATCACGGACGGCGGTGTGCAGCGCACCGGAGGGGGTGCGGAAGCGTTTCGTCGCGCCGGTCAGCTCGATCGCCGGGGTATCGGTCATTCATTCCTCCCGGGTCAGTGCTTGCCCCGGAAAGGTAGGAGCGGGCCCGGCCCCGGCGGGAGCCTTCTCCGCGTAGTGCGACTTCTCCGCATTGAGGGGTGTTCTGCTCCTTTTGCTTCCGCTACAACTGCGGGAACGTGGCTGACAGAAACACGTCGGAAACATAAGGTGTCCCGACCGCGCCCCTGCCGGACCCCGCCCCCGTGTCCGCGGGCCCCGTCACACCCAGCCGCCGAGAGGAGGCCCGGATGAAGCTCCCCCACTGGCCCCGCCGGGTCTTCGCCCAGCTCCTGCTGAGCCAGACCGTCGTCACCGTCGGCGTCACCGCCCTGACCGCCGGGCTGTTCCTGGCCCCGGTCAGCAGCGAACTGGACCACGACGCCATGCAGCGGGCGCTGTCCATCGCCCAGGCCACCGCCACCGACGAGGCCATCGCCCGGGCCGCCGACACCCGCGACGTCGTCACCGCGCAGCGCAACGCCGAGCAGATCCGGCTCGCCACCGGCGCCAGCTTCGTCGTGGTCACCGACCTGGACGGCATCCGCCTCTCGCACACCGACCCGGGCCGGATCGGCCAGCGGGTGAGCACCGACCCGGAGCCGGCGCTGGCCGGCCGCAGCGTCACCGCGATCCAGCAGGGCACCCTGGGCCGCACCGCCCGCGGCAAGGTGCCGCTGCGGATGGCGGACGGCCGGATCGTCGGCGAGGTGTCGGTCGGCATCAGCGACGACTCGATCCGCCGCCGGCTGCTCAAGATGCTCACCGGCATCCTGCTGTGCGCCGCCGCCGGCCTGAGCGCCGGCACCGTCGCCACCCTGGTCCTGGCCCGCCGGCTCAAGCGCCGCACCCACAACATCGCGCTGGCCGACATCTCCGCCCTGCTGGTCGAACGTGAGGCGATGCTGCACGGCATCCGCGAGGGCCTGGTCGCGCTGGACGAACGGGGCCGGATCCGGCTGGCCAACGACGAGGCCCTGCGGCTGCTCGACCTGCCCGGGGACTGCACCGGCCACCCGATCGCCGCGGTGCTGCCGCCGGGCCGGCTGGCCGACGTGCTGACCGGGCGGATCACCGGCACCGACCTGCCGGCCGTCCGGGACGACCGGGTGCTGGTGGTGAACCGGACGACCACCGCCGAGGGCGCCGTGGTGACGCTGCGCGACCGCACCGAGCTGGAGTCGCTGGTCCGCGAGCTGGACACCACCCGCAGCCTCACCGAGGCGCTGCGCGCCCAGGACCACGAGCACGCCAACCGGATGCACACCCTGCTCGGCCTGCTCGAACTCGGCCGCCACGAGCAGGCGATGGCCTTCATCTCGGAGCAGTCCGGTTCGCACGCCGTGGTCGCCGCGCGGATCGCCGAACAGGTGCAGGACCCGCACGTGGCGGCGCTGCTGGCGGGCAAGACGGCGGTGGCCGGCGAACGCGGGGTGCGGCTGGTGCTCGCCCCCGCGGCGCACCTGCCGGACGCGGTGGTGGACGCCCGGGCGCTGGTGACGGTGCTCGGCAACCTGATCGACAACGCGGTGGACGCCCTGGTGCCCGGCGGGGGCGGGCGGCTGGAGGTGACGCTGGCGGCGGCCGGCTCCACCCTGCTGCTCCAGGTCGCGGACAGCGGCCCGGGCGTGCCCGAGGAGCTGCGCGAGCAGGTCTTCGAGGAGGGGTGGACCAGCAAGGACGCGCCCGCGCACCGTCCGCGCGGGCTGGGCCTGGCGATGGTGCGGCGGCTGGTCGAACGGACCGGCGGCCGGATCGTGCTCGACA
Source organism: Kitasatospora sp. NPDC098652 (assembly GCF_044760155.1). Lineage (NCBI taxonomy): Bacteria > Bacillati > Actinomycetota > Actinomycetes > Kitasatosporales > Streptomycetaceae > Kitasatospora > Kitasatospora sp. NPDC098652. The sequence goes on from NZ_JBIWAQ010000025.1 coordinate 23,235, forward strand.
CCGGCCCGCTCGGCGGCGCCCGGTTCACCGTCGAGCTGCCCGAGGCCCTGCTCACCACTCAGCTCGTGGAGGCCTGATGATCGACGTACTCGTGGTGGACGACGACTTCCGGGTCGCGGACGTGCACGCCGCCTACGTGGCCAAGGTGCCGGGCTTCCGGGTCACCGGCACCGCCCACTCGGCCGGGGAGGCCCTGGCCGCGCTGGAGCGCCGCCCGGTGGACCTCCTGCTGCTCGACCACCACCTGCCGGACGAGACCGGCCTGGCGCTGGTCCGCCGACTGCGGGACCGCCAGGTGGCCTGCGACGTGATGATGGTGACCGCCGCCCGGGACGTCTCCACCGTGCACGCCGCGATGCAGCACGGCGCCCTGCAGTACCTGGTCAAGCCGTTCACCTTCGCCGGGCTGCGGGACAAGCTGGTCTCCTACGCCCAGCTGCGGCACGCGCTGGCCGCCCCGGCCCGGGAGGCCGGCCAGGACGAGGTGGACCGGCTGTTCGCCACCCTGCGCAGCGCCGCCGCGCCCGCCGGAACGCTGCCGAAGGGCCACTCGGCGCCCACCACCGACCTGGTGCTGGGCGTCCTGCGCCGGGCGGGGCGGCCGCTGTCCGCCCAGGAGGTCGCCGACGCCACCGGGCTGAGCCGCTCGACCGCCCAGCGCTACCTCAAGCAGCTGGAACGGGACAGCCGGCTGCGGCTGACCCTGCGCTACGGCGACACCGGCCGCCCCGAGCACCGCTACGGGCTGGCCGTCCGGGCCTGACCGCACCCGGACGCCCCGACACCCCGGCGCACGACGGACCCCCGACCGGCCCGGGAACGGCGGAACCCCGGCGGGCCCAGGTCCGCCGGGGTTCCGTCTGGTCACCCGGGATTCCCGGGTCACGGCGGTTACGCCGCGCCCGCACCGGTGAGGGCCCGCACCTCCAGCTCGGCGAAGCGGTCCGGATCCGCCGGTTCGGGAGAGGTGAGCGTCCCGATCCAGCCCGCCAGGAAGCCGAGCGGGATGGAGACGATCCCGGGGTTCTCCAGCGGGAACCAGTGGAAGTCGACACCGGGGAACAGCGCCACCTTCGAACCGGAGACCACCGGCGAGAAGAACACCAGCACGATCGCCGGAACGAGCCCGCCGTACACCGACCAGACCGCGCCCCGGGCGGTGAACCGCGACCAGAACAGGCTGTACAACAGCACCGGCAGGTTCGAGGAGGCGGCCACCGCGAAGGCCAGGCCGACCAGGAAGGCGACGTTCAGCTGCTGGGCGTAGAGGCTGATCACGATCGCCGCCGCGCCGATCCCGCCGGCCGCGAACCGGGCCACCACCACCTCCTGCTGCTCGCTCGGCTTCTCCGCGGTGCGCTCCGTGCCGCGCCGGCCCGGCCGGTTCCGCCAGGCGCCGGCCCAGATGTCGTGGGCGAAGGCGGCGGAGGAGGCCAGGGTCAGCCCGGCGACCACGGCGAGGATGGTGGCGAAGGCGATCGCCGAGATCAGCGCGAACAGCACCACCCCGCCGGTGCTGCCGTTGCCGCCGCCGAGCACCAGGGCGAGCAGCGGGACGGCGGTGTTCCCGGCCGCGTTGGCGTGCCGCACCTCCGCGGAGCCGACCAGCGCGGTGGCGCCCAGGCCGAGCGCGATGGCCATCAGGTAGAAGCCGCCGACCAGGCCGATCGCCCACATCGTGGAGCGGCGGGCGGCCCGTGCGGTGGGCACCGTGTAGAAGCGGGACAGGATGTGCGGCAGCCCGGCGGTGCCGAGCACCAGGGCCAAGCCCAGGCTGAAGAAGTCCAGCCGGCTGGTGAAGGTGGCGCCGTACTTGAGCCCGGGTTCGAGGTAGCGCTGACCGGCGCCGCTGTGCCGGGCGGCCTGGCGCATCAGCTCGAACAGGTCGCCGTGGAAGCGGAGCACCAGCAGCACGGTGAGCAGCACCGATCCGGCGATCAGCAGGAAGGCCTTGACGATCTGGATCCAGGTGGTGGCCCGCATCCCGCCGATGGTGACGTAGACGATCATCAGCGCGCCGACCGCGATGATCGTCCAGGTCCGGGCCTGGGCGCTGTTGGTGCCGAGCAGCAGGGCGACCAGCGAGCCCGCGCCGACCATCTGGGCGACCAGGTAGAGCAGGGTGACCACGACGCTGGCGCCACCGGCCGCCGCCCGTACCCTGCGGCGGCGCAGCCGCAGCGCGAGCACGTCGGCGAGGGTGTACCGGCCCGCGTTGCGGACGAGTTCGGCGACCAGCATCAGCACGACCAGCCAGGCGACCAGGAAGCCGATGCTGTAGAGCACGCCGTCGTAGCCGTACAGGGCGATCAGCCCGGCGACGCCGAGGAAGGAGGCGGCGGACAGGTAGTCGCCGGAGAGCGCGAAGCCGTTCTGCAGCGGGGTGAAGTCGCGTCCGCCGGCGTAGAAGTCCTCGGCGGCGCTGCCCTGGCGGCCGACCCAGAGGGTGATCCCCAGGGTGACCAGGACGATCACGGCGAACAGCACGATCGCCAGGCCGTGGTGCTGGCCGGCCGGGGCGACGGGGGGCGGGGTGGCGGTGGTCAGCACGCCGGTGGTGGCGGTCATCGCAGCTGGTCCTGGGTGTCCCAGCGCAGGCCCAGGGCGGCGCGGTCGCGCTTGGTCCGGGCGTTGCGGGCATAGAGCCAGGTGAGCAGGAAGGTGGAGGCGAACTGGAGCAGGCCCAGCACCCAGGCCACGTTGAGCGGGCCGGCCACCGGGCTGCGCATCACGCCGGGCGCGGCGGCCTCGGCGGCGACGTACATCAGGTACCAGCCGAGGAAGGCGCCGCTGGTCGGGAAGACGAACGAGCGGTAGCTGCGGCGGATGTCCTGGAAGGCCGCACTGGCCTGGACGCTCCGGTAGACCTCGGTGCTGTCGGTGGTGCTCACCGCCGCTGCCGGCGCCTGCGGCACCACGGGCGGGGCCGACGGCGCGGCCACGGCCGGTACCAGCGGCGGTACGGCGGGTGGCGCGACCGGCCGCGCGGCGACGGGCGGGGCGGGCGGCGCGGCCACCGGCTCGGGAGCGGCGGCCGACCGGGCGGCGGCCGGACGGGTGGGAACCGGCTGGCCCGGTACGGCCGTTCGGCGGGGGGCGGCAGTCGGCTCGGACGCAGTGGCGGCGGCCGCCGGAGCGGCCCACCAGTCGAATCGCTGCCCCTGGCCGGGACTGCTGGTCTGCTGCTGTGGCACTGCTGCTCCTGGGCGCGGGCCGGGCGTTCTGACCCGAACCATCATGGAGCCCGCCGGACACCGTCCCTGACCATCGCAGATACGTTCACTCAATGAGGTGATCGATCATCTGACGGACACTCATCCGACTACTGCTGCGTACCGGTGATTCCGTGCCGGAAGGCGTACGCGACCGCCTGCGCCCGGTCCCGCACCGCGGTCTTGGCGAACAGGTTGTTGATGTGCGTCTTCACCGTCGCCTGGCTGACGAACAGCCGCTGGGCGATCTCCGCGTTGGAGAGCCCCTCGGCGATCAGCGCGAGCACCTCGGCCTCCCGCACCGTCAACCCGTCCGGCAGCTCGCCGCCCCTGGCGGCCGACCGCTCCGGGCTCGGCGCGCCCGGCGCGCTCGGCGTCGCGGACTTCGCCGGCCCCTCCGAAAGCCGCTCCAGCAAACGGAGTTGGACCTGAGGGGAGAGTCCGGCCGCACCCGCGCGGACGTCCGCGATGGCCTTGGCGATCTGCTCGCCCCCGGCGTCCTTGGTGAGGTAGCCGCGCGCCCCGGCCTGCAGCGCCGGGAACAGCGACTCGTCGTCGGCGTAGGTGGTGAGCACCACGACCTCGGTCCCCGGGTGGGCGGCCCGGATCCGCCGGGTCGCCTCGACGCCGTCCATCCGCGGCATCCGCAGGTCCATCAGCACCACGTCCGGGTGGTGCCGCTCCACCAGGGTGACGGCCTCCTCGCCGTCCGCCGCCGCGCCGACCACCTCGATGCCGGGCAGCAGGCCCAGGAGCATCACGATGCCCTCGCGCACCACCGTCTGGTCGTCCGCCACCAGCACCCTGATGGCCCCGCCGTTCATGCCGGCACCCGCAGCAACACCCGCCACCCTCCGTCCTCCGGACCCGCCAGCAGGGCGCCGCCGAGCAGTTCCGCGCGTTCGCGCATCCCCAGCAGACCGTACCCGCTGCCGCTCCCGGCCAGCTCACCGTCGGACAGCTCACCGTCGGACAGCTCACCCGTCGACTGGCCGCGCGGTGCCCGGGTGTTGCGCACCTCCAGCTCCACCACGCCGTCCAGGTAGCGCAGTTCGACCGAGCAGCGGGCGCCCGGCGCGTGCTTGCGGACGTTGGTCACCGCCTCCTGCGCCGTGCGCCGCACCGCCAGCCCGGCCTCGGCGGCCAGCGGCCGGGGCGTCCCGGTCACGGTGAGCGCGGCCCGCTCGCGCTCGGCCAGCTCCACCAGGAACTCCCCGACCGGGGTGAGCTCCCCGCGCAGCGCCGACAGCGCCTGCCGGGTCTCGACCAGCCCGTCCTGGGCCATCCGCCGGGCGGCCACGACCCGCTCGCGGACCTGCGCGCGGTCCGCCCCGGCGTCCAGCATCAGCCGGGCCGCCTCCAGGTGGACCAGCTGCGCGGAGAGGCTGTGGGCCAGCACGTCGTGGATCTCCCGGGCGATCCGGGCCCGTTCGGCGAGCGCCGCGCTCTCCGCCTCGGCGGCCCGGACGGCGCGCTCCTGGACCAGCAGCCGACGGGCGGTGCCGCGGGCCTCGATGTCCAGCCGCAGCAGGAAGCCGACCAGCAGCGAACCCCCGACGGTGGCGGCCACGCTGAGCCAACTCGCCGGGGAGGCCGCCGTGTACGAGGCCAGCGCGGCCGCCGCGGTGAGCAGTGCGGGCGCGGGCGGCAGCCGGATCAGGGCCGTGACGGCCAGCCCGATCCAGAGGAAGTCGGCCAGCGTGTAGGCCAGTCCCCGGTTGGCGAGCCAGCCAGCGCCGATCAGGGCCGCGGCCAGCAGGTAGGAGGCCGCCGGGTGCTGTTCCCGGGTGACCCGCAGGTACACCGCGCAGAGGGCGACGGCCGCGACCAGCCCGGCCGCCGCGACCGCCACCGCCCAGCCGGCGTACTTGCCGCCGGAGAAGGTCCCCCATCCGATGACGACCAGCAGGACGACCCGGCCGAACAGGGTGAGGACCCGCCGCGGTCGGCTCTCGGCCTCGCGCTCCAGCCCCTCCCGGGACTGCCAGCGGGTCCAGTACCACCCGGGCAAGGCTGCCTCCTCGGTGCTCACGGCGGCGGATCAGTTCAGTACGGCGGTGGCCCGCGCGGGCTCCAGCGACCGGGCCCTCCAGTTGACCACGAGCGAGCGGACCAGCAGCAGGACCGCCATGCCGAGCATCAGCGAGCTGCCCGCCTGGTGGACGCCCAGGGCCGAGCCGGCCGCGTACAGGCCGATCCGGACGACGATCATGCCGCCCCAGGCGGCCAGGGTGGCCTTGGTGCCCTTGACCATGACGTTGCCGTCGGCGGCCCGCCAGATCCGGACGGTCCAGCCCCAGACCGTCCCCATCGCGAGGGTGGTGACCAGCCCGGCGGCGAGCAGGACGCCCGACAGCACGGTGTGCTGGTGGTCGATGACCTGCGGGTCGCGCAGCGCGAGCACGCCCAGGACCAGCGGGAGCAGCCAGAAGCGGCGTTCGGTGTCCAGTCGCTGGACGCGCATCTGGCGTCCGACGACCAGAACCACCACCGCGGCGATCACGAGGAGGTTGGCGAGGGATCCCATCGGATTCTCCGTCCCGGGAGAGGCGTGTTGCTGACCTCTCCGACGCTACGGATCCGGCGCTCCCCGCTGATCGGAGCCGGGGTGGACCCCGGGTGGAACCGACGGCGCGGGGGCCCTCCACCCGTGGGTGGAGGGCCCCCGTCGTCCGGCCGCGTCAGGCGTCGATGCGCGAGCGGTCCAGGGTGGCCGCCGAGTCCACGATGAACTCCTTGCGCGGGGCGACGTCGTTGCCCATCAGCAGGTCGAAGATCTTCTCGGCCTGCTCCAGGTCGCCCAGGTTGATCCGGCGCAGGGTGCGGTGGCGCGGGTCCATGGTGGTCTCGGCCAGCTGGTCGGCGTCCATCTCACCCAGACCCTTGTACCGCTGCACCGGCTCCTTCCAGCGCTGCCCCTTGCGCTGGAACTCCAGCAGGGTGGAGCGCAGCTCGGCGTCGGAGTAGGTGTAGTGGTACTTCTCCTGGCCGCGCTTGGGGTTGGTGAGCTCGATCCGGTGCAGCGGCGGGACGGCGGCGAAGACCCGGCCCTGCTCGACCATCGGCCGCATGTAGCGGTGGAAGAGGGTCAGCAGCAAGGTGCGGATGTGCGAGCCGTCGACGTCGGCGTCGGCCATGAAGATCACCCGGCCGTACCGGGCCTGGTCGATGTCGAAGGTGCGGCCCGAGCCGGCCCCTATCACCTGGATGATCGCGGCGCACTCGGCGTTCTTGAGCATGTCGCTCACCGAGGCCTTCTGCACGTTGAGGATCTTGCCGCGGATCGGCAGCAGCGCCTGGAACTCGGAGTTGCGGGCGAGCTTGGCGGTGCCGAGCGCGGAGTCGCCCTCGACGATGAACAGTTCGCTGCGGTCGACGTCGTCGCTGCGGCAGTCGGCCAGCTTGGCGGGCAGCGAGCTGGTCTCCAGCGCGGTCTTGCGGCGCTGGGCCTCCTTGTGCTGCCGGGCGGCGACCCGGGTGCGGGCGGCGGCGACGACCTTCTCCAGCACGGCCCGGGCCTGCTGCTTCTGGTCCTTCTTGGCCGAGGTGAGGAAGGCCTTGAGCTCCTTGGCGACGACGGCCGCGACGATCCGGTTGGCCGCCGAGGTGCCGAGCACCTCCTTGGTCTGGCCCTCGAACTGCGGCTCGGCGAGCCGGACGGTGACCACGGCGGTGAGGCCCTCGGTGGCGTCGTCCTTGGTGATGTCGTCCTCGGCGACGCGCAGCAGCTTGGCGCCGCGCAGCGCCTCGTTGACGGTCTTGGCCAGCGAGCGCTCGAAGCCGGTGACGTGGGTGCCGCCCTTGGGGGTGGCGATGATGTTGACGAAGGAGCGCAGGGTGGTGTCGTAACCGGTGCCCCAGCGCAGCGCGATGTCCACGCCGAGGTGGCGGGTCACCTCGGTGGGGGTCATGTGGCCGAGCTCGTCCAGGACCGGCACGGTCTCCTTGAAGGTGCCCTCGCCCTGCAGCCGCACCACGTCGCTGACCGGCTTGTCGGGGGCCAGGAACTCGCAGAACTCGGCGATGCCGCCGTCGTAGTGGAAGACCGACTCCTCGACCTGCTCGCTCTCGGTGAGCCGCTCGTCACGCACGACGATGGTCAGGCCGGGGACGAGGAAGGCCGTCTGCCGGGCGCGGTTGTGCAGGTTCTCCAGGGAGAGCTTGGCGTCCTTGAGGAAGATCTGCCGGTCGGCCCAGTAGCGGATCCGGGTGCCGGTGCGGGTCTTGGGCACCTTGCGGGTCCTGGTGGTGCCGTTGGCGGGCTCGAAGGGCGCGTCCGGGCTGGCCTCGGTGAAGATGCCGGGGGTGCCGCGGCGGAAGCTGATCGCGTGGGTGTGGCCGCCGCGGTCGACCTCGACGTCCAGCCGCGCGGAGAGCGCGTTGACGACCGAGGCACCGACGCCGTGCAGACCGCCGGAGGCCGCGTACGAGCCGCCGCCGAACTTGCCGCCCGCGTGCAGCTTGGTCATCACGACCTCGACGCCGGACAGCCCGGTCTTGGGCTCGACGTCCACCGGGATGCCGCGGCCGTTGTCGCGGACCTCCACCGAGGAGTCCGGGTGCAGCAGCACCTCGATCCGGTCGCAGTAGCCGCCCAGCGCCTCGTCCACCGAGTTGTCGATGATCTCCCAGAGGCAGTGCATCAGGCCGCGGCTGTCGGTGGAGCCGATGTACATGCCGGGTCGCTTGCGGACGGCCTCCAGGCCCTCCAGGACGAGCAGGTGCCGCGCGGTGTAGTTGGAACCGTCGTCGCCGGCCAGCAGCGCGGACGGCACGGTCGTTTCGGCACTCACGCGGCACTCTCCTCGGTGAAGTTCTGTCTCATCGGTCACATCCGGACGCATCCGGACCAACCGCCAGTGCAGCACGCCGCACCGACAGTCGTCGCTCTGTGTGCTCGCGCCCCTGCGACGGGTGCACAGCACGGCGGGCCGGCCCCGCGCAGCTTGTACGCGCTGCGCGAACAAGGACCGCGCCCGGGTGTGGGCCCCGGGGGCGCCATCTCCTCCCGGTACCACCGGTCCTGGCGGATCGTGGGGTCCGGCACAGGCTCCGGAACTGCCGTTATGCAGGCTACCCGGGCCCGGGACGGGGCTTATGCTCCAACCCGGCAGAGGATTATGCTACGCGGACCTCGAACCCCGTCCCGATCGGACGTTCGAGCGCAGGGCGGATCCCGGGATTCGGCACGCATGAACCACCGACGCCCGGGGCACCTCCTCATCAACACAGCAGAATCCTCAGAGAAGAAAAGCCACGAGCGGGAACGTTTTCGGCCTGGTTGGATGTTGACCCTGGTACGACAGCTCGTCGAGCTAGAGAAGAGGCGACGTGACTACTGTTCTGACACCTGCGAGCCCGCTCACCGCGGCTGACCGCTGCGACCGATGCGGCGCCCAGGCCTACCTGCGCGTCGTACTCGCCAGCGGCGGAGAGCTGCTCTTCTGCGCCCACCACGGCCGGAAGTTCGAGCCCGAGCTCAAGAAGATCGCCGTGGAGATACAGGACGAGAGCGGCCGTCTCAGCACCGGCACCACCGCGGCGGCCACCGACGAGGAGCGCTGATCCCAGGCGCCACCACCAGCAGCCGGCGTCGAGCTGTGTCCGGCCGCGCACCGCGCGCGACCGGGGAGCCGGGTGGTCGACCCCTTCGGGGGCCGACCACCCGGCTTCGCTGTTCTCCCGACCGTTCCCCCTCGTTCGCCGCCGCCCGGACCACGGGGCGCCCCGGCCCCGGCCGAAACGGCGTCAGAACGTCACCGACCCATCACCCTCGGCGATGATCAGAGCGCGGAGCGCACCGCGTCCGTGACCGAGGACACCCTGGTGTAGACCCCGGGGTGGGCCGCCTCGGCGCAGCCCGTCCCCCAGGAGACCAGCCCGACCAGTCGGCCGGCCACGATCAGCGGGCCGCCGCTGTCGCCCTGGCAGGCGTCCTTGCCGCCCTTCTCCTCGCCCGCGCAGACCATGCCGCGGGCGTCGAACTTGCCCTCCGGCCCGCCCGGGTAGGCGTGGGCGCAGGTCTGGTCCGCGACGATCGGCACGTCCACCCGGCGCAGCACCGGCGAGTAGTCACCCCGCCCGCTGGTGTCGCCCCAGCCGTAGACCTGCGCCGCCGTCCCGGCCGCGTACGGCGCGCTCTCGCCCTGGCCGACCAGCTCGACCACCGGCCGTGAGCCCTGCGACGCGTCCAGGGTGAGCACCGCGACGTCGTTCATGTTCGCGGCGAAGTTGTAGTCGGGGTGGATCCAGATCCGCTGGACGGCCACCTCGTGGCCGGCCGAGCCGCGCATGTCGTCCCGGCCGACGATCACCTTGAGCCCCGGGCGGTCCACCCGGCCCTTGGCCTCGTCGTAGAAGCAGTGCGCGGCCGTCACCACCTTGGTCGGGGTGACCAGCGCGCCCCCGCAGAACTGGCCGGAGCGCCCGCTGCCGAACTGCTGGCGGCTGGCCAGCGCCACGATCCACGGGTGGTCGGCGGTGCTCACGGTGGCGCCCCCGACGACCCGGCGCTGCGCCTCCGCCGGGCCGGCCGCACCGAGCGCCGCCAGCGGCACCGGTACGGCGGCGAGCACTGCCAGCAGTGCGCCCCGTCGCCGCAGGCGGCGGCCGGTCCGGGCGGCGGCCGGGGCGGCGGCCGGAACTGCGGCCGGGGCGACGGCCCGGTCGCTCCGGCGCGGGACGGGGGTCGGCAGATCGGCTCGGTCCGGGACGGTCAGCACCGTGACTCCACAAGGCTCGGCAGCAGGCAACCGGCACAGCGTAGGTGATCGACTACACTGGGCGACCACTTCCCGAGGTGCCGCCACCCGGACGAGCGACAAGCGCCACCCGGACGCTGACGCACCGCCCCCGAACGGCCCGAAGGCCCGGAACCGTGGGGTTCCGGGCCTTCGTCACATACTGTCGCCGGTCGAACCTGCCGACCGGTCCTTGCCGCCGATCAGTCCAGGTAGTCGCGCAGCACCTGGGAGCGGGACGGGTGGCGCAGCTTCGACATGGTCTTCGACTCGATCTGGCGGATGCGCTCACGGGTGACCCCGTACACCTTGCCGATCTCGTCGAGCGTCTTCGGCTGGCCGTCGGTCAGGCCGAAGCGCATCGAGACCACGCCGGCCTCGCGCTCGGACAGGGTGTCCAGCACCGAGTGCAGCTGCTCCTGGAGCAGGGTGAAGGAGACCGCGTCGGCCGGGACGACCGCCTCGGAGTCCTCGATCAGGTCACCGAACTCGCTGTCGCCGTCCTCGCCGAGCGGGGTGTGCAGCGAGATCGGCTCGCGGCCGTACTTCTGGACCTCGATGACCTTCTCGGGGGTCATGTCGAGTTCCTTGGCCAGCTCCTCCGGGGTGGGCTCGCGGCCCAGGTCCTGGAGCATCTGGCGCTGGACGCGGGCCAGCTTGTTGATGACCTCGACCATGTGCACCGGGATGCGGATGGTGCGGGCCTGGTCGGCCATGGCGCGGGTGATCGCCTGGCGGATCCACCAGGTGGCGTAGGTCGAGAACTTGTAGCCCTTGGTGTAGTCGAACTTCTCGACCGCACGGATCAGACCGAGGTTGCCCTCCTGGATCAGGTCCAGGAACAGCATGCCGCGACCGGTGTAGCGCTTGGCCAGCGAGACCACCAGGCGGAGGTTGGCCTCCAGCAGGTGGTTCTTGGCCCGGCGGCCGTCCTCGGCGATGATCTCCAGCTCGCGCTTGAGCTTGGGGGCGAGCTTGTCGGCGGCCGAGAGCTTGTCCTCGGCGAACAGGCCGGCCTCGATGCGCTTGGCGAGCTCGACCTCCTGCTCGGCGTTGAGCAGCGGGACCTTGCCGATCTGCTTGAGGTAGTCCTTGACCGGGTCGGCGGTGGCACCGGCGACGGCCACCTGCTGGGCCGGCGCGTCGTCCTCGTCGTCGTCGGAGAGGACGAAGCCCTGCGACTCCTCCTCGGGCTCCGCCTCCTCGCCCGCCTTGTCGCCGGGCAGTGCGACGTCCTCGAGCAGCTCCTCCTCGCCGATGAGCTCCTCGTCGCCCTTGCCGGCCTTGGCGCTGGTGGTCTTCTTGGCGGCGGTCTTCTTGGCGGGCGCGGCGGTCTTCTTGGCCGCGGCCTTCTTGGCCGGTGCGGCCTTCTTCGCCGCAACGGCCTTCACCTCGGTGACGACCGTGGTCGTCTCCACGACGGTGATGTCGGCGGACACGGTGGGGGCGGGCGCCGCGGCGGCGGCGACGGCCGGAGCCGCGACGGGAGCGCCGGGGGCGATCCGCACGGGCGGCTTGGTCGGGGCCGACGGAGCGGCCGGGGTCCGGGTGGTGACAGCCTTGGTGGCGGTGCGCTTGGTGGGGCTCTTGGCGGCAACGCTCTTGCGCTTGGCGCCGGCCGGCTCGGCCGCGCTGACCATGAGGTCCACGCCCTCCTCAATCAGCACCTGATTGAGGCTGCGCATGACGTTCTTCCACTTGGTGACCGGGATCTGGTCCGCCTCGAACGCCTGGCGCACGTCGTCACCGGCGATCTGCCCCTGGGCCTTGCCCCGCTCGATGAGCGCCAGCAGAGCCGCGGACTCGGCGATCTCGGGGGGAAGCGAACGGGATGTGCTGGCCGACACGAACAACCTCTCGGACGATGAGTGGACTCGAACCCGTACCGGCCGCCCGAGCGGGCGGGGAAGGAGATCGCGCGTCGGACGCGCGGTGTCGATTCCGACCGACTCGGGCTTGAGGACTGGGTTTGCAGGACGGCAGCAGCGCCGCGGACCAACACAGCATTCTGACATGTTGGAGTATTCCGGAGCTGCTTCCGCTCAGGACACATCGCTGCTACTCGTCAAGTGTTACGCATGGCCTTGGTGTCGCGGGTCACACCGTTCGGTGCCCTCGACCCCGGGCCGGTCATCCATCATCGCGCACTCGCGCCGGAGTTGATTGTCATGCTCGGGGCAGTGGTGGTGCACGGGCAGAACCCGGGCGGCGCACGGGCGGAACCCGGACGGCGCACGGGCGTCCACGCGAAGGCCCTCCGGTTGCGCCGCGCGGTGCGGCGGCCGGAGGGCCCTGGCGGAGCGGCCCGCACCCGGCGGGCCCGCTCGCGGAGAACAGCCCGCTCAGTGCTCCCGGGGAGCGGGGACGGAGGGCTCCAGCTCGGGGTGGACGGTGAGCAGCGCGCGCATCGCGGCCTCGCCCGCGGTGCCGTCGCCGGTGCCCAGCGCGTCCACCAGCCGGGCGTGCAGGTTGACCGAGGACTCGGAGGGCCGCTCGCAGGAGATGGTCGGACCGCCCGAGACCTGCAGCGCGCAGGAGACGATTCCGGACAGGTGCTCCAGCATCCGGTTGCCGGCCATCTGCAGGACCAGCCCGTGCAGCTCGGCGTCGGCCCGGGTGTAGGTGGACAGGTCGGCCTGGGCGGCGGCGTGGCCCATGATCTCGACCAGCTCGACCAGCCGCTGCTGGACGTCCTCCCGGCCGTGGCCGGCGGCGAGCCGGGCGGCCAGCGGCTCGATCGCCCAGCGGAGCTCGAACAGCTCCCGGCGCTGCTCGTCCCGCTGCGGCCCGAAGGCCCGCCACTCGATGATGTCCGGGTCCAGCAGGTTCCAGTCGCTGACCGGACGGACCCGGGTGCCGACGTTCGGGCGGGCGCTGACCAGGCCCTTGGCCTCCAGCACGCGCAGCGACTCGCGGACGACGGTCCGGGACACCTCGAACCGCTGGCCGATCTCCTCGGGCACGAGCGGACGGTCGGCGCCGAGGTCGCCGGAGACGATCATCTGGCCGAGCTGCTGGACCAGCTGGCCGTGCAGGCCGCGGCCACGGCTGCTGGTGGTCTTGCGGCCGACCCGGCCGATGTCGGACTCGGCGCCCTCCCAACGGGGCGCCGGCGGAGTCGGCCGGTCGGCGTACGAGAAGCGGTCCAGGTCGCCGGGGCCGTGGATCGGCCCGTCGGCGGAACGGGCGGGGGTCATGGTGGGGTGCGCAAGGGTACTCACGCCTCCTTTGTCGGCGATCGGCAGGCGCAGCTTGAGAATTCTCGTGAAAAGCACACGAAAGGGTGATCGACCGTGACTGGATAATTGACTTCTTATCAGGAAGAACCGCGCATTGCGGTCACTGCTGGTCGATCTTGGTGGTTCGGGGCGGCGGACCACCCCGGGACGGGCGGTGCCCGTCCACGGGGTGGGGCAGTGGGGTGGGCACCGGGTGGGTCAGAGCGCGCGGCGGCGGGCCTGGACGAGCAGGGCGGCCAGCAGCAGGGCGCCCGCGGGAGCCGCGACCGCCGCGAGCAGCGCCGGGTCCGTCAACGCCGCGCCCCCGGCCGCCGCCTCGCGCGTTCCGCCGTACACCCAGCCGTAGGCCCATTCGACGCCGGACTGGAAGGGCAGCAGCTCCGCCGCCCGGGTCGGCCACGGACGGCCGGTGCGCCGCAGCAGCAGGGCGACACCGGACTCCAGCAACGGCGGCAGCGCACACAGCAGCAGCACCCCGGCGGCGGCGCTGCGGGTCAGCGAGGCGGTCAGCACACCGGTCCAGGCGGCCACCACGGTCAGCAGGACGAAGGCCAGCAGCGCGGCCGGCACCCCGTGCCCGATCGCCGGGGCCAGCGGGGCGAACAGGCCCGGCAGGCCGGCCGGCCCGCCCAGCCCGACGGCGCCCAGCGCCGCGGACGCCCCGCCGGACAGCGCGCCCGGATCGGTCCGGGCCGCCACTGTCACGCCGTCCGGCAGCGCGAGGTGCACGGCCGCCAGGTCGACCAGCAGGGTGGCCAGCGCCAGCAGCGCCGCCACCGGGCCGACCACCAGCAGCTTGGCCAGCAGCAGCCGCACCCGGCGCCCGTACGCCACCAGCGAGGCCGCCAGCCCCGGGTGACGCACCTCGTGGCCGTACGAGAGCGCGCCCAGCACACCGGCGCCGAGCGCCGCGAAGGGCAGCGGGATCAGCGGGACGGCGGCGGTCAGCAGTCGCACCCCGGCCGGGCCGCCCAGCGGGCCGGGCGGGGCCTGGCCGGCCAGGACGGCGGCCACGACCGCGTCGCAGAGCAGGACGGCGGCGAGCAGCAGCCAGGTGGAACGCAGGCCGCGCAGGCGGCGCAGCTCGTAGGCCAGGACACGCACGGTTCACTCGCTCCGGTGGTCGTCGGGGGTGGCGGGGGTCGCAGGGGTCGCGGGGGCGGCGGGGCTGTTGCCGGGGGTGACCCGGCCGAGGCGGACGGTGTCGTCGGTGAGCAGGTCGGCGCCGCTCCCGACGGCGGGCCGCGGCTCGGGCGTGCGCACGGTCACGGGCTCGGTCCGGGTCACTGCCTCGGCCACGGAGGCGGTCGCGGCCGCGGAGGCGGAGGCGGAGGCGGTACGGACCGGCTCGGTGAGGGGCTCGGGGGCCGGGGCGGGCCGGTCGCGGAAGAGCCGCTCCACGGCGACGGCGGGAGCGGACGCGGGGGCCGGCTTCCGGGTGGTGGCGGCGAGGACGGGCAGGGCAGCCGTCACGGCGGCGACCGGGAGCGCCCTGGTGCTCCGGACCGCGTCCTCGCGGGAACGGCCCTCCGAGGCGGGCTCCGGCACAGCGGCTCCGGGGAGCACGGGCTCGTCGGCGGCGGTCGGGTCGACGGCGGTGGGGTCGGCGGCGGGCCGATGGACCGGGGCGGGGCCGGGCTCGGGGCTGGGCCCAGGGCTCGACTCGGGGCCGGGCCGCGGGGCCTCGGCGCCGGTCCCCGCCTCCGGCTGGAGAAGGAGCCGACCCGAGCGGCCGGAGGCCGTCGGCAGGGCGGCGCGGGGCACCGGCTGCTCGACCACCCGGTCGGCCAACTCGTGCAACAGGATCCCGTGGCGGTAGGCGAGTTCACCGATCTCGGTGCGGTCGATGCCCGCCACCGCGATCCCCGCGCCGCCGTCCCGGCGGACCTCAGCGCCCTGACTGACCAACAGGTCCGCGAGTCGTGCCATCTGCGGCCCCCGGACGGCCACTTCGGGGCTCAGCCTGGTCCGGCAGAACTCCGCCACCGGCTGGTCGGCCAGCATCCGGCCGCGGTCCAGGGTCACCACCCGGTCCGCCAGGTGGGCCGCCTCCTGCGGGGTGCGGGTGGTCACCAGCACGGTTCCGCCCGCGACGGCGAAGGAGCGCAGGAAGGAGTGGAACCACTCGACGTTGCGCGGGGACAGGCCCTCGGTGGGCGCGTCGAGCAGCAAGGTGCCGGGATCGCCGAGCAACGCGGCCGCCAGCGAGAGGCGGCGGTGCATCCCCGGGGAGAAGGTGCGCAGCCGCTGTCCGGCGACGGCGGCCAGCCGGGTCTGCTCCAGCAGCTCGTCGGCCCGACGGGTCGGGACGCCGACCGCCGCGGCCAGCATCCGCAGGTGTCCGCGCGCCTTGCGGCCCGGGTTCCCGGCCACCGCCGCGGCCCCTTCCCCGGGGCCCGGCAGCAGCACACCGATCTCGCGCTCGGGGCGGCGGATCCGGCGGTAGGTGCGGCCCTCGAAGAGCGTGACGCCCTGGCCCCGTTCGAGTTCGAGCATCAGCCGCAGCGCCGTGGACTTGCCCGCCCCCTCGTCGCCGAGCAGTGCGGTCACCATCCCGGGCCGGGCGTCGAAGGTCAGATCGAGCACCGCGGGCGGGGCGCCCTTGCGATGGACCTTGGTCAGTCCGGTGATCTGGATCATCGCTGGCTGCTCCCATGCCCTCGGTCGACCTGCTCGACGCCAGCACATTAGGGGTCAGCGCCGCCGATTCCGGGCATTACCGAACCGCCACGGGCCCACCGCCTGCCCACCTCACCCGATCAGGGGACAATCCGATCCTGCGATTCACCGGGGCGGCGGCTACGACGGGCCGCCGGCTGTGCCCCTTCCCGGGTCGGTGGCCGGAGCATCGATGGTCAGGAACTCCGCGGCACCGGGCGGCAGCGGCTGGCCGACGCACTCCCCCTGGTACTCCTCGACGGCGGCCTTGCCCGCGACGGCGGTCTCGGCCAGCTGCTCCTGCTCCGCGCTCAGCCGCTCCTCCACGGAGGCGATGGCCTGCGGGTCGGCGTGCGCGGCCTTGAGGGCGGCCAGCTGCTTCTCGGTGCGCTTGGTAGCGGCGGTGAGGTTCTTGAACTCCGCCACGCTGCTCTCGATGATGCTTCGCTGCCGGGCGCAGTCGTCGATGGCCATCACGGGGCTCCCACAGTTCGAAGGCCTCCGGTCCGGTGACCGAAGCGTCCACGGTCACTGTGCGCCGGTGGCGCCGCACCGGCCTCCGGGCCTGGGCCGTTCGGCGGCCGCGGAAGGAAGCGGGGCGGGACGGGGCAGGGGTGAGCCGGGTCCGGGGGGAGCCGGGTCCGGGGTGACCGGCCGGGGTCGTCGGGGCTCAGGAATCGGGGCGGAGCATCGGCGGGTTGAGGACGGTCGCCCCGCCGGCGGTGAAGAGCTGCGCCGGGCGACCGCCCTGACGGGTGGTCGTGCCCCCGGAGGGGAGGAGGAAGCCGGGGGTGCCGGTGACCTTGCGGTGGAAGTTGCGCGGGTCGAGGGCGACGCCCCAGACGGCCTCGTAGACGCGGCGCAGCTCGCCCACGGTGAACTCGGTCGGGCAGAAGGCGGTGGCCAGGGAGGAGTACTCGATCTTGGAGCGGGCGCGCTCCACACCGTCGGCAAGGATCAGGCCGTGGTCGAAGGCCAGCGGAACTCCGTCGGCCGGGCTCCCGCCGAGGAGTTCGCCGACCGGCGCCCAGCGGGCGCCGCTGGCGTCTCCGCCGGCCCGGGGGGTCGGGAGGTCGGGGGCGAGCACCAGGTAGGCGACGCTGACCACGCGCATCCGGGGGTCGCGCTGCGGGTGGCCGTAGGTGGCGAGCTGCTCCAGGTGCGCACCGGCCGCGCCGGGGCCGACCGCCTCGTGGCCGGGGGCGGAGTGGGCGCGCAGACCGGTCTCCTCGGCCAGCTCGCGGGAGGCCGCCTCGGCCAGGCCCTCGTCCGGCCGGACGAAGCCGCCGGGCAGCGCCCAGTACCCCTGGTAGGGCGGCTCACCCCGTCTGACCAGCAGGGCGCAGAGCGAGTGGTCGCGCACCGTCAGAACCACCAGGTCAACCGTGACAGCGAACGGGGGGAAGGCCGACGGATCGTAGCGCGACATGGCGACGATCATAGTCGTCTCTCTGACGATAAGCACAGGCCCGTGCGCGGAGCGCACAGCAGCCGTACCCCGGCCGTCCGACACGGTTCGCGCACGGGCGGACCCGGCGAACGCGCCCAGCGGGTGGGTGACAGGGGCCGATGTCAGCGGGCGACCAGTTGCAGGTGCGCGGAAGCCTCCTCCACCATCGCCACTCCGATCCGGCTCACCCGCACCGAGAAGGGCTCCCCCGCCACCCGCAGGCCGGTCAGTTCGAGTTCGCCGAGCGGGGCGGTGCTGGCCGGGCGGACCAGGACCCGGCCGCCGGGGACGTCCGGCCGGACTCCGGCGAGTGCGAACACCGCGTGAACGGCTCCGGCTGCGGAGACCGCCGCCGGGCGGCAGGCGGCCGGGTGCGGCACCGGTGGGCAGCCGGGGCTGCGCTGCTCGCCCGCGTACATCTCCGGTAGCCGCCCCTCGAAGTGGGCGGAGGCGGCGAGCAGGCCCTCCAGCAGTGCGCCGGCCTCGTTCTCGTGGCCGGCCTCGGCGAGCCCGGCGATCGCCAGCGCGGTCTCGTGGATCCGCACCGCGCCGCCGCGGTGGCCCAGCGGGTTGAAGCGGGGCGACTTGGCGCTGAGGGTACGCAGGCCCCAGCCGCTGTCCAGCTCGGGCGCGACCAGCCGCTGGGCGAGCAGCCGGGTGTGCTCGCGGTCCAGCAGGCTCTCGTGCCGGCCGCCGTCGGCGGCGAGCCCGGTGTCGAGCAGGTGCACCAGGGAGGAGGCCACGGCGGGCAGCGGCTGGCCGCCCGGGGCCAGCCCGGCGGCGGGGCGGCCGCCGGAGAGGTCGTCGATCCAGAACCGCTCGCGGAAGCGTCCGCGCAGCTCGGCGGCCCAGGCCCGCCATTCCCCGGCGCCCGGCCTGCCGAAGGCCTCCAGCAGCTCGGCGCCGTGCAGGGCGGCGCGGTGGGCCTGCGCCTGCACCTCCGCGCGGGCGGCGACCGGCTGGGCGGCGCGGTCCTCCGCCGGGCGGCCGAGGTCGGTGACGAAGCCGTCGACCAGGCCCTCGCGCAGGGCGGCCAGGGCCCGCTCGGCGGACGGGAGCAGCTCGACCACCTCCGCCCGGGGCAGCCCCCAGCGCCAGGCCTCGGCCAGCACCGTGACGAACAGCAGGGTGGCCTCGGTGGCCGTGCAGGTGGGCGGCAGCTCGGGGCCGCCGTGCCGCAGGGCCCCGGGGAACAGACCCTCGGTGCGTCCGGGGGCGGGGGCGAGCTGCTGACGGCGGGCCAGCGCGCGCAGGGTGCCGGCCGCGAGCCGGGTGCCGAGCGGGAGGGTCAGCCGGGCGGCCCAGAGCGCGTCGGCCGGGGCGAGTCCGAAGCGCCAGGGCGCGCCGGAGGCCGGGTAGAGGTCGGTCGGGCGGTCCGGGTCGGCGAACAGCAGCCCGCCGAGGGCGTCCAGGGAACGGTCGACCAGCAGCGCGGCTCGCGGGTCGTCGCTGCGCACCTCCGGTTCGGCCCAGGGCAGCGGGACGCCGGTGCCGCGCCCGCCGGGCGGGCGCGGGCCGCCGGGGACGCTCTCCAGCTCGGCCCGCAGCTCGACCGACCAGCGGGCGCCGGGCTGGACCTCCAAGTCCCAGCGGAGCACCCCGGCCCCGGCGAGGACGGCGTGCGGCGAGGGCTTGGCCCCGACCACGGCGCTGTGCACCGGGCCGGACCAGCGCAGCCCGGCGGACTGCACCTGGCCGGGCAGGTCGGGCGGGCGGTGCCCGGCGGCGATCTCGGCGACCGGGCCCAGGTCGGTGCCGAGGGCGATCTCCAGCGGCAGCCGGGCGGGCCGGGCTCCGGTGTTGCGCACCGTGACGGTCTCCACGCCGTCCGCGTGGCGCAGCCGCTCGACCGTGAGCGCTGGGTCCGGGTCGAGGTCGCCGGGGAGGCGGACCGCGCCGAGGAAGCGGGCCTGGGCGGCGCTGGTCAGGGTGCCCTGGAGCGGCAGCGGCTCCATCCCGCCCAGCCGCAGCTCCATCCGGGCCAGCACCCGGACGCCGTTGCGGTAAAAGCCGTGCAAACCGTGGCCGCGCAGCTGGCCGTCCGGCCCGGAGGCGGCCATCGCAGGGGCGTTGACGCAGAGCAGCACGTGGTGGACGGCCGGGGGCTGGGGGCGCGGCGGGGCCGCCGGCCGGCCGGAGCCGACGGGTGCGCCTGCGGGCCCGGCCGTCGGGAACTGGTCGGGACGGCCGACCGGTCTGGGCGCGCCGACCACGCTCTCGGCCGGCATGGCCTGCAGTGGCCTCATGGCGGTCACCGGACTCTCCTCCCCTCGGCGGTCCGGTGGCTGTCAGGCCGGTGGGCCGCGAGCATGCTCGATCACGTGCTGGTGGTGCCCGGCCGACGGGCTCGCTCCCGTCGGCGGTGGTGCCGTGTCTGGCCGTACCCGACGGTGGGCCGTGCCATGCGGCGTGCGGTACCGGTCCGGCACCGGCGCTCCGCGCCGTTCGCGTCGGGCGCCCCCGGTCGTGCCCGGTACGCCGTCACCTCCGGGTGCCCCGGGCTGCCGGTGACGCCCCGCCCGTGCCACCCCGTCTCCGCGACCGCCGGACGCAGGGCCCCCGGGGGGTGAACGCCGCGCACCGCCGCCAGGTCACGCCCGCCGGGGCTGCCGCTGGTCGCGCCCGGCCGCCGGACGGTCCCGCCGCCCCCGTCGGGCCGTCACCGGAGGACTTCCCAGGGGCTCGGAGCCGCCCCGGCCCGAGCCGCACTCCGGGGGCGGGGCGCCGCAGGCCGGCCGGTCCGGTGGGCGGAGGCGGTCGAACCGGTGCTCGACCGCGGTCAGGATACGGTGCGGGGGTCGCGGCGCCCGTAGCCGGTGACCCCGCGAACCGCGACGCAACCGCTGTGACCAGCAGAGACCGAGGAGTTGCATGTCCACCGTCAGCCGACTGCCCGGGATTGTCACGACCGACCACGTCTTCGAGGTCCCGCTCGACCACGCCTCCCCGGAGGGCGAGCAGATCGAGGTCTACGCCCGCGAGGTGGTGGCCTCCGGCCGCGAGCGGGACGACCTGCCCTGGCTGCTGTTCCTCCAGGGCGGCCCCGGCGGCAAGGCCGCCCGCCCGCTCGGCCGGGACGCCTGGCTGGAGCGTGCCCTGGACGACTACCGGGTGCTGCTGCTCGACCAGCGCGGCACCGGCAGGTCCACCCCCGCGACCCGGCAGACCCTCGCCCGTCGCGGCGGCCCGCAGGAGCAGGCGGACTACCTCGCCCACTTCCGCGCGGACGCCATCGTCCGGGACGCCGAGCTGATCCGCCACCGGCTGCTCGGCGCCGACCGGCGCTGGAGCGTGCTCGGCCAGAGCTTCGGCGGCTTCTGCACCCTCACCTACCTCTCCTTCGCTCCCGAAGGCCTGACGGAGGCCTTCATCACCGGTGGCCTCTCCGGCCTCGGCAGTTCGGCGGACGACGTCTACCGCGCTGCCTACCCGCGCGTCGTCCGCAAGAACGAGGACCACTACGCCCGCTTCCCGCAGGACGTCGAGGCCGTCCGGCGGATCGCCGCCCACCTGGCCGACTCCCCCGCCACGCTGCCCGACGGCGGGCTGCTCACCGTCGAGGCCTTCCAGGTGCTCGGGATGATGCTCGGCGGCGGCAGCGGCTCCGGAGCCCTGCACTACCTCCTGGAGGAGGCCTGGGTGGAGGGCCCGGCCGGGGCCGAGCTCTCCGACACCTTCCTGGCCGGCGTCCAGGCCCGGCTCTCCTTCGCCGAGGGCCCGCTGTACGCCGTGCTGCACGAGTCGATCTACGGCCAGCGCTCGGTGGACCAGGGCGGCACCGCCTGGTCGGCGGAGCGGATCCGCAAGGAGTTCCCGCAGTTCGACGCCCGGGCGGCGCTGGCGGGCGACGCCCCAGTGCTGTTCACCGGGGAGATGATCTACCCCTGGATGTTCGACACCGACCCGGCGCTGCGCCCGCTCAAGGAGACCGCGGACCTGCTCGCCGCCCGCACCGACTGGCCCGACCTCTACGACCCGGCGCGGCTCGCCGCCAACACCGTGCCCGTCGTGGCGGCGGTGTACCACGACGACATGTACGTGGACACCGCCGACTCGCTGGAGACCGCCCGCGCGGTGCGCGGCCTGCGGACCTGGATCACCAACGAGTGGGAGCACGACGGCCTGCGGGTGAGCGGCGGCAAGGTGCTGGACCGGCTGATCAAGATGGCGCACGGGGAGGCGTAGCACCCTCCCGACCGGTGGGGCGGCGGGCGGTTCAGTGCGCACGGCGGGCTCCTCTCACCGCCTGTCGGGCACCGCGGCAGCGGTGCAGGCCGGTACCGGACCGGACGGCGGCAGAGGCGCAGGCCCCCACCCGGCCGAGGCGCACGCCCCGGGTGGGCCGTGCCCCGGCCGCCGGCCCGCGGCCCGGGGCCGGGATCAGGGCGACCGAGCCCCGGGGCCGACCGGCCGACCCCGGCTCGCCGGACCGGTCGGGACCGCCCGGGCCCTGATCGTCCGGGGCCGGGGCCGGGGTCGAGGTCGGGGTCGAGGTCGGGGCGGCGGCCGCGGAACCGCCCTTCCGCCGCCCGCCCCGGCGCCGTCGGCGCGCCCCGCCCGTCGAACCGGAACGCGGCCCGGGCTCGCCGTCCGGGGCGCGCTCGGCGCCCGGCGGCGCCCCCGGCCCGTCGTCGGTCGCGGGCCCGGAGCCGACCCCGCGCCGCGCCGCCGCCGTGCGCTCCTCGCGCCGCCGTCGCTGGGCCTCGACGGCGGACAGCAGCGCCCCCGGCGACATGCCGTCGTTCATCGACTCGTACAGCAGCTCGGCCAGCAGATAGCCCGGCGAGAGCCGCAGCACGTGGCCGAGCACCACCCGGGCGGTGGCCGTGTCCCCCGCGACCCAGGACGCCCAGGCCAGCAGGGTGAGCGGGGCCACCGCGCAGCCCTCGTACGGCGGGACGGCCCGCCGGGCGAGGAAGCGCCAGAGCCGCTCGGCGGGGGCGAGCTCGGCCGGCCGGACGAACTCGACGCCTCGGTCCCGGGTGAGGCGGTCCCGCAGGGCGAACAGCAGCCGGGCCGCCCGCTCCTCATCGAGCTCCCGGGCACCGGCCGCGAACTCGGCGAAGGCCTGCTCCAGCAGTGCGAGGCCCTGCTCCCGGGAGACCGACCCGGCGAGCGGCTCGGCGCGGGCGAGCGCCCCGCGCTGCGCGGCGTCCGCCGGCGGGCCGACCGGGGCCAGCGCGCCGACGATCGCCTTCCGGCTGCCGCGCGGCACCAGGCCGGCCACCGTCGCGGCGGCGGCCGCCGGGCCCGGATCGGGCCCGCGCCGCACCGGGTTGCCCGCCGGATCGCAGCAGCCCTCCCGGCGACAGAGGAAGGACCACCAGCGGCCGTCCGAGACGCACAGCGACTCCTTGACGGCCACTCCCCGGCGCCCGAAGGCCGCGCGCAGTTGGTCGGCCAGCGGCCGCAGTTCGCCCACCGCGGGCGGGGCATGCGCCGTGACCCGATCCTGGCAGAGGTAGAGGAGCACCTCGAGCGGCCGGCTGCCGTGCCGCTCGGAGAGGGCGACCAGCAGGGCGGCCGTCTCCTCGGCCGCCGCCGGCCAGTCCGCGGGCGAGGCCGGGAGGTCCGCCCGGATGACCCCGCCCTGGTGGAGGTCGGGGCCTTGGAGACCCACCGCGACGATGCTGTCGTCGGGGTAGAACCCCAGGAGGTAGGGCAACAGCTCGGCCATGTCGGCCGGACCGCGCATGAGGACGGGCCGCTGCTCGGAAGCCGGGCCCAGGGACAGGGTGACGTGTTCGTTGTTCATCTCGTTCATGGCCGCAAGCGTGGCCGCAATGCGAGAACGACTCCGACACTTTCTCTTTTCCTGTGGATAACTCGGCCCCCGAATTTTCCTTCGCTCGATCGGAGCACACGGCGGCCACTCCGGAGAGTGAATTTCAGCGGCCGTTCAGCGGATCAACGGATGAAATACACCCGGCCTTCCCCTCCGCCGTCCCACCCGCATTCGCCCCTTGTCGGCGGCATGGGGTTACATCGAGGCCATGCAGCAGCCCGAGTTCCACACCACCGCCACCGCCGACCGCGCCGAGGTCCGGGCGCGGGCCGAGGCCGTCCTGCGCGAGCTGGCCGGCCCCGCCGCCAGCCTGCGCGAGGACCAGTGGACGGCGATCGAGGCCCTCGTGGTCGACCACCGCCGCGCCCTGGTCGTCCAGCGCACCGGCTGGGGGAAGTCCGCGGTCTACTTCATCTCCACCGCCCTGCTCCGGGCCCGCGGCGCCGGGCCGACGGTGATCGTCTCCCCGCTGCTCGCCCTGATGCGCAACCAGGTCGAGTCGGCGGCCCGGGCCGGGATCCACGCCCGCACCATCAACTCGGCCAACACCGAGGAGTGGGAGGAGGTCCAGGCCGAGGTCGCCGCCGGGAAGGTCGACGTCCTCCTGGTCAGCCCCGAGCGGCTGAACAACCCGGACTTCCGCGACCAGGTACTGCCGAAGCTCGCCGCCTCCACCGGCCTGCTGGTGGTCGACGAGGCCCACTGCATCTCCGACTGGGGCCACGACTTCCGCCCGGACTACCGCCGGCTGCGCACCATGCTGGCTGACCTGCCGCCCGGCGTCCCGGTGTTGGCCACCACCGCCACCGCCAACGCCAGGGTCACCGCCGACGTCGCCGAGCAGCTCGGCACCGGCAGCACCGACGAGCACGCCCTGGTGCTGCGCGGCCCGCTCGACCGGGAGAGCCTCACCCTGGGCGTGCTCGCGCTGCCCGACCCGGCGCACCGGCTCGCCTGGCTGGCCGACCACCTCGACCGGCTCCCCGGCTCGGGCATCGTCTACACCCTGACGGTGGCCGCCGCCGAGGAGGTGACGGCCTTCCTGCGCGAGCGCGGCTTCCCGGTGGCCTCCTACTCCGGCCGCACCGAGGACGCCGAACGCCGGACCGCCGAGGCCGACCTGCTGGCCAACCGGGTCAAGGCGCTGGTCGCCACCTCCGCGCTCGGCATGGGCTTCGACAAGCCCGACCTCGGCTTCGTCGTCCACCTGGGCTCGCCCAGCTCCCCGATCGCCTACTACCAGCAGGTCGGCCGGGCCGGCCGCGGAGTGGACCGGGCCGAGGTGCTGCTGCTGCCCGGGCGCGAGGACGAGGCGATCTGGCGCTACTTCGCCTCGCTCGCCTTCCCGCCGGAGGAGCAGGTGCGGCGCACCATCGACGCGCTCGCCGAGGCCGGCCGCCCGCTCTCCACCGCCGCCCTGGAGCCCCGGGTGGACCTGCGCCGCGCCCGGCTGGAGACCATGCTCAAGGTGCTGGACGTGGACGGCGCCGTCCGCCGGGTCAAGGGCGGCTGGACGGCCACCGGGCAGAGCTGGGCGTACGACGCCGCCCGCTACGCCAAGGTCGCCGCCTCCCGGGAGGCGGAACAGCGGGCGATGCGCGAGTATGCGGCGACCACCGGCTGCCGGATGGAGTTCCTGCGCCGCCAGCTGGACGACGAGCAGGCCGTGCCCTGCGGGCGGTGCGACAACTGCGCGGGGCCGCTGCACACCCCGGAGGTCTCCGCGGAGGCACTGGCCGCCGCCCGGGCCGCACTCGGCCGCCCGGGCGTGAGCTTCGAACCGCGCCGGCTCTGGCCGACCGGGATGGACGCACTCGGGGTGCCGTTGAAGGGCCGGATCCCGGCGGGCGAACAGGCGGAGACCGGCCGGGCGCTCGGCCGGCTGTCCGACATCGGCTGGGGCACCCGGCTGCGCACCCTGCTCGCCGACCAGGCGCCGGACGTGCCGGTGCCCGGCGAGGCGGTGGACGCCCTGGTCGCGGTGCTGGCCGACTGGGCCCGCGGCCCCGGCGGCTGGGCCGGGCCCGCGACGGCGGAGGGCACCCGGCTGGAACGGCCGGTCGGTGTGGTGACCATGGCCTCCTCGACCCGCCCGCAGCTGGTCGGCAGCCTCGGCGCGCGGATCGCCGAGGTCGGACGGCTGCCGCTGCTCGGCCGGATCGAGTACGCCGGCGGGCTGCCGCCGCACGGGGCCCGCAGCAACAGCGCCCAGCGGCTGCACTCACTGGCCGGGTCGCTGGTGCTGCCGCCGGAGCTGGAGCAGGCGGTGGCGGCCGCCGGCGGACCGGTGCTGCTGGTGGACGACCTCGTGGACTCGGGGTGGACGGTCACCGTGGCCGCCCGGCTGCTGCGCCGAGCGGGGGCCGGCGCGGTGCTGCCGTTGGTCCTGGGGGTGCAGGGGTGAGCGGGCGGCGGGTTGCCCTCGCCCCCGGGGCTGCCATCACTCGAATGGCCTAACGGAAAGGAGTCGCCAGGGCGATTTCGATCACATCGGAGATCCGACCGGAGAAAGGAGGTCCTAGCGCGCCGACAACGGTTCGACATGCCCTTCGCGTGATGTGGATCAAGGTCGGGCGTCACCCGAACCCCACTCGGGCCGACGTGGAACATATCCGGCAGAACATGGGCTATCGGGTGGCGTTCATCATTTCATCGTTGCCGCTCCGGCCCCGTTGCCCTGAGAATTGGGAGGTACCCGAAATCCGGTCCGCTGGGCCCGCCCTTCGGCGTACCCAGGCACCCGCCTGCCCACGGGCCAGGAAGGAGGATCGTGATCAACGGTATCGACCGAGGTCAGCATCCCCTCTCCGGAGGTTCGGCGCCCAGACGGCTGCTGGACCTGGAGACCTGGACCGCCTCGGGGATCCCGTTGCTGCGCGATCCGCGCGAGTTCGTCCTGGAACTGCACCAGCGTCACCTGCCCCAGCCGGGCACGGTCGTGGTGGCGGTCCTGGACGCGCTCCACCACCTGGCCGCCTCGGCCTCGTTCACGCCCTGGCCGCACGACACCGACGGCTGGCAGCACCGGAACGCCCTGCTGACGCACCTGCGGCGGGTCACCCCGCACGACCTGCGCCAGCCCGAGCCGACCCGGACGGCCGTGCTGCTGCGCTGCCGCGACGGTGCGCCCGGCTGGACGGAACAGGACGGCGCCTGGATGTGGGCGTTGCGGGACGCGGCCGGGCTGCACGGGCTGCGCTGCGGCTCGTACATCGGGCTCACCGCGACGGGCTGGCAGATCCTCGGCGACGGGCGGGGCGGGCGCAATCCACACGCGGGTTCGTGGGCGGACGGGCCGCTGCACATCGTGACGGAGCTGCCGCCGCGGTCGGTGCTCGACGACGCCCCGCGCAGCCAGCGGGCCCGGCAGCAGGCCGCCGAACAGGCCAAGCGGGCCGACGCCCCGCAGCGCTCACCGCAGGCCGAGCCGCCGTGGATCCCGGCGCGGGTCACGGCCGTGGAACCGGGCCGTCGCACCGGCACGCGGTGACCGGTCCGAGCCGCCGGCCACGGGCCACGGGCCGCGAGCAGTACGGACGGGCAGTACGGACGGGTACGCGGACGGGCAGTACGAACGAGCCCGGGCCCGGCACCGTACGGCACCGGGCCCGGGGTGAGGACGACGGTCGGAGCTTCGGTCAGGCCTTGACCGGACGCCCGGGTGCAGCTGCGGACGCCCGACCGACGGCCGGGCCGGCCTCCCCGCACACCAGCAGCAGGGTGTTGGCGCGGCCGAGCGCGTCGGCGTAGGCCTCGGTGGCCCGGGCGGGCGAACCGCCATTGACCACCAGCACGACCACATCGCGGCGGACCGGCCTGGTCAGCGCAGCGTCCGCGTAGAACACGTCGCCGCCCTCGGCGAGTTGCGCCCAGTAGCGCTCCTCGCCGAAGGACAGCTCGTGCTGCTGCCAGGGGTGGGCGTCGCCGACGGTCAGCACCAGGATCTGGCCCGGGTCGCGGCCCGAGTCCAGGAGCAGATCGACCGCGTCGTCGGCGCGTTCCAGCGCCTGCGCCGGGGTGGCCGCGATGCGCTGGACCTCGACCTGCGACGCAGCCGGGGCCGGAGCGGCGGCCGGGGCCGGAGCCGTGGCCGGGCGGCGCGGTGCCGGACCGGGCTTGGGGATCAGGCGCGACGGTCCCGGACGGTCGGCACGCGGCGGTGCCGGACGCGGGGGCGCCGGGCGCGGGCCGGGCACCGGGAGCGGCGCGGCGGCGGTGGTGGTGGGTGCGGTGGCGGGTGCGCCGCCGGTGGCAGGCGCGTGGAGGGCTTGTGCGTCCGACTCGCGGGGGAAGGGAACGCCGGGGCCCGGGAGGCTCTCGTGAATCTCCGGCTCCTCGGGGAAGACAGGCATACCCGGATATCTATCAAATGCCGGTCGAACGCGCACGGGCGCCCCACCCATTGGGCACGGGACATCCGTCACCCCCACCCCGGGCAATTCCAGACGGACCGTCAGAAACCGAGCGTCAACTGTTCGTCGGCGGATCCCTGACCGGCGCCGATGACGTCCCGACCGCGCTTCAGGTGACGCCACTTGGGCAGTGCGTCCAAGTACGCCCAGGAGAGCCGGTGGTGCTCGGTGGGGCCGAACTCGTCCAGCGCGGAGCGGTGCACCGGGGACGGATAGCCGGCGTTGTCCGCGAAGCCGTATTCCGGGCAGTTCTCGCCGAGTTCGGCCATCAGCCCGTCACGGTGGACCTTGGCGAGCACCGAGGCGGCGGAGACGCAGATGCAGGACTGGTCGCCCTTGATCACCGTGCGCACGCGCCACGGGCCGCCGAGATAGTCGTGCTTGCCGTCCAGGATCACCGCGTCGGGTTCGACCGGCAGCGCCGCCAGCGCGCGGACGGCGGCCAGCCGCAGCGCCGCCGTCATGCCGAGCTCGTCGCACTCCTGCGGCGAGGCGTGACCGAGCGCGTACGCGGTGACCCAGTCGGCGAGCACCGGCGCGAGGGCCTCGCGGCGCAGCTCGGTGAGCAGCTTGGAGTCGGTGAGCCCCTCCGGCGGCTTGCGCAGGCCGGTGACGGCGGCCCCGACGGTGACCGGTCCGGCCCAGGCGCCGCGTCCCACCTCGTCCAGCCCGACCACGACCTTGGCGCCGGCCCGGCGGAGCGAGCGTTCGACGGAGTGCGTCGGCGGGACGATGGGCATCACGGACTCCGTTCGGCAGTGCAGCCCCCTCCGATGGGGCGCTCTCCAGCCTAAGCCCGCCTACGGAGGCCCCCGACCGGCTACGTCCGGCGGACCATCGGGACCAGCACGTCGTCCACCAGCCGGACCGCGAAGTCCGGGGCCAGGACCCGCTCGGAGACCTTCACCTGGAACATCAGCATCGCCGGGACGACGTCGGCGACCAGCGGGGTGACCGCGTCGGGGCGGACGTCGCCCCGCTCGACGCCGCGGCGGAGGATGTCCAGGATGGCGTCCTTGGTCGGCCCGACCACCCGCTGCACGATGAAGTCCTTGAACACCTCGGCCTGTTGCTGGGAGAGCTCGGCCATCAGTGCGTGCAGGGCGGCGCCCGCCCGGGAGCAGATCGCGTCCGTGAACAGCTCGATGAGCTGCAGCAACTCGGCCCGGGTGGACCCGAGGTCGGGGATGCCGTAGGGGCGTGGCAGAGTGGCGTCCAGGGCGTCGAGGACGAGTTCGTCCTTGGACGCCCAGCGCCGGTAGAGCGCGGCCTTCCCGGTCCGCGCCGCGCCGGCGACGCCCTCCATCGTCAGCCGCGCGAATCCGCCGGAGGTGAGCTGGTCGAGCGCGGCCTCGAAGATCGCGTTCTCCAACTCCTTCCCCCGGCGCCGCACCGGCCGGGCCAGCGCCTCGCGGACGGCCTGGACCGGGCAATAGCGCTCAGACCCCTCTCCCGGTGCTCCCGACACCGGCTGCACTCCCGGCACCACCGGTACGCCTGGCGCCACCGGTACGCCCGACACCCCCGGTACGCCTGGCGCCACCGGCACCCCCGGCGCCCCCGGGCGCACGCCGGTCGGCAACGGCACGGCGGAGCCCCCGGACGTCCGGTCCGCCGCCGGGCGCCATGTCAACCGATCCATTGCCACCATCCTTAAGGAACGCTTGCGTTCACTATCGACCCCAAGCTATCGTCCAGATTAGTGAACGGCATCGTTCCTTCCCAGCCTGCGCCGAAGCGCAGCGGCGCGTTCGGGCCGGCGGATCCGCTGCGGCCCCGGACACGCGAAGCACCACCGATGCACCACCGTTGCACCGCCGACGCACCGCAGTTCCCGCGCACCGAGCGCACCACCACACCCGCCGCATCCACCACACCCATCGCACCGACCGCACCGCGCGCACAGCCAGCAGGGGGCACAGTTCGTGGCTATCTCCGACACACTCAGCAAGAACCCACCGCCGAAGACCGGCCAGGGCCGGGGGAAGAACATCACCCTGGCCGTCATCGCGGCCACCCAGCTCATGGTGGTGCTCGACGCGACCATCGTGAACATCGCACTGCCGCACATCAAGGACGCGCTGAACTTCTCGACCACCGACCTGTCCTGGGTCATCAACGCCTACACGCTGACCTTCGGCGGGCTGCTGCTGCTCGGCGGCCGGGCGGGCGACATCCTCGGCCGCCGCCGGGTGTTCATCTTCGGCACCCTGCTGTTCGGCCTGGCCTCGCTGCTGGGCGGCTTCGCCCAGGACAGCACGCTGCTGCTGGCCGCCCGCGCGCTCCAGGGCATCGGTGGCGCGATCTGCTCACCCACCGCCTTCGCCCTGATCGCCACCAACTTCGAGGAGGGGCCGGAACGCAACAAGGCGTTCGGCGTCTTCTCGGCGGTGGCCGGTTCGGGGGCCGCGATCGGCCTGCTGGCCGGCGGCCTGCTGACCGAGTACCTGGACTGGCGCTGGGTGTTCTTCGTCAACGTGCCGATCGCCGTGCTGATCGCGATCGCCGCGCCGCGCTACATCGCCGAGTCCGAGCGCCACCCGGGCCGCTTCGACCTGCCCGGCGCCTTCACCTCGACCCTCGGCCTGGTCGGCCTGGTCTACGGCTTCATCCGGGCGGCCTCGGACGGCTGGTCGGACCCCCTGACGCTCGGCTCCTTCGCGGCCGGTGCGCTCCTGCTGGCCGCCTTCATCGTGATCGAGCGGCGCACCGACCAGCCGATCACCCCGCTGCACCTGTTCGCCGACCGCAACCGCACCGGCGGCCTGGTGATGATGCTCTGCCTGGCCGCGGCCATGTTCGGCATCTTCTTCTACGTCGTCCTGTTCGTGCAGGGCCCGCTCGGGTACAGCCCGCTCAAGGCCGGTGTCTCGTTCCTGCCGATCAGCGTGTCGATCATCATCGCCGCTCAGCTCGCCTCGGCCTTCCAGGCCAAGTACGGCCCGAAGCCGTTCATGGTGGGCGGCGCGCTGCTGGTCACCATCGGCCTCACCTGGCTGACCCAGATCCACAAGGACAGCGGCTACCTGGACGGCGTGCTGGCCCCGACGGTGATCTTCGGCCTCGGCATGGGCCTGATCTTCGTCCCGGTGATGCTGCTCTCGGTCGCGGGCGTCCCCGGCGAGGAGACCGGCGCCGCCTCCGGCCTGCTCAACTCGATGCAGCAGATCGGCGGTTCGCTCGGCCTGTCGATCCTGACCACGGTCTTCGCGCACTACGCCGTGCCCGAGTTCAATGCGCAGCTGCCCGCCTTCATGCACACGGCCTCGCCGGACCAGCTCGCCTACTTCCAGGAGAAGCACGACTTCCCGCCGGGTTCCGACGCCGCCAACTCGGTGCTCGCCCAGGGGATCTCGCACGGCTTCATCGTCGGCGCGGTGCTCGCCGGGGTCGCGCTGCTGGTCGCGATCCTCGTCATCAAGGCGAAGGCGAGCGACCTGCCGAGCGGCGACAGCGCCGGCATCGCGATGCACTGATCCGCACCGGCCCCCGCCCCCGCAGGGGCGGCGGAACCGCAAACGGGCCGGCCGGGAGCAACACGCTCCCGGCCGGCCCTCAGCACTTCCGGTGCCGTACCCGGCCCGACCCCGGTCCCCGCTACCCGACCCCGGTACCCGACCCCGCTACCCGGTCCCCGCTGCCCGACCCCGGTGCCCGCTACCAGCCCCGCTCGGGCTCCAGCCCGGCCCACTCGCAGGGCCCCCGCCCCGACTTCGGCCCCTCCACCAGCGGCCGCTCCGCCAGGACCTGCCGCGCCCCGGCGACCGAGCCGCCGGCGGCGTACCAGGGCCGGGTGTCCTGGTCCAGGTCCCGCCGGATGAGTTGCAGCGCGCAGGACCGCTCCGGCTCGGGCAGCCGGTCCAGGGCGGGCACCGCGTCCGCCGAGAGGTCACGGACGTTGCGCAGGTCGATCTGCTGCGACCGCTCGTACCGGGCCACGTTCTGCTCCGCGACGATCGCGTCCGGCCCCATCAGCCCGTACACCGCGACAGTGAGCATCCCGCTGAGGACGACGGCGCGCGGCAGCCAGCCCCCGCCCCGGCGGGTGAGGCCGGCGGCGAGCAGCAGCAGGAACACGGCGCCCAGCCAGATCTCGACCACCAGCACCCACAGCCGCAGCCTGGTGAGCCCGGAGGCGTCCACGTAGAACCACATCCGGCCGAGCGCCGAGGCGACCACGACCAGCGCGAGCACGCAGAGCAGCCCGAGCAGGATCCTGGCCAGTCGGCGGTCGCTCGGGGTGGTACGCGGCGCCCAGCGCTTGGCAACGGCCACCACGACCAGGGTCAGCACGGTGATCACGCTCAGCTGCCAGAAGCCCTGCCGGGCGTACGCGGAGCGGCTCATCCCGGTGTTGCCCAGCACGGCGTCCGCGCCGCCGAGCACCACGACCGCCTGGATCACCGCGAAGGCACCGAACAGCAGGTCGAGCGCGACCAGCGGCAGAGCCCATTCCAGCCGCCGCCGTTCGCGGCCCGGGCGGACCTCCAGCCGGTCCCAGCGGCGCGGTCCGGCGGCGATGTGCGCGAAGCCGAGGGCGGCGAGCGTGCCGAGCCCGAACAGCGCGCCGCGCCCCGGCAGTTGGTGGACGTCGAAGCTGGGGACCAGGCCGGTCAGCAGGTCCGCCATGGCGGCGTCCGCGCCGGCGAACAGCAGGCCGAAGACGGTCAGCAGGGCGGCGGCGACCGCGAGTGCCTTGAGCACCGGGACGAGCCGTCCGGCCCCCGGCAGCGGCCGGCCCTCCAGGCTGTCCCAGATCCAGCTCACGCCCGGGATCAACTGCCAGACCAGGGCGGGCAGGGCGAGCAGCACCCCCGCCCAGCGGCGCCCGCCGTGCAGGGAGAGCGAGGCCAGCCCCAGCGCGCAGCCGGAGGCGAGCAGGGCGGGCCAGCCCGCGTCCCAGCGGGCCGGGACGGCGAGCAGGGCGAGGGCCAGCAGGCTCCAGACGAGCGTCCAGGGCCGGATCCGGCGGCCGGCCGTACGGGCGACCAGGCCGGCGACGACGGCCGTGGCGGCGCCGCAGATCAGCAGGTTGGCGCCGACTCCGTCGTACAGCAGCCAGGCCGTCAGCAGACCGGCGAGCAGGGCGAGCAGGAGGACCCGGGGGGTGGCGGCCGCGTGCCGTTCGGGGTCGGTGGCGCGCAGCCGGCCGGGCGGCGGGGGCACGGGGGCGCTCGGCGAGCGGTACGGGGCTCCGGGTCGGTACATGTCGAACGGCGAGTCCGGGGCGGCTTGCGCGTCCGGCTCGGCCAACGGGCCGTACTCCGCCGGCGGGCCGTACTCGGCCGACGGGCCGTACTCCGCCGACGGGCCGTACTCCGCCGACGGGCCGTACTCGGCCGACAGGCGGTGGTCGGCCGACGGGCCGCGCTCGGCCCCCGGCTGCGGATCGGACGGGGCAGGCGTGGACGGGCCTGGCATGAGTCACCCTCGGTGGTCGGCGGGCATGCGGAAGCCGTCCTCCGGGCGGTCCGCGGGGCGGGCGCTCTCGACGCCCTGCCGCAGCCGACTGTAGACGATTCTGAACAAGTTCAAAAGTTGGTTCTGAACGCGTTCAGAAGACTTCCGGGCCCGCCGACACCAAGGCGCACCGCCGGAGCCGCCCGCCCTACCCCTTGACCGAGCCCGCCAGCAGTCCGCGGACGAAGTACCGCTGCAGGCCGAAGAAGACGACCAGCGGCACGATGATCGACAGGAACGCCCCCGCCGTGAGCAGCTCCCAGCGCCCGCCCAGCGACCCGGACAGCTGCGCCAGCCGGACCGTCATCGGCGCCACCTCCGGCGTGCCGCCGGCGAAGGTGAGCGCGACCAGCAGGTCGTTCCAGACCCAGAGGAACTGGAAGATCGCGAACGAGGCCAGCGCCGGGGCGCACAGCGGCAGCACGATCGAGCGGAAGATCTTGAAGTGCGAGGCGCCGTCCACCACCGCCGCCTCCATCAGGTCGCGCGGCAGCTGGGCGATGAAGTTGTGCAGCAGGAACACCGCCAGCGGCATCGCGAACATGGTGTGGGCCAGCCAGACGGGCGCGTAGCTGCCCTTGAGGTCCACCGCGGGGATCAGCGTCAGCGTCCCCAGGTGCGCACCGCCGGAGAACAGCCGCAGCAGCGGGATCAGCGCCATCTGGAGCGGCACCACCTGGAGTGCGAACACCGTGAAGAACACCGCGTCGCTCCCCCGGAACCGCACCCACGCCAGCGCGTACGCCGCCATCGCCGCGAGCACCAGCGGGAAGAAGGTGGCCGGGATGCTGATCGCCAGCGAGTTCACCAGGAAGGGCATCAGTCCGGTGGAGCCGCCGGAGCCGCCCTCGAACAGCACCGCGTGGTAGTTGCCGAGGCCGAAGTCCGGGTGGAGCAGGGCGTTCCACCAGCCGTCCTTCGTCACGTCCTGCTTGGGGCGCAGCGAGGTCACCAGCAGGCCGAGGGTCGGAACCGTCCAGAGCACCGTCACGGCGATCACGAACAGCGAGGCCAGGGGGCTGCTGAAAGCCTTCCGCACCGGGCTCCCCCCGGCCGGACGGCGGCTGACGGCTTTCGCCTCAGGAGTGCTCACCGCACCTCACGCTCCCTCCGCAGCTGGACGATGTTGTAGGCCACCAGCGGCAGCACCGCGAGGAACAGCAGGACCGCGAGGGCGCCGCCCCGCCCGTCGTTGAACTGCACGAAGGACTGCGAGTACATCTCGTTGGCCAGCACCTGGGTGCCGAAGTTGCCGCCGGTCATGGTGCGGACGATGTCGAAGGCCTTCAAGGTGATGATCATGACGGTGGTCAGGACGACCATCACCGTGGTGCGGATCATCGGCACGGTGACGTGCCAGAACAGCCGCGCCCCGGTCGCACCGTCGAGCCGGGCCGCCTCCACCACCTCGTCCGGGATCGCCTTGATCGCCGCCGAGAGCACCACCATCGCGAAGCCGGTCTGCACCCAGACCATCACCGCCATCAGCAGGAAGGTGTTCAGCGGCTGACTGAGCAGCCAGTTGGGCGGGTCCGACCAGCCCACCGCGTGGGCGAGCTGGCTGAGCAGACCGATCTGCGGCTGGTCCTTGCCGCGCGCCTCGTAGTCGAACTTGAAGATGATCGAGGCACCCACCAGCGAGATCGCCATCGGCATGAAGATCAGCGACTTGTAGACCGACTGGCCGCGCATCCGGTCCACCAGCAGCGCCAGCACCAGGCCGAGACCGGTCGCCACCAGGGGCGCGACCACCAGCCACAGCAGGGTGTTGAGCAGCACCTTCCGCACCGAGTCGGTGGTGAACGCCCAGCCGAAGTTCTCGCCGCCGACGAAGGTGCTGCCGTCCGCGCTGTGCAGGCTCAGATAGACCGTACGGATCAGCGGCGCCACCAGGCCGACCGCCAGCAACAGCACCGCTGGGCCCAGGAAGACCAGGACGGCCAGCGGGCGGGCCAGCCGGCCCCGGGCGCGTCCGGCCACCAGGAAGACCACCAGCAGGACGCCGAGGAAGCCCGCGATCGCGCCGAAGCTGTTGCCGAACTTGATCGCCGCGTCGCCCCAGGCGCCGACGGCCAGGGAGCCGGCGGCCGGCGGGGAGCCGGTTACGGGCATGGCTGCACGTCCCTTCGGTTCGTCCAGCAGGAAGGGGAAGCGGGGTCAGGGAGCAGATCAGGGAGCAGGTGACGGGGAGGAGGAGCGGGCGGTGCGGGTGGGTGGCCCCGCACCGCCTTCGGCGGGTGGTCCCGGACGTCCGGCCGGGCGGACCGCTTCGGCGGCTGCCTCGACAGCTGCCCCCAACGGTTGCCTCGGTGGGCTACTTCGGCCAGGCGGCGTCGATGTCGGCGGCGACCTTCTGGATCGACTGCCCCTCGGCGAACCAGGCGGTCAGCGACTTCCACTCCTGCCCGGAGCCGACGGCCGCCGGCATCATGTCGGAGGCGTCGAAGCGGAAGGTGGCGCTCGGGTCGGTCAGCGCCTCCGCGGAGAGCTTGTCGATCGGATCCGTGTACAGGGACTTGTCCACGCCCTGGTTGGCCGAGACCCAGCCGGTCGCGGTCCTCACCCGGCTGCTCGCCCAGTCCGAACTGGACAGGTAGTTCTGCACCGCCTGCGCCTCGGGCTTGCTGGAGAAGGCGGCCAGGAACTCGCCACCGCCCTCGACCGGGTTGGCGATCGCCGGGTTGACGGCGGGCAGGTGGAAGGCGAAGACGTCGCCGTCCGGGGCGACCTTGGTGCCCTTGGGCCACTGCGCCTCGTAGAAGGAGGCCTGCTGGAGCATCGCGCACTTGCCGGTGAGGATCGGCGCGCCCGCGTCCTGGAAGGTGGTGGTGGCGATCGACTTGACGTCGCCGTAACCGCCGTTGACCCAGGCCGGGTTCAGCATCCAGTCGGCGACCGTCCGCATCGCCGTGGCGATCTTCTGGTCGGAGAACTTCACCTGGTGGCCGACCCACTGGTCGTACACCTCACCGCCGTACGTGCCCAGCACCACCTCCTCCAGCCAGTCGGTGGCCGGCCAGCCGGTGGCCGTGCCGGAGGCGATGCCCCCGCACCAGGGCTTGGGGCCGCCCGCCTTGGCGATCCGGTCGCTGAGCGCCATGAGGTCCGCCCAGGTCTTCGGCACCTCGTAGCCGGCCGCCTTGAAGGCCTTCGGCGAGTACCAGACCAGGGACTTCATGTTGGCGCTCATCGGCGCCGCGTAGAAGGTGCCGTCGACCGAACCGTAGGTCTTCCAGACCGGACTCCACTTGTCCTGGTTGGCGACGGTCTGGGCGGGCGGCTTGACCACCTTGCCGCTCTTCACCATCTGCGCCAGCAGGCCCGGCTGGGGGATGATCGCGAAGTCCGGGGCGTTGCCGCCGGCCACCCGGACCGGCAGCTGGGACTCGAAGTCGTTGGACCCCTCGTAGCTGATCTTGATCCCGGTGCACGAGCTGAACTCGGCCCAGGACTTCTCCAGGTTGTCCGACTCCGGGCTGAGGATCGAGGCGAACATCGTCACCGTGGTGCCCGAATGCCCCGCGTACGGCTGGTACTTGGCGCAGTCGCCGGTCAGCGTCCGGGCCGCCCCGTCGCCGCCGCCCGAACCGCCGGAGCTGTTCGAGCAGGCCGCGGTCAGGGCCAGCGCCGCCAGCAGGGCGGGTACGGCCACCGTTCGACGGCGTGAACTCGCGGACGGCGCGTTCGGGTTGAGGGTCAATGCGGTCCTCCTCGCCAGGGCGTGCTGCCTCGGGTGGGCTGCCTCGGGTGGACTGAACGACATTGCGCTGTACCGGAGATGGGCGTGCAGGGATCGCTGGGCGAGCGGACGAACGAACGGACGAACGGACGAGCGAACGGACGGACGGCCGAACCGGTCCGACGACGTTAACGCAGCCTTCCGCCGCCGCCAAGGTCCATGGTCGACCTTCCCCCACACCGGTGCCCCGATCATCACGTCCGAAACCGGCGACCGCCCTCCGGGGCCCGCGGGCATGCCCCGTGAACGCCCGCGGCCCCGCCCGGAATCCGGACGGGGCCGCGTATCTGACGAACCGTCAGCCGATGCCGGTCGGGCCGGTCACCAGAGCCGGACGGGCAGCTCCAGCAGGCTGTTCACCACCAACGACGGGCTCGGCCGCAGCTCGCCGTCGGGCACGGTCAGTGACAGCCCGGGGAAGCGCTCGAACAGCGCCGGCAGCGCGACCGCCGCCTCCAGCCGGGCCAGCGGCGAGCCGGGGCAGACGTGCGGACCGTGGCCGAAGGACAGGTGTCGGGTCGGGTCCCGGGTGATGTCGAACAGCTCCGCCGTCACCCCGTGCTGCAGCGGGTCCCGGCCGATGGCGTTGTACGAGACCAGCACCGGGTCGCCCGCCGGGATCACCAGCTCGCCGACCTCGATCGGCTCGGCGGCGAAGCGGAACAGGAAGTTGCTGGTCGGCGGGGTCCAGCGGAGCGACTCCTCGACCACCGCGTCCCAGGAGACCTCGCCCGCGCGCACCAGCGCCAGCTGGTCCGGGTGCGCCAGCAGCGCCCGCACCGCGTTGCCGATCAGGTTGACGGTGGTCTCGTGGCCGGCCGCGATGATCACCCGCAGGGTGGCCGCCGCCTCCGCGTCGGTGAGCGCCCCGCCCTCGGTGTCCGCCGCCAGCAGCGCGCTCGCCAGGTCCTCGCCCGGCGCCGAACGGCGCTGCGCCACCAGGCCGTTGACGAAGGCGTTCAGCCCGGCGACGGTCGCCTGGATGCCCTCCGGGTCAGGCTTGACCCCGAAGAACCGCTCGTACAGGTCGCGCAGCAGGCCGTGCTCCGACTCCGGGACGCCCAGCAGCGAGCAGATCACCGTCATCGGCAGCGGGAAGGCGAAGGCCGACTTGAGGTCGACCAGCGGCTCCCCGGCCGCCAGGGCGTCAAGCAACGCGTTGGTGATCTCCTCCACCCGCGGGCGCATCAGCTCGACCCGGCGCGGGGTGAAGGCCTGGGCGACCAGCGCCCGCAGCCGGCGGTGCTCGGCACCGTCCGTGGTCACCATGCTCGGGCCCGGCACCGCCAGGCCGATCAGCGGCCAGGTCTTCGGCACCTCACCGCGCTGGTAGGCCGCCCAGTGCCGGGCGTCCTTGACCAACCGGGCGTCGGTCAGCAGGTCGCGCGCGGCCGCGTGCCGGGTCACCGCCCAGGCGGCGACCCCGCCGGGCAGCACGACCGGCACCGCCGGACCGGCGGCCCGCAGCAGGGCACCCTCGGCGGCGTTGTCGCGGGCCAACGGGTCGAGGGCGATCGGGGCCGGGGCCGGGGCAGCGGTCATCGGCGGCAACTCTCCTTGGCGTAAGGGGTCTTCGAACGGTTGTGCACGTCCTGTGGATCCTGACCGGCCCGACCAAGATCCGCAAGACCTCCCCAGGGCGTGGGCTAGTACCCCGGGCTGAACGAGACCGGCAGCGCGACCAGTCCGCGCACCCAGGCCGAGGGCCGCCACACCAGCGCGTGCTCGGCCACCGCCAGCCGCAGGTCCGGCAGCCGGTCCAGCAGCACCTCGATCGCGGTGGTGGCGATCACCTCGGCCGCCTCCTGGGCCGGGAACGGGCAGCCGTGCTCGCCGTACGAGTAGCTCATGTGCGCCCGGTTCCCCTCGGCCGGACGGCCGTCGGCCTGGCGCACCGACGGGTCCGCGTTGGCCCCGGCGAAACCCAGCAGCAGCATGTCGCCCTCGGCGATCCGCTGGCCGCCGAGCTGGGTGTCCCGCACCGCCCAGCGCCCGGCGAAGATCTGGACCGGTGTGTCCTCCCAGAGCGCCTCGTTGAGCGCCTGGCTGATGCTGCGCCGCCCACCCGCCAGCGACGCGGAGAACCGCTCGTCGGTGAGCATCAGCCGCAGCGCGTTGGAGATCCAGTACGAGCTCGGCTGGTGGCCGGAGATCAGCAGCACCCGCAGGTCCCGCATCACCTCGTCGTGGGTCAGCCCCGCCGGGTGCTCCAGCATCCGCGAGGCCACGTCGGCCCCCGGGCGCTCGGACTTCTCCTCCACCAGCGCGAGCATCAGCTCCAGCAGGCGCTGGGCGCCGGCCGGGGCGTCCGCACCGCCGTCCAGCATGGCCAGCAGCGCCGCGATGAGCTGCGGCGCCTGCTCCTCGTCCAGGCCCAGCACCCGGCACAGCACCAGCAGCGGCATCCGGTGCGCGTACTCGGCGACCAGGTCGGCCTCGCCGCGCCCGGCGAACTCGTCGATCAGCCCGTCGGCGATCTCCTCGGCGTGCTTGCGCAGCTCGTACGGGTCGATCCCGGCCAGTGCGTCGGTGACCGCCCGGGACCGCCGGACGTGCTCCTCGCCCTCCGCGTACAGGATCGACGGCACGGGGGCCATCATCGGCTTCAACGGCCAGTCCGCGGGCAGCGTCTGCCACGCGTGCCAGCGGCTGGAGTCCCGGCCGAACAGCTGCGGCTGGCCGGTGACCTGCTGGAGCTCCCGGTAGCCGATGACCAGCCAGGCGGGCACGCCGCCGGCCAGCTCGACCGGGGCGACCGGGCCGTGGGCGGCGCGCAGCTCCCGGTAGAGCTGGGCCGGGTCGGTCTGGAAGCGCGGCCCGTACAGCGGCGTGGCGCCGGTGTGCGCCGGGCAGCCCGGGGGCGGGGTGACGGCGGGCTCGGTCACGGGGTGCTCTCCTCGTAGATCGCGTCGGGTTCGCCGGGTTCGCCGGGTTCGGCCAGCGCCGCCGCGTCGGCCCCGGCGAGGGCGGCCAGGTGGTGGACCAGCGCGATCAGCACCCGCTTGCCGGACTCCCGGTCACGGGCGTCGCAGTCCACCAGCGGGACCTCCGGCGGCAGGTCCAGCGCCTCCCGGACCTGCTCCAGGGTGTGGCCGGGCTCGCCGAAGTTGTTACGGGCCACGACGAACGGCGTGCCGTGGTGCTCCAGCCGGTCGATCGCGTACCAGGAGTCCTCCAGCCGCCGGGTGTCCACCAGCACGACCGCCCCCAGCGCACCGCTGAACAGCCGGTCCCAGAGGAACCAGAAGCGCTCCTGCCCGGGCGCGCCGAACAGGTACAGCACCTGGCGCTCCGACAGGGTGATCCGGCCGAAGTCGAAGGCGACGGTGGTGGAGCGCTTGCCCCAGCTGCCGGCCGGGTCGATGCCCTCCCCCGCCCGGGTCATCACCTCCTCGGTGTTCAGCGGGCGGATCTCGCTGACCGAGCCGACCAGGGTGGTCTTGCCCACCCCGAACCCGCCGACCACCACGATCTTCAGCGCGTTGTCGGCGGTGGCCCGCAGCGGGGTGCGCGCCGCGGGCCGGAGGTCCTGGAGGTCAGAGCCGTTGGAGGCCATGCAGCACCTGCTTCAACGTGTCGAGATCGGGCAGCCGGGCCTTGTTCGGCGCGAACCGGGGGTGCCGGGCGGTGACCGCCCCGGCCTCCAGCAGGTCGCCGAGCAGGATCTTCACCACCGAGACCGGCAGCGACAGTTCCGCCGCCACCTCCACCACGGCCGTCGGGGCCTCGCACATCCGCAGGATCCGGACGTGCTCCGACTGCATCCCCGGCGCCGGCTGTCGCTCCGCGACGATCAGGGTGACCAGGTCGAAGGCGACCGAAGGGGCGCGGCTGCGGCCCCCGGTGATGGTGTAGAGGCGGTCCGGGTCGTCGTCCCGGCCCGGCAGCACCGGCCCGGCGTTCATATCCCGACGCTCTCGCCCGCGGCGGCCGCGCCGGATTCCGCGGCCGCCTCCCGGGCGGGCGCGCTGAGGTGGACGCCGATCTGCTCGATCAGGCCGTGCATGTTGTGGCCGACCACGCCCACGTCCGCCTCGTCGTCCGTGACCACCGCGAGGTGCGCGCCCTCACCGGCCGCCACGATGCACAGGATGCCGCCGTGGAACTCAGTCATCGACTGCCGGACGCCGCCGCTTCCGTCCCCGAACTCGATCGAGGCGCCGTGCGCCAGGCTCTGCAGCCCGGAGGCGATCGCCGCCAGCTGGTCGGCCTGGTCGGCGCTCAGCCCGGCGGTGTGGCAGAGCTTGAGGCCGTCGGCGGACAGCACCAGGGCGTGCCGGGAGCCGGGGGTTGCCGCCAGCAGGTTTTCCAACAGCCAGTCGAGGTCGCGGTCGGTGGCGCTGCTCATCGGGAGTCCTTCTCGGTGACGGGGGAAGCGTCGGGCGTGGTCTCGGAGTCCGCGGTCGGCGCCGTCCCGGGGGCGGGCAGCGCCGGCTGGGCGGCCCGGCGGAAGGCCCCGAACCGGGCGGCGGCGCGCACCGCGTCGGTCCGTACGGGCTTCGCGGCCGGGGCCGCCGCCGGGGTGGTGGTGGCCAGCGTCTGCCCGCGGCGGCGCTGCGGCAGGCCGCTGTCGGTCATCCGGGTCGGTCCGGACGGGGTCTGGGCAGGCGCGGCGGGCGCCGGGACCGCCGTGGCGGTCGGTACCGCGGCCGGTGCCGTAGTCGGTACCGCGGCCGGTACCGCGGTCGGGGCGGCGCTCGGCGCGGCGGGCACGGGCGGCAGCGAGGCGGGCGCCGGGCGGGCGGGGGTGAGCGCGGGGCGCACGGACTCCACGGCCGGCCCGGAAGCCGTCACCGGCGCGGCCGCCGGGGCGGGCGCCGGAGCCGGGTGGGTGACCACCTGCTGCGGGATCAGCATCACCACCCCGGTGCCGCCGCGGGCCGACGGCCGGAAGGAGATCTGCAGCCCGTGCTTGCGGGCCAGCACGCCGACCACCGCGAGGCCCAGCCGGGTGCCGGCGGACAGCGTGGCGAGGTCCAGCGGCTCGGCGGAGACGGCGCGTTCGGCCCGGCGCAGCCAACTGTCGCTCAGGCCCAGCCCGCTGTCCTCGACGGTCACCGCCAGACCGGCCGGCACCTCCTCGACGTAGACGTGCACCTCGGCCGGCGGGGCGGAGAAGTTGGTGGCGTTGTCCAGCAGTTCGGCCAGCGCGTGCATCACGCCCTCGGCCGCGAAGCCGGCCACCGCGGCTGTGCTGGCGTTGTGCAGCCGCACCCGCTGGTAGGCGCCGATCCGGCCGAGCGCACCGCGCAGCACCGACTCCACCGCGATCGGCTTGGCCCAACGGCGGCCGGAGCGGGCACCGGTGAGCACCGCGATGCTGTCCGCCATCCGGCCCGCCTGGGCGGTCGAGTGGTCCAGCCGCAGCAGGTCGCCCAGGACCTCCTCGTCGTGCCGGTGCTGCATCTCGCGCAGTTCGGCGTGCATGCTCGTGGCCAGCGCCTGGACCCGGCCGGCGGCGGTCGCGCAGACCGCGAGCGCGGCGGCCCGCAGCC
This sequence comes from Kitasatospora sp. NPDC098652, assembly GCF_044760155.1. Classification (NCBI taxonomy): domain Bacteria; kingdom Bacillati; phylum Actinomycetota; class Actinomycetes; order Kitasatosporales; family Streptomycetaceae; genus Kitasatospora; species Kitasatospora sp. NPDC098652. Next base: position 65,425 of record NZ_JBIWAQ010000025.1, read on the forward strand.
GCTCGCCGCGGCCGACCTCCTCGCCGACCGCCCGCAGCAGCGCGTACTGGGGGTGCCGGCGGTGGGCGGCCAGCGCACTGTCCACGGACGCGCCCCCGCGCAGCTTCTTCACCAGCTCGGGCAGCACGCCCTCGGGGATCCGCTCCAGTTCGGCCCGCTCGGCGGCGGCCCGCTCCCGCTCCGCGTCGGCCGCGGCCCGCTCGGCCGCCAGCTCGGCCCCCAGTCGGGCCGACTCGGCCTGCGCGGCGGTGAGGTCCGCCTCGACCCGGGCGTGCTCGGCCCGGGCGGCGTCCCGTTCGGCGAACGCGGCGGCGGCCCGGTCCTGGGCGGCCGTCTCGGCCTGCCGGGCGGTGCCGGCGGCGACCAGCGCGGCCCGGGTCTCCTGGTGCTGGGCGGCCAGGTCCCCGGTCAGCCGGCGGGCGCGCTCGGCGCCGCTCGCGGCCAGGCCGACCACGATCAGCCAGAGCACCGCCACGGCGGCCACCGCGAGCGCGGTGAGCGGTTGGTGCGCGCCCAGGGCCCGGCCGATGCCGACCGGCGCGGCGACCAGCGCCAGCAGCACGGCGGCCGCGGTCAGGGCGACGGTGCGCGGCGCGGAGCGGCGGCGCGGCCGACCGTCGGGGCTGGTGGCTTCTCTCATCGGGGCGGTCCTCGGCAACGTCGGCGGGCGGCGGCGCGGGCGGCGGGTCGGCGACGGTCGCGGCCGCCGACAGCTGGTCGGGCGCATACCAGACCGCCCGGTGGCGTCGCGAAACGTCTCCGGGCGGCTGATCGGTTCACGCTTTCGGCCGATCATATCGATTCAGACATTGCCCTCAACCCGCTAGTTGACGGTCAATCTCCTTCATTCACGCCGAGTACACCGCACGGCGACACCTTCCACCCTTCCCGGCACCGCCGCTCAGGCCAGTTCCGCCTCCACCGCCTGCCGCACCTCCGCCGTGTCCAGCCCGTGGTCGGCGACCACCAGCACCCCGAGCCCCTCCCCCTCGCGGAGCACCCCGAGCAGCAGGTGGCCCGCCCCGATCTCCTTCGACCCCAGGCGCAGCGACTCCCGCAGGGAGAGCTCCAGCGCCTTCTTCGCCGGGGCCGAGAACCGGATGTGCCCGGCCGTGGCGCCGCCGGAGCGGAACCGGCCCCAGCGCTTGCGCCCCTGCTCCGGCGGGGCGTCCAGCGCCCCCTCCCCGAAGGCCGCCTCGACCGCCTCCCGCACCGCGTCCAGGTCGACCCCGATCGTGGCCAGGACCTGCCGGTCCCCCTTCCCCCGCAGGCGTCGCACCGCCTGCCGCGCCGCCTCCTGGTCCAGGCCGGCCCCGATCAGCACGGCCAGTGCCGGGTCCTGCGACTGCTCCAGGATCCCCAGCAGGAGGTGCTCCGTCCCGACCCGGTCGTCCCGCAGCTGCCTCGCCTCCTCCTGGGCGATGACCACGGCCCGCCGGGCTCCCTGAGTGAACCGTTCGAACATCGCTCAGCCTCCGTCCTCGCCCTTGCCGGGCCCCCGCCGTGCGTGCTTCTTGTGCACCGCCTGCCTGGTCACCCCGAGGCAGACCGCGATGTCCTGCCAGGACCAGCCCTGTGACCGGGCGTTGCCCACCTGGAGGGCCTCCAGACGGTCCGCCAGATCACGCAGGGCGCGGACCGCCCGGAGCCCCACGGCGGGGTCACGACTGCTCGCGGCGGCCGCGAGCTCTCCGCTCTCGCTCATGACGTCAACTCTGGTTGACACTCTCGGGAATGTCAACCCTGGTTGACGACTTCACCTTCACCTTCACCTTCACCTTCACCGCGGGCGGCCGGCCGGCCCCCGGCTCAGCCGAACCGCCGCGCCAACGCCTCCTCGAAGGTCCCCCGCCCCACCGCCCGTTCCGGCCTCGTCAGCCCACCCGCCCGCAGGGCCCGACCCATCGCCCCCGGCACCCGCAGCGGCAGCACCGGCCGCCGCCGCCCCGCCGCCCGCAGGTACGCCTGCGCCAGCTCCCGGTACGACCGCACCCGCGGCCCGCCCACCTCCGGCGCGAACCCGGCCGGCTCCCGCCCCACCAGGTCCACCAGCCGCTCCGCCACCTCCCGGACCTCCACCGGCTGCACCTCGGCACCGCTCGCCACCGGGAACACCGGCAGCCGCGCGCTCAGGTCGAAGGCCTTGAGCAGCAGGTCGTGGAACTGCGTCGCCCGCAGCACCGTCCACCCCAGCCCGGACTCCCGCACCAGCCGCTCACAGTCGAGCTTCGCCCGGTAGTACCCGAGCGGCACCCGGTCGATCCCCACGATCGACACGTACACCAGGTGCCGCACCCCGGCCCGCCGGGCCTCCGCCACCAGCCGCCCGACCCCCGCCACGTCCTTCCGCCCCTGCGTGGTCGCGCAGTCCAGCACCGTCTCCACCCCCGCCACGGCCGCCGCGATCCCCGCCCCGCCCACCAGGTCCCCGACCACCCACTCGACCCCGTCACCCGTCTCCCGCGCCCGCCGGCTCAACCCCCGCACCGCCACCCCGCGCGCCACCAGCAGCCGCACCACCTCCCGCCCCAACGTCCCCGTCGCCCCGGTCACCAGCACCGTCCCCGTCACCACACCGCTCCTCTCACCCAGCACTGTCACCCCCTACGACCGACCACCACCCCCGGTTCGTGACATCGGCGCCCCGGGACAACAAGAAGAGGCGGGGCGAGGACGTAAAAGTCCTCGCCCCGCCTCAGCGACGGCTCGCCCCGTCTCAGCGGTGGCTCACCCGCGCGGGGTCAGCGCTGCGGTCAGCTGCAGCCGCTGGTGGAGCCGCAGCCCTCGCAGAGGTAGCAGCTGCCGGCACGGCGCATCTTGGTGCCGCAGGAGAAGCAGAGCGGCGCGTCGGCGTTGAGGCCGAGCTGGATCTCCATCAGCTCCGTGGAGTTGTGGGCCTGCTTCGGCGCCGCCTTGGGCGCCTCCACGGCCGGGGCGGGGGCCGGGGCCGGCTTGGCCGCGGCGACCGGGGCGGACTGGGCGAGGGACTCGGTGTCGAGCTCCTCGGCCTCCAGCGGCTCGTACGAGCCGGTCTCCAGGTGGCGGGTGCGCTCCTCGACGGAGTGGATCCCCAGCGCCGAGCGGGTCTCGAACGGCAGGAAGTCCAGCGCCAGGCGGCGGAAGATGTAGTCGACGATCGACTGGGCCATCCGCACGTCCGGGTCGTCGGTCAGACCGGCCGGCTCGAAGCGCATGTTGGTGAACTTCGAGACGTAGGTCTCCAGCGGCACGCCGTACTGCAGGCCGACCGAGACGGCGATGGAGAAGGCGTCCATCATGCCCGCGAGGGTCGAGCCCTGCTTGGACATCTTCAGGAAGACCTCGCCGAGGCCGTCGTCCGGGTAGGAGTTGGCGGTCATGTAGCCCTCGGCGCCACCGACCGTGAAGGAGGTGGTGATGCCCGGGCGGCCCTTGGGCAGGCGCTTGCGGACGGGGCGGTACTCGACGACCTTCTCGACCACGGCGGCGGGGGTCTCCTCGGCCTTGGCCTCGGAGTCCTTCTTCTTGGCCGAGAGCGGCTGGCCGACCTTCGAGTTCTCGCGGTAGATGGCGAGCGCCTTGACGCCCATCTTCCACGCCTCGAAGTAGATCTCCTCGACGTCCTCGACGGTCGCCGCGGCGGGCATGTTCACGGTCTTGGAGATCGCGCCGGAGATCCAGGGCTGGATCGCCGCCATCATCCGCACGTGGCCCATCGGGGAGATGGAGCGCTCGCCCATCGCGCAGTCGAACACCTCGTAGTGCTCGGCCTTGAGGCCCGGCGCGTCGACCACGTTGCCGTGCTCGGCGATGTGGGCGACGATCGCCTCGATCTGCTCGTCCTGGTAGCCCAGGCGCTTGAGGGCACGCGGGACGGTGCCGTTGACGATCTGCATCGAGCCGCCGCCGACGAGCTTCTTGAACTTGACCAGGGCGAGGTCGGGCTCGACGCCGGTGGTGTCGCAGTCCATCATCAGGCCGATGGTGCCGGTCGGGGCGAGGACCGAGGCCTGGGCGTTGCGGAAGCCGTTCTGCGCGCCGATGCGCAGCACGTCCTGCCAGGACTTGTTGGCCGCGAGCCAGACCGGGGCGTCCAGGTCGTCGAAGGAGACGGCGTCCAGGGAGGCGTCGGCGTGCTGCTTCATGACCCGCTGGTGGGCGGTGGCGTTGCGGGCGTAGCCGTCGTACGGGCCGACGACGCCGGCGAGTTCGGCGCCGCGGCGGTAGGCGGTGCCGGTCATCAGCGAGGTGATGGCGCCGGCCAGGGCGCGGCCGCCCTCGCTGTCGTAGGCGTGGCCGGTGGCCATCAGCAGGGCGCCGAGGTTGGCGTAGCCGATGCCGAGCTGGCGGAAGGCGCGGGTGGTCTCGCCGATCTTCTCGGTGGGGAAGTCGGCGAAGCAGATGGAGATGTCCATCGCGGTGATGACCAGCTCGACGACCTTGGCGAAGCGCTCGGCGTCGAACGAGTCGTCGTCGCGCAGGAACTTCATCAGGTTCAGCGAGGCGAGGTTGCAGCTGGAGTTGTCCAGGTGCATGTACTCCGAGCACGGGTTGGAGGCGTTGATGCGTCCGGACTCGGGGCAGGTGTGCCAGTGGTTGATGGTGGAGTCGTACTGGATGCCGGGGTCGGCGCAGGCCCAGGCGGCCTCGGCCATCTTGCGGAACAGCTTCTTGGCGTCGACGGTCTCGATGACCTCGCCGGTCATCCGGGCGCGCAGGCCGAATTCGGTGCCGTTCTCGACGGCGGTCATGAATTCGTCGCTGACGCGGACCGAGTTGTTGGCGTTCTGGTACTGGACGGACGTGATGTCGTCGCCGCCGAGGTCCATGTCGAAGCCCGCGTCGCGCAGGGCGCGGATCTTCTCCTCCTCCTTCACCTTGGTCTCGATGAAGGCCTCGACGTCCGGGTGGTCGACGTCCAGGACGACCATCTTGGCCGCGCGCCGGGTGGCGCCGCCGGACTTGATGGTGCCGGCGGAGGCGTCGGCGCCGCGCATGAAGGAGACCGGGCCGGAGGCGTTGCCGCCGGAGGAGAGCAGCTCCTTGGAGGAGCGGATCCGGGAGAGGTTGAGGCCGGCGCCGGAGCCGCCCTTGAAGATCATGCCCTCTTCCTTGTACCAGTCGAGGATCGACTCCATGGAGTCGTCGACGGACAGGATGAAGCAGGCGCTGACCTGCTGGGGCTGCTTGGTGCCGACGTTGAACCAGACCGGCGAGTTGAAGCTGAACACCTGGTGGAGGAGGGCGTGGGTCAGCTCGTGCTCGAAGATCTCGGCGTCGTCCTTGGTGGCGAAGTAGCCGTGCTTCTCGCCGGCCGCGCGGTAGGTGAGCACCACGCGGTCGATGATCTGCTTGAGGCTCCACTCGCGCTGGGGGGTGCCGACGGCGCCGCGGAAGTACTTGGACGTGACGATGTTGACGGCGTTGACCGACCAGAAGTCGGGGAACTCGACGCCGCGCTGCTCGAAGTTGATGGAGCCGTCGCGCCAGTTGGTCATGACGACGTCGCGCCGCTCCCAGCGGACCTCGTCGTACGGGTGCACGCCAGGGGTGGTGTGGATGCGCTCCATCCGGAGACCGCCCTTCGGGGCCTTGGCGGCCTTGGCCGCGGCCTTCTCGGACTTCGACCCGCGTGCGGAACCGCTCGTGGTGTCTGTCACTTCTCGCTCCTCCTCCTGGGCAAACGCCCGAAGTGCCCCGAAAAATCCGGGCACCGCTGGTTCGTTCTTCCGATGTGCGGGCGGACGGGACCCCGTCCGTTTGCGCACGGTTCGTAGTGTTCCGTGCCCCGGTTTCGGGCACGCGGGGGCCCACGCGGGGCCGGTGTGGCGCTGCCGGCCCACGGGGGCCGCACGGTGGTGACTCCTGGGCGGGCCCGCGGGGGCCCGGCGCGCCTCCTAGGGCGCGGCGGCGGGAACGGGCACGCAGGTGCCGTCCGCCTCGGGGGCGGGCCGCTCGGCGCGGATCTCCGCGATGGCGGCCTCGAAGTCCTCGAGTCCGTCGTACGCCTGGTACACGCTGGCGAAGCGCAGGTAGGCGACCACGTCGAGGTCCCGCAGCGGGCCGAGTATGGCCAGCCCGACGTCGTGGGTGGTCAGCTCGGCGCTGCCGCTGGCCCGCACGCACTCCTCGACCCGCTGGCCGAGCTGGGCGAGGGCGTCCTCGGTGACCGGGCGGCCCTGGCAGGCCTTGCGGACTCCGGTGATGACCTTCTGCCGGGAGAAGGGCTCGGTGACACCGCTGCGCTTGATGACCATGAGCGCGGCCGTCTCCACGGTGGTGAAACGGCGGCCGCAGTCCGGGCACTGTCGACGACGGCGAATGCAGCTGCCGTCCTCGGTGGTCCGACTGTCGACGACGCGGCTGTCGGAGTGCCGGCAGAAGGGGCAGTGCACCTGGGGATCCCTCCCTGGCAGGACGTGCGGACCGGTTGAGTCTATGCGATGCGCCCCCGGCCTCGGCAAGCTGATCATGCGGCGCGACCACTAGTACTGGGCACGGAGAGGACTCTAGCCACTACATCTAGGTCTCGGGGGGAAGTGACACCCCTGGCGTGTCGGCGCCGATTAGACTTCCGGAGTCGACATCCGGTCGAACGTTTACTCGATGTACAACAAAGCCTTGATCGAGTCAGTCAACTCCCGAATAATTCACTCGAACGTGTGTTTGGCGCAACCTTTCGATAGGCGGCGCGTTGGGCTGGAAAAGGGGAGAGGACAGCCGTCGAGAGGGGCCGCCGTGAACACCGTCGAAACCAACACCATCCCGGTGCAGGAACACTCCCAGTTCAAGGTGGGGCAGCGCACCACGAATCAGCAGAGCGTGGACATCAGCATGGACCGTAGCGAAGACCACCGCCTCTCCGGCCCGGCCGTGTCCACCACGGGCCGCGTTCCCGACCAGCCGATCGAGCACTCCCCCACCATGGACGACACCCACCCCTCCCCGGCCCGCGCGATGCCCGGCCGCCCCCCCGGCATCCGCACCGACGAGGCCGGCCTCACCGAGCGCCAGCGCCGGGTGATCGAAGTCATCCGCGACTCCGTCCAGCGCCGCGGCTACCCGCCGTCCATGCGCGAGATCGGCCAGGCCGTCGGCCTGTCCAGCACCTCCTCGGTCGCCCACCAGCTGATGGCCCTGGAGCGCAAGGGCTTCCTGCGCCGCGACCCGCACCGCCCGCGCGCCTACGAGGTCCGCGGCGTCGAGGTGGCCCGCCCCAACACCGCCGAGACGGCCGGGCGGCCCTCCACCTCCTACGTGCCGCTGGTCGGCCGGATCGCGGCCGGTGGTCCGATCCTGGCCGAGCAGACCGTCGAGGACGTCTTCCCGCTGCCCCGCCAGCTGGTCGGCGAGGGCGAGCTGTTCGCCCTCACCGTGCGCGGCGACTCGATGATCGAGGCGGCCATCTGCGACGGCGACTGGGTCACGGTGCGCCGCCAGCCGGTCGCCGAGAACGGCGACATCGTGGCCGCCATGATCGACGGCGAGGCCACCGTCAAGCGCCTCAAGCGCGAGGACGGCCGGATCTGGCTGATGCCGCACAACCCGGCCTACGAGCCGATCAACGGCGACAACGCCACCATCCTGGGCAAGGTGGTCGCGGTCCTGCGCCGCCTCTGACGGCGGCACCCGGCCGCCACCGCGAGCGGCGGCCGGCACTACGACGGGAAGGGGCTCCACCGCGTCAGCGGGGAGCCCCTCCGTCGTTCCTACCGCAAGTGCCTTCTACCGCAGGTGCCGGGCCCGCTCAGCCCCGCTTCACCACCGGCCGCACCGGCGCCGCCGAGGCGTCGATCGCCGCCAGCGAGCGCCGCACCTGGTTGCGGTCCGTGGTGTACCAGAACTCCGGCATCGAGGACCGGAAGAAGCCCCCGTACCGCTTGGTCTCCACCCGCGGGTCGAGCACCGCGACCACGCCCCGGTCCTCCGCCGCGCGCACCAGCCGACCCGCGCCCTGCGCCATCAGCAGCGCCGCGTGGGTCGCCGCGACCGCCATGAAGCCGTTCCCGCCGTGCTGTTCGACGTCCCGCTGGCGGGCGCTCATCAGCGGGTCGTCCGGCCGCGGGAAGGGGATCCGGTCCATCACGACCAGCTGGCAGGCCGAGCCGGGCACGTCCACGCCCTGCCAGAGCGAGAGGGTGCCGAACAGGCAGGTGGTGGCGTCCGAGGCGAACTCGCGGATCAACTCGCCGAGGGTGTCCTCCCCCTGGAGCAGGATCCGGTGGTCGAGCCGCTCCCGCATCGCCTCGGCGGCGGCCTGGGCGCCGCGCATCGAGGAGAACAGCCCCAGGGTGCGCCCGCCGGCCGCGTCCACCAGCTCGGCCAACTCGTCGAGCATGTCGGGCCGTTCGGGGTCGCGCCCGGGGTCCGCGAGGTGCTTGGCCACGTACAGGATGCCCTGCTTGGGGTACTTGAACGGCGAGCCGACGTCGATGCCCCGCCAGTGCGGGACGGCGTCCTCGCCGAAACCGGAGCCGGCCTCCGGGTTGTCACCGGGGGTGCGCTGGTCCGGCAGCCTGGTCTCCTTGGGCAGGCCGAGCGAGCCGGCCACGCCGTTGAAGTCCCCGCCGAGCTTGAGGGTCGCCGAGGTCAGGACGACCGAGCGCTCCTTGTACAGGCCCTCCCGCAGCAGCCCGGACACGCTCAGCGGCGCGACCCGCAGCGAGGCGGTGCCCAGCCCGTAGCGGTCGCTGCGCTCGATCCAGACGACGTCGTACTCGGAGCCCTCCAGCAGCCGGTCGGCGGTCTCGTGCAGGGTCTCGGCCGAGGCCATCGCCTGCTTGCGGACGGCGTCCTCGTCGCTGAGGCCCTTGTCCCGGGTCTCGCCGAGCGAGGTGATCACCTGCCGGGAGGCGTCCCGGATCGCGGTGACCGCGTAGGCCAGGTACTCGGGCAGTTCCTCGACCCGGCCGGGCTGGGCGGTCTCCATCAGGCCGTGGTAGTTCTCGGCGGCGGCCTGCAGGGCGTCCACGGCCTTCTCGTTGGCCAGCCGGGCGGCCCGCTTGACCGCCCGGTTGACGGCGCCCACGGTCAGCTCGGCGGTGGCCGCGCCGGTGACCCGGTTGACCAGCTCGTGCGCCTCGTCGACGATCAGCAGCCCGTGCTCGGGCAGCACCGGCGCGCCCTCGATCGCGTCGATCGCGAGCATCGCGTGGTTGGTGACCACGACGTCCGCCAGCTTGGCCCGCTCCCGGGCCTTCTCCGCGAAGCACTCCTGCCCGTACGCGCAGCGGGTCGCGCCCAGGCACTCCTTGGAGGTGACCGAGAGCTGCGCCCAGGCCTTGTCCGAGACGCCGGGGCTCAGGTCGTCCCGGTCCCCGGTCTCGGTCTCGTCGGCCCAGTCGCGCAGCCGGAGCACGTCCTGGCCGAGCTTGCCGGTGGGGCCGCCGAGCGCGTCGACCGGGTCGAACAGGCCCTCGCCCTCGTCGCTCGGGGTGCCCTCGTTGGCCCGGTGCAGGCACAGGTAGTTGGAGCGGCCCTTGAGCATCGCGTACAGCGGGCGGCGGCGCAGCACCGGGTGCAGCGCCTCGACCGTACGCGGCAAGTCCCGTTCCACCAGCTGGCGTTGCAGGGCCAGGGTGGCGGTGGCGACCACCACCCGGTCGCCGTGGGCGAGGGCCGGCACCAGGTAGGCGAGGGACTTGCCGGTGCCGGTGCCGGCCTGGACGAGCAGGTGCTCGGAGTGGTCGACGGCGTCGGCGACGGCCTCGGCCATCCGCATCTGGCCGGGGCGCTCCACACCGCCGACGGCCTCGACCGCGGCGTGCAACAGCTCGGGGATCCGCGAGCGCGGAACGGCGACGGCTTCCTCGGCCTCGTCGCCGAGGTCCGTCGCGGGCTGGGATTCGGAGTCGTTCGTCATGACCCTTCCACCCTACGGGGCGGGGGCGACAATCCGGTCCCGTTGTCCGGAGCGGCTGCCGGGCAGCCGCACCTCCACGCCGACCAGGGCGTTCGGCACGGTGCCGTGCCGGACGGCGTGCGGGCGGTGCGGGCGGTCCTGGTAGCCGTCCATGAGCAGCCGGTTGCGGTTGAGGCAGAGCCGGTCGATCCGGGGCCGGAACAGGTCGAACAGGTCGAAGCGCTCGCGCAGCTCGGGGAAGCGGGCCTGGTAGCGGTGGATCTCCGCGCGCAGCAGGGCCCAGAACTCGGTCTCGGCGAGGCCGGCCTGCGCCTCCAGCAGCGGGCCGAGGTAGCGGAAGACGCCGATGAACAGTCCGGAGTGGATGAACTGGCACAGCCCCTGGGGGTTCTCCCGCAGCAGCACGTCGGCGACCTCGGGGGGCAGGGCGCGCAGCTCGGGGAGGTCCTGGTCGCTGAGGTTGACGTCGTCGACGAAGTCCTTGACCGCGAGCCGGGTCGGGGTGCCGCGGTCGTCGAAGACCACGATGGCGTTCTCGCCGTGCGGGGAGAAGACCAGTCCGTAGCGGTAGAGGAAGTGCAGCAGCGGCGGCAGCAGCGCGGCGAACAGCCGGGCGGTCCACTCGGCCGGGGTGAGGCCGGAGCGGGCGATCAGTTCGACGGCGAGGGCGCGCCCGTCGGAGCCGGTCTGCAGCAGGGCGGCGAGGGTGCGGGCGCGCTCGGCCTCGGCCAGGAAGGGGCCGAGCGGTTCGCGCCAGATCGCGCCGAGCAGTTCCTTGTACTGGTACGGCGAGTCGGGCATCTCCCGGTAGAGCGGGTGGTCGACGGTGACGGAGGCGATCTCGCCGAGCAGGATCACCCGGCACTCGTCCCGCAGGTACGGGTCGGCGTCGCGCAGCCCGTGCAGCCAGGCGGTGACGGCGGGCGCTGCGAGGGTGCGTTCGACCGGCAGTCCGCGCCAGACCAGGGTGTTGAGGACGGACAGCGGCAGCTTGACGGTGCAGCGCTCGGGGTGGGCGGTGTTGAAGAAGGAGCGGATGGACTGCTGGGGCAGCCGTGGGTCACCGTCCGAGGCCAGCGGGACGATCTCGCCGGAGGCGATCCAGGGCGCGAACAGCGTCAGGACCGTCTCGTCCCACTGCCAGGGGTGGACGGGCAGCAGCAGGTAGTCGTCGGCGTCGGCGCCGAGCGGGGCGCGCAGCGCGGCCTCGTCGTCCAGTTCGCGGGCGTACAGCTGCTCGGGGCGTTCCAGGCCGGGCACGCCGCGGTACTCGGCGAGCCGGCGGTGGACGGCGATCCAGGGCAGCGGCCGGGGGCTGCGGGCCTCCGGGGCCCAGCGGGCGGCGTCGGTGCCGGAGAAGCCGATCCGGCCCTTGTTGGGGACGATCCACGGGTGGCCGCCCTGCCGGCCCTCCAGGGCGGGGTGGTCGAGGTCGGCGAGCTCGGCGGCGGTGAGCGCGGTGGCGAGCTGGCGGGCGTCGGCGGTGAGCGTGGCGGACAGCTCGCGGACCAGGTGGGCGGTGGTGTCGCCGCGCATCCCGAGCGCGTCCCGGGCGTACGGGAGGAAGCGCAGCGGGTCCAGGCCGTCCGGGCGGGAGCAGCGGATCGACCCGGGGTCGACCTGCCAGCTGTCGTAGGCGCCGCGCCGGGCGGCGAAGCGGTACTCGGCCTCGGGGAGCTTGAGCAGGTACTCGCCGTCGAGGGTGCCCGGGACGGGCTTGAGCAGGTCCTCGTAGGCGAACTCGCCGAGCATCTTGGCCAGCAGGGCGCGGCCGGCCCGCTGCCAGTGCCCGGCGGTGAGGTGCGGGGGCAGGTAGAGCGGCGGTTCAGCGGCCGACGGTTGCGGCACGGGACAGCTCCTGGGGGTGGGGGACGACGGGGGTCTGCTCGATCGGGGCGCTCGCGGGCACCGGCCGGGCCGCGGCCGCCGGCCCGGGCGGCGCGAAGCCGGTCCAGGCGGTGCGGCCGGGCAGCCGGTGGACGGTCCGGCCGGTGACGGCGTTGAGGATGACGGCGGCCCGGTGGGCGCCGAGGCCGAGGTCGGGGGCACCGACCCCGTGGGTGTGGAGTTCGGCGTTCTGGACGTAGAGGCCGCCGGTGAGCTCGGGCCGGGTCGCGACCCGGTGGTCGAGGTCGACCCGGTAGCGCCCGGTCTCGTCCCAGTCGATCAGGTGGGCGAGCGGTTCGAGCGCGGCCGGGCGGGCGGCGCGGTAGCCGGTGGCGAGCACCACGGCGTCGGTGCGCAGCACGTGCTCCGCGCCGGAGTCGGTGTGCCGGCAGTCCAGTTCGAGTCCGCCGCAGGGCCCGGGCCGGGCCGCGGTGACGGCGGTGCCGGGGGTGATCTCGACCGGGGCGGTGTCGATCGGCCGGCCGATGGTGCGCTCGTAGAGGTGGTCGTGGATCTCGGCGAGGGTCTCCGCGCTGGCGGCTTTGTGCAGCTGCCACTGGGCGGCGACCAGGGCGTCCCGGACGGGGCCGGGCAGGCCGTGGAAGTAGCGGGTGTAGTCGGGGGTGAAGTGTTCCAGGCCGAGCTTGGAGTACTCCATGGGGGCGAGTGCCCGGGTGCGGGTGAGCCAGCGCAGCCGGACCCCGTCGTCCTGGTGGCGGCGGAGCAGGTCGAGGAAGACCTCGGCGCCGGACTGTCCGCTGCCGACCACGGTGATGTCCCGGGCGCCCGCGAGCCCGGCCCGGCGGTCCAGGTACTCGGCGGAGTGGAAGGCCCGCGGGTGGTCGGCCAGGGCGGCGAAGGCCTCGGGGAGCACCGGCCGGGTGCCGACGCCGAGCGCGAGGTTGCGGGCCCGTACGGTGCTGCGCCGGCCGGTCGCGGTGTCGGTCAGCTCGACCCGGAACAGCGGGCCGTCCCGGTGCAGGGCGGTGACCTCGGTGCCGAAGCGGCAGTTGGGCAGCCGGTCGGCGGCCCAGCGGCAGTAGTGGTCGTACTCGCGGCGGGGCAGCTGGAAGCGTTCGGCGAAGTAGAACGGGAACAGCCGGTCCTGGGCGCGCAGGTAGTTGAGGAAGGACCACGGGTTGGTCGGGTCGACGAGCGAGACCAGGTCGGCCAGGAAGGGCACCTGCATCCGGGCGCCGTCCACCAGCATGCCGTGGTGCCAGCGGAATTCGGGGCGCTGGTCGCAGAAGAGCGTGCGCAGCCCGGGCACCGGCTCGGCGAGGGCGGCGAGCGAGAGGTTGAACGGGCCGATGCCGACGCCGAGCAGGTCGTAGGGGGGATCGTGGGGTGTCGAGGTGTCCACAGGGGTGTCCTAGGCGGGGAGTGGCGCTTCGCGGTCGCGCACCATCAGCGCTGCGCGCTTGTCGGGCAGGTCGAGTTCGGCGGCGGCCCGGAATCCGGCCCGTTCGAAGGCCCGGACCGAGCGCCGGTTGCGGACGTCCGGTTCGGCCACCACCCGTTGGCAGTCGGGCCGGTGGCGCAGGACGAGTTCGGCGACGGCGGCCAGCAGCTGGGCCCCGAGGCCGCGGCCGCGGCTGGCGGCCGGGCCGAGCAGCAGGTGCACGCCGGTGTCGTGCGGGCGGGCGGGGTAGTGCCCGGCGAGCGGGTCGAGGTCGGCGCGGTAGACCTCCCAGTAGCTCATCGGGGTGCCGTCGAGCAGTCCGAGGCAGGGCAGGCTGCTTCCGTCGCCGTCCAGTTGGGCCCGGACGTGCCGTTCGGTGACGGCGGGCGGCCCGGCGAGCTCCCAGAAGGCGTCGACCTCGGGGTCGTTCATCCATCCGGTGAGCAGCTCCAGGTGTTCGGGCAGCCGGACCGGGCCGAGCCGGAACCGGCCGGCCGGGGTGGGGACTTCGCCCCACCCGGGCAGCTCCTCGGGCATCAGGCGCCCGCCACCGGGTTGGGGATGTCCACGTACACGGACTGGGTGGCGACCGGGCCGACCAGTTCGTCGAGGCCGTTGATCCGGGTGAGCAGGTTGGCCTTGCAGGGCAGGGTGGGCGCGTCCAGCAGCAGGGCGGGCAGGGCGGAGCCGGTGGCGGCGGCCCGCGGGCCGGCCAGGAAGCCGCGCAGCCCGGCCAGCAGCACCGTCTCCTCGGCGAGGCCCTGGGAGCCGAGGGCGCCGATCAGCCCGAGCACGTGGTTGATGCCGAGGTAGTAGGCGAAGTGGTGGTCGATGACGTCGTCGGGGAGGAAGGTGTCGCTCTGTTCGCCGAGTCCGGGCAGCCGGGCGGTGAGCTGCTCGGCCGCGCTCTCCCGGTAGTAGTAGCCCTGGTTGTCGCGGTAGCGGCCGCCGCTGGGCCAGCCCTCGGCGTCCAGCAGCACGATGCTGTTCTGCTGGTGGGCCTCCAGGGCGATGCCGCCGCGGCCGTCCAGCCAGAGGACGGGCAGCACGACGGCGTCCAGGTAGCGCAGGAACCATTCGGCAGCCACGGTGCGCAGCGGGCGGCCGGTGCGGGCGGCGAGCGCGCGCAGGGTGTCGCCGAGGGCGGACGGCACGGTCGTGCCGGTGCCGCGCGGCTGTTCGGCGACGAACCCGGCGACGCAGAGGGCGCGTTCGGCCGGGCCGAAGGGCTGGGCGCGCAGCACGGTGTCCAGCCCGCCGGGGTCGCCGAGGTCGGGGTGGTCCACGCCGATCCAGGCGGGATCGCGGACGATGTCGAAGCCGGGGTGGGCGGCCCGCCACTCGGCGGCGAGGCCGCTCTCCAGCAGCCGGTGCACCTCCAGGCCGCGGTGGAGCTCCTTGCGCAGGTTCTCCCGGCGGGAGTTGGTGATCCGCAGGCCGAGCGAGAGCTTGAGCATCCACGGGGTGCCGGGCCGGTAGACGGTGCGCACCGAGGAGGTGGGGTACCAGGGCTCGCCGGCCGGGCCGAGGTCGTGCAGGAGCCCGTCGGCGAGCAGCGCGGCGACGGTCGGGCGGTGAGCGAGTTCGCGGGCCTGCCAGGGGTGCAGCGGCAGGGCGGCGGTGCCGGGCGGCAGGGTCGCGTGGCCGCCGAGCAGGGTGGCGGTGATCCGGTCGGCGCTCTCGGCGACGGCGGAGCCGGCCGCGAGCAGGCCGCGGTCGACGGCGTACCAGTGGACCTGGAAGGAGCCGTGGAGTTCGGGCGAGTAGGCGGCGCTCTGGGCCGGGCCGAGGCCGTCGCGGCTCTTCGGGGTGGGGTGCAGGGGGTGGCCGAGCAGCAGGGCCTGTTCGGCGGCGAGGAAGGCGGAGCGTTCCGGCCCGCCGGGTTCGGCGGCGGTACGGCGGTGGGCGAGGATCTCGGCGGTGCGCACCACCGAGTCGGCGACCCGGGCGGCGAGGTCGGCGACCTGTCCGGGGTCGGGGCGTTCGGCGGCCGCGGCGGCGAGCAGGGCGGCGGCGGTGACGGCGTCCACCGGGGCCGCCGCGGTGCCGTCCCCGGCGGAGAGGGTGGCCGGGCCGAAGCGGTGCCAGCCGCCGGGCGACCAGTGCCGGACGGCGGCGGTGAGCCGGGCGGCCCCGCCGAGGACGTCGATCCGCAGTCGGCCGTCCGTGCCGGGGCGGGCCCCGGTCTCCCGGGCCCAGCAGCGCAACAGGGCTTCCAGGGCCGCCTGTTCGGCGGCGACGGCGGGGTCGGGGTGCAGCAGCGGGTCGGGGCCGGAGGCGGCCCGCTGCGCGGTCGGCGGCGGTACGGGCGGGGCTCCGGTGAGGGCGGTGCTCAAGGCTGCTCCTTGGTGCGCGTGGGGGTGCGGACGCGCGCGGGTGGTGGAGGGGATCGGCGGGCGCTCGCACCGTCGCGTCAGGTAAGGGTTACCTATCCCTGACGGGTGATCACAAGGACTGCTCACTCGTCCGGGTGAAGATCGGGCATAGTGCGTCACCGGGCGGGGCGGCCCTGCTGTGCCAACGAGGGGGCCGGTTCCGCGTCACGGATCGATGACCTCCGGCCGCTCCCGGAACCCGGGGGCGGCCGCCGTCGTCCTGTACGGCGATGGAAGACTCCAGGGCGGCGGGCCGCCGCGCCGAGGACCGACCCGACACAGTCCGACCGAGTACAGCGAGCACAGCGAGCACAGGGGGAAGCGCACCGATGCCACCGATCCACCGGTCAGCCCTGGCCGCCGCCCTGGTCGCCGGAACACTGCTGGCCGTCAGCGCCTGCGGGCCGGACGGCCCGGCGGGCACCGACCGGACCGTCGCCGCACCGCCGCCCAGCACGGACGCGAGCGGCTCCGCCGCCCCCGGCGGCGTCATCGGCGGGATCACCCTGCCGTCCGGCCTGCCGACCAGCCTGCTGGAGGGCCTGCCGAAGACCTGGGACGACCTGAAGAAGTGGAAGTACGACGACTGGGACAAGTGGGCGTCCAAGCACGTCTTCAACAACCCGGTGGTGAAGGACTTCTGGAACCCGGACAAGATGGGCGACGCCAAGCCCGCCGACCCGGCGCCGCCGACCGCCAAGCCGGCCGCCGCCGACGGCGTGACCGACCCGGAGCCGCCGGTGGTCAAGGCCGTCCAGGTGCCCCGCCCGTACCTCAAGCAGCCCTCCGGGAAGGTGTTCTTCTCCGCCCAGGGCGGCCGGGGCAACTGCTCGGCGACGGTGATCGCCGACCCCCAGCACCCGGGCCGGAGCAACCTGGTCTGGACGGCGGCCCACTGCGTGCACGAGGGCAAGGGCGGCGACTTCTACAAGAACCTGGTCTTCGTCCCCGCCTACAACAACTCGGGCGCCTCCAGCGGCGGCAAGAAGGCCCCGCTGTCCGAACTGGCCCCGCTGGGCACCTGGTGGGCCGACCAGATCGTCACCTCCCCGCAGTGGATGGTCGAGGGCGGACAGACCGGTGACGCCGCCAACCAGTACGACTTCGCGGTGATGCGCGTGCACAACCAGAGCGACACCGGCAAGTCCCTGGAGGAGACGGTCGGTTCGGCCGTCCCGGTGTGGTTCGACGCGCCCCGCGACCAGCTCAGGGTCTCGGCCACCGGCTACCCGCTGGTCAAGCCCTTCGACGGCCAGGAGCTGTACAAGTGCGACGGCGGCAAGCCCGTCCGGCTGTCCTTCGACCCCAAGCGCCCGTCCATGCTGACCATCGGCTGCAACATGACCCAGGGCGCCAGCGGCGGCGGCTGGTTCGCCACCATGCCGGACGGGCGGACGGCCCTGGTCAGCAACACCTCGATCGGCACCCAGGAGCACACCTCGCTGAGCGGCCCGTACCTGGAGACGGTCGCCAAGCAGGCCCTGGACTGGATCTCCAGGAAGCAGTGACCGGCACCACCAGGGGGACTCCTCAGCTTGCGCACCATCAGCACCACCAGCACCACCGACAGCACGGGCACTGACACCATCGGCACCACTGACACCACCGGCACCACCCGCACCACTCGCCGCACCCCCCGCACCGCGGGGCGGCGGGCCGCCGCGGCCGGCGCCGCGCTGCTCGCCGCCCTGACGCTCACCGCGGCCGCCTGCGCGCCGGACGGCCCCACCGCCCCCGCCACCCCGCCCGCGGCGCTGCCCAAGGCCGCGCCGACGAGCCTGGGCGACCTGAGCGGCTGGAAGCCGGCGGACTGGGCCCGCTACGTCGCCGAGAGCGGCTTCGCCAACCAGGTGCCCCCTGGCTACTGGACGACGGCCCGGACGGAGGCCGCCAAGGCCCGGCCCACCCCCGAGTACGCCCCGGCCGCCGCCGCACCCCCCGGGGTCGACCGGGACGCCCCGCCAGCCCCCGTCCAGGCCCGGCCGCAGCCGCACCCGTACGGCCCGGACTCCGCCGTGGTCGGCAGGCTGCTGATGACCACGCCGCAGGGCGACGCGGCCTGCTCCGGCACGGTGGTCACCGACCCGCTCAACCCGGGCCGCAGCAACCTGGTGTACACCGCCGCGCACTGCCTGCACGACGGCCGGGGCGGCGGCTGGGTGAAGAACCTGGTCTTCGTCCCCGCCTACAACCGGGACGGCCAGGCGGGCAACCGGGACGGCCGGGCGGCCCGCGGCAAGCCGGACGGCGAGCAGCAGGCCGCCCCGTACGGCCGGTGGACGGCGGTCCGCGCCATGGTCTCGCCGACCTGGCTCCAGGAGAGCGGGGTCGGCGCCCACGACCAGTACGACTACGGGATCGTCCGGGTGCGCGGCGAGTCCGCCTCCGGCCCGTCCCTGGAGGAGGCCGTCGGCGGTTCCGTCCCGGTCTGGTTCAACGCCCCGCGCGAGCAGATCACCTCGGTGGTGGCGTTTGGCTACCCGGTGGAACGGCCCTTCGACGGCACGGAGCTGGAGCGCTGCGACTCCCCCGCCCCACCGGGCCGGCTGTCCTTCGACCGGTCCCGCCCGCCGATGTACGCGATCGGCTGCACCATGACCGGCGGCGCGGGCGGCGGCGGCTGGTTCATCACCAAGGACGGCAGGCCCAACCTGGTCAGCGTCAGCTCGCTCGGCAGCCGCGACCCGGCGGGCTACCGGGCCGGTCCGTCCCTCCAGGACCAGGCCAAGCAGGCCTTCGACTACTTCGCCAAGAACGTGAAGTAGCCCCCGGACGCGGAACGTCCGGGGGCCACCTCGACGAGCGGATCAGCCCTGCAGGGCCACCGCGAAGTGCTCCAGCTCGGCGGCCAGCTCGGCCGGCACCTTGGCGTGCAGCAGCGTGCCGTCGCCGGTGTGCTCGGTGGCGATCAGCTCGCCCTCCTTGTGCACCCGGGAGACCAGCGCGCCCTGGGTGTAGGGCACCAGGGCCCGCACCTCGACGGCCGGTCGCGGCAGCTCGTCGTCGATGAGCTTGAGCAGCTCCTCCATGCCGGCCCCGGTGCGGGCCGACACCACGATGGCGTGCGGCTCGCGGCGCAGCAGGCGCTGCAGCACGTGCGGGTCGGCGGCGTCGGCCTTGTTGATCACCACGATCTCCGGCACGTTCTGCGCGTCGACCGAGACGATGACCTCGCGGACGGCGGCCAGCTGCGTCTCCGGCTCGGGGTGCGAGCCGTCGACCACGTGCAGGATGAGGTCCGCGTCGGCGACCTCCTCCATGGTCGAGCGGAAGGCCTCGACCAGGTGGTGCGGCAGGTGCCGGACGAAGCCGACGGTGTCCGCCAGGGTGTAGAGCCGCCCGCTCGGGGTCTCGGCCCGGCGCACGGTCGGGTCCAGGGTGGCGAACAGCGCGTTCTCCACCAGCACGCCCGCCCCGGTGAGCCGGTTGAGCAGGGAGGACTTGCCGGCGTTGGTGTAGCCCGCGATGGCCACGGACGGCACCTGGTGGCGCTTGCGCTCCTGGCGCTTGGTGTCGCGGCCCTTCTTCATGTCGGCGATCTCCTTGCGGAGCTTCGCCATCTTCTCGCGGATCCGGCGCCGGTCGGTCTCGATCTTGGTCTCACCGGGACCACGGGTGGCCATGCCGCCGCCCGAGGAGCCGGAGCCACCGCCACCCATCTGCCGGGACAGCGACTGACCCCAGCCGCGCAGGCGCGGCAGCATGTACTGCATCTGCGCGAGCGAGACCTGCGCCTTGCCCTCCCGGGACTTGGCGTGCTGGGCGAAGATGTCCAGGATCAGGGCCGTCCGGTCGACGACCTTGACCTTGACCACGTCCTCCAGGTGGATCAGCTGGCCGGGGGTGAGCTCACCGTCGCAGACCACGGTGTCGGCGCCGGTGGAGGCGACGATGTCGCGCAGCTCCTTCGCCTTGCCGGAGCCGATGTAGGTGGCCGCGTCGGGCTTGTCGCGGCGCTGGATGACGCCGTCCAGCACCTCGGAACCGGCGGTCTCGGCGAGCGCGGCGAGCTCGGCCATCGAGTTCTCCGCCTCCTCCAGGGTGCCGTCCGTCCAGACGCCGACGAGCACCACGCGCTCCAGGCGGAGCTGGCGGTACTCGACCTCGGTGACGTCTTCGAGTTCGGTGGAGAGGCCGGCGACCCGGCGCAGGGCGGCGCGCTCACTGCGGTCGTACTGGTCGCCGTCATAGCTGTGGCCGAGGTCCTCGTCGATGGCCGCGAGGTCCTCGTCCATGAGGGCTTCCGCTCGCAGACCGTCGAGGCGGCGCGGGGCGTCGGCGTGGTCGCGGGCTTCGAACGTGGAGGTCATTCTGTCCTTTGGTCGCTGGATGGCTTCGGCGTGGTCCCGTGGATCCCACCGGGGCTCCTCTGCCCTGAGAACGCCGTGGACCGGCCGTGAATTCCCCACGATGGTCGCACGCCCGGTGCGGGCCGGTCACCCCCATTTCCGCCGGAGTGCCGGGTCTGCGTCCCCTCGGGGGCGTGCGGGCGGCTGACGTCGTACACCCCGGAAACCTTGAGCATCGCCCGCATCAGGGCGGGCAGCGCGCCCGGCTCGGGCAGCTCGACGGTGTAGGTGTGCCGGACCCGCAGTTCCTGCGGCGGTTCGACCTCGGCGGAGACGATGCCGACGCCCTCGGCGGAGATCGCCGCGGTGAGGTCGGCGAGCAGTCGGGGCCGGTTCAGCGCCTCGGCCCGCAGGGTCACCCGGTGCCCGGCCGCCGGGGCGTCCTCGGGCTGCCAGCGGACCTCCAGTTCGGCCCGGCCGTCGGCGCGCAGCCGCTGCCCGGCGGGGCAGGCGGTGCGGTGCACGGCCACCGCGCCGCCGCGGATCGGGTAGCCGGCCACCGTGTCCGGGGGGACGGGCGTGCAGCAGCGGGCCAGCCGCACCTGTGCCCCGGGCCGGCCGGCCACCACGACGGGGGCGGAGCGGCGCTCGCCCGCCCGGTGCGCGGGCGGGGCGGGCTGGCCGCCGGCCGGGCCGGTGCGCACCACCGGCAGCCGGGCCGGGTGGTCGGCCAGCCAGCGCTCGATGGCCAGCCGGGCGGCGGGGGTACGGGCGTGCGCCAGCCACTCCGGGGACGGCCCGGACGGCTGGGCCCCGCCGCCGGGCGGGAGGCTCTCGGTGAGCACCGCCAGGACGTCGCCGTCCTGGAGCGGGGTGGACAGCGCGGTGAGCCGGCCGTTGACCCGGGCGCCGATACATCGGTGGCCGGTCTCCTCGCCGAGCAGGTAGGCGGCGTCCACACAGCTGGCCCCGGCCCTCAGCTGAAGCGTTTCACCGCTCTCCGTCACCACGGTGATCTCGCGGTCCCCGGCCAGGTCGGCGGTGAGCGCGGACCAGAAGGCGTCCGGGTCGGGGGTCTCCTGCTGCCACTCCAGCAGCCGGCTGAGCCAGCCGGGCCGGGCCGGGTCGGTGCGGTCCAGCTCGTCGGTGTCCTGGGCCGGCCCGGCCGGGGACGGGTCGCCGAGCGCGACCACCCCGGTCTCGGCCACCTCGTGCATCCGCCTGGTCCGCACCAGCACCTCGACCACCGCGCCGCCCTCCAGCGCGACGGCGGTGTGCAGCGACTGGTAGAGGTTGAACTTGGGGGCGGCGACGAAGTCCTTGAACTCCCCGGGCAGCGGCGTCCAGCAGGTGTGCAGCTCGCCGAGCACCGCGTAGCAGTCGGCGTTCTCCTCGACCACCACCAGCAGCCGCCCGAAGTCGGCCGGCTGCGGCTCCTGCGGCCGGCCGTCCCGCCCGGGCGCGGCGGCCCGCTTGATCAGCACCCGGTGCAGCGAGACGCAGTGCCGGGGCCGTACCGTCACCTCGGCGGCGACCCCGGTCTCGGCGAGCTGGCGGGCCAGCCGGCGGGCGAAGGGCTCCAGCACCGTGTCCGGCTCGGCCTCGTGACCGGCCATCAGGCCCCGGGTGCGGGCGTACTCCTCGGGGTGCAGGGTGGCGAAGACGATGTCCTCCAGCTCCGCCTTGAGCACCTGGATGCCGAGCCGCTCGGCCAGCGGGATCAGCACGTCCCGGGTGACCTTGGCGATCCGCACCTGGCTGGCCGGCTTCATGTGCCGGATGGTGCGCATGTTGTGCAGCCGGTCGGCGAGCTTGATCACCATCACCCGGACGTCGTCCCCGGTGGCGACCAGCATCTTGCGGAAGGTCTCGGCCTCGGCGGCGGCGCCGAAGTCGACCTTCTCCAGTTTGGTCACCCCGTCGACCAGGTAGGCGACTTCGGGCCCGAACCCGGCGCCCACCTGCTCCAGCGTCAACTCGGTGTCCTCGACGGTGTCGTGGAGCAGCGAGGCGACCAAGGTGGTCGTCCCGGCGCCGAGTTGGGCCAGGATCATGGTGACGGCCAGCGGATGGGTGATGTACGGCTCGCCGCTCTTGCGCTTCTGGCCGCGGTGGCTGGCCTCGGCCAGCCGGTACGCCCGGGCCAGCAGGGCGAGGTCGGCCTGCGGGTGGTGCCGCCGGTGCACCTGGACCAGCGGCTCCAGGGCGTCCGGCACGGGCGGCCGGCCGGTGGCCAGCAGGGCGGCCCGCCCGGCCCGGCCGAGCGCGGCCCGGCCGAGCTCCCCCAGGGGCCGCCTGGCCCCGGCCTGCCGTGCGGTCGTCGGCTGCCCCGTGAGGGACTGCCCGGCTTCGATGGTCATCGGCACCTCCGGCAACGTCGCCGGGCGCGACCCCTTGCGGGGGGCTGATCCTGCTACCCCTCCCAGGGGTGATCGACCCGGTGGTCCATGCTACCGAGCAGAGCACGTTCCGCGACGCCGTGATTCCCGTCTGCGACCGCTATCACCCGATCGGGGGGATTCGTCACCGTACGAATTGGGCAAACCGGGCCGTCACCGTCGGCCGATCGACTCCCACCAGCGCGGGTCGAGCCGCCCCTCCGCCACGATCACCGCCGGACCGGTCATCTCCACCCGGCCGTCCGGGTACTCCGTGATGACCAGTCGGCCGCCCAGCACGTCCACCGTGTAGGCGACCGCCTCGCCGGTGACCGCCGGGTCCGCGCCGTCCCGGCGGATGGCCGCCACCGCGACGGCGCAGGCGCCGGTGCCGCAGGAGCGGGTCTCGCCCGAGCCGCGCTCGTGCACCCGCATCGCCACGTGCCGCGGGCCGCGGTCCACCACGAACTCGACGTTGACGCCCTCCGGGTAGGCGCCCGCGGGGCTGGTGAGCGGGGCGGTGAAGAGGTCCCCGGCGTGGTCCAGGCTCTCCACGAAGGCCACCGCGTGCGGGTTGCCCATGTTGACGTTCAGGGCGGGCCAGCGCCGCTCGCCGACCGCGACCTCGATGCCGTCCGGCCCGGGCAGCTTCGCCCGGCCCATGTCGACGGTGACCTCACCGGGCGTACCGTCCGGGGCGTCCTCGGCGACCGTCGCGGTGAGCACCCCGGAGCGGGTGGCGATCGCCAGCTCGCCGGGCTTCGCCAGGCCCGCCTCGACCAGGAAGCGGGCGAACACCCGCAGGCCGTTGCCGCACATCTCGGCGATGCTGCCGTCGGAGTTGCGGTAGTCCATGAACCACTCGGCCCGGTCGGCCTGGTCCGCGGCGGCCGGGTCGGCGGCCGCGCGCACCACGCGCAGCAGCCCGTCGCCGCCGATGCCCGCCCGGCGGTCGCACAGCGCGGCGACGGCCTCCGGGCCGATCTCCAGCAGGCCGTCCGGGTCCGGCACGATCACGAAGTCGTTCTGGGTGCCGTGGCCCTTGAAGAAGGGGAGACCGGCCGGCCGCTGAGGAGAGGATGCGCTCACCCCACCGATGGTACTGAGGGCGCCGGCGGGGCGGGCCGGGGCCCGGCTCAGCGCAGGTAGGCGACCCGCCACACCGCGAGCGCGCAGGCGGCCAGCGCGATCAGGGTGTAGACCACGATGGCCTTCCAGCCGGCCCGCTGCCCGGAGCCCCGGCGCGGCAGTCCCGGCCACTTGTAGCCAGCGTGCCGGGCGGCCATCGCGCCCCAGCCGACCGAGGCGGCGGTGAACAGCAGCCCGAGCATCCCGACCATGGTGGCCCGCGCCCCGGCCGAGCCGAAGGCGAGCGGGAAGGCGAACATCAGCGAGCCGAGGGTGCCGAGCAGGGCGATCGGCAGGGTCTGCCACCAGCGGAGCCGGCGCCGCGGCCGGATCTCCCGCTCGTGCACGGCGGCGTCCGGCGGGGTGCGGGTGTCCAGTGCGGGCACCGCGGCCGCGTACGAGGTCGGCGCCTCCAGCCCGGTCAGCACGGGGAGGTCGCCCCTGGTCGACTCGTCGAACTCCTCGGCCGGTGCGGTGACACTCCCGCGCTGGCCGGATTCGGGGCCGGTACCCGTCGACACGCGGCCTCCCCTGACAGTTCGACACGAGCGGACTCGCGGCCGGGCACGGTCGGCCCGCGCGGGCCGACCCTTACGGCATCGATGATGGCATGTCCAGAGGGGGCGTTCGGGGCCTGACCGGGGTCCTCGGGTGATCCGTGGCCATCACGTGATCGGGCCGTGACCCCCGGTTCGTCCTGCACGGTCGCCTGCGCGCGCAGCTGCACCGCCGAATTGGCCGGAACAGGCCCTATGCGGCCGGAACTCCCTGACGGTCGATCAGTTCCAGGGACCGTTCCAGCAGCTCGACCGGGTCGGTCCCGGCCGGCCGGGAGAGCCAGTGGATGCGGTCGTCCCGACGGAACCAGGACTCCTGGCGGCGGGCGAAGCGCTTGGTGGCCCGGACCGTCTCGGCCCGTGCCTCGTCCTCGGTGCACTCCCCGGCGAAGTGGTCGAGCACCTGCTGGTAGCCGAGCGCCCGGGAGGCGGTCCGGCCCTCCCGCAGCCCGACCCGCTCCAGCGCGCGCACCTCGTCCAGCAGCCCGGCCTCCCACATCCGGTCGACCCGCAGGGTGATCCGCTCGTCCAGCTCGGGGCGCGACACCGCGACGCCGATCTGCACCGCCTCGTAGACCGCGGTGTTGCTCGGCAGGTTGGCGGTGAACGGCTGCCCGGTGATCTCGATGACCTCCAGGGCGCGGACGATCCGGCGCCCGTTGCCGGTCAGGATCGCCTCGGCGGCCGCCGGGTCCAGCCCGGCCAGCCGCCGGTGCAGCGCGTACGGGCCGTCCTGCTCCAGTTCGGCCTCCAGCCGGGCGCGGACCTGCGGGTCGGTGCCGGGGAACTCCATCTCGTCGATCGCGGCCCGGACGTACAGCCCGGAGCCGCCGACCAGGACGGGGGTGCGCCCGGCGGCCAGCAGCCGGTCGATCTCGGCCCGGGCCAGCCGCTGGTACTCGGCGACGCTGGCGGCCTCGGTGACGTCCCAGACGTCCAGCAGGTGGTGCGGCACTCCCCCGCGCTCGGCCATGGTCAGCTTCGCCGTGCCGATGTCCATGCCCCGGTACAGCTGCATCGAGTCGGTGTTGATCACCTCGCCGCCGAGGCTGCGGGCGATGGCGACGGCCAGGTCGGACTTTCCGGCGGCGGTCGCGCCGACGATGCTGATCACACGGGAGCTGCTCACCGCTCCAGTCTCCCAAACCGGCGCGGCACCCGGGGCCGGGCTGCCGCCCGCCGCCGACTGCGCGAGGATGTGACTGTTCCCCGGACCGCCTCCGGCCTGCCCCGCACCGGGCCGGCTTTGCGAACTCTTGACCGGCCCCGTGCGTTGTGCAGGAGACAGGGAACGAAGGAGATCACCATGGGCCTGATGGACAACCTCAAGGGCAAGGCCGAGGAGCTCAAGGAGAAGGCCAGCGAGCTCGCGGGCAAGCACAGCGACCAGATCGAGCACATGGTCGACAAGGCCGGCGGCGCGATCGACAAGGCCACCAAGGGCAAGTACAGCGACAAGATCGAGCACGGCGCCGACAAGGCCAAGGGCGCGGTGGAGGACTTCGCCCACAAGCCGAAGCCCGGCGGCGAGGCACAGCCCCCGCAGGCCTGACCGGCGATCCCGGTCAGGCCCAGGACGCCACGAAGTACCCGACCCCGTACGGCGCGTCCTGGTAGCCCAGCCGCGCGGTGAGGCCGGCGCCCTCGGCCGCACCGGCCAGCACCTGCCAGGGCGCCCGCCCCTCGGCCTTGAGCTCTGCGGCCAGCGCCGGGTCCAGGGCCGCCAGGGCCGGCAGGTCGGCCGAGCCAAGGGCGGCGGCCAGGGCGGCGTCGAAGCCCTCGGCCCGCTCGTCCAGGTAGCCGGGGGCCTTGAGCGAGCGGCAGGCGCTGCCGTCGCCGAGCACCAGCAGGGCGACCTTGTCGGCCAGCCCGGCCAGGCCCTGGCCGAGGCCGAGCATCCGGTCGACGGGGGCGTCCGCGGGCACCGCGCAGGCGTGCGTCGGCACGGTCACCCCGGCGCGCTCCAGCAGCCAGGCCCCGACGGTCAGCGAGGGCGCCAGCTCCGGCCCCTCGACCCGCCCGCCGGGCAGCTTGGCCACCAGCGGCACCCCGTAACGGTGGAAGGAGCCGGCCCCGCCCTCGGTCCACACCTCGGCCTCCGGCCCGGTGCCCACCACCACGACCAGCTCCGGCCCGGCCGCGACCAGCGCCGCCATCGCCTCGTCGCAGGCGGCGCGCAGCCCGTCCAGCTCGGGTGCGGCCCCGGCGGCGACCTCGGGGACGAGCAGCGGCGGACAGGGGCACACGGCGGCGGCTACCAGCATGTGGATCACCTTAGCCGGAATGCCGAACGGCCCGGCCGGAGCCGGAGGGCTCGGGCCGGGCCGTGCGGTCTCACGGCACGCGGGTCAGTCGCCGCAGCAGGCGCCGCCCGCCGGGGCGGCCAGCGGCAGCTCGGCCGGGGCGCCGATCTTCGGCAGGCCGAGCATGACGCCCGCCGGCTTGCCGGCCGGCTGGGCCTGGCGCTTCTCCCAGGCGTCGCCGGCCCGGGTGCGGCGCACCGCGAGGGTCGGGCCCTCGGCCAGCAGGTGGTGCGGGGCGGCGTAGGTGATCTCGACGGTCACCACGTCGCCGGGGCGCACCGGCTCGTCCGGCTTGGTGAAGTGGACCAGCCGGTTGTCGGGGGCGCGGCCGGACAGGCGCTGGGTCCGGTCGTCCTTCTTGCCCTCGCCCTCGGCGACCAGGATCTCCAGGGTGCGGCCGACCTGCTTCTTGTTCTCGTCCCAGGAGATCTCCTCCTGGAGGGCGATCAGCCGGTCGTAGCGGGCCTGGACGACCTCCTTGGGCACCTGGTCCGCCATCTCCGCGGCGGGGGTGCCGGGGCGCTTGGAGTACTGGAAGGTGAAGGCGTTGGTGAAGCGGGCCTCGCGGACGACGTGCATCGTCTCCTCGAAGTCCTCCTCGGTCTCGCCGGGGAAGCCGACGATGATGTCGGTCGAGATCGCCGCGTCCGGCATCGCCTCGCGGACCTTGCGGATGATCCCGAGGAACCGGTCCTGCCGGTACGAGCGGCGCATCGCCTTGAGGACGCGGTCCGAGCCGGACTGCAGCGGCATGTGCAGCTGGTGCATCACGCTCGGGGTCTCGGCCATCGCGGCGATCACGTCGTCGGTGAAGTCGCGCGGGTGCGGCGAGGTGAAGCGGATCCGCTCCAGGCCCTCGATCTGCCCGGCGGCGCGCAGCAGCTTGGAGAAGGCCTCGCGGTCGCCCAGGTCGGAGCCGTAGGCGTTGACGTTCTGGCCGAGCAGGGTCACCTCGATGACGCCCTCGTCGACCAGCGCCTCGATCTCGGCGAGGACGTCGCCGGGGCGGCGGTCCTCCTCCTTGCCGCGCAGCGCCGGGACGATGCAGAAGGTGCAGGTGTTGTTGCAGCCGACCGAGATCGCGACCCAGGCCGCGTACGCCGACTCGCGGCGGGTGGGCAGCGTGGAGGGGAAGGTCTCCAGCGACTCCAGGATCTCGACCTGGGCCCTGCGCTCGACCGCGGCCCGCTCCAGCAGCGCCGGCAGGTGCCCGATGTTGTGGGTGCCGAACACCACGTCGACCCAGGGGGCGCGCTTCACGATGGACTCGCGGTCCTTCTGGGCCAGGCAGCCGCCGACGGCGATCTGCATGCCCTGGTGGCGGCTCTTGACCGGCGCGAGCTGCCCGAGGTTGCCGTACAGCTTGTTGTCGGCGTTCTCGCGCACCGCGCAGGTGTTGAACACGACCAGGTCCGGGTCGCCCTCGGGACCGGCCTTGACGTACCCCGCGTCCTCCAGCAGGCCGGACAGCCGCTCGGAGTCGTGGACGTTCATCTGGCAGCCGTGCGTGACGACCTTGTAGCTCTTCAATCCGCTCTCACCGCTCACCAGACCAGGGTACGGGCAGCCGCGGGCCGCCTTTCCCCGGATCTTCGCGGAACGGCTCCCCGAGCTTTCCACCGGCCGTTCCCCTCCCGTTCGGCCCGGGCGCCTGGCACTATCCCTGCATGACCCCCACCGATCCGTCACGACTCGGCGCCGCCGTCCGCCGCGCGGCCCGCAGCCCGCTGTGGCGGACCGTGCTGGTCCTGGTGCTGCTGGTGGCCGGGTTCGGCGGCTGGTGGCTGTCGGCGGGCCGCTCGCCCGGCTACCCGCGCGGGGAGACCCGCTTCGCGACCGGCGTCCCGCGCGGGGTCTACGACCGGTACGGGCAGCTGCTGCAGAGCCACGTCTCGCAGACCATGCCGGGGGTGCGGCTGGCCCTGGACAGCTCCGAGGGCTCGGTGGACAACCTCCGCCGGGTGGTCGACGGGCAGGACACCTTCGCCATCGCCACCGCCGACGCCGTCGCCGCCTACCAGGGCCCCGGCAAGGGCCGGCTCCGGGCGATCGCCCGGCTGTACGACGACTACCTGCAGCTGATCGTCCCGGCCGACTCCCCGGTGCACCGCACCGCCGACCTCAAGGGCCTGCGGGTGGGCGTCGGCCTGCCGCAGTCCGGGGTGAACCTGGTCACCAGGCGGCTGCTGGCCGCGGCGGGCCTGGACCCGGACCACGACATCACCCCCGTCCCCGGGGGCGTCAGCGACGGCTCGGACGAGCTGCGCGACCACAAGATCGACGCCTTCTTCTGGTCCGGCGGCCTGCCGACCAGCGCGCTCACCGACCTCTCCGACCACATGAGGATCCGGGTCGTCCCGCTGGGCGACCTGTCCGAGGCGCTGCACAAGGCCGAGGGGGACGGCGTGGCCGCCTACCGGGCGGCCACCATGCCCAAGGGCACCTACCCGAACGCCGAGCCCAAGGACGCCGTCGCCACCATGGCCGTGCCCAACCTGCTGGTCACCCGGGACGACGTGGACCCGGGGCTGGTCGAGGGGATGACCAGGGCGGTGATCGACAGCCGGGACCAGATCGGCGCCCAGGTGCACGCCGCCCAGCTGGTCGACCTGCGCACCGCGGTCTACACCGACCCGCTCCCGCTGCACACGGGCGCGGCGCGCTACTACCGCTCCGTAAAGCCGTAAAGCCGTAACGGCCGTAGCAGCCGTAGCAGGTCGAGCGGCCGTGGCAGCCGTGGCGGCCCTGGGCCCTACGGCCGTTCCGGCCGCGGCACCGCCAGCGTCACCGCGAGCCCGGTCGGCCGGACCGGGGCGAAGCCCAGCGAGCCGCCGCCCGCCGCCAGCAGGGTGCGGGCGATCGACAGGCCCAGTCCGGAGCCGTCCACGTTCTGGTGCCGCGCGCTGCGCCAGAACCGGTCCCCGGCCCGGGCGAGCTCGTCCTCGGTCAGCCCGGGCCCGGCGTCGCTGACGGTCACCGCGACCTCGTCCCGGCGCACCACGACCCGCAGCCGCACCTGGCTGCCGGCCGGGCCGAACTTGAGCGCGTTGTCCAGGACGGCGTCCAGCGCCGAACCGAAGCCGATCGGGTCGGCCATCCCGATCGCCAGTGCCGGGCCGTCCCAGCGCAGCTCGATCCCGCGCTGCTCGGCGACCGGCCGCCAGCCGTCCACCCGGGCGAGGGTCAGCTGGGCGAGATCGGTCTGCTCGGGTTCGGGGCGGGCGTGCTCGGCGGTGGCCAGCCCGAGCAGGTCGTCCAGCACCCGGGCCAGCCGGGAGCCCTCCTCCCGGACGCCGCTGAGCTCCTCCTCGTGCCCCTCGGGCAGCTCCAGGCCGAGCACCTCGACCCGCAGCAGCAGGGCCGAGAGGGGGTTGCGCAGCTGGTGCGAGGCGTCCGCGACGAAGGCCTTCTGCTGGTCCATGGCGTGCACCACGTGGTCCGCCATCTCGTTGAACGAGCGTGCCAGCCGCTGGAGTTCGGGCGGGCCGCCGCCGGGCGCGACCCGGGCGGCCATCTGGCCGGTGGCGATGTCGTGGGTGGCCCGGTCGAGGGTGCGGACAGGGCGCAGCACCCACTCGGTGAGCCGGACGGCCAGCAGCACGGCGACGGCCATCGCGGCCGCCTCGCCGCCCGCCAGCACCAGCCACTTGTGCAGCACCCGGGCCCGCAGCGCCCCGGTCGGCGACTCGCTCAGCACCACCGCGACCACGTCGCCGTCGCGCACCACGGGGGCGGCGACGGTGATCGTCCGGTCCTCGGTCCACGGCCAGACCTGCGGCGGGTTGTGGCTGCGCCGCCCGTCCAGCGCCTCCTGGAAGGCCTGGGCGCCCCAGCCGACGGCGGGCACCCCCCAGTCCCCGGGCGCGACCGCTATCGACGTGCCGTCGCGCTGGAAGATGCCGAGCCGGACGCCGTACAGGTCGTAGTAGCGCTGGACCTCGGTGACGATCGCGTGCCGTCGGCTGAGGTCGCCGGGGGCGGGCTCCGGGTCGCCCTTGCGGGCGGAGTCCAGCGAGGCGCCGGAGGTGGGCAGGTCCTGGGCGAAGCGGGCGGCGTCGTCGAGCCGGTCGACCACCACCCTGCTCTGCTCGGCCGCCGCGAACGCCGCCGCGAGCGGCAGCCCCAGGGCGGCCAGGACGCAGAGCATGAGGGCGATCAGGATGCCGAGCAGGCGGGTGCGCACGTGCGGTCAGTGCTCCGCGGGGGAGGCCGGGGTCCGGTCGGTCGTGGGGGAGGCCGGGGAGTCGGGGATCAGCCGGTAGCCGACGCCGCGCACGGCCTCGACCAGGCCGGGCAGCGCCAGCTTGTTGCGCAGCGAGCCGATGTGCACCTCCAGGGTGCGGCCGTTGCCCTCCCAGCCGCTGCGCCAGACCTCGCTGAAGATCTGCTCGCGCCGGTAGACCACGCCGGGGCTCTGGGCGAGCAGCGCCAGCAGGTCGAACTCCTTGCGGGTGAGCGGGACGTCGCGGCCGTCCACGCTGACCCGGCGGCGCTCCCGGTCGATCCGGATGCCGCGGGACTCCAGCGGGCCGCGCTGCTGCGGCACGGCGTCGGGCGCGGGCACCGCCACCGAGGACGGCTGGGTGCCGCGGCGGGCGACGGCGTGGATGCGGGCGAGCAGCTCGCCCATGTCGTACGGCTTGGTGACGTAGTCGTCGGCGCCCAGGTTGAGACCGTGGATCCGGGAGCGGATGTCGGCGCGGGCGGTCACCATGATCACCGGGACTCCGCTGCCGGCCCGGATCCGGCTGCACACCTCGAAGCCGTCGCGGTCGGGCAGCCCGAGGTCGAGCAGTACGACGCGGTACGGGTCGTTGCCGTCCGGCACCAGGGCGTCCAGCGCCTCGTGCCCGCTGCGGGCGTGCCGCACCTGGAAGCCGTGCCGGCCGAGCACCGCGACCAGTGCCGCGGCCACCCGTTCGTCGTCCTCGACGAGCAGCAGTCGCATCCTGTTCTCCTCCTTCCCCCTTGTGATCACCGGACCGATCGGTCCGGGACCGGTCCTGCGCAGTATGGGCCAGTGTGCCGCCCGGCGCCAGGTTCGACCGCGGACCGGGCCCGCGGGGGACGGCGGGCACCGACCCGGATCCCCGCTGTGACATGCCCCGTCGACACACTCGCGAACAGTGCGTACGGATCGCGTGGCCGTTTCGTGATCCTCAAGTTCCGCTCAGATCGGCTGACGGGGCACCGTCCCCGCTCCTAAGGTCGCCCCACCGGGGGCTGCGGCTCCGCCGGTCGCGGCTCCCGGATTTCTTATCACCATTGCCGCCCAAGGGAGTTGGAACTTCCGGGGCAGGCAGGGTTTACCCCGGTTCGACACAGTTTAGGGAGCAGGCGCGATGTCCGAGAGCCCGGTCGAGGACTCCACCCCCGCAGCCGCCCCGCTGGTTGTGCTGAACAAGGTCAACAAGCACTACGGCGCGCTGCACGTGCTCCAGGACATCGACCTGGAGATCCGCCAGGGCGAGGTCGTGGTGCTGATCGGCCCGTCCGGGTCGGGCAAGTCCACGCTCTGCCGGACGATCAATCGGCTGGAGACCATCGACTCCGGGGAGATCACCCTGTCCGGCCGCCCACTGCCCGCCGAGGGCCGGGAGCTGGCGCGGCTGCGCGCCGAGGTCGGCATGGTCTTCCAGAGCTTCAACCTGTTCGCGCACAAGACCGTGCTGGAGAACGTCGTCCTGGCGCAGGTCAAGGTGCGCAAGGTGCTCCGCGGGCACGCCGAGAAGACCGCCCGCGAGCTGCTCGACCGGGTCGGCGTCGGGGCCCAGGCGGACAAGTTCCCGGCCCAGCTCTCCGGCGGCCAGCAGCAGCGCGTGGCGATCGCCCGGGCGCTGGCGATGAAGCCGAAGGTGATGCTCTTCGACGAGCCGACCTCGGCGCTCGACCCGGAGATGGTCAACGAGGTGCTGGAGGTCATGCGCCAGCTGGCCGCCGACGGCATGACCATGGTCGTGGTCACCCACGAGATGGGCTTCGCCCGCTCCGCCGCCAACCGGGTGCTGTTCATGGCCGACGGGAAGATCGTCGAGCAGAACACCCCGGACGCCTTCTTCACCGCGCCGCGCTCCGACCGCGCCAAGGACTTCCTCTCCAAGATCCTCCACCACTGACGCCCGGCCCCCGGCCGGAACGGCCGGGACCGGTCGGGACGCCTCCGAGACCACCGGGGCCGCCGCCGGCAAAGGACGCCGGCCGACCCCGCACGTGCACCAACTTCCAGACGCCAGAGCCCGGTCGACGCCGTGGCCCAGCCCCAGGAGATCAACCCTCATGAGGACTTCCCGCACCCTCGCCGTGGCGCTCTGTGCCGTCGCGCTCACCGCCACCGCCGCCTGCGGCAAGGACGGCACCCCCGCCTCCTCCTCCAACGCGGCGAGCGCCAGCAACGCCCCGGCGCTGCCGACCTACACGGTCAAGACCGACGTCAAGGTCGACTCCCCGGTCCTGGCCGAGGCCAAGAAGCGCGGCCAGCTGATCATCGGCGCCAAGGCCGACCAGCCGAACCTCGGCTGGGAGGACGTCGCCAGCGGCGACCGCAGCGGCTTCGACATCGAGATCGCCAAGATGGTCGCCGCCGACCTCGGCTTCACCCCGCAGCAGATCAAGTGGCAGACGCTGGTCTCCTCGCAGCGCGAGCCGGCCATCGCCAAGGGCCAGATCGACTTCTACGTCGGCACCTACAGCATCAACGACGAGCGCAAGAAGACGGTCTCCTTCGCCGGCCCGTACTACATCGCCGGCCAGGACTTCCTGGTGAAGAAGGACAACACCTCGATCACCGGCCCGGAGAGCATCAGCGGCAAGAACGTCTGCACCGCCACCGGCTCGACCTCGATCAAGAACATCCAGCAGTACAGCCCGAAGATCACCCAGTTCGACACCTACTCGGCCTGCGTCGAGAAGCTGCTCAACGGCGAGGTCGACGCGGTCACCACCGACGACGCGATCCTCAACGGCTACGCCTCCAAGTACGCCCCCAAGCTCAAGGTCGTCGGCAAGCCCTTCACCAAGGAGAACTACGGCGTCGGCCTGAACAAGGACGACAAGGCGCTGCGGGACGCGATCAGCGACGCCCTCAAGGCCCACGAGGACAACGGCGACTGGAAGAAGGCCTACGACGCCACCCTCGGTGCGTCCGGCTCGGCCGCGCCCGCCGTCCCCACCCTCGACCGCTACTGATCCTCCCCCGGTCCCCCGGCTCCCCGGGGGACCGGCCCCGACCAACCGATCCGACCATCTGTGAGAGGAGGGCCGCCGGATGGGGTTCCTGTTCGAGCAGGACAACTTCGCGTTGTTCCGCGACGGCTTCCTGCAGACGATCGAGCTGAGCGCGCTCAGCGCCCTGCTCGCCCTGCTGCTGGGCACCCTGCTGGCGGCCTTCCGGGTCTCCCCGGTGCCGGTCCTGCGCGCCTTCGGCACGACCTGGGTGACGCTGTTCCGCAACACCCCGCTGACCCTGCTGTTCTTCGCCGTCACCTTCGGCCTGCCGCCGCTGGGCGTGCACCTCAGCCACCTCACCTTCGCGGTGGTGGCGCTCGGCGGGTACACCGCCTCGTTCGTCTGCGAGGTGATCCGCTCCGGCATCAACACCGTGCCGCTCGGCCAGGCGGAGGCCGCCCGCAGCCTCGGCATGAGCTTCGCCCAGACCCTCACCCTGGTCGTCCTGCCGCAGGCCGCCCGGACCGTGCTGGCCCCGATGAGCAGCGTGTTCATCGCGCTGCCGAGGAACTCGGCGATCGCCGGCGCGTTCAGCGTCGGTGAGCTGTACAGCGCCCAGCAGACCTTCTCCGAGCGCGGCTACTCGATCTTCGCGATCTTCTTCTGGGTGGCCTGCGCCTACCTGCTGATCAGCGCGACGGTCGCCTCGTTCTTCCGCTTCCTGGAATCCCGACTGGCGGTGGCCCGATGAGTCTGTTCCAGCGCCAGGCTTCGGCGAGCGTCCTCTACGACACCCCCGGCCCCCGGGCCCGGGCCCGCTACCGCCTGTTCGGCGTCCTCGGGGCGATCGCCATCGCCGGCCTGCTCTGGTACGTGGTCTCCACGCTCGCCGACAACGGCCAGTTCGACGCCGACCTGTGGGACCCGTTCCAGTACACCTTCGTCCAGCAGATGATCGTGGACGGCCTGCTGTCCACCCTCAAGGCCTTCGGCCTGGCGGCCGCCCTCTCGCTCAGCCTGGGCGCGCTGCTGGCCGCCGGACAGCTGTCCGACCACAAGCCCGTCCGCTGGACCTGCACCTCGATCGTCCAGTTCTTCCGGGCGATGCCGCTGCTGATCCTGATCGTCGCGCTCTACTACGCGTTCTTCGCCAAGGACCCGATGTGGGCCCTGGTGCTCGGCCTCACCCTGTACAACGGCGCGGTCCAGGCGGAGATCATCCGCAGCGGCGTCAACGCCGTACCGCGCGGCCAGAGCGAGGCGGCGTACGCCCTCGGGATGCGCAAGACCCAGGTGATGTCCGGCATCCTGGTGCCGCAGGCCGTCCGCTCGATGCTGCCGTCGATGATCGGCCAGCTGGTCGTCACCCTCAAGGACACCTCGCTGGGCTACATCATCACGTACAACGAGCTGCTGTTCATGGGCAAGAAGATCGCCAGCCAGCCGATGAACGCCGCGGGCTTCCCCTACATCCCCGTGGTCCTGGTGATCGCCCCGATCTACATCGTCCTGTGCCTCCTGTTGACCGCGCTCGCGCGGTGGATCGAAGCACGTGGCCGTCGCGGCGCGAACCGGCGCACTTCATCTGCTGCTTGACGGACACCCAGGCGAACTGTTGCATTGCTCTTCGTGACACCTCCCGGGAGCATCCACGCGGCATATGCGGCAGCGGTAACTGACGCCGGCCCATGGGCCGGTTCGTCCCCGGAGGTCCCCGCATGGATCCGGTGATCGTGGTCGGGGCCGGACCGGTCGGTCTGGCCCTGGCCCTCGCGCTGGCCCGGCACGAGGTGCCGACCGTCGTCCTGGACGAGGGCTCCGGGCTCTGCCCGGAGGGCCCCCGCAGCGTCGTCCTCGGCGCCGACTCCACCGCCTTCCTGACCCGGATCGGCTACTCCCGGGCCGTCTCCGACTCGGCCCTGTGGGACTCCTTCGCGGTCTGGCGCCGCCGTCAGGAGGTGCTGCGGATCGACCTCACCGACTCGCCCACCTTCCACCTCCCCCAGCACCGCCTCCAGCGCGGCCTGCGGGACGCCCTGACCGGCACCCCGCTGGTCCGGCTGGTCCCGCTGAACCGGGTGGTCGAACTCGAACAGGACCGCGACGGGGTCAGCGTCCGCACCCACGGCACCCAGGACGGCTCCAGCACCTGGTGGCGCGGCAGCCACCTGGTCGGCTGCGACGGCGCCCGGTCCGCCGTCCGCAAGCTGTTGAAGATCCGCTTCCCCGGCCGCCCCGCGGTCGACCGCAACGCCATCGCCACCGTCCGGGTCGACCTGCCCTTCGACGGCGCCCGGCTGCACCGCGAACCCCCGTGGCGCGGCGACCGCGAGGCCACCGCCCGCCCGCTGCCCGACGGCGTCTGGCGGATCGACTGGCGCCTGCCCCCCGGCCGCCCCGCCCCCACCGAACAGGTCGACCCGCACGCCACCTGGCCCGGCATCGTCACCGGCGACACCCTGCTCACCCGGGTCACCGCCACCCTCACCGGCTGGTGCGGCGAACTCCCCCGCTACGAGCTGCTCGCCGCCGCCGACCACACCGCCCAGCAACGCCTCGCCGCCCGCTTCCGCAACGGCCGCTGCTTCCTCGCCGGCGACGCCGCCCACCTGCACGGCGCCCTCGGCATGCAGAACCTCGCCGACGGGCTGCGCGACGCCGACAACCTCGCCTGGCGGCTCGCCCTCGCCTGGCACCTCCACTCCGGCGGCCCCCAGCCCGGCGGCTCGCTGCTGGACGGCTACGAGGCCGAGCGGCGCGGCGCGGTCGGCGCCCGGCTGCGCGCCGTCGACCAGGCGATGCCGCTGCTGCGCCCGCTGCGCGGCTGGCAGCAGACCCGCCGCTCGCTGCTGGTCGGCGGCTTCCGCAAGCACGCGCCGATGCTCGCCGACGGCCAGCTGGGCACCGGCCGCTTCGGCGGCGCCCCCGCCTACCCGGCGGCACCCTCCGGCGTCCCCGGGAGGGTCCCGGTCCAGCGCGGCGCCCGCGGCACCACCTCGCTCAGCGAACTGCTGCCCGCCACCGCCCCCGGCGTACTCGTCCCGGACCTCCCGGTTCTGACCGCCGACGGCACCCCGGACCACCTGCACTCCCGGCTGGGGGCCACCTTCCTGCTGCTGCTGGTCGCCCCCGGCACCGCCGTCTGGTCGACCGAGCACTGGCTGGGCGCCGGCCTGATGCCCCGGCTCGCCGAGGTCGCCGCCGCGCTGCCGGTGCCCGCCGAGGTGCTGGTCACCGAGGAGTACCCGGGCGCCGGGCCGCACACCGTCCTGCTGATCCGTCCGGACGGGCACCTGGTCGGCGTCACCCAGGGCGCCGCCGCCGAGGACCTCCTGGCCCTCGCCGACCGCGCCCGCGGCGGCCCGGCCCCGATCGCCGGCCCGCCCGAGCCCGAGCCCGAACCCCAGCCCGGGTCGGCACCGGAGCCCGAACCCCAGCAGGTCGACTCGGCCAGCTAACCGGCCACCGCCGTGGCCCGGCTCTCCCGCACCACCGTCACCCGGATCTGGCCCGGGTAGGTCAGCTCCGCCGAGACCTGCCGGGCCACCTCCCGGGCGATCAGCTCCGCCCCGAGGTCGTCCACCGTGTCCGGCCGGACCATCACCCGCACCTCGCGCCCGGCCTGCATCGCGTACACCTCGGCCACCCCGGCGTGCGAACGGGCGATCTCCTCCAGCCGGGCCAGCCGCCGTACGTACAGCTCCAGCGACTCCTTGCGCGCCCCCGGCCGCCCGCCCGAGCAGGCGTCGGCGGCCTGGGTCAGCACGGCGGTCACCGTACGGGGCTCCACCTCGCCGTGGTGGGCGGCGATCGCGTGCACCACCTCGGGGGACTCCCCGTGCCGCCGGGCGAAGTCCGCGCCGACCGCCGCGTGGCTGCCCTCGACCTCGTGGGTGAGCGCCTTGCCGATGTCGTGCAGCAGCGCCGCCCGGCGCACCGGCTCCGGGTCCACCCCCAGCTCGGCGGCCATCATCCCGGCCAGGTGCGCGGACTCCAGCAGGTGGCCGAGCACGTTCTGCCCGTAGGAGACGCGGTAGCGCAGGGAGCCCAGGGTGCGGACGAGTTCGGGGTGGAGTCCGCCGATCCGGGCGTCCAGCAGGGCGTCCTCGCCGGCCCGGACGCAGCGCTGCTCGACCTCCGCCCGGCTGCGCTCGTGGACGTGCTCGATCCGGCTCGGCTGGATCCGGCCGTCCTCGACCAGCTGCTCCAGGGTGAGCCGGGCGGCCTCCCGGCGGACCGGGTCGAAGCAGGAGAGCTGCACCGAGGCCGGGGTGTCGTCGATGATCAGGTTGACGCCGGTGACCGCCTCGAAGGCGCGGATGTTGCGGCCCTCGCGGCCGATGATCCGGCCCTTCATCTCCTCGCCCGGCAGCCGGAAGACGGTGACGGCGCTCTCCGCGGTCTGCTCCGAGGCCAGCCGCTGGATCGCCCCGGCCAGGATGGACCGGGCCCGGCGCTCGCCCTCCTCCTTGGCCCCGCGCTCGATCTCCCGGACCGTGACGGCCGCCTCCCGCCGGGCCGACTCCTCGGCCTCGCGCAGCAGTTGGGCGTGCGCCTGCTCGGCGGAGAGCCCGGCGGCGTGCTCCAGGGCCGCCGTCCGGCGGGCCGCGAGCGCCTCGACCTCGCCCCGTGAGCGCTCCAACTCGGCCGAGCGTGCGGCCAGTTCGTCCTCGCGCCGGCGCAGCCGACGGAGCTCCTCGGCCAGGCCCTCCTCGCGCCGGGCGAGTTCGGCCCGGCGGCGTTCCGCCTCGGCCAGCACCTGCCGCCGGGCGGCCTGTGAGCGCCTGACCACCAGGACGACCAGCACCGCGACCACCAACAGGACGGCGACGGCCGACCCGACGATCGGCACCAGGGAGCCACCGGTAGCGGTGCCCGCCGAGATCCTCATGCGTGCGAGGCTAGGTGCGGGTCACGAAAGGGTCAAGACTCGGCCTGGTCCGGGCCAAGAGAGCGAACCGCCACTACTCCCACTCGGGCCCCGGTGGCTCTGCGGCCGCCTCCTCCTCCAGCGCGGCGCGCACCACCCGGAAGGCCAGGCCCTCGGAGTAGCCGCGCCGGGCCAGCACGCCGACCAGCCGCCGGGTGCGGACCTGCGGGTCCAAGCCGCGGGTGGACCGCAGCTTGCGCTCGACCAGCGCCCGGGCGGCGTCCGTCTCGTCGTCGTGGTCGACCTGGACGAGGGCCTGCTCGACCAGGTCGGCGGCGACGCCCTTGGTCCGCAGCTCCTGGGCCAACGCCCGCCGGGACAGGCCCCGGACGGCGTGCCGGGACTCCACCCAGGCCGCGGCGAAGGCCGCGTCGTCGATCAGCCCGACCTCTTCCAGCCGGGTGAGCACCTGCTCGGCGACGTCCTCCGGGATCTCCCGCTTGCGCAGCGCGTCGGCGAGTTGCTTGCGGCTCTTGGCGGCGCCGGTGAGCAGTCGCAGGCAGATGTCCCGGGCGCGGGTCTCCGGATCGGTCTGCTCCTCGGCCCGCTTGCGGGAGCCACGGGCGGTGCCCTTCTCCTCCGCCGGCAGACCCTGGTCGGAGGGTTCGCCGCGCCGGGCCCGGCGCGAGCGGGCGGGCGGGGCGGCCGCACCCCCGTGACCGGCCGCCCCGGCCCCACGCCACCCGCCGGCAGCACCCGGCTCCTCGGCCGCCAACGCCGAGCGGCGCCGGCGCCGGCCGGCGGGCAGCTCGGAGGCGGCGACCAGCCCGAGCGCCTCGACCGAGGGCTCCGCCGGCTCCGGGCCGGACGCCGCGCCGCGCACCGCCCGGACCGGAGCCCGGTCGAACTCCGGCTCGGGCTCCTCGGCGACCGCAGCGAACCAGTCCGGCGGGCCGAAGTCGTCGTCCTCGGGGTCCGCCGGGCCGCCGCCCACCATGTCGTACTGCATCAACGGCTCAGGCCTTGGCAGCCGCCGTCTTCTTCGCCGCGGCCGTCTTGGCGGCGGTCGCGGTGATCGGCTTGGCCGCGCCGTCAGCAGCCGCGGTCTCCGGCTCACCCTCGGCCGGCTCCTCGGCCTTCGGGCCGATGCCGAGCTTGCCCTTGATCTTCCGCTCGATCTCGTCGGCGAGCTGCGGGTTGTCCCGCAGGAAGTTACGGGCGTTCTCCTTGCCCTGGCCCAGCTGGTCGCCCTCGTAGGTGTACCAGGCGCCGGACTTGCGGATGAAGCCGTGCTCCACGCCCATGTCGATCAGGCCGCCCTCGCGGCTGATGCCGATGCCGTAGAGGATGTCGAACTCGGCCTGCTTGAACGGCGCGGCGACCTTGTTCTTGACGACCTTGACGCGGGTGCGGTTGCCGACCGCCTCGGTGCCGTCCTTGAGGGTCTCGATGCGGCGGATGTCCAGCCGGACCGAGGCGTAGAACTTCAACGCCCGGCCACCGGTCGTGGTCTCCGGCGAGCCGAACATGACGCCGATCTTCTCGCGCAGCTGGTTGATGAAGATCGCGGTGGTGTTCGACTGGTTCAGCGCACCGGCGATCTTGCGCAGCGCCTGGCTCATCAGCCGGGCCTGCAGACCGACGTGCGAGTCGCCCATCTCGCCCTCGATCTCGGCGCGCGGGACGAGGGCCGCGACCGAGTCGATGATCACCAGGTCGATCGCGCCGGAGCGGATCAGCATGTCGGTGATCTCCAGGGCCTGCTCACCGGTGTCCGGCTGGCTGACCAGCAGGGCGTCGGTGTCCACGCCGAGCTTCTTGGCGTACTCCGGGTCGAGCGCGTGCTCCGCGTCGACGAAGGCGACCGTGCCGCCGGCCCGCTGGGCGTTGGCGGCCAGGTGCAGCGTCAGGGTGGTCTTACCGGAGGACTCGGGGCCGTAGATCTCGACCACCCGGCCGCGCGGGATGCCGCCGACACCGAGGGCGACGTCCAGGGCCGTCGACCCGGTGGAGATCACCTCGACCGGCTCGTTGGCCTTCTCACCGAGGCGCATCACCGAGCCCTTGCCGAACTGCCGCTCGATCTGGGCGAGCGCGGCCTCGAGGGCCTTCTCCTTGTCCGTACCTGCCATGGCTTTTTCCCTCGGGTTCTGTGCTGTGCGCTTCATCGTCCTCGACGCTAGCGCGTCCCACTGACAAACGAGCCCCACCCGGCTCGCCCTGTGGAAAACTCCACGCCGGAGAGTACAAAAGAACATCTGTTCGATTCAAGCCCCAGCAGATCCGAACACACCGCGGGGCGGGCCGCCGGATCCCTCCCGACCACCCGCCCCGCCGACCGTCATCCCCCGTCGCCGCCGACCATCCGCCGCAGCCGCCGCGCCGCCTCCCGGCGCAGCTCCCGCCGGGCCCGCCGCTGCTCCCCCCGGTCGATCCGCGGGTCGGTGGCCACCTCGTACCGCCGCACGTACGTCCCGACGAAGCCCTGCAGGGTCGCCGCCGCCGGGATCGCGATCAGCGCGCCCACCGCGCCCAGCAGCGCCGCCCCCGCGATCACCGCACCGAAGGCCACCGCCGGGTGCACGTCCACCGTCCGGGCGGTGATCCTCGGGTGCAGCACGTAGTTCTCGACCTGCTGGTAGACCACCGTGAAGACCAGCACCCACAGCGCGTCCACCGGCTCCACGGTGAGCGCCACCAGCACCGGCAGCGCACCCGCCAGGTACGTCCCGATGGTCGGCACGAACTGCGACATGACGCCCACCCAGATCGCCAGCGCCGCCGAGTACGGCAGGTCGATCAGCGCGAACATCACCCAGTGCCCGGCCGCCGACACCACCGCCAGCACCGCCCGCGAGTACAGGTAGCCACCGGTCTTGGCCAGCGCGATCTCCCAGGCCCGCAGCACCTCGCCCTGCTTGGCGGGCGGCAGCAGCGAACAGACCGTCCGGCGGACCCGCGGCCCCTCGGCGGTGAAGTAGAACGTGAACAGCCCCACCGTGAAGGCCTGGAACAGCCCCCCGAGCAGGGTGGAGGACACCCCCCAGACGTTGTCGGCGGCCTGCTGGACGTAGTTCTCCAGCGTCCCCGAGTCCTTCAACAGCCGCTTCTGCAGCTCCCCCAGCGACAACTCCTGGTGGAACGTCCGGTTGACCCAGCCGATCAGGTTGTCCACTAGATGAATGATGCGAAGGGTTAGTGGTCGTAGGCGGTCAGCGAGCGCATGACGGGCTGGCCGGTGTGGTCGTTGTGCCAGATCGCGCAGGTCA
>NZ_JBIWAQ010000026.1:0-106678 GCF_044760155.1 Kitasatospora sp. NPDC098652
CAAGCCATCCAATACATGATCACCGGCACCATCCTCCTCACCGCCGTCACCCTCGACTCCCTCACCCGCCACACCCACCCACAACACCACTAACCCCGCTAACCAGAAACCAGAAGCCACCAACAACCCGCCACCCACCGAGACCGCCACCCCACCGAGACCGCGCCCAACGGGACGACAACACACCAGCCCCGCCACCCGAGACCGCAACCAACGGGACAACAACACCCCAGCCCGCCACCCCGCCACCCGAGACCGCACGCCCCCGCCCCCCGGCCGAAACCCGGACGTGCACAGAAAGTCGGCA
Source organism: Kitasatospora sp. NPDC098652 (assembly GCF_044760155.1). Taxonomy (NCBI): domain Bacteria; kingdom Bacillati; phylum Actinomycetota; class Actinomycetes; order Kitasatosporales; family Streptomycetaceae; genus Kitasatospora; species Kitasatospora sp. NPDC098652. The sequence goes on from NZ_JBIWAQ010000026.1 coordinate 308, forward strand.
CGGCCGACGTCCCGTGCACGAGTGACTCACCCGGGCCGCCAGGCACAGCAGTGGCTTCGTTACGCGGGCGAGAAAGCCGAGCCCAGCCAGCACCGCCCACCGTGAGGGAGAAGCCCAGTGACCCTGCCCCGCCGGCGCGGACTGACCGATCAGGCCGCCGACGAGGCCATCGACTCCGCCTGCCGCCTGCTGCGGCTGCCGACCAACCGCGCGGACTTCGCCGACATCGCCGCCGGCGCGGTCAAGCCCCAGATGACCTACCGCGGCTTCCTCGCCGAACTGCTGATGGCCGAGTGCGACGACCGAGCCCGACGCCGCTCCGAGCGGCGGATCAAGGCCGCCGGTTTCCCCACGGACAAGTCCCTGCGGGCCTTCGACTTCGACGTCAACCCCAACATCGACCCCGCGACGATCCACACCCTCGCCGGCTGCGAGTGGATCGAGAAGAGCCGGCCGCTCTGCCTGATCGGAGACTCCCGCACTGGCAAGCCCCACCTGCTCGTCGCCCTGGGCACCGAGGCCGCCCATGCAGGGCTACCGCGTCCGCTGCACCCTCGCCACCAAGCTCGCGAACGAACTGGTCGAGGCCGCCGCCGAGAAGCAGCTCAACACGACCATCGCCCGCTACGGCCGCGTCGACCTGCTCTGCATCGACGAACTCGGCTACCTGGAACTCGACCGCCACGGCGCCGAACTGCTCTTCCAGGTCCTCACCGAACGCGAGGAGAAGAACAGCGTCGCCATCGCCTCCAACGAGTCCTTCGGCAAAGCGCACATGTTCCGGCGAGCCTGTGCGAAGTGACGGCGAGATTCAACGGGTTCCAGCTGGATTGCCGCGGTCGAGGAACTGGCGGACGTCTGCGGCAAGGGTGGTTAGCTGTTCGCCGCCCTCCAGCCAGGTGGTGACCGAGGCTTCCCAGGAGTCCTCCCGGGCGGTCCATGGCCGGAGAGTCCAGGTGAGGCCGACATGGCCCCCGGACCGGAAGACGGCCTGCAGGGCGAGGTGGTGGGTGCTCCAGGTGCGCTCGCCCTCCCAGCCGCGGAAGTCGGCGGCGAGCTTGTCGAGGAAGTCGGCCAGGTACTCGGGTCCCCAGACCCAGGTGATGACCGAGTCGAGCCGGGCTTGGAGGCCTTCAGTGTGCAGTTCCACCGCGAAGCCGGTCCCGTGCTCGTCGGGGAAGTAGCGGTCGGAGAACCTGACCTGGGTGGTCGGGTCGTCCTGGCAGCAGACGATGACGGCCGACGTATCGGTGAGCTCGGTGCCCTTGGCGTTCATCCGCTGGACAGTAGACGGCTTCGCGTCGGAAGTCATCGCGATTCTGCTCGACTGGGCAGGCGGGAGGCGTCGACGTGATCGGCGAGATAGATCAGGGTGGCTTGCGGGTCCATCCCGAAGGCGGCGGCCACGAGTTTGGGGTCCATGGTGTTCACCAGGTCGACGAGCCGGGTGCTGCGAATCATCCGGGGCGGGTATCCGCACTCGTCAAGGACGTGGGATAGGTGGGCAGTTGAGGCCGGGCTTCGCCAGGCCTTCGTCCCTTTGGTGACCAGCACGTGAGGGTTGGCCGTCGGCCACGCCGCACGGTGAGCGAGACAGCGGTGCAGCACCGCCAGGAGGCCGGGTCCAGAGGGACGGGGTGGGGCCGTTCGCCGAGCCGGAACGTCCGGGCCACCGGGTCGACGTGGTCGATCTGCAGCATCGGGACCTCGGAACTGGAGGCGCCATGCAGCAGGGCGAGCATGCCCAGCAGGGCCTCGTGCGGGTAAAGGTGCTCATCGGTGGTCCAGCGGAGGAAGAGTTCGCGCTGCTGGTCGAGGGCGAGAGTCCTGCCACGGAAGCCGTTCGCCTCTTTCGCGGTCAGTGTCCGGGCCGGGTCGACCAGGACGATGCGCTTGGAGCGGGCGGCGCAGCGCGCCGCCGCGGCGCTCGTGCTCCTGGGGATGCGCCGCAGCTCCCCCGACCCCGGCCAGCGGGTGAACATCGACAACGCCTACCGGCACCTGCCGCTGTCCCCGAACGAGGTAGAGGCCGTGGAAGCCTGGCTCGATGCCCGCAGGACAGCCAGCGAAGAGGCTGCATGACCGAGGTGGCCGCGCACCTCGAAGCACTCGTGGAGCCGCATGACCTGCACCCGGAGGATCGGCAGCCCGTCGGCCCCGAGCTCCTGCACAGCATCACCGAGGCCAACGCCGCTGCCGCTGCCGAGGAGACCGACGGCTGGTAGCAGGGCGCAGCAGCTGCACCGCCTACTCCGCGAAAGTCGGGGCAGCCCAGCCCGTCGGCATTGGGCGTCTTGACCGCGTAGATCATGTCGGCGGCCAGGGCCTGCTCGGCGGCGGCGGAGAGGAAGACACGCAGCGGAGCCAGCCGGTCGGTCATCGGTCGCCGCCGGCAGCGCGAAGGCGGGTGAACACGTCGGCGGCCGGAGTCCACTTACTGGCTGCCGATGGGTGCGGCGAGGGCTGGAGGTTGCCCAGGAGGAAGTAGCCGTTGTCGCCCGCGGACCCGAAGGCCCGTCAGAAATCGAGGTCGTCCTCCGGGGTGGACAGCGCGGCGAACAGGGCCGGCAGCCGCTGGTTGGCCGCGTGGACAGTGGGCTGAGCGGCGGTGACGGCGGCGAACTGGAGGGTATGGTCGACCGTCAGCCCGGACAGTTCGAGGTCCCCGGGGCAGTTGAGCTGCTCTCGAACGTCCTCCTGGCGCAGGTCGTGGCCGTCGTCGTAGCGGTAGTTCGTGAGCACGGTGATCCCTCGTTGGTGATCCGCCGCGCAGGGCGTCGGCCCTTACTCTCCGGAGGGCACGGGCTCGGGCTGCTGGGCGGTGGTCGCCTCGCTGTCCTCGGGTGTGGTCGGCTGCTGGTGCGGCACTGCGGTGCCCTGGATGATGTCGACGAAGCGGGAGTAGTGGCCCTGGAAGGCGACGGTGATGGTGGCCGTGGGGCCGCCGCGGTGCTTGGCGACGATCAGGTCGGCCTCGCCGGCGCGGGGGGATTCCTTCTCGTACGCGTATTCTCGGTGCAGGAGGATGACGAGGTCGGCGTCGTCTTCAAGGGTGCCGGAGTCGCGTAGGTCGAACAACTGCGGGCGTTTGTCGGTGCGGTGCTCGATTCCCCGGTTGAGCTGGGACAGCGCGATGATCGGGATCTCGAGTTCGCGAGCGAGGATCTTGAGGTGGCGGGAGATCTCGTTGATCTCCTCGTAGCGGCTCTCGTAGCGGACGGTGCGGACCCCTTTCGGCTCGCCGTAAACGGCGTTCGTCTCCCCGCAGTACAGCAGTCGTACTCGAAGTCCATCGACACCCCCCTGTGTCCAGGATCGCGACTCCCAGGGCGTGAGGGCCCCACGCCGCAAGTGTCGGCCCAACGTCCGGTCAACGTCATGGTGGCGGTCTGCCGCTGACACAAGGATGGTGTCGGCCGGCCCGTCAGCCGGTTGCCACAACGGTCCGACACGAGGAGAAAAGCAGATGGCTCGTCGCAAGATCACACGAATCGGTGCCGTGGCGCTGGCGGCCGCGACCCTCATCGGCGGCAGCGTCCTGGCGGCCTCGCCGGCCAGCGCGATCGGACCCGTGCAGTGCCCGGGCGGCGGCGCGGAGGCGTACGGCATCGAGCTCTGGATACACGACAGCAGCGGCTACTGGCAGCTCTGCTACGCGGGGAGCGTCGGCACGAACTACCCCGGGGTCGCCGGTGTGTACTCGGTGACCTCGCAGTGGAACAACGGCATCATCACGGCGAACGGTACCGACTACCGCCTCTACGCGGGCGGCAGCCTGAGCTTCAACAACGCCTACGTCTCCCGGGTCTCGATCGTCTGACGTCCAGCCGGGTGGCGGGCGCCCTGGCGGCGCCCGCCACCGCCGTCCTCCTGGTGAGGAGCATCTCCGCCTACTCCTCGGGACTCGGTTCGAATTCCCCGGCACGGTGGCGCCGTGACGGCCTTTCTCCGGGCTGAGAGTGACGTCGGTGGAGGTCCTTGCCGCGCCGGGGCACGTGGCGGCCGCGGTAGCGCTCGCCGATCTCGTTGAGGGTGGTGTGGGCGTCTTGGGTCGGTCGTTGGGGTTCTTGTCGAGCAGGCGGGCGACCGGGTCCCCGAACCAGACCCTGCCATCAGTCCCCCAGCGCCAGTTGCGAAGACACCGAACGGAACGGCCCCGCGCACCGCCGATGCCGAGTGGAAGCGTGCGGCCGGGTCTACGGCCGGGGCCGACGGTTGCGCCCTGCCGTGAAATTCTCCGGGTGGTAAATCCCCTTGATCCTGTACTTCCCAATGATCCAATCGGTGAAATACTCGGCGATCATGAGTGACTGGTTCCTGCAGCAAGAGCACGGCGTCCGATTCGATTGGGGCCCCACCGGTGCCCAGCAACTGGCCGAGAACGCCGCCTGCCTGGTAGTGGTCGACGTGCTGTCGTTCACGACATCGGTAACCGTCGCCGTCGAGGCAGGGGCCCAGGTCTTTCCCTATGCCTGGCGCGATGAAACGGCGTCCGCCTTTGCCGAGGCGAGGACGGCGGCGCTGGCCGTTGGGCGGCGAGCCGCCACCTCGACCTCGCCGTGGTCCCTGTCGCCGGCGGCACTGCGGCGAGCCCCGTTCACCCCACGACTCGTGCTGCCCTCACCCAACGGATCCGCCATCGCCGCGGCGGCAGGCGATTCGACGGTGGTGGCGGGCTGTCTGCGTAATGCCACAGCTGTTGGACGATGGCTGGCCCGGCACGGCTACGGGACTGCGGAACGTCCTGTGGTGGTGATCGCTTCTGGTGAGCGGTGGCCGGACGGAAGCCTGCGGCCTGCGCTGGAGGACCTGCTGGGCGCCGGGGCGATCATCGCCGAACTGGCGTCGCAAGGCGTGGGCCCGCTGTCCCCTGAGGCAGCCGTCGCCGGGGCCTGCTTCACGCAGACTTCCGATGTCAGCGCCGCCGTGGCGGCCTGTTCCTCAGGTATCGAACTGATCCGGAGCGGGTTCGCCGACGACGTGGCCGTCGCCACCGAACTCGACGCGAGCACGATCGTGCCCGTCCTCACCGACGGAGCCTTCAGCCACAGCGCCGATGCCGCGCCGCAGCCGACCCTGTGACGTTTCGGCGCTGCCTGGCAGAGGTTCGCCGGAACATGTGCGCTTTGCCGAAGGACTCGTTGGAGGCGATGGCGACGCTGTTCTTCTCCTCGCGTTCGATGAGGACTTGGAAGAGCAGTTCGGCGCCGTGGCGGTCGAGTTCCATGTAGCCGAGTTCGTCGATGCAGAGCAGGTCGACGCGGCCGTAGCGGGCGATGGTCGTGTTGAGCTGCTTCTCGTCGGCGGCCTCGACCAGTTCGTTCGCGAGCTTGGTGGCGAGGGTGCAGCGGACCCGGTAGCCCTGCAATGGCGGCCTCGGTGCCCCGGGCGATCAGCAGGTGGGGCTTGCCGGTGCCGGAGTCTCCGATCAGGCAGAGCGGCCGGCTCCTCTCGATCCACTCGCAGCCGGCGACCCGGGCCGCCCACGGCCCGGGTGCAAGGGGTGGTCAAACGGGGGGTCAAGCGGGGGCGGTGCGTCAGATCTTGCCGGAGAAGGTGTCGCACTGGGTCAGGTCGCCGCTGCGGTAGCCGGTGGTGAACCAGGCCTTGCGCTGGGCGGAGGAGCCGTGGGTCCAGGCCTCCGGGTTGATCCTGCCGGTGGCCTGCTTCTGGATCCGGTCGTCACCGACGGCCGCCGCCGCGTCCAGGCCCTGGGCGATGTCCTGGTCGGTGAGGACCGAGATCAGCGGGCGGCCGGTGGAGGGCTGCGGGGTGGTGGTGGCGTGGTGCGCCCACACCCCGGCGTAGCAGTCGGCCTGGAGTTCCAGGCGCACCGAGGCGCTGTCGGCGCCCTGGCGGTCGCCGCCGACCTTCTGCATGGTGCCCAGCAGGTTCTGCAGGTGGTGGCCGTACTCGTGGGCGACGACGTAGGACTCGGCGAACGGGCCGCCCTTGGCGCCGAAGCGGGTGGACAGTTCGTCGAAGAAGCCGAGGTCGAAGTAGGCCATCTGGTCGCCGGGGCAGTAGAACGGGCCGACCGCGGAGGTCGCCGGGCCGCAGGCGGTGGAGACCCGGTTGGTGAACAGCACCGTCTGGGCCGGTTTGTAGGCGACCTTGGTACGGCGCGGCAGCTCGGCGCTCCAGAACTCCTGGAGGCTGTTGGTGACGGCGGTGATCCGGCAGTCCTGGCGCTTGTTGGCGTCCACGCCCTTCTTGCAGGACTGGCGCACCTCGCTGTCGGTGCGCACCCCGGTGCTGGAGGAACTGCTGCTGCCGCCGCCGTCGGACAGGCCCAGCAGTTGGGGGTCGACCCCGAGAATGACCGCGAACAGCACCGCGATCAGGCCCACCGCCCCGCCGCCGATGGCGACCTTCCCGCCCGGGATGCCGCGCCGGTCGTCCACCTGTGAGGTGTCGAGGTCGCCGTCGTCGTCGAACTGCATGTGCCCCTGCCTGCCCGCTTCTGTCGATCTGTCGGTATGCCGCCGTGCCGGTACATCGGTGTGTCGGTACATCGGTGTGTCGGTGTGTCGCGTTGGTGACGTTCTGCGCCCCGTGCGGCCCGCTCAGCCTACGGGCAGCGGGCCCCGACGGACGGCAGCCTTCTCAGCCACGCGAGGGACGTCACACGGCGGCGCCGACCACACGCAGCAGTTCCAGCCGGGAGGCGCTCTCACTGCCCGCTGCGGCGGTGTGCACCAGCAGCAGCTGGTCCTGCCCGCCGGCGGCCAGCACCTCGCACTCCAGGTCCAGCTCCCCCACCACCGGGTGGCGCACCCGCTTGCGACCGCTGCGCCGCAGCGCCACCTCGTGGCGCTGCCAGTACGCGGCGAACTCCTCCCCGGTGGCGAGGAGTTCGGCGAGCAGCTCGGCCACCCGCCGATCGCCCGGGCGGGCCGCGTGCGCGGCGCGCAGTCCCGCCACGTGGGCGCGGGCCAGTTCCTCGTGGTCCTCGGGCGGGAACAGCGCGCGAGCGGCCGGGTCGGTGAACCAGCGCAGCAGCAGGTTGCGCTGCCCCGGCGCGGTGGCGTCCCCGAACACGGCGGCGGCCATCGCGTTCTGCGCCAGCACGTCCCCCAGGTCGGAGACCACCTGGGCGGGCGTGTCGTGCAGACGGTCCAGGATCAACAGCAGCCCGGGGCGCACATGCGCGAGCAGCGCGTGCCGGCGCGGCGGCTCGTGGCCGGCCAGATGGAACAGGTGGTCACGCTCGTCCTCGCTCAGGCGCAGCGCCCGGGCCAGCGCGGCCAGCAGCTGCGGCGAGGGCTGCGGGCCGCGGCGCTGCTCCAGGCGGGCGTAGTAGTCCACCGACAGGCCGGCCAGCTGCGCCACCTCCTCCCGGCGCAGCCCGGGGGTGCGGCGCCGAGCCCCGGGCGGCAGGCCGACGTCGGCGGGGGTCAGGCGGGCGCGGGAGCGGCTGAGGAAGTCGGCGAGGGCGGGGCGGTCGATCATGAGGTCCAGCATGACGGGCGCCGGGGGCGGTAGCCAGGGAGTACCGGTCCCGGGTTGCGGGCCGCTGTCCGTGGTCCGCTGGAGCCCGGCGGGCCGCGGGCCCGGAGGGATCCGAGGGGACCAGGGGGATCCGAGAGGACCGGGGGTGTGGTGGCGTCAGGTGGCTGGCGGATCCGGTGAAGAGGGCCAGGGCAATCAGGGTCTGAGCACCGCTTTCGACAGGCGCTAGGGTCGTCCCCGTGACCGAATCCCTGTCATCCCTGTCATCCGTGTCATCGCCGTCGTCCTCGTCGTACCTGAGCACGACCGCCGACGCCTACGACGCCCTGGCCGAGCGCTACGCCGACCACGTCAAGGACGGTCTGGCCCGCCAGCCGCTGGACCGCTCCTTCGTCGCCGCCTTCGCCGACCTGGTGCGCGAGGGAGCCCCCACCTCAAACCCCGGCCCCGCCCCGGCCTCGGCCCCGGCGCCGGTGGTGGCGGACCTCGGCTGCGGGCCGGGCTACCTGACGGCGGCGCTGCGGGAGCAGGGCCTGGACGCGTTCGGCGTCGACCTCTCCCCCGCCCTCGTCGCCATCGCCCGCCGCAGCCACCCCGGGCTGCGCTTCGAGGTCGGCTCCATGGGCGCGCTGGAGGCGGGTGACGGGGAACTCGCCGGCGTGGTGTCCTGGTACTCGCTGATCCACACCCCGCCCCAGCAACTGCCCTCCTACCTCGCGGAGTTCCGCCGCGTGCTGGCGCCGGGCGGGTACGCGCTGCTCGGCTTCTTCGAGTCCGAGGGCGCCCCGGTGACGGCCTTCGACCACAAGGTGACCACCGCCTACCGCTGGCCCGTCGACCACCTCGCCGCCCTCGCGCGCGAGGCCGGCCTCGCCGAGAGCGCCCGCCTGCTGCGCGAACCCGCCGAAGGCGAACGCTTCCGCCACGGCCGCCTCCTGCTGCGCGCCGTCTAGGGCCGCATCAGGCAACGTTCGCCCTGTCGACGGCCTCGCGTAGGCGTTCACCGCGGCGTGCTTGTTCCGCCGGCTGGTGTAGCGACGGATCAGGCTGCCCTGTTCCCTGTGGCCCGCGTGGACAGTGCCGTCGACAAACCGGCCCGGCACCCGAACCGGCATCATCTGCCCTTCGCGATCTCTACCGTCTCGCCGATCAGCCGAAGCTGGCGAGCACTGCGTTCCATGTCCACAGCCGTGCAGGGTACGCGGCAACCCCGGCCGCGGCAGCTCGATTACCGGCCGTACGAGGTCCGTGATCCCTGGTGCGGGCGCTCAGCCAGGGATCGGGGGTCCCTGGATCGGCGGGTCTCTGTCGGCGACGGGGGCCGGCGGGCAGGCTGGTGGATGTCGGAGAGCACAACTCCTGTGAGGGGAAGCAAGCATGACGAAGATCCTGGTGACGGGGGCGACCGGTTCGGTGGGGCGGCGCCTGGTGCCGCGCCTGGCGCGGTGGGCCGGGGCCGAGGGCGGTTCGGTGCGGGTGCTGGTGCGGGACGCGGCCAAGGCGCAGGCGCTGGGCCTGGGGCCGGACGGGGTGGAGACGGTGGTCGGGGACGTGTGCGAACCCGCCGACCGGGCGCGGGCGTTGGCGGGCGCCGACGTGGTGCTGAACGTGGCGGCCGCGCTGCGCGGGGTGCCGGACGAGCAGGCGTGGGCGGTGAACCGGGACGCGGCGATCGCGCTGGGCCGGGAGGCCGCGAAGGCGGGGGTGGCCCGGTTCGTGCACACCAGCACCAACCTGGTGTACGGGCGGGGGCTGGGCCGCCCGGCCGTGGAGGAGGACCGGCTCGCGCCCGATCCGGCGTGGGGCGTGTACGCGCAGTCCAAGGCGCAGGCCGAGGCGGGACTGCGCGAGCTGGGCGGTGAACTGCCGCTGGTGGTGGCCCGGTTGGCGTTCGTCTACGGGGAGGGCGATCCGCACCTGGCGCAGTCGCTGCACTGGGCCGCGTCCTGGCCGGCCCACCAGCGGCTGGCGGTGGTGCACCACGCGGACGTGGCGCAGGCGCTGTGGCGGGCGGTGGTGACCCCGGGGATCGAGGGCCGCACCTACAACGTGTCGGACGACGCGCCGCTGACCGCCTGGGACCTGCACATCCTCAACGGCCGTACCCACCCGGGCACTTCGGCCCCGGGGGCGGAGTTCGACCCGTGGGAGGGGCAGGTGTCGACCGCGGCTGCCCGCCGGGACCTGGGGTGGCGTCCGCTGTTCCCGTCTGCGTGGGCGGCGGCGCAGGCCGGGGCGCTGTAACACGCCCCCGCCCGGCCGCCCCCGGCACAGCCGCGCCCGCCCGGCCACCCGCGGCGCGGGCGCCTCCGGCCCGGGCCGAACAGCGGTTAGGCGCCCGGCTTCCAGTCGATGAGCTGCTGGAAGATCTTGGGGTCGCCGTCGATGGCCAGGTCCTCCATCGTGAGGCGTCCGTAGTAGAAGAGGACGATCTCGGAGGCACCGCCGCGCGCGGACGCGTGCGCGACGGTGACGGCGGCGGCGTCTTCGGCCAGGGTCTCGGCCCGGGCCCCGTCGGCGTCCAGGTGCAGGCGCCAGGAGTGGCCCTCGGTGGCGTGGTAGTCGACGACCGCGTCGGCGTGCGGCCAGGGGAAGGTCGTGGCGCAGCAGGAGAGCAGGAACTCCTCGGCGCCGTCGAGGGCGACCTCCTGGGGCAGCAGCTCGGGCGCCCCCATGGCGAGTTGGGCGTCGTAGGTGTGCACCGCGGTCTCCTGGACCCGGTGGCGGGCGACGGCCCCGGCGGTCTGCGGGGACTGCGAGTTGCCCCACCACGTCCAGCAGCCGGCCTCGGCGCCGGCGGCGCTCAGAGCATCCAGCAGGTGCCGCGTCGAGGCGGCCAGCCAGGCCACCAGGGCCTCACGTTCGCGGGGCGGAGTGAGGGCGGCGCGCGCGGCGACCGCCTCGGCGGGCGGCGCGTCGGCGGGGCCGGCGGCGACGATCGCGGCCCAGAAGCGGTCCCCGCCGCCCAGGTGCTGCGCCAGGTCGAAGAGCGTCCACTCGGGGCAGCTGGGGACGGTGGCGTCGAGGTCGGGGGCGGCGGCGATCGCGGCGCGGAAGGCGCCGGAGCGCTCGTCGATCAGACGCAGCAGGTCGGGGAGGTCCAAGGTCGTTTGCACCCCGGATGTCTATCACCGCCCCGGGGCACGGGCCAGCGATTTTGACGGCCGCACGGGCAAGCCGACAGGCAAGCGGACGGACGGGCCAAGCGGGCGAAGCGGGCAGGGCAGGCAGGCCGGAGGCCCGGCCCTCCCCCGGGAGGGGAGGGCCGGGCCGCACCTCAGCGGTCCGCCCGGCCGGCCGCGGGGGCCGCGGGAGCCGGGGCGTACCCGGCCGGCCGGGTGGTGAAGGTGCCGCGCCCCTGCGTGCGCCCGCGCAGGCGGCCCGCGTAGCCGAAGAGCTCGGCCAACGGCACGAGGGCGCTGACCTCGGCAGTGGCGCCCGGGCCTGGCCGGGTGCCCTGAACGCTGGCACGGCGGGCGGCGAGGTCCCCCAGGACGGCGCCGAGCGCGTCCTCGGGCACGGTGACGCTCACCTGCGCGAGGGGTTCGAGCAGCTGGAGGCGGGATGCGCGCAGGGCCTCGCGCAGGCCCTGGCGTGCGGCGGTACGGAAGGCGAGTTCGGAGGAGTCCTTGGGGTGGGTGAGGCCGTCGGTGAGGGTGACGGCGAGGCCGGTGACGGGGTGGCCGCCGAGCGGGCCGTCGGCGAGGGCGTCACGGCAGCCGGCCTCCACGGCCTGCACGTACTCGCGCGGCACGCGACCGCCGGTGACGGTGGAGGTGAAGGTGAAGGCGTCGTCGGCGGGGGCCACGTCCAGGACGATGTGGGCGAACTGGCCGGAGCCGCCGTCCTGTTTGACGTGCCGGTGGGTGAAACCGGTGACGCCTTCGAGCAGGGCCTCGCGCAGCGCGACGCGGGGGCGGCCGACGACGGCCTCCACGCCGGCGTCCCGGCGTACCTTCTCCACGGCGACCTCCAGGTGCAGTTCGCCCAGGCCGGACAGGGTGCGCTGGCCGCTTTCGGGGTCGGTGGCCAGGCGCAGCGAGGGGTCCTCGTCGGTGAGGCGGGCCAGGGCTGCGGTGAGCTTGTCGGTGTCGGCGGTGCGGCGGGCCTCGACGGCGACGGTGACGACGGGTTCGGCGCTCACGGGTGCCTCCAGGAGGATCGGGTGGTCGGGGTCGCACAGGGTGGTGCCGACGCGGGCGTTCTTGGGGCCGATGACGGCGACGATGTCGCCCGCCAGGGCATGGTCGGTCTCGGTGTGGCGGTCGGCCTGGACCCGCAGGATGCGGGCGATGCGCTCGGTGCGGCCCGTGGCGGCGTCGAGCAGGGTGTCGCCCTTGCGCAGGGTGCCGGCGTACAGGCGCAGGTAGGTGAGGCGGCCGGTGGGGGCGGTGGTGACCTTGAACGCCAGGGCGGTGAGGGGCTGCCCGGGGTCGGGGTGGCGCTGCTGGTCGCCGTCGGCGGCCCGCACGGGTGGGGTGTCCAGGGGCGAGGGGAGGTAGGCGAGGGCGGCGTCCAGAAGGGGTTCGATGCCGCGGTTGCGGTAGGCGGAGCCGGCCAGGACGACCACGGCCTCCCCGGTGCGGGTGAGGTCGCGCAGGGCGGTGGTGAGGGTGTCGGTGCCGAGGGCGCCCTCGGTGCAGAACTCCTCCAGGGCCCGGGGGTCGAGTTCGGCCACGGCTTCCTCCAGGGTGCGGCGGCGGGCGGCGGTTTCGGCCGCGAGGTGGTCGGGGACGGGGCCCTCGGCGAGGGTGCCGTCCGCGTCCCAGGTGAGGGCGCGAAGGCGGACGAGGTCGACGAGGCCGGTGAAGGCGTCTTCCGTGCCGATGGGCAGGTGGACGGCGAGCGGGTGGGGGTGCAGGCGTTCGCGGATGGAGGCGACGGCGGCGTCGAGGTCGGCTCCGGCGCGGTCGAGCTTGTTGACGAAGGCGATCCGGGGCACGCCGTGGCGTTCGGCCTGGCGCCACACCGACTCGCTCTGCGGCTCGACGCCGGCGACGGCGTCGAAGACCGCGACGGCGCCGTCCAGGACGCGCAGGCTGCGTTCGACCTCGTCGGCGAAGTCGACGTGGCCGGGGGTGTCGATGAGGTTGATCCGGTGCCCGGCCCAGGTGCAGCTGACGGCGGCAGCGAAGATGGTGATGCCGCGGTCGCGTTCCTGGGGGTCAAAGTCGGTGACCGTGGTGCCGTTGTGGACCTCGCCGCGCTTGTGGGTGGTGCCGGTGAGGTAGAGGATCCGCTCGGTGAGAGTGGTCTTGCCGGCGTCGACATGGGCGAGGATGCCGAGGTTGCGGACGGCGGCGATCGCGGCAGTCGTGGTGGTGCCGGCGGTGGTGGTGACAGTGGTGCTGGTGGTGGTGTCGGTGCGCATGGCCCGGTGCCTTTCGAGGCGGTGCTACGGGTGGACGCGCGATTGGCACAGTACTGCCGACAGATTCTGATGCTCCGTCAGATCACTGACGGGAGTAGGCCCTTACGGAGTTCGCGCAGGGCTGGTTCAGACGGTGGCGGCACTGTTCCGGTGCCGGCCGCGCAGCGGGCACCGGAAGGACGGGGACACCAGGATCACCTCGTACCGCGAGGCGGGAGAGGGGGCGGCGGCGCTGTGCTTCGGCATGGCCGCCCTGCCCCCTCTCCGCTTGCCGTCGTCGTCATGGTCGACCGCGCACTCGGGGCGCGGCCGCGGGGCGAGTCTAGGGAGGACGGGCTCGCGTCGGCGAGGGGTTTTACGGTGCGCGGAAGCGCAGCACCGCTTCCGACCAGTTCTCGCGGCCGGCGACTCCGGCGTCCAGGGCGGCGCCGATGGCGCGTTCCTCGTAGGCGAAGTGGGACTCCATGATGGCGGCCAGGCCGTCGAGTTCGCGCCCGATGGCCTCCAGGTCCGCAGCCCGCCGCGCGCCGGGCTGTGTGCTGGGCTGTGCGTCGAGCTGTGCGCCGGGCTGTGCGCCGGCCCCCGCGCCGGGTCCGTCCGCGACCCGGACGGCCTGTTCGGCGAGGTCGCGGACCCGGGCGAGGATGTGGGTGATGAACCCGTGGTCCTCGACGAGCTTGGCGACAGTGGGCGCGAGGTCCGGCCGCTCGCGCACCAGGGCCTTGAACAGGCCCTGGTCCTCGCCCTGGTGATGGTTGGTCAGGGCCGAACAGAAGGCGAGGCAGTGGGCGCCCAGGGAGTCGTCGGGCAGGGTCCGGCGGCCCAGGCCCGCGCGGAGGTTGGCCAGGCGGCGGCGCAATTCGTTGTGCGCCTGGGAGAGTTGGAGACTGAGCGCGGCCGTTCGGCCGTGCGGGTACGGGGAGGCCACGAGCGGGCGGTCCCTTCGGTCGCGCACCTCCATGCCTGGCGCGGTCCGCCACCGACACGCGATGCTGCCCGCCATCCGATCACGTGCCACGGCGCCGCGGCAAGCCCGTCCCCGCCGGTGCCGTGGGATCGGCGGGGGCGGCAGGGTCGGCAGGGACAGCGCGGGTGCCCGCCGCGGCAGGCACAGCAGGCGCGGCCACGTCCGGTACGGCCGCGCGGGCGCGGGGGCGCCCGAGCAGGATCCCGGCGGCCACCAGCACCAGCCCCGCCCCCTGGCGCGGCCCCAGCGCATCGCCGTCCAGCGCGGTGCCCAGCAGCACCCCGGCCAGCGGGTTGAGCAGTCCGAGCAGGCCGACGGTACCGGCCGGCAGGTGCCGCAGCCCCGCGAACCAGCAGGCGAAGGCCAGCGCCGTGGCCACCAGGGTGACATAGCCGAAGGCCAGCAGGGTACGGCCCGCAAGCGGCGGCGGGGCACCCTCGGCGAGGACGGCCGGCGGGAGCAGCAGCAGGCCGCCGGCGGTCAGCTGCCAGGCGGTGGCGGCCAGCGGGTCGGCGCCCTCGCGCCAGCGGGCGGCCAGGACGTACCCGACGGAGGAGACCAGCATCGCGCCCGCCGAGGCCGCCAGTCCCCTGCCGTCGGGCACCCCGGCGCCGCCGAGGACGGTGAGCGCCACCCCGCCCAGGCCGATCACCGCCCCGGCCAGGTGGGCGCGGTGCGGGTGCTGGCCGGCCAGCACCCAGGCGGTGAGCAGCATGGCCAGCGGGGAGGCGGCCATGACGGTGGCTGCGGTGCTGGTGGGCAGCAGCTGGGAGGCGAGGTAGAGCAGGACGAAGAAGACGGCGGTGTTGAGCAGGCCGAGCAGGGCGCTGCGCCACCACCAGGGGCCGTGGGGGCGGCGGCGGGCGACGGCGAGCAGCAGCAGTCCGGCGGGCAGGGCGCGCAGGGCGGCGCCCCACAGGGGGTGGTCGGCGGGCAGGTAGGCGTGGGTGACCCAGTAGTTGGCGCCCCAGGCGAGGGGGGCGAGGGCGGTCAGCAGGACCCACCGGGCATTGGCTTCCATGGAAGACAATATAGCTTCCCTGGAAGCTACCAGGCTAGAATGGGCCCCATGGACCCCACGGACCACCACCAGCAGCAGCACGCTCACCGGCCGGACGCCGCCCCCGCCGACCACGTCGCGCTCATCCAGGCCGAGTGGCACCGCGAACGCCCCGACCTGGACGTCTCCCCGCTGGCCGTGATCGGGCGCCTGCACCGCCTCGCCGACCGCCTCACCGCCGAACTCACCCTCGTCTACCAGCGCTACGGCCTGAGCGAGGGCGAGTTCGACGTGCTCGCCGCGCTGCGCCGCGCCGGCGCCCCCTACGAGCGCGCCCCCGGCGAGCTCGCCGCCCACACCATGGTCACCACCGGCGCGATGACCAAGCGGATCGACCGCCTGGAACGCGCCGGCCTGGTCACCCGCCGCCCCGCCGAGGACGACCGGCGCGGGCGCGTGGTCGCCCTCACCGACGCCGGGGTGCGCCTGATCGACGAGGCGTTCACCGCCCACCTGCGCAACGAGCACCGCCTGCTCGCCCACCTCGCCCCCGAGGAGGCCGCCGCCCTCCAGGCCCTGCTCACCGCCTGGCACCGCCGCCTGGACGCCCCCGGGACGCCGGGCCCCGGGGGCCCGGGCCGCGCCGCGGCCACTCCCACCGCCGCCGGTACCGCCACCGGCAAAGGCCCCGCCACCGCCACCGCCACCGCCACCGCCACCGCCACCGCCACCGGCAACGGCCCCGGCACGGGCCCTGACCGCGCAGAATGTGACGCATGAGCACCCCTCCCCCACCCGGCCCCGACCCCGACCCCGACCCCGGCCGCCCTGACGAGTCCTCACCGCCGCCGGGCTGGGAGAACCCGGCCGTGCGGGCCGACCGCCGCCTGGTCGAACTGCTCCAGGAACTGCGGGTGTTGCAGACCGGCGTCCAGATCGTCTTCGCGTTCCTGCTCGGCGTCGCCTTCACCCCGCGCTTCGCCGAACTCTCCGACGCCCAGCAGGACATCTACGTCACCACCCTGCTGCTGGCCGTCATCGCCGCCGCCACCCTGGCCACCCCCGTCGCCCTGCACCGCGGCCTCTACCGCCACCCCGGCAAGGCCCGCATCGTCGACGTCTCCGCCCGCATCGCCCAGTACGGCCTGCTGCTGCTCGCCAGCGCCCTGACCGGCGCCGTGCTGCTGGTCCTGGATGTCGTCCTCGGCCCCGCGCCGGCCGTGGCCATTTCCGCCGTCATCGCGCTGATCTTCGCCACCCTCTGGTTCGCCCTGCCCTGGGCGTTGCGCCGCGCCACCAGCCGCGAGCGGCCCTGAGGGGCCCTGAGGGGCCCTGACGGCCTCACCCGGGCCGCCCCGGCCCCGCTGGCCGTCGGACCTCCCGTCGGCCGCCGACCCCGTTGGCCGCCGCCCGCGCTCCCGTAACGGACCCGGGCGGGCGGGCGGCGGCACCGGGACCAGACCGTGGGCCGGCTTCCGGACGCCGGGGGCCTGGCCGCGAGGCGCCGCTCACCGCGCGCCCCGCCTTCCCCACCCCACAGAGCCCACCGGCGCCCGAAACCGATTACCGGTCTCCTCTAATGTGACGGTATGCACACCGACCACCGTTCCTGGGACGTCCTGCTGATCGGCGGCGCCTCCGGCCTCGGCAAGAGCCGCGCCGCCGAGCGCCTGGCCGCCGACCACGGCGCGTTCACGGTCGAGTTCGACGACGTCGTCGCCGCCCTCCAGGCCGCCACCACCCCGGCCACCCACCCGGGACTGCACCACTTCGCCCCCTACCGCGACCCCGAGCAGGAGCTGGGCGCCGACCGCGTCCTGGAGCTGCAGATCGCCACCGCCCACGCCCTGGACGAGGCCCTGCTCGGCGTCGTGCGCAACCGCCTGAGCGTGGACGTACCGGCTGTCGTCGAGGGCGACTACCTCACCCCCGCGGCCGCCGTACGCGCCGGCGCCGAGGCCGCCGCCCTCGGCCGGCGCCTGCGCGCCGTCTTCCTCCACGAGGGCGACCCGCGGCGCATCACCGCCAACTACGCCCACCGCGAACCCGACGCCGGCCCCCAGGACGCCCGCGCCCATGTCAGCGCCCGCTACTCCCGCTGGCTCGCCGACCGGGCCCGCGCCGCGGGCCTGCCGGTGGTCGACTGCCGCCCCTACGACACCCTGCCCGCGCGGCTGACCGCCGCCCTGGCCTGACTGCCGCCGGGGCCTGAACGCCGCCGGGACCTCAGCCCCTCCGGGGCCCGAGCCCGTCCGGGCGGGCTCAGGCCTGGGCGGCGGGCCGCCCCGCCGACTCCCGCTAGCCTCCGGCGGGGGCGTCCTCGATGTCCGAGATCAGCTTGGTGCTCAGGTCGCTCTGCACCGCCAGCCGGGTGTGCCCGGCGTCGGGGCCGGTGCCCCAGGTGAGCGTGACGGTGGTGAAGAGGTGCCCGGCACCCGAGTCGTGGTAGCGCACCTCCCAGGCCGTGGGCACGTCCTGGGCGCGCAGCACGCCGTCGGCATGGTTGGCCTCCTCCCAGGCCGCCAGGCGCTGGCGGAGGTCCTCGGTGAGGTAGTGGGCGCGCAGTTCTTCCGACAGGTTGTCGGTGCCGTCGGAGACGGCGTCGATGTAGGCGCCGTAGAAGTCGGCCACCCGGTCGACCGCCGAGTCCGGGCTGCCGCCGCGCACCGCGTCTCCTGCCTGGGTCATGATGGTCCCCTCCGTCGTATACGGGCCCGCGCGCCGTCGAGACGCCGCCCGGGCCGGTCGGTTCGTCCACCGGTTCCAACGAGCCCGGGACGCCGGAGGTTTCGGGCACAGAGTCCCAACGAACTTACGGACATGCGGACTTACGGACCTGACGAGCCGGCCGGCTGGACGGGAGGCGGGAGTTGCTGATCGTGGTGAGCGGCGGGCCGGGCAGCGGAAAGACGACGCTGGCGCACGCCCTGGCCCGCGCCCTGGGCTGCCCGGCGGTCGTGCGCGACGAGTTCAAGGAGGGCCTCGTGCACGCGGGCACCCGTACGCCCACACCCGATCTGGCGGTGCGCGACGCGTTCTTCGGCGTGCTGGGCGTGCTGGTGGACGCCGGGATCAGCGTGGTCGCCGAGGCCGCCTACCAGGACCACCTGTGGCGCCCGGGCCTGACCCCGCTCGCCGCCCGCACCGACCTGCGCGTCGTGCACTGCCGGGTCGCCCCCGCCCTGGCCCGGCGCCGCATCGCGGAGCGCCTCGCCGCCGGCGGCCACCGCGCCGCCCACGCCGACCACGCCCTGCTCGCCACCCCACCCGGCCCGGGCAACCTGATCGACGACTTCACCCCGCTGTCCCTCCCCGTGCCCCAGCTGCACGTGGACACCACCGACGGCTACCACCCGCCGCTCGCGGACATCACCGCCTTCGCCCGCCCCTGAGCGCCCGGTGCCCCCGTCCGGCTTCCCGTGCGGAGGCTGCGGCCAGCCGCCGGGGCGGGCCATTCCGGATCGTGCTCCTCAGGAACCGGCCTCCGGACTCGCCAACAGGTCGTCAGTTATGGTGCACGTCCATGGAAGAGTTGATAGTTGTCCGGCCCGGCCATGCCGGCGAACGCGGCGAAGTGGTCGGCCTCGTACTCATAGCGGCGGTTGAGGCGGCGGAAGCCGTTGAGCCAGGCCACGGTCCTCTCGATCACCCTGGCTTCTTGGGCACTCTCACCCATGGTCGCCCGCAGCCCGGCCTGCCCGCCTGCCCGGCCCTACCGCCCGCCTGCCCGGACGGCTCGTGCGGTAGGCGAACCGTCCGACGGGCCGGGCGGGGCAGGGCGGGTGGCGTCAGCGGGATGCGGCGTCCTCGCGCAGGCGTTTCTTGTCGGGCTTGCCGACGGCGGTGAGCGGGATGGCGTCGACCAGGTGGAGGGCCTCGGGGGCGTAGAGGCGGCCCTTGTTGGCGGTGACGAAGGCGCGGACGTCCTCCAGGTCGGGCTGCCGGCCCGGGGCGGGGACGACGGCGGCGTGGACGTGTTCGGCCTGCTGGTCGTCGCGGACGCCGTAGACGGCGCACTGGGCGATGGCCGGGTGGGTGAGGAGGAGTTCCTCGACCTCGGTGGGGTAGACGTGGCCACCGACGACGATGATCAGGTCCTTGAGGCGGTCGGCGAGGTAGAGGTAGCCGTCGGCGTCGAAGTAGCCGACGTCTCCGGTGTCGAGCCAACCCCCGCGCAGCACCTTGGCGGTGAGCTCGGGCTGCTTCCAGTAGCCGGCCATCAGCGTGCCGGAGCGGACGTGGATCTCGCCCTGCTCCCCGGCGGGCAGCACGGTGCCGTCGGCGGCGCGGACCTCCACCTGGACGCCCGGCAGAGGGCGGCCCACCGGCACCTGGCCGCCGTGGCCGGTGCGGTCGTGCTCGTGCGGGCCCAGGACGGCGATGTTCTGCGCCTCGGACATGCCGTAGCCGCCGACCAGGACGGGCCCGAACGCCTTGAGGGCCTCGCGGATCCGTGCCGGGGAGGCGGCGCAGCCGCCGTAGGAGAGTCGGCGCAGGCTGGACAGGTCGGTGCGGGCCAGGGCCGGGTGGTCGAGCAGCCGGTACAGCAGCGGGGGCAGGACGAACAGGTCGGTGATGCGTTCGCGTTCGATCGCGGCGAGGACCTCGCCGGGGTCGAAAGCGCGTTGCAGGACGACCGAGCCGCCGTGGTGCAGGGTCAGGTCGGCGAGGACCCCGGCCAGGTGGGCGAGGGGGGTGGCGGCGAGCAGCCGGGGTTTCTCGCCGGCGGGGCGGGGGTCGGCGAAGGGGAAGTCGAAGGCCCTGCGGTAGGGGCCGTGGAGGCTGAGGATGCCCTTGGGGATGCCGGTGGTGCCGCCGGTGTGGCGGATGCCGAGGTCGTCGCCGGGGCCGAGGGGGACGGCGGGGTCGGTGGCGGGGTGGACGGCGGAGGCGGCGATCGCGTCCTCGCCGATCCCGGTGCCGTCGGTGCCGTCGGGGCCGGGGCCGGGGCCGAGGGTGAGGACGGTCGGGACGTCGATCAGCGGCAGCAACTCGGCGGCGCCCACGTACCGTTCGGCGTCGACGAGGAGCACGGTGGTGTCCACGCTGGCCACGATCTCGGCCAGCACGGGGGCGCCCATCCCGTCGTACAGGTTGACCACCCGGGCCCCGGCCAGCCCGGCCGCGTAGCGGGCGGCGAGGGCCTCGGGGGTGTTGCCGGTGAGCAGGGTGACGGTGGTGCCGCGACCGGCGCCACGGGCAAGGAGCTCGTGGGCGAGGCGGTAGGTGGTGGCGGCGAAGTCGCCGGCGGTGATCTCGACGCCGTCAGCGGAGGTGATGGCCCGCCGCTCGGGGTGCGAGGCGAGGGAGCGCAGGATCAGGGCGGGGGCGCTGACGAACTCCGGGGCGCTGTCGGCCGCTTGTGCTGCGGAGGGGGCAACCATGGTTCCCCACCCTAGCCCCGGCCCTGCCGGGTCCCGGCGTGCGTGCGCAAAACCGGGGTGCGGGCGGCGTCCGGGTCCCGGCACACTGTGCCGATGATCACCGACCACTGGCCGTTGAAGGGCCTGCGCGTGAACACGCCGCGTCTGGAACTGCGCCTGCCCGGCGAGGACGAGCTGTCCGAGGTCGCGGACCTCGCCGCGCGCGGGGTCCACCCGCCCGACCAGCGGCCCTTCCTCACCCCCTGGGGCGAACTGCCGCCCGCCGAACGGGCCCGGCACGTCCTGCAGATGCACTGGCGGCGGATGGGACGCTGGACGGCGCAGCACTGGGCGCTGGACCTGGTGGCCTTCCACGAGGGGCGGCCGGTGGGCGTCCAGGACATGCGGGCGCAGGAGTTCGCGGTGCGGCGCGAGATCACCTCCGGTTCGTGGGTGGGCCTGGAGCACCAGGGCCGGGGGCTGGGCACCGAGATGCGCGCGGCGATGCTCCACCTGGCGTTCGCCGAGCTGGGCGCGCGCTCGGCGACGTCAATGTCCTTCGCCGACAACCACTCCTCCCTCGCGGTCTCCCACAAGCTCGGCTACCGCGACGACGGCATCACCCTCGACGTCCTCGACGGCCACGCGGTGGAGACCCGGCGCCTGCGCCTGGACCGCGACCACTGGCAGGGCCCGCCCGTCCCCGTCACCGTCACCGGCCTCACCCCCGCCTGCCGCACCCTCTTCGGCGCCGACACCCCACCCTCCTGACCCTCCCCAAGACACGTGCACGAAAAGTCGGCCCGGCCGACTTCCTGTCCGCAGGCGCCCCCAGTCGTGCGGCCCCGTGCGGGTTGCGGGTGCCGGTGTGGATCGGGGCGTGGGGGTGGGTGCCCGTGCGGGCCTGCGGGGTCAGGGGGTGGCGGGGAGGGCGGTGAGGGTGGGGGCGAGGGGGTCGAGGGTGTGGAGCACGTGGATGCCCTCGGCGACCGGGGTGGTGGTGGCGGCGCGGTCGAGCCAGAAGGCGTGGAGGCCGGCGGCGTGGGCGCCTTCGGCGTCGAGGGTGTAGTTGTCGCCGACGTAGGCGACTTCGTGCGGGGGCAGGCCCAGGGCGGTGCAGGCGGCGTGGAAGATGCTGGGGGCGGGTTTGGCCTCGCCGTGCTGGTCGGAGCAGACGATGACGTCGCCGAAGTGGTCGAGCAGGCCGATGGCGCGCAGTTTGCGGCGCTGGTGGTCGGTGTCGGAGTTGGAGACGATGCCCAGGCGGTAGTGGGGGGCGAGGCGGCGCAGGGTGGGCTCGGCGTCGGGGAAGGCGCGCCAGGCGGCGTCGCGGTGGGTGGCGTAGCCGTCGAACCAGGCGGCGGCCTGTTCGTCGCTGAGGTGTTCGGCGCCGTCCTGGCCGAGGTGGGCGAGGAAGCGCCGGGTGCGTTCGTACTGCTGGCCTCGCATGGTGAGTTCCCGGGCGAGGTAGCGGGCGTAGCTGTGCTCCATGACGGCGCGCCACAGGTCCAGGGCGGCCCGCGGGGTGGGGAACCGTTCCAGCAGGCCGACGTCGCGCAGGTGGGCGAGGATGCCCGCCTCCTCCGAGTGGGTGTAGTCGAACAAGGTGTCGTCGACGTCGAAGAGCACGCCCCTGATCGGCATGGACCGTTTCCTTTCCGTGTGCCCGCGGTGCGTCCCGCACCCTACGCGGCGGGTGGTGGGTGGTCGGGCGAGGGGGGTGATGAACCCAGCCCTCGGGCGGTGCCCTTCAGGCGCCGGCCGCCACCGCGCCCGCGCCCACGTCCGCCACCGCCGCCGACTGCGGGGCGGAGGCGAGGAGGGCGTCGAGCAGCCCCGGGAAGCGGGCGTCGAGGTCGGCGCGGCGCAGGCTGACGAAGCGGTTGCGTCCGGCGACGCGGGTGGTGGTGACGCCGGCTTCGCGCAGGACGCGCATGTGGTGGGAGACGGTCGACTTGTGGAGGTGGTCCAGGCCCAGGCCGCGGGGGTCGCAGGAGTGTTCGGCGCCGTCGGCGTAGCTGAGCAGCAGGCGCATCCGCACGGGGTCGCCGAGGGCGTGCAGGACCGTGACGAGGTCGATGTCGGCGGTGGGGGGCTGGGGCAGCCGCTCGTCGTCGGTCATGGGGTGGGCTCCGGTCCTCGGGGTTCCCGCGCAGGGGGCGGGCGACGGCAGGGATGGTTTGACAATCATCCACCAATCCCCGATTGTTTGGCGAGTATCCAACTGTTGCATGCTCGTCCAACAATCCACACAACCGCCCCGGGGGGCTCTCCGTGCCCGTACGCCTGCTCCTGCTCGCCCTCGGCACCTTCGCCATGGGCACCGACTCGATGGTGGTCGCCGGCATCCTCGGCCCCATCGCCGCCGACCTGCACGTGTCGGTGGGCGCCGCCGGCCAGCTCGTCACCGTCTTCGCGCTCGGCTACGCCCTGCTGGCCCCGCCGCTGGCCGCCGCCACCGCGCGCTGGCCGCGGCGGCGCCTGCTGCTGACCGCGCTCGCCGTCTTCAGCGCCGCCAACGCCCTGAGCGCCCTCGCCCCCAGCTACCCGCTGCTGCTGGCCACCCGGGTACTGGCCGCCGCCGGCGCCGCCCTCTACACCCCCACCGCCAACGCCGTGGCCACCACCCTGGTCAGCCCCGAGCGGCGCGGCCGGGCCCTGGCCACCGTGCTGGGCGGCATGACGGTGGCCACCGCGCTGGGCGTGCCGCTGGGCACCTGGGTGGGACGCACCGACTGGCGCCTGACGATGTGGCTGGTCACCGCCCTCGGCCTGGCCGCACTCGCCGGACTGGCACTCCTGCTGCGCGACCTGCCCGCCCCCGCCGCCGCCCCCACCCTCACCGCCCGCCTGGCCCCGCTCGCCTCACGCCGCGTCCTCGGCGCCGCCGCGACCACCCTGACCTTCTTCCTCGCCTTCCAGAGCGTCTACATCTACCTCGCCACCGCCGTCCACGGCGCCACCGGCGGCGACGCCGACAAGCTCAGCCTCATCCTGCTCACCACCGGCGTCCTCTCGGTGGCCGGCAGCTGGCTGGGCGGACGCCTCGTCGACCGCGCCGGGGTGCGCGCCGTCCTGCTGACCGGCTCCGCCGTCGCCGCCTGCGCCTTCACCGCGCTGCCCTGGCTCGGGCGCAGCATGCCCGGAGCACTCGCGTACGCGGTCGTCGTCCCCCTGGCCGGATGGGCCGTCTCCGTCGCACTGCCGCACCGCCTCGCCTCGATCGACCCGGCGAACGCGCCCCTGCTGATCTCGCTCAACAGCAGCGCCCTCTACCTCGGCACGGCCGCCGGAGGCATCGCCGGATCAGCCGCCATCACCCTGCTGGGCACGCGCTGGTTCCCCCTGGCCGCAGCCGTACTCGCCCTCGCGGCCTGCGCGACCGCCGCGGCCACCACCCGCGACCAGCGCGCCCGCTCCCGTACGGCGGCGCCGGCCCCGGCCCGGGCCTGAACGCCCACCGAGCCGCGACGCCCGCACAGGCCTCACCGGCCTCACCGGCCTCACCAGCCGCGTACGGGCCGGAACAGCAAACAGGCGGGGCCGGGGTGCGAAACCCCGGCCCCGCCCCACCCCGCGCCCGGAGCCCGTCAGGCCCCGAGCACGTCGCCGACCAGGGCGCGGGCCTCCTCCTGCACCCGGGCCAGGTGCTCGGCGCCCAGGAACGACTCCGCGTAGATCTTGTACACGTCCTCCGTGCCCGAGGGCCGGGCCGCGAACCAGGCGTTGTCCGTGCACACCTTGAGGCCGCCGATCGCCGCCCCGTTGCCCGGCGCGTGCGAGAGCACCGCGGTGATCTTCTCTCCGGCCAGTTCGCCGGCGGTGACCTGCTCGGGCGCCAGGCGGGCCAGGCGGGCCTTCTGCTCGCGGTCGGCGGGGGCGTCGACGCGGGCGTAGGACGGATCGCCGTGGCGGGCCGTCAGCTCGCGGTAGTGGGCGCTGGGGGTGGCGCCGGTGACGGCGGTGATCTCGGCGGCGAGCAGGGCGAGCAGGATGCCGTCCTTGTCCGTCGTCCACACCCCGCCGTCGCGGCGCAGGAAGGAGGCGCCGGCGCTCTCCTCGCCGCCGAAGGCGATCGACCCCTCCAGCAGGCCGTCGACGAACCACTTGAAGCCGACCGGGACCTCCAGCAGGGTGCGGCCGAGGTCGGCGGCGACCCGGTCCAGCATCGACGAGGACACCAGGGTCTTGCCGACGGCCGCGTCGCCCGGCCAGTCGGCGCGGTGGCGGTAGAGGTAGTCGACGGCCACCGCCAGGTAGTGGTTAGGGTTCATCAGCCCGCCGTCGGGGGTGACGATGCCGTGCCGGTCGGCGTCCGCGTCGTTGCCGGTGGCGATGGCGTACTCGTCCTTGCGGCCGATCAGGGAGGCCATCGCGGCCGGGGAGGAGCAGTCCATGCGGATCTTGCCGTCCCAGTCCAGCGTCATGAACCGCCAGGTCGGGTCGGTGACCGGGTTGACCACGGTGAGGTCCAGCCGGTGGGACTCGGCGATGCGCGCCCAGTAGGCCACCGAGGCGCCGCCCAGCGGGTCGGCGCCGATCCGCAGCCCGGCCGCCCGCACCGCGTCCAGGTCCAGCACCGCGGGCAGGTCCTCGACGTAGGCACCCAGGAAGTCGTACCGCCCGGTGGTCGCCGCCGCCAGCGCCCGCGCGTAGGGGACCTTCTTGACCCCGCGCAGGCCCTCGCGGATCAGCTCGTTGGCACGGTCCTGGATCCAGCCCGTCGCCTCCGACCCCGCCGGGCCGCCACTGGGCGGGTTGTACTTGAAGCCGCCGTCCCGAGGCGGGTTGTGCGAGGGGGTGACGACGATGCCGTCCGCCAGCGCCTGGGGGCTGCGCCGGTTGTGCGCCAGGATCGCGTGGGAGACCGCCGGCGTCGGCGTGTAGCCGTCGGCGGTGTCGATCAGCACCTGTACGCCGTTGCCCGCCAGCACCTCCAGCGCCGTCACCTTCGCCGGCTCGGAGAGCGCATGGGTGTCCGCGCCCAGGAACAGCGGGCCCGTGACCCCATGCTCGGTCCGGTACTCGCAGATCGCCTGTGTGGTCGCGGCGATGTGGTCCTCGTTGAACGCCGCGTCCAGGGAGGACCCCCGGTGCCCCGACGTCCCGAACGCCACCCGCTGCGCCACCTCCTGCGGGTCGGGGTGCAGCGCGTAGTACGCCGTCACCAACCGCGCCACATCCACCAGATCACCCGGCTGCGCCGGCAACCCGGCCCGTTCGTGTCCCATCCGCCCACTCCCGCCGAAATCCCACTACGTACCCGCGAAACGAACCCGCCCCGCACTCACCGATCGTAGCCAGAACACGACCCCGCCCCGAACCGTACGGGCCATGCCAGGACACCCACGGGACGGGAACCGGAAGGAGACGGGCGGGACGGTCGGGAGCAGGGAGAACCGGGCGGGCGGGGGAGGCGGGAGGGGCGGTCCGGAGAACCGGGAGGGTCGGGCGGCGGGGCAGCCGGGCGGCGGGGTCTCAGTGCGAGGCCCACCACGTCGAAGGCGCCGCGGCGGTGTAGCCCAGCGACTCGTACAGCGGCCGGCCCAGCTTGGAGGCGGTCAGAGTGGCCGGCACCTGCGCCAGGTCGGCGAGGGAGGCGGTCATGACGGCCCGGCCCACGCCGCGCGAGCGGAACGCCGGGGACGTGGCCACCCAGTAGTGACTGGCGACACCGTCGTCCACCACCCGCACGCACGCCCCCGCCGCCACACCCTGGTGCGAGGCCAGGAACACGTCCACACCCACCCGCTCGATCAACGCGACCGGGAACAACTCACCAGGACGGTGGGGCTCGAAGGCCGCCAGCTCGAAACCCTCGATCACCACCCGCTCAGCCGCCCACAGGTCCTCCACCCGCTCCACCCGGACCACATCCAGCCCCGACGCACCGCCGGACTCGGGCCCCGGCACAGACACCGGCACCAGCCCGGCGCCGGACGCCGGTACGGACGCAGGTACGGGCGGGCGGAGCATGACGGGCATCTGCCAGCTGCGCAGGCCCAGGTGGCTCAGGTCGGTGGCACCGAAGGGGTCCTCGGCGTTGACCGGGCCCGCGGCCCGGCGCACCAGGCCACTCAACTCCGCCAGTTCACCCGCGTCGAGATCGCCCTCCTGCACCAGGATCCGCAGGCCCGCACGCTCACCACCGTCGACGGCCAGGAAGCCGCGGCGCCGGATCACCTCGTGCCCCCGGGAGTGGCCGGTCGCGGCCCAGAAAGCAGCCGAGTTACGGGCCTGACGCAACGGCGCCTCGGCCGGAGTGAGGGAGGGGAACTTGTCGGTCGCGGTGATTCCGGTTGTCATGCCGCCCACCGTAGTACCGAATTGACCAGCAGCACCGGGCCAATCCGACATCGATCCACTGGGCCACCCCTGGAGAGCCGGAAACCGCGCATGCTTCCTCGGCCGCTCGGCCCTCGCATCGGTGACCGCCGCAGGTGATGACCAGTCGCTTCCTCCCGCTCCCCGCAGCGTAGGGCCCGGCACACGCCACCGGGCCGACGCCCGGGACGGACGTGCGCCCATCCGCCGGTGCTGGGCCCCACGCGCGGAGGGCAGGGGAAGGATCACGCCCGGCCCGCGCCGTACGCGGCGCAGCCACCCGCTGTCGCACCGGGCCGGTCGTGTTCCGGCGGCGCCACCCTGTTCACGCGGCGGCGATCAGGACGCAGCCGCTCGCGCCGTCGGTCCCGCCCGCGCCGTTCTGCCCGGCGGGCTTCGATCCCCGGCCGCCGTCACCGCCGCGGCCGCCGCTTCCGCCGTTGCCCGTCGCAGCGCCGGCGGGACACGCGCCGGTGATCGCGGGAGGCAGGGTGATGGCCCCGCCGGTGCCACCGGTCTGGCCGTCGGTCACCGCGGCGCCGGCGGCGCCGGTGTACGGAGTGGGGGTGGCGGTCACACCGGTGGCGTTGGCCGCACAGACCGGGTCGGTGCCCTGCTGGCCGCCGGTGGCCTGGGCGAAGCCGCCTGATCCACCGGCTCCGCCACCCTGGCCGGCCGGGCCGCCGGCGGTTCCGGAGCCGCCCGGAGGGCGGTTGGCGGAGCCGTGACCGCCGGCTCCGCCGCCTCCGCCGGGCGCGAGTACCTCGATTCCCCCGGGGCCGGCGACGGACGCGGCTTGGCCGCCGTGGCCGCCGTGGCCGGGGTTGCCCGCGGAGAGGACGCCGCCGCTGCCACCGCTGCCGCCCGCCCCGCCGGGTGTGGCGAAGGGCACCGTGATGTCCAGGACGCTGCCCGCCTGGAGCCCGGTGAAGGTGCAGGTGACGGCTGCCGCCGCGCCACCGCCCGTACCGCCCTGGCCGCTGCTGCCGTCGCCGTAGATCATGCTGGCACCCTGGCCACCTCCGCCACCGCCGCCGCTACCCGCGGCGCCCACAGCCGTGACGGTCAGCGTGCTGGTCCCGGGCGGGACGGTGTACTGGGCGAAGCCGGGAGCGCACACGGACGTGGAACCGTCGGGAGGGCAGGACAGGACGGGAGTGATCAGGACGCATCCCGACAGACCGTCGCCGAGCCCGGCCAGGTCGCCGAGGCCGCTCAGGCCACCCTCGCCACCTTGGCCGCCGAAGCCGGCCCCGGAGCACTGGGGCGCGAAACCGTCGGGAGAGATCGTCCCGCCGCTGCCGCCGTCGGCGGCCGACTGCCCGGCGGTGCTGGTGGCGGCCGGGCCCGTGACGGCCGTCAGCCCGTTGCCGGACGCGGTACAGCTCGGTGAGGCGCCCGGCCGGCCGCCGGTCTCCTCCGGAGTGCCGCTCGCCGTGCCGCCCGCGCCCCCGCCGCTGCCGCCACCGGCGCCGCCGTCCACTCCGTCGATCTCGAAGCCGCCGAATTGGGCGACACTGCCGGCGCCTCCTCCGCCACCGGCGGCGGAGATGACCAGGCCCGAAGCGCTGACCGAGGCGGCCTGACCACCACCGGAAGGACTCAGAACCTGCGAACTCTCCGCCAGCGCACCGGCGTTGCCGCCGGCGGGCACGGTCACCACCAGCTCCGTGCCCGGAGCCAGGCCGGTGACGGTGCAGACGATCGCAGCACCGGCGCCACCCCCGGCACCGGCGAACCCGCCGCCTCCGCCGCCGCCCCCGCCGACGACGGTGAACCGGACCTGCCGCGCGTTCTGCGGCACGGTGTAGGTGGAGGAGCCCGGGGTGTCGCAGACCGTCGTACCGTTCGCCACCGAACACGCACCGGCGGCTGCGGGCGCGCGGGGCGCCACCGCGGCAGCTGCCGCAGGCAGCGGCAGGATCCCGCCACCACTCAGCGCCAGGGCGCCCACCGACGCCAGCGCGCCCAGCAGACAGCGCCCTCGACCCCCGCCTCCGTCTTCCCCCGGAATCCGTCGTCCCAGCACGATCTCTCGGCCTCCCATACAGGTCGTCTCAGATGGGAGCACAGCGGATCCGAACCGCTCGCTCACGGAAAGTGTCACCATCGCCACGCTGAGTGCGCAACGGCGGTTCGGTGTGACAGGCCGCCATCCGGATGAGCGTCCGGAGCGCTTCCCGTGGGTCCCCGGGGCCGTCGCCTCGGCCCGCGTCCGTCCGTGTGTTCCGCGACCAGCGGTCCGCACACGGCCCTGGGGGTGCGTCAGGTCTTCCGGGCCGGCCCCGGGAGGGTGCCGACCCCAATCCTGCCAGGTCAGGCCTGGGAGCGGTAGGACTCAGCACACCCTTCCTGTGCCTTGCCGCCGCCCCCGCGCACCCCGCACACTCGTGCAACACCCCACTCCCCCGACGGCCTTCGCGCCGCCGCCCGCGCTCGCCCGGGCGGCCGGCGCGCACACCGCCGTGCCCGGACGCGTCCGGCGCGGTACGCGGGAGGGTGCGGGTGCTGGGTGCGTACAGAAGCAACGACGAAGGGGGACAAGCAACATGAACGTCCATGCGGACCTGGTACTGAAAGCCCGGATCACACTGCTGAGCCACAACGACCGGATCCTCGACGGCGAGGAGGGCATGCGGGTCTACCGCACCCTGTTCGCCGTCAGCCCCCAGGTGTACGCCTACAAACTCGCCTACGTGCTGCGCGCACTCGCCGAGACCAGCCCCCGCGCGGCCCGCCGGCCCGGGGCGCGGGAGGAACTGCTGGCAGAGGCACGGGCCGCGAGCGCGCACATCCCCGCCGACGCCCCCGCCCACCAGCGCCGCATGTGGGAGCACACCGTGCCGCAGCTCCAGGAGTTCGAGCGCCGACTCGGGCAGGCGAACGCCCGATGAAGGGCACCGACGAGAACCCGAACCCCGGCCCGCACCCGGACCTGGTCCTACGGGCCCGGATCCAACTCCTGATCGGCGACCGGTGGCTGGACGGCGAGAAAGGCATGCGGGTCTACCGCACCCTCTTCGCCGTCAACCCCCGCGGCTACGCCTACCACCTCACCAGGGTCCTGCTCGACCTCAGCCGCCACCCCCGCCTGGCCCACCTGCCCGACGCACGGCGCGCACTCCTCCACGAAGCGGTTGACGCCGCCGCCCACATCCCCGCCGACGCACCCTGGTACCAGACCGGCTACCAGCAGTACGCGCGCAGTGCACTCACCCGCCTCGACCAGGACGACCGAACGCCGTGACCGGAGGAGCGGGCGGTGAGGGCACGGCGGACCCGGTCGAGGGCGGTGTCGGGTACGGCCTCCAGTTCGGTGAGGTGGTCGACGTGGTCGAGGGCGGCGCGGTTGAGGAGGTCGCGGGCGTCGTCCTCCTCGCGGGCGCTCCGAGCACGAAGGCCATTGCGGGTGGTAGCCCGGCGACGGCGGCGGCGGCGAGGACGAGGCCGAGGGAGAGAACAGCCACCGGGCGCCAGACCGTACGGAGGTCGCGCAGCGACAGCTCCTCGGCGGAGGCGTACAGCAGCGGGGGCAGCGACCACCATGCCGATGACCTGCGGCGGTACGCGCAGGGCGGGGACTCCGGGTATCAGCGCCACCCCGATGCCCGCCAGGACCAGCAGCGACGGCGCGGGAGCGCGCAGCCGCCCGGCGAAGACGGCCACGGCCGTGGAGGACCCGGGAAGGACGCATCAGGGTACTGGCCGCCGACGTGCTGTCCGCCGCCTCAGCCGCTACGGAGTCAAGTGCGGGCCCTGTGAGGAAGCAGCGTGAGCGTCTCCCGCTGCCGGTCAGCCGGCAACAGCCGTCCGGAGCGGAGCGGCACCCACGGGCCTTGGCGGAACCACTACTTGACGAAGCTCTCCACGACCTTCGGCGGCCAGACCCCGACCTTGAGGGCCCCCATCGAGTAGGCCCGGGAGACCAGTGCGGCGCGGTTGGGGACCCGCAACTTCCGCAGCAGGCACGTCACGTGGTACTCCACGCCCTGACGGCTCAGGTACAACCGGGCGGCGAGCGGCACGGTCGAGACGCCGGCCGCGATGCCCTCGAGAATCTTCGCGTCGATCTCGCTCAGCAACTTCTTCTGGCCGGCCACGACCTCGGACCCACCCGAGTCCGGACGCCCGTCGGGCATCATCACCAGGATCGACGACTCGTCAGGAAGATCGCCGCGCACCATGACGGCGGTGAGCGGGACGGTGAACGTCTCGTCGTGCGGGCCGACTGCTATGACGTCGGTGGCGAAACGGTCACGCCGCCCTTCGATCAGTCCGGAGAACTGACGCAGCAGGGGTTGTTGGACGCTCGGGTGCACGAGGTCGCTGAAGGTACGGCCGCAGAGGTCCGCGGAGGAACGTCCGAACTGCCAGAAGAAGGCCTCGTTCGCCTGCCGGATGGTGAGGGCCCGGTCGAGCTGGGCCATGGTCAGGCCGGGCTGTCCGGCCAGCGGGTGGTGCTGCGGTCCCGCGCCGGCGGCCGGGACGGGAGCGGGTTCGACGGTCCGGGTTGCACCGGCTGCGTACGACATCACCACAGAGAATCGGATCCCTTCAAGGCACGGGTACGGTTTGTTCTTCCCGGAACAATCCGGCGCATTCTCCGCCGGCCTGAACCGCCGTGAAGTCAGCACGGAACTCCGGCATCGGTGGAGACAGCGGTTTCAGGCGACCGAACTGCTTCCGGCCGGAAACCATGGATGTTCGGATGAGTGATTCGATGACGATCCCGATATTCCGGGGTCACGCGCCTGGAACGGCCTGCAATTGCGACTGACGGAGATTCAGCTTACCCAAGCGCCTGCGACCAGAGTATATGGGAGCCGTCAAGAAGCGGGCCGCATCCGAAGAATCCGTTCGAGGACCAGGATCGCGACCCGATGCCCGGCCACCCGACGGGCCGGGGGCCTCCGGGGAATCCTTGGAGGAGCCTTTGACTCCCCTTCTGACTCCCCTTCGCCGGCCACTTCCGATCAAACCGGGACACACCCGGATGATCGGGCCGGGCGACCGTCCGGCCGGGCCAAGGACTAAGGAATTCCCGACACCGGGCGTGAGACCAAGGTGGGGTGCAGTCCCGATCGCCAACCCCGCCCCGAGGGAGTCCGATGAGCGCCGTGCAACGGCCGATCCTGTTTGTCAGCCTTCCGGAGAGCGGCCTGCTCAACCCCCTGCTGGTGCTGGCCGGCGAGCTGGCCCGACGGGGCGTGCCCGACCTCTGGTTCGCCACCGACGAGCCCCGGCGCGCCGACGTCCTGGGCCTCGCGGACCGGTCGGCGGTGGAGTTCGCCTCCCTCGGCGACGTCTTCTCCGAGCTGTCCGCGGTCAGCTGGAGCGACGAGGTGTACCGCCGGGTGACCCAGCTCTCGCGCTTCAAGGCCCACCGGGCGGTGATCCACCAGTCGTACCGGCCCGACCTCCAGGCCGAGAAGTACCGCCGGCTCGCGAAGGTCGTGGACGAGTGTGATCCCGCCCTGATGGTCATCGATTGCGTCAGTGCCTTCGCCGTCGACCTCGCGCTGACCCGGGGCATTCCGTTCGTCCTGAGCGTCCCGTTCCTGCCGAGCAACGTCCTCACCTCGCACAGCCCCTTCGGGTCCTCCTACACCCCGAAGGATTTCCCCGTCCCGCATTCCGGCCTGCCCTACCCGATGGGTTTCGGCCAGAGGCTGAGAAACCGTCTCTTCAAGCTCCGCACGCTCGCGCTGTTCTTCCACCCCGCGATGGGGAAGGTGCTTTCCGAGGACGCCCGGCTGCGCAAGGAGCTGGGCCTGCCGAAGCCCAGCCCCATGACGCGGATCGACCGCGCGGAAATGGTGCTCTGCAATTCTGTGCGGGAGCTCGACTATCCTTTCGATATTCCCGGGAAGGTGAAGCTCGTCGGGGCCATGGTGCCGCCACTGCCGGAAGCCTCGCCGGCCGACGACCCGACCGGCGTCATGGACTGGCTGGACGTGCAGTCCTCCGTGGTCTACATGGGATTCGGCACGATCACCCGGCTCACCCGGGCGCAGGTGGGCGACCTGGTGGAGGTCGCGCGACGCCTGGACGGCCGGCACCAGGTCCTGTGGCGGCTGCCGACCGAGCAGCAGCACCTCCTGCCGCCGCGCGACCAGCTGCCGAACAACCTGCGGGTCGAGAGCTGGCTGCCGTCGCAGCTGGACGTGCTGGCCCATCCCAAGGTCGAGGTGTTCTTCACCCACGGCGGCGGCAACGGCTTCCACGAGGGCGTGTACTTCGGGAAGCCGCTGGTGGTCCGGCCGTTGTGGGTGGACTGCTACGACCAGGCCGTACGCGGCCGGGACTTCGGGATCAGCCTCACGCTGGACCGGCCGCAGGACCTCGACCCGGACGACGTCGTGGACAAGCTCACCCGCGTGCTCGGCGACCGTTCCTTCCGCGAGCGGGCCGCACGCGTCGGCGAGGCGCAGCGCGCCGCCGGTGGCCGGTCGGCGGCGGCCGACCTCCTGCTCGGACTACCGGCCCTGACCTGATCCGTTTCCCGACCGCCCACGAGCCGACCCGCCGTACGGCGACCCGCCCTACGGCGACCCGTCGCGCGACGGGCCGTCCCGAAGTGAGGACCCCATGCCCTTCACCATCCCCGTGTCCCGGCCGAGCCTCGACGGCCGGGAGCTGGAGTACGTCAACCGCACGATCGGCGACGGCTGGATCTCGTCCCAGGGGCCGTTCGTCCGGCACTTCGAGGAGGCCTTCGCCGAGTACAACGGCTCCGCGCACGGTGTCGCCTGCTCCTCCGGCACTGCGGCCCTCACGCTGGCCCTGCGCGCGCTCGGCATTGGCCCCGGCGACGAGGTCATCGTGCCGGAGTTCACCATGATCGCCTGCGCCTGGGCGGTGACTTACACGGGCGCCACCCCGGTGTTCGTCGACTGCGCCGACGACCTGAACATCGACGTCGAACGGATCGAGGAGCGGCTCACCCCGCGCACCAAGGCGATCATGCCGGTGCACGTCTACGGCCGCCGGTGCGACATGACGACGATCATGGAGATCGCCCATCAGTACAACCTGCGGGTCGTGGAGGACTCCTCCGAGGCCCACGGCATCCGACCGGTCGGCGACATCGCCTGCTTCTCGCTGTTCGCCAACAAGATCATCACAGCCGGTGAAGGCGGCATCTGCCTCACCGACGACCCCCGCCTGGCCGGCCAGCTGGCCCACCTCCGGGCCATGGCCTTCACCGCCGACCACAGCTTCCTGCACAAGAAGCTCGCCTACAACTTCCGCATGACGGCCATGCAGGCCGCCGTCGCCGTCGCCCAGACCGAGCGCCTGGACGAGTTCCTCGCGGCCCGCAAGGAGATCGAGCGGCGCTACGACCAGGGCCTCAAGGAGGTCCCGGGGATCACCCTGATGCCGCCCCGGGACGTGCTGTGGATGTACGACCTGCGGGCCGAACGTCGCTCCGAGCTCCGAGAGTTCCTGACCGGCGAGGGCATCGAGACCCGGCTGTTCTTCCAGCCGATGAGCCGTCAGCCGGGATACTACGACCCCTCCTGGCCCGGCCTCAACGCGGCCCGCTTCGCGGCCGACGGCCTCTACCTGCCCACCTACACCGACCTGACCCCCGCCGACCAGGACCGCGTGATCGGCGCGGTCCGCGCGTTCTACGGCGCGTCCTGAGCCGGCCGGCCGGAGGAGACCCGACACCATGACGCCCGAGACAGCGCCGCCCGAGACAGCGCCGCCCGACACCGTGCCCTCCCGGACCGGGCCTCCCGGGGAGCCGACGGGCGCCGAGCCGCCGGTGGTCGACTTCCCGCTGCGCGTGCCCGGCGAGCGCTTCCCGCCGCCGCGCTACCAGGACTACCGGGAGCTGCCGGGCCTGGTGCTGTCCTACCTGCCGAACGGCCGCAAGGTCTGGCTGGTGACCCGGCACGAGGACGTGCGCTCGGTCCTCACCGACAGGAGGATCAGCTCCAACCCCGACCATCCCGGATTCCCCAACGTCAGCGAGACGCTGGGCGTGCCGCGCCAGGAACAGATCCCCGGCTGGTTCGTCGGTCTCGACTCTCCCGAGCACGACCGCTTCCGCCGGGCGCTCATCCCGGAGTTCACCGTCCGGCGGGTGCGGGAGCTACGGCCCGCCGTCGAGCAGACCGTCGACCGGTGCATCGACGCGATGCTGGCGGCCGGCGACGAGGCGGATCTGGTCGCGGACTTCGCGCTGCCCGTCCCGTCGCTCGTCATCTCCTCGCTGCTCGGCGTTCCGCCGGTGGACCGGGACTTCTTCGAGTCCCGCACGCGGACCCTGGTCGCCATCCAGGCCTCCACCGACCGACAGCGCGACACCGCCTCGCGCGAACTGCTGCGCTACATCAACCGGCTGGTGGCGATCAAACAGAACTGGCCCGGCGAGGACCTGATCAGCCGGCTGCTGGCGACCGGCGCGATCGAGCCGCACGAGATGTCCGGCGTGCTGATGCTGCTGCTCATCGCCGGGCACGAGACGACGGCCAACAACATCGCACTCGGCGTGGTGACGCTGCTCCAGAACCCCGAGTGGATCGGTGACGACCGGGTGGTGGAGGAGACGCTGCGCTTCCACTCGGTGGCCGACCTGGTCTCGCTGCGGGTCGCGGTCGAGGACGTCGAGATCTCCGGGCAGCTGGTGCGGGCCGGCGAGGGGATCGTGCCGCTCGTGGCCGCCGCCAACCACGACGAGAAGGCCTTCTCCTGCCCGCACGCGTTCGATCCGGCCCGCACCGAGCGCCACCACGTCGCGTTCGGCTACGGCGTCCACCAGTGCCTGGGCCAGAACCTGGTGCGGATCGAGATGGAGATCGCCTACCGCCGGCTCTTCGAACGCATTCCCGGCCTGCGTCTCGCAGTGCCGGTCGAGGACCTCCCGCTCAAGTACGACGGCGTGCTGTGCGGCCTGCACGCACTTCCGGTCCGCTGGTAGGAGACCCCGCCCACCGATCCGCTTCAGGAGAACCGTTCATGCGCATCACCGTCGACACCGACCGCTGCGTCGGCGCGGGCCAGTGCGTGCTCAACGCCCCGGCCGTGTTCGACCAGGACGACGACGGCGTGGTCGAACTGCGGGGGCCCGCCGTGGCCGTCGAGGACCGCGACGCGGTCGACACCGCCGCCACGCTCTGCCCGTCCGGCGCCATCACCGTCCACCGGGACTGAATCCCGCCCCGCGAGGGGCCCCGAGAGAGGACCAACCCCCATGACCAGCCCCGGCACGGCGAGCACCCTGTGGCTGCGCCGCTTCCACCCCGGTGAGGGCCGCACGGTACGCCTGGTGTGCTTCCCGCACGCCGGCGGATCCGCGAGCTTCTTCCTCCCCGTCTCCGCGGCCCTGTCCGCCGAGGCCGAGGTGATCGCGCTGCAGTACCCCGGCCGGCAGGACCGCCGACGGGAACCCTGCATCGAGGACATCGCCACCCTCGCCGACCGGATCACCGACGAACTGCTCACCCTGGACGACCGGCCCACCGTGTACTTCGGCCACAGCATGGGCGCCGTCCTCGCGTTCGAGACCGCGTGGCGACTGGAACGGAAGGGCACCCACGCACCCGGTGCGGTCATCGCCTCCGGCCGCCGGGCGCCGTCCACCACCCGCCCGGAGGCGGTGCACCGACAGGACGACGACGGCGTCATCGCCGAGCTCAAGCTGCTCAACGGCACCAACGCCCAGCTGCTCGGCGACGAGGAGGTCCTGCGCATGGCGATGCCCGCGATCCGGGCCGACTACCGCGCCATCGAGCGCTACACCTGCGGGCCCGACCGCGTCCTCGGCTGCCCGGTCGTCGCGCTCACCGGCGACGCCGATCCGCGCACCACCGTCGCCGAGGCCCGCGCCTGGCAGGCCCACACCGACGGGGCGTTCCGCCTCCGGGTCCTGCCCGGCGGCCACTTCTTCCTCGCCGACCAGCAGACGGCGGTGCTCCGGGAGATCTCCGCCGAACTCGCCGAGCTCCGCTGACGGACCGCCGGCCCGGACAAGGACCCCTGATGCGCACACTCCTGGTCGACAACTACGACTCCTTCACCTACAACCTCTTCCACTACCTCGCCGAGGTCAACGGCCGAGAGCCGGAGGTCATCAGCAACGACGACCCGGCCTTCCGACCCGAACTGCTCGACGCGTTCGACAACGTCGTGCTCTCCCCCGGCCCCGGGACCCCGCACAGGCCCGCCGACTTCGGCCACTGTGCCGGCATAGCCCGGGAGGGCCGGCTGCCCCTCCTCGGCGTCTGCCTCGGCCACCAGGGACTGGCACTCGCCCACGGCGCCGCCGTGGGCCGGGCGCCCGCACCCCGGCACGGGCGCACCTCGGCCGTGCGGCACACCGGGACCGGTCTCTTCCACCACCTGCCGAACCCGCTGGAGGTGGTCCGCTACCACTCCCTGGCGGTCACCTCGCTCCCGCCCGCCCTGGAACCGATCGCCTGGGCCACCGACGACGGCGTGGTCATGGCCCTGCGCCACCGGGAACTCCCCCTGTGGGGGGTGCAGTTCCATCCCGAGTCGATCGGCACCGAGGCCGGCCTGCGGCTGCTGTCGAACTTCCGCCACCTCACCGAGCAGCACGGGCGCCGACGCCGCGGCACGGCGCCCCGCCCCCGCACCTCGCCCCGCCCGGCACCCGCACCCCGAGCCGCGCGGCGGCCGACCACCCGGCGCCTCGCCGTCCTGACCCGCCGGGTCGACACCGGCTGGGAGGCCGAGACCGTCTTCGACCACGTGTTCCGCGCAGGCGGTCATCCCTTCTGGCTCGACAGCAGCCTGCCCGGCGGCCGCCTCGGGCAGGTCTCGGTGATGGGCAACGCCGCCGGGCCGCTCGCCCGCGTCGCCACCGCGGACGTCCAACGCGGCACCGTCACGGTGACCGCCGGCGGCACCACGCAGGTCGTCCAGGGCGAGTTCCTGACCTGGCTCGACGACGACCTGCGCACGGTCGACGTCGACCTGCCCGAGCTGCCGTTCGACTTCGCGCTCGGCTGGGTCGGCTGCCTCGGCTACGAACTCAAGGCCGAGTGCGGCGGCGAACGCGCCCACCGCTCGCCCGACCCAGACGCCGTCATGGTCTTCGCCGACCGAGCCGTCGTCCTCGACCACCACACCGGCACCACCCACCTGCTCGCCCTCGCCGAGGACGGCCGGGACGTCTCCGCCCACGTCTGGCTGGACGACACCGCCGCCCTGCTCACCGGCCCGGCCCCGCACACCGACCCGCCCGCCCACACCCCGCCCGGCGCCGACGCCCGGCTGCGGCTGCGACACCCGCGCGAGGCGTACCTCGAGCTCATCGACGCCTGCCAGGACGAGATCACGGCCGGCGAGACCTACGAGGTCTGCCTCACCAACATGATCGACGCGCCCGCCGACCTCGACCCGTGGCAGGCCTACCGCGCGCTGCGGCGGATCAGCCCCGCCCCGTTCGCCGCCTTCCTCTCCTTCGGTGACCTCGCCGTGCTCAGCTCCTCCCCGGAGCGCTTCCTGCGGATCGGCCCGGACGGCCTCATGGAGTCGAAGCCCATCAAGGGCACCCGTCCGCGCGGCGCCACCGGCGAGGAGGACGCCCTGCTCGCCGCCGACCTCGCCACCAGCGAGAAGGACCGGGCCGAGAACCTGATGGTCGTCGACCTCGTCCGGCACGACCTCGGCCGCTGTGCCCGGACCGGCTCCGTCGTCGCCGACCCCCTGTTCGACGTCGAGACGTACGCCACCGTGCACCAGCTCGTCAGCACCGTTCGGGCCCGGCTGCGCCCCGAGTGCAGCGCGGTCGACGGCGTCCGGTCGGCGTTCCCCGGCGGCTCGATGACGGGCACGCCCAAGCTGCGCACGATGCAGATCATCGACCGGCTGGAGAACGGACCGCGCGGCATCTACTCCGGCGCGATCGGCTACTTCTCGCTCAGCGGCGCGGCCGACCTGAGCATCGTGATCCGCACCGCCGTGCTCAGCGGCGGACGGTTGCGCTACGGGGTCGGCGGGGCGATCATCGCGCTGTCCGACGCCGAGGGCGAGTTCGAGGAGACGGCGGTCAAGGCCCGCCCGCTGCTCGCGCTGCTCGACGCCGAGCTGCCGCTGGAGAGCCCGGCGGCCGCGATGCGTCGGCGCCGTCCGTCCGGCTCGTTCCCGGCCGCCATCCCGAGCTGAGGGTCCGCTCTCCGGATCTTCCGCACGCCAGGCCGGGCGCCCGGAGCCGCGCGCCCGGCCGACGGGCTCCGGCGAGGAGGGCCCGGAGCAGGACGCCCCGGAGGGCGCGGTCCCTCCCGAAACCCAGGCTGAGCACGGCCGGTGCGGCCGGCCGGCGACCCCGTCAGGAGCGAAGGTGCCCGTCCACAGCGATGACTACGCGATCGATCCGGCCGCCGGCTCGCCCGGGGCGCTCGGCGGCCACACGCTGCCCGCCGTGTTCGCGGCGGCGGTCCGCCGGGCGCCCGACGCCGTCGCCCTGGTCGACGGTGACCGGGAGGTGACCTGGCGCCAGTGGGCGGACGACGCCGCCGCCCTGGCCCGGGCCCTCCAGGAGCTCGGCGTCGCGCCCGGGGACGTCGTCGCCGTCCAGCTCCCCAACTGCCGGGAGTACCAGACGGCACACGTCGCCGTCGCCGTCGCGGGCGCCGTCCTGCTGCCCGTCCACGCGGGGCACGGCGCCGCGGACGTACGCGCACTGCTGGCCCGGGTGGACCCGGTCGCCGTGCTCCTCCCGGCTGAGGCGGCAGCCACGGCGGTCGAACTCCTGACGACCGTGTCGTCCCTCCGGGCGGTGCTGGTCGCCGGGGACGAGGCACCGACCGCACGGGGCGTGCACGCGCTGGAGCGCCTCACCGCCCAGTGGGCGGGTCACGCCCCGCACCCCGTGGACGTCCGGCCCGAGAACCCACTGGTCCTCGTCCCGTCCTCCGGCACCACCTCGGCCCGGCCCAAGATCTGCCTGCACAGCCACGACGGGCTGCTCTCCAACACGGCGTCCGTCGCCGACGAGGGCGGTCCGGCCTTCGCGGAGGCGATCCTGACGGCCTGCCCGCTCACCCACCTGTTCGGCCTGCAGTCGCTGCACACCGCCCTGTTCCGGGCCTGCCGCCAGGTGCTCCTGAACGGCTGGGACCCGGAGCGCTTCCTCGCCCTCGCCCGCGCCACCGCCCCGAGCGCCGTCTTCGCCGTCCCGGCCCAACTCCACGACGTGGTCGCCACCCTGGCCCGGAGCGGGCAGCCGGCCGGCTTCCGGCCGCGCGA
The DNA here is from genome assembly GCF_044760155.1 of Kitasatospora sp. NPDC098652. Classification (NCBI taxonomy): domain Bacteria; kingdom Bacillati; phylum Actinomycetota; class Actinomycetes; order Kitasatosporales; family Streptomycetaceae; genus Kitasatospora; species Kitasatospora sp. NPDC098652. The sequence goes on from NZ_JBIWAQ010000026.1 coordinate 40,009, forward strand.
GGTGCGCACCGCCGGGGCGGCGATCCCCGCCGCGCTGGCGGCCGACGTCCGGGCGGTGCTCGGCGGCGAACTCGTCGTCGTCTGGGGCATGTCCGAACTGGGCACCGGCACCCGGACCTCCACCACCGATCCGGCCGGCGCCGCCGTGCGCAGCGTGGGCCGACCGACCAGCGGGGCCCGCGTGCGGGTCGTCGGCGACGACGGGCGCGAACTGCCGACGGGCGAGCCGGGCGACCTCCAGTACCGCAGTCCGAGCATGTTCCGCGGCTACTACCGCGAGCCCGACCTCACCGCAGCGGCCGTCACGCCGGACGGCTGGCTGCGCACGGGCGACCGGGCGAGCCTCGGGGCGGACGGCCTGCTGCGCTTCCACGGACGCGCGGCCGAGCTGATCAACGTGGGCGGGCGGAAGTTCGACGCGACGGAGGTCCAGGAGCTCCTCGCGGCGATGCCGGGCATCGGCCCGCTCGCCGTCGTCGGACGGGCGGACGCTCGGCTCGGCGAGATCCCGTGCCTGGTGCTGACCCGCGCCGCGGACCCGGCGATCGGTCTGCGGGCGGTGACCGCCTTCCTGCGGGAGCGCGAGGTCGCCGAGTACAAGGTGCCGCTGGAGCTGGTGGCCGTCGACGACCTCCCGCGCACCCCGGCCGGGAAGCTGCACCGGCGGTCGCTGGAGGAACTGGTGGCCGGGGCGGCGGTCGTTCAGGCTTCCCACGCCATGGACTACCGCGACGCGCTGGACCTCGTGCGCTCGTGCGCGGCCGAGGTCATGGACCGCGGCCCGGCGGACGAGCCGATCGGCGTCGGCACGGCGTTCCGCGCGTACGGGCTGGACTCGGTGCGCACCATCCGGCTGCGCAACCTGCTGGCGGAGGCGACCGGCCGTGCGCTGCCGGTGAGTCTCGGCTTCGACCACCCGACTCCCGCGGCCGTCGCCGCGTTGCTGTCGGGCGTGGTGTCCGACCGGGAGGAGGACCCGCACGACGCCTCCTCCGACGAACCGATCGCCATCGTCGGCATGGCCTGTCGACTGCCGGGCGGCGTCTCCTCCCCCGACGACCTCTGGGCGCTCGTCGCCGACGGCACCCACACCGACTCCGCGTTCCCCGCCGACCGCGGCTGGGACCTCGACGGCCTCTTCGACGACGATCCCGACCACCCCGGCACCTCCTACGTCCGCCGGGGCGGGTTCCTGGACGGCGCGGGCCGGTTCGACGCCGCCTTCTTCGGCTTCTCCCCGCGCGAGGCCCTGGCCGCCGACCCTCAGCAGCGGCTGCTCCTGGAGACCGCCTGGGAGGCGCTGGAACACGCCGGGATCGACCCGAACGGGCTGCGGGGCAGCCGCACCGGCGTCTTCACCGGGGCGATGTACCACGACTACGGCGTCGGCGCCCCGGCGGAGTTGGAGGGCCTGCTCGGGATCGGCACCGCCGGCAGCGCGCTGGCCGGGCGGATCTCCTACTGCTTCGGCCTGGAGGGCCCGGCGCTCGCCGTCGACACCGCGTGCTCCTCCTCGCTCGTCGCCCTGCACCTCGCGTGCCGCTCGCTGCGCTCGGGCGAGTCCTCGCTCGCGCTGGCCGGCGGCGTCGCGGTGATGGCCACGCCGACGTCGTTCGTCGAGTTCTCGCGGTTGCGCGGGCTCGCGGCCGACGGTCGCTGCAAGTCCTTCTCCGACGACGCCGACGGCGCGGCGTGGGCGGAGGGCGCCGGCCTGCTCGTGCTGGAGCGGCTGAGCGACGCGCGCCGCAACGGGCACCCGGTGCTCGCCCTCGTCCGCGGCTCGGCCGTCAACCAGGACGGCGCCTCGAACGGCATCACCGCGCCCAACGGCCCCGCCCAGCAACGCGTCATCCGTCGCGCCCTCGCCGACGCGGGGCTCGCGCCCGGCGACGTCGACGCCGTCGAGGCGCACGGCACCGGAACCTCGCTCGGCGACCCGATCGAGGCACAGGCGCTCCTCGCCGTCCACGCCGACGCGCGCCCGGCGGACCGGCCGCTGTGGCTCGGGTCCGTCAAGTCGAACATCGGGCACACCCAGGCGGCCGCCGGGGTGGCCGGGGTGATCAAGACAGTGCAGGCGATGCGACACGGTCTACTGCCGCGGACCCTGCACGTCACCCGGCCGACCGGCCGGGTCGACTGGTCCTCCGGCGCCGTGCGGCTGCTGACGCAGGCGCAGCCGTGGCACCGGGAGGACGGGCGGGTGCGGCGGGCGGGGGTGTCGTCGTTCGGGATCAGCGGGACGAACGCGCACGTGGTGCTGGAGGAGGCACCGGTGGCGGCAGCACGCCCGGCGGCACCCCGCACCGCTGACCGTCCGGTGCCGCCCTGCACCGCTGACCGTCCGGTGCCGCTGCTGCTGTCCGCCCGCGGTGAGCCGGCCCTGCGGGCCCAGGCCGGGCGGCTGGCCGAGCACCTCGCCGCCCACCCCTCGTACGCCTTGCCCGACGTCGCCCTCGCGCTCGCCGGCACCCGGGCCGTCCACACCCACCGCGCCGTGCTGGCCGGCGCCGAACGCGGCGAACTCGTCGACGCGCTGGAGCACTTCGCCGCCGGGGAACCGTCGCCGGTCGCCCCGGTGACCGGGCGGCGTGACGGCGGCGGGCGGCTCGCCTTCGTCTTCGCCGGGCAGGGCAGCCAGCGTCCCGGCATGGGGCGCGAACTCGCCGCCTCCTTCCCCGAGTTCACAGCGGCCCTGGACGAGGTGTGCGGCTTCCTGGACCCGCTGCTGGAGCGGCCGCTGCGTTCCGTGCTGTGGGAGGACCGGGCAGACCTCCTCGATCGAACGGAGTTCGCCCAGCCCGCGCTGTTCGCCCACGAGGTCGCCCTCCACCGGCTGTTGGAGTCCTGGGGCGTACGCCCCGACCTGCTGGCCGGGCACTCGGTCGGCGAGATCGCCGCCGCGCACGTCGCCGGGGTGCTGTCCCTGCCGGACGCGTGCACCCTGATCGCCGCCCGGGGCCGGCTCATGCAGGCCCTCCCGGCCGGTGGCGCGATGCTCGCAGTCCGGGCGTCGGAGGACGAAGTCCTGCCGCTGCTGGGCGAGTTCGTCTCGCTGGCGGCCGTCAACGGCCCCTCGTCCGTCGTCGTCTCGGGCACCGAGGAGGCGGTGGCGGCGGTCGGGGCCCACTTCGCCGACCGGCGGACGGCGCGGCTGCGCGTCTCGCACGCCTTCCACTCGCCGCTGCTGGAGCCGATGCTGGCGGAATTCCGTGACGTGCTGGAGGGGTTGTCCTTCGCCCCACCCGCCATTGCGCTGGTCTCCGGCGTCACCGGCCGACCGCTGACCGCCGAGGAGGCCCGCGACCCCGGCCACTGGGTGCGGCAGGCCCGGGAGCCGGTCCGCTTCCGGGACGCCGTCTCGCGGTTGAGGGCCGAGCACGCCGACGCCTACCTCGAACTCGGTCCCGCCTCCGCGCTCGCCCCCATGCTCGGGGAGTGCCTGGCCGGCACGGACGCCGGCGCACCGGCCGCCGTCACCACGACCGGCTCGGCCGACCGGGCGGACGAGGCGCGCGCCCTGCTCGTCGCCGTCGGACGTCTCCACCTGCACGGCGTACCGGTGGACTGGGAGGCCGTCCTGCCGGGCGCCCGGCCCGTGCCGCTGCCGACGTACGCGTTCCAGCGGCAGACGTACTGGCTCGCGCCCGCCGCGCCGACACCGCCGACCACGGCCGTCGTCGCCACCGCACCGCTGCGCGACGGCCGGCTCGCCACGGCGAGCCCCGAGGAGCGCGACGCCCTGCTCCTCGAACTCGTCCTCGCCGAGACCGCCGCCGTGCTCGGGCGCGGCCCCGACGACCTCGAGGCCACCCAGGCGTTCTCCGACCTCGGCGTCAACTCCGTCAACGCCGTCGAACTGCGCGAACGCATCGCCATCGCCACCGGCACGCCCCTCCCGGCGACCCTCGTCTTCGACCACCCCTCGCCGGCCTCCGTCGTCCGCGCCATCGCGGCCCTCCGAGACCGGCCCGCCCCGGGCGCCGCTCCCGAACCCGCCGCCGCCCACCTGGTCGACCGCCTCGCGGCGCTGCTCGCCGCCGGCACCGCACTCGACCCGGCCACCGCCACCCGGCTGCGCGACCTCGCCCGGCGCTGCGCCACAACCGCCGGACCGGCCCGCCCGGCTCCCGGGCCCGACCTCGACGAGGCCACCGACGAGGAACTCTTCCGCCTGATGGACGCCGTGGACTGACGCCGCGGAGCCACTCCGGGACCTACTCCGCGGACCGGCTCCGTCGACCGAACCCGTGCCCCGAAAGCCCCGCGTGCCCTGCCGATTCCCCTACGGAGACCCGATCATGCCCGCCCGCACCGCACCGCCACCGCCCACCGCGGCCGCCGACGACCTCGTGATCGAGGCGGTCGACGTCGGCATGACCTTCGGCGACGTCCGCGCGCTCGACTCGGTCAGCCTCGCCGTCCCGCGCGGCAGCGTCCTCGCCCTGCTCGGCCACAACGGCGCCGGCAAGACCACCCTCGTCGGCGTCCTCACCACCGCGCTCGCGCCCACCACCGGCCGGGCCAGCGTGGCCGGGTTCGACGTCCGCCGCCGCCCCGCCGAGGTCCGCCGCCGGATCGGCCTCACCGGCCAGTACGCCACCGTCGACGGACGGCTCAGCGGCCGCGACAACCTCCTCCTGCTCGCCGGCCTGCTGGGCGCCGGGCGCCGCGCCGCCCGCACCCGCGCCGACGAACTCCTCGACCTCTTCGACCTCGGGCACGTCGCCGACCGTCCGGCCCGTGGCTACTCCGGCGGCCTGCGCCGGCGCCTCGACCTGGCCGCGAGCCTGGTCGGCCGGCCCGAGGTGGTGTTCCTCGACGAACCCACCACCGGGCTCGACCCGGTGAGCCGGCTCGGTCTCTGGGAGATCGTGGAGGGCCTCGTCGCCGAGGGCACCACCGTCCTGCTCACCACCCAGTACCTCGACGAGGCGGACCGGCTCGCCGACGCCATCACCGTGCTCTCCGGCGGCAGCGTCGTCGCCCACGGCACTCCGGCCGAGCTCAAGTCCCGAGTGGGCAGGCGCACCGTCACCGTCGTCCTCGACGGGCCCGGCGGGAGCGCGCCCGGGAACGACCTGGAGCGCGCCGCCGACGCGCTGCGCCGTGCCGGGCTCGCCCCGGTCGCCGGGCGCGAGGGCGCCGCCCTGGTCGTCCCGATCGAGGCCACCCGCGACATCGCCGCCGTCGTCCGGGCTCTGGACGGGGTCGGGGTCGAGGCCGCCGAGCTCACCTTCGGCGAACCCGGCCTGGACGACGTCTACCTCGCCCTGGCCCATCGCTCCGACAGCCTCGACGACCTGGCCGGCCCGGACAGCCCGGACAGCCCGGAAGGATCCCAGCAGTGACCACCACGCTCGACACCGACCGACCGCCCCGCGCCGCCACGGTCAGCGCGCCGGTCTGGCGCGGCAGTTCACGGCCCACCCAGATCCGCATCCTCACCGGCCGGTCGCTGCGCGCGCTCGTCACCGATCCGGCGGTGCTGCTCTTCGGCCTGCTCCAGCCCGTCATCACGCTCGTCGTGCTCTCCCAGGTGTTCAGCCGGATGGGACTTCCGCCGCACTTCCCGCCGGACGTCACCTACCTGGACTTCGTCCTGCCCGCCGTCCTCGTCGACAACGCCGTGCAGTCCGCCGTCCAGTCCGGCGTCGGCCTCGTCGAGGACCTCCAGAACGGCATCGTCGCCCGCCTGCGCTGCCTGCCCGTCGCCCCGAGCTCCCTGCTCGTCGCCCGCAGCCTCACCACGCTCGTGCGCGCCGCCGTCCAGGCGCTGATCATCCTGGCGCTCGGCATGCTCGTCCTCGGCTACCACCCGCGCGGCGGCGCCGGCGCGGTCGCCGCCTCGATCGGGCTGACGCTGTTCATGAGCTGGGCCCTCGGCTGGCTCTTCATCGCGGCGGCCGCCTGGCTGCGCCGTGCCGAACCGATCCAGAATCTGGCGATCATCGCCGTCCTCCCCCTGATGTTCGCCTCCAGCGCCTACGTCCCGACCGCCGACCTCCCCGACTGGCTGGCCGCCGTCGCCCACGTCAACCCCCTGACGTACGCCATCGACTCGACCCGAGCCCTCGCCCTGGGCCTCCCGGGCACGGGAACGGCCGTGCCGGCCCTGCTGCTCGGCACGGCCGTCGCGGCCATCGGCGCGTGGCTGGCGGCCACGGGCTTCCGCAGGCCGATCGCTCCGCGCTGAGCTCCGCGGCCGGTGCGGTGCGCGGGACATCGGGACGACCGACCTCCTGCGCACCGCACCTGTCTGCCCTGTCCTCCCGACGTGGTCGCGGCGGCCGCTTCCCGCCGGGCGAAGGCCCGCGCGTCGGACGATCGGGTCACCGTGCCCGAAGACCGCCGTTCCGACCTCCAGCGCGGCGAGTCGATGCGGGGACTCGACCGCACGGACGCGATCGCACCGCCACCACGACCGCCACCTGGAACTCCTCCGGCACCGGCTGGACGCGCCGGCGGCCCGGCCCCGGACCGCCGACGCGTCCAGCCGGTGTGCCATCACCTCCGCCCCGTGCCGATCAGCGAGTTCGGCAGTCGGCGTCCTCAGGTGGTGGTGCGGACGGCCGACGAGTACAGGGGCCAGCCGTCCTGGTCGGGACGGCACACCACCTCGGCGAAACGCCCGCACTCCCGCAGCAGCGCCGGCACCGTCGCCCCGTGCAGGTGGCCGTGCTCGACCACCAGGGCGCCGCCCGGTCGCAGCATCCCGGCCGCCGCCTCCACCACCTGGCGCACGACCCGCAGGCCGTCCGCGCCGCCGAAGACGGCCTGGCGGGGCTGGTAGCGGCCGAACTCGTCCGGCACGTCGGCCGCGTCCGGCATGAAGGGCGGGTTCGCGAGCACCAGGTCGACCTCGGCGGTCAGCCCGGTGAGGGTGCCCGCCCGGGCCGCCGGGCCCTCGTGGACGGTCATCACGGTGTCCCCCAGGGCGGCGCGCCGGGCCGCGTTGCGGCGGGCGAAGTCCGCGGCGATCGGGTCGAACTCGACGGCGTGCACCCGGGCGTCCGGCCGGGCGTGCGCGATGGCCAGGCCGATCGCGCCCGAGCCGGCGCACAGGTCGACCACCGTCGGCGCCCGCTTCTCGACGAGGGCCTCCAGACCGGCCGCCAGCACGAGCTCGCTGTGCACCCGCGGCACGAACACGCCCGGCCCGACGAGGAGGTCGAGGCCGCCGAACACGGCGCGCCCGGTCAGGTGGCCGAGCGGCACGCCCTCGGCTCTCCTGCCGACGAGGTCCCCCAAGCGCCGTACCTCTCTCGCGTCGAGCTCCTGCCGCGGGTCCAGCCCGCTCGGCTCCACACCGAGCACGCGCGCGGCCAGCTCCTCCACCTCCCGCCGTGCGCCGGCCCGCACGGTGCTCTCGAGTGTCAGCACGGCCTCGTCGATCAGGTTCCCGAGCATCGTCGTTCCCATCCGTAGCCTCCCCGGCCCCACGGCGCGGCGCCGAGCCGCCGCACACCACCGCCGACGGTACGGCCGCGGCGACTAGTCAAGAGCCCAGAACTCTCGTCCGCGAGGATGGCGTCCGCGAGGACGGTTGGACGCTCCGGTGGTTCGTTGTCGACGGATCGGACCTGCCGGCAGACGCGCAGCAGGCCCGCGGACGTTGATGGTGAACAGCTGGGCGTACGAGCGCGGAGCGTCGCGGGAGCCCGGGATCCGGGCCCCCGCGACGTCGGGACGGGCGGGTCAGTCGGACAGCCCCAGCTCGTTGTCCAGGAGGTCGAACATCTCGTCGTCCGACGCCGACGCGAAGTCGAAGGCCGCGGCCTCGGAGTCGGCGGCCCTGGAGGCGAGCCACTTGGTCCGCAGGACCTCCAGGCGGGCGGTGACCTGCGCGAACAGGTCGTCGTCCGGGACGCCCGCCTCCGCCGTGCCGAACGCCAGCTCCAGCCGGTCGAGTTCGGCCAGCAGTGCGGCCGGGCCCTCCGTCGGCGCGGGCCGGAGGCCCAGGCGGTCGAAGAGGTGGTCGGTCAGTTCCGCCACCGTCGGGTGGTCGAAGACCAGGGTGGCCGGTAGCCGCAGGGCCACCAGCGCGCCCAGCCGGTTGCGCAGTTCGACCGCCGTGAGGGAGTCGAGGCCGAGGTCCTGGAAGGCCCGCTGCGGGTCCACCCCGGAGGCGTCGGTGTGGCCGAGGACCGCGGCGACCTGGCGGCGGACCGCCTCCAGCAGCGCCTCGCGCCGTTCGCCGCCCGGCAGTTCGGACAGCCGGCGCACGAACGCGGCGCCGCCGGCCGCCCCGCCGTCCGCTCCCGCGGCCGCGCCACGCCGGACCGGCACGCGCACCAGGCCCCGCAGGAGCGGGGGGACGTCGCCGCGCCGGGCCAGGGCGGCCGGGTCGAGGCGGAGCGGCAGCACGGCGGCTGCCGTGCCGGCCGTGGTCGCGTCGAACAGCGCGAGGCCCAGTTCCGGCGTCAGCGGCGGCATTCCGGCTCGGGCCAGTCGTTCGACCTCGGCCTCGGTGAGGGTGCCGATCATGCCGCTGCTGCCGGTCCACGGCCCCCACGCCAGGGAGACGGCCGGGAGGCCGAGCGAGCGGCGGTGGACCGCCAGGGCGTCCAGGAAGGCGTTGGCCGCCGCGTAGTTGCCCTGGCCGGGGTTGCCGAGCGTGCCGGCCGCCGAGGAGAACAGGACGAAGGCCTCGACGCGTTCCGCTGCCCGGTGGAGGTTCCACGCCGCGTCCGCCTTCGGACGCAGGACGGCACCGATGCGCTCGGGCGTGAGCGAACCGATCGTCCCGTCGTCCAGGACGCCCGCGGTGTGCACCACCGCGCGGATGTCGTGGCGGGCGAACAGCCCGGTGACGGCGGCCTCGTCGGCGACGTCGCAGGCTTCGACGGCCGTCTCGGCGCCGAGGTCGGCCAGTTCGGCGACCAGCTCGGCCACGCCGTCGGCGGCGGCGCCGCTGCGGCTGACCAGCAGCAAGCTGCGCACGCCGTGCTCGGCGGCGAGGTGCCGGGCCACCAGGCGACCCAGGCCGCCGGTACCGCCGGTGATCAGCACCGCGCCCTCGGTGGGCCAGCTCGGGGCCTCGGCCGCGAGCTCCTCGCGCACGAGCCGGGCGGCGAACAACTCGTCGTCCCGCAGCAGCAGTTGCGGCTCATCGACGGTGACCGCGGCGGTCCGGAACTCCGTCCCGGCGGTGGCCAGGTCGAGCAACCCGAACCGGCCGGGCTCCTCCGAGGCCGCCGAGCGGACGAGGCCCCAGACCGCCGCACCGGCAAGGTCGTCGCCGGACACCGCGCCCCGTGTGAGGAACACGAGCCGCGAGGCCGCGAACGCGTCCTCCGCGAGCCAAGCCTGAACCAGCTCCAGGACGGAGGCCACCGTGGCGTGCACCGAATCGACCCCACCGACGGGGAGTTCGGCCACCACCACCGGCGGCACGTCGGACGTCGCGGCGAGCGAGACCAGCGCCTGCGCGGTCGGCTCGACGGAGACGAACGCCGCGTCCACGTCGGCGGGAACCTGCACCGGCACCCAGTCGAGGCGGAACAGCGCGTCGTGGCCCGCCGGGCGCGCGGCCGCGCCGAGCTGCTCGGCGGCGATCGGCCGGACGCTGAGCGAGCCCACCGAGGCGACCGGCCGGCCCTCCGGGTCGGCCGCGGCGAGCGCCAGCCCGCCGGACGCCGACGGCGCCAGCCGGATCCGCAGGGCGGAGGCGCCGGAGGCGTGCAGCGCGACGTCCTCCCACGCGAACGGCACCCCGGCACCGCCCTCACCGAGCCCGCCGCCCACGGCGAGCGTGTGCAGACAGGCGTCGAACAGGGCCGGGTGCAGACCGTAGGCGCCGCCCTCGACTCCCTCGGGCAGGGCGACGTCGGCGAAGAGCTCGTCGCCGCGCCGCCAGACCGCGCGGAGACCCCGGAACGCCGGGCCGTACCCGAACCCGGCCTCCGCCAGACCGTCGTAGAGGCCGGTCAGGTCGACCTGCTCGGCGTTGGCCGGCGGCCATGCCGAGGCGTCGAAGGCCGTCGGCGTCGCGCCGGTGCCGAGCACGCCGCTGGCGTGCAGCGTCCACGGGTGGGGGCCGCCCGCGCCGGTCCGGGAGTGCACGCTCACGGGCCGGCGGCCCGCGTCGTCCGGCGTGCCGACGACGACCTGGAGCTGGACGGTGCCCGTCCCCGGGAGGACCAGCGGAGCGGCCAGTGTCAGCTCCTCGACGACGTCGCAGCCGACCTCGTCTCCCGCGCGCACCGCCAGCTCGACCAGCGCCGTGCCCGGCACCAGGACCGAACCCAGGACGACGTGATCCGCCGCCCACGGGTGGGATCGCGCCGACAGGCGGCCGGTGAACAGGAGGCCATCACTGTCGGCCAGTTCCAATGAGCCGGTGAGCAGCGGGTGTTCGGCGTTCCTGAGCCCGGCGGACTCGGCGCCGCGGCCGGCGGGCAGGCCGCTCGGCCAGTAGTCCCGGTGCTCGAACGGGTAGGTCGGCAGCGCGGCAAGGTGCCGGCCGGCGCCGCCGAGCAGGGCCCGCCAGTCGACCTTCGCGCCGTGGACGTGGAGGCCCGCGAGGGCTTGGAGGAGGCTCGCCTCCTCGGAGCGGTCCTTGCGGAGCGCCGGAGCGGCCACGGTGTCGGCGTCCTCGGGCAGGGCGCTCGCGGTGAGGGCGGTGAGGACGGTGTCGGGGCCGAGTTCGAGGTAGCGGCGGACGCCGGCCTCGTGGAGCGTGCGGACGCCGTCGGCGAAGCGGACGGCCTCGCGGACGTGACGCACCCAGTAGTCGGGGGTCGTGACGTCCCCGTCCAGAGCACCGGTGAGGTTGGAGACCAACGGTATCGAAGGAGCGTGGTACGTCAGCCCCTCGAGGACCTCGCGGAAGTCCGCCAGCATCGGGTCCATCAGCGGCGAGTGGAAGGCGTGGGAGACGCGAAGGCGGGTCGAGCGGCGGTCGGCGAAGTGCGCCTCGATCGCCGCGACGGCGTCCTCGGCGCCCGAGACGACCACGGACGTCGGGCCGTTGATCGCGGCGATCGACACGGAGTCGGACAGCAGCGGCAGGACTTCGTCCTCCGTCGCCTCCACGGCGAGCATCGCACCACCCTCCGGCAGCGCCTGCATCAAACGACCCCGCGCACGCACCAGCGCGCAGGCGTCCGCCAGCGAGAACACCCCGGCCACATGTGCCGCCGCCACCTCACCGATCGAGTGCCCGGCCACGAACTCCGGCTCCACACCCAACGATTCGACCAGCCGGAACAACGCCACCTCGACCGCGAACAACCCCGCCTGGGCATGCTCCGTCCGATTCAGCAGCTCCGCATCGTCACCCCACGCCACGTCCCGGACAGGAAGCTCCAGCGCGTCGCACACCGCATCGAAAGCCCGGGCGAACACCGGGAACCGGGCGTACAACTCCCGCCCCATGCCGAGCCGTTGCGAGCCCTGCCCGGAGAACAGGAACGCCGTCCTGCCGTCGGCCGCCGTGCCCCGGGCCACCTCGACGCCGTTTACGAGCACCGTGCGGTGCGGCAGCGCCGACCGCCCGGCCAGGGTGAACGCCACATCGGCGGAGGGCAGTTCACCGGCATACGTGAGCCGGGCGAGCTGCGCGTCCAGCGCCGCCTCCGACTTGGCGGACACCACCCAGGGCACCAGGCCGGGTGCGGACTCGTTCTCCGCCTCCGCCGATTCGGGCAGCTCCAGGATGACGTGCGCGTTGGTGCCGCTGATCCCGAAGGAGGAGACACCCGCGCGGCGCGGGTGGCCGGTGGCCGGCCAGTCCGTGCGCTCGGTGAGCAGTTCGACGGCGCCGACCGTCCAGTCGACGTGGGTGGAGGGCTGGTCGATGTGCAGGGACTGCGGCAGCACACCGTGCTGCATCGCGAGCACCATCTTGATCACGCCCGCCACCCCGGCCGCCGCCTGGGAGTGGCCGATGTTCGACTTGATCGAGCCCAACAGCAGGGGCAGTTCGCGGTCCTGGCCGTACGTGGCGAGGAGCGCCTGGGCCTCGATCGGGTCGCCCAGCGTCGTCCCGGTGCCGTGCGCCTCGACGGCGTCCACATCGGCCGTCGAGAGCCCGGCGCTCGCGAGAGCCTGGCGGATCACCCGTTGCTGCGAAGGCCCGTTCGGCGCGGTGAGCCCGTTCGACGCGCCGTCCTGGTTCACCGCGCTCCCCCGCAGAACCGCGAGGACGGTGTGCCCGTTCCGCCGGGCGTCCGACAGGCGCTCCAGCACCACCATGCCGACGCCCTCGCCCCACCCGACGCCGTCCGCCGCCTCGGCGAAGGCCTTGCTGCGGCCGTCGGCGGCGAGGCCGCGCTGGCGGGAGAACTCGACGAAGGTCGCCGGAGTGGACATCACCGTGACACCACCGGCCAGCGCCAGCGAGCACTCACCGCTGCGCAGGGCCTGCGCCGCCAGGTGCATCGCGACGAGGGACGACGAGCAGGCCGTGTCGACCGTGACCGCCGGGCCTTCGAGGCCGAGGGTGTAGGACACCCGGCCGGACGCCACGCTGCCGGCGCTGCCGCTGCCCTGGTGGCCCTCGAACTCACCGCCGCCGAGCAGGTTCGCGTAGTCGGCGTACATGACGCCCGCGAACACGCCCGTCCGGCTGCCGCGCAGCGACACCGGGTCGATGCCGGCCCGCTCGAAGGCCTCCCAGGAGGTCTCCAGCAGCAAGCGCTGCTGCGCGTCGGTCGCGAGGGCCTCGCGCGGGCTCATCCCGAAGAACGCCGCGTCGAACGCCGCCGCCTCCCGCAGGAACCCGCCCGTGCGGGTGTAGGACGTGCCGCTGTGGTCCGGGTCCGGGTCGTAGAGGGCCTCGACGTCCCAGCCTCGGTCGGCCGGGAACTCCGAAACCGCGTCCACCCCGTCGGCCAGCAGCCGCCACAGGTCCTCCGGCGACGCCACGCCGCCGGGGTAGCGGCAGGCCATCCCGATCAGCACGATCGGGTCGTCGGACGGGAGGGACGGGACCGCCGGCGCGAGGTCCGTCGTCTCGGTGGCGCCGAACAGGCCCTCCAGCAGGAACCCGGCGAGCGCGCGGGCGGTCGGGTAGTCGAAGACGACGGTGGCCGGGAGCTGGAGACCGGTCACGGTCCGCAGCCGGTTGCGCAGCTCGACCGCCGTCAGCGAGTCGAAGCCGAGGTCCTGGAAGGCCTTCGACGGCTCCACCGTCGAGCGCTCCCCGTGACCGAGCACGAGCGCGATCTGGTCGCGCACCACGTCCAGGACGGCCTCGTGCCGCGCGTCACCGCCCAGGCCCGACAGCCGCCGGGTCAGGTCGACCGCCGCGGGAGTCGCGGCCGCCCGGCGGGCGGGGGTCCTGATCAGCCCGCGCAGGAGGGCGGGGACGTCGCCCCGGTCGCGCAGGGCGGGCAGGTCGAGCCGGGCGGGCAGGACGGCCGGCTCGGCGCCAGTGGCGACCGCGTCGAACAGGGCCAGTCCGTGCTCCGGGTCGAGCGGAGGCACGCCGGCGCGGGTCATCCGCTCGCGCTCGGCGGTGGTGAGGGTGCCGGTCATGCCGGCCACGTCCGACCACGGCCCCCAGGCGAGGGAGACCGCGGGCCGGCCGAGCGAGCGGCGGTGGACGGCCAGGGCGTCCAGGTAGGCGTTGCCCGCCGCGTAGGCGGCCTGCCCCGCGCTGCCGAACGTACCGGCGACGGAGGAGAACAGGACGAAGGCCTCGACGTTCCCCGCGGCCATGTGGAGGTTCCACGCCGCGTCCGCCTTCGGGCGCAGGACGGCCGAGACGCGCTCGGCGGCCAGGGAGCCGATGACGCCGTCGTCGAGCACGCCGGCCGTGTGGACGACCGCACGGATCTCGTGCCGGGCGAACAGGTCCGCCACCGCAGCCGGGTCGGCGACATCGCACGCCTCGACCTTCACCCCGGCCCCGAGCTCCGCCAGCAGCGCGTCGACGCCCTCGGCATCCGCACCACGGCGGCTCACCAGCAGCAGATCGCGCACCCCGTGCTCGGCCACCAGGTGCCGGGCCACGACCCGGCCCAGGCCGCCCGTGCCACCGGTGATCAGAACCGTGCCCTCGGCCGGCCACGCCACCGTTTCGACCGGCGTCTCCATCCGGGCAAGGCGCGCCGCGAGGACCTCACCGTCACGGACGAGCAACTGCGGCTCGTCCAATCCCAGGACCTCCGACGGCAGTTCCTCCGACCCCGCCAGATCCACCAGACCGAACCGGCCCGGCTCCTCCGACGTCGCCGACCGCACCAGACCCCACACCGCAGCACCCGGCAGGTCCTCACCCGCCACCACGCCGCGGGACACGAACACCAGCCGCGCCCCGGCGAAACGCTCCTCCGCCAGCCAACCCTGCACCAGCTCCAGCACCCGCGCCGTCCCCGAGTGCACCTCGTCCGCGACCGTCTCGACCACCACCACCGGCGGAACGACCTCCGGCACCTCCGCCAACGACCCGACCACCACGAACTCCGGCGCGGCGGACACCTTCACCGGCACCCAGTCCACCCGGAACAACGCGTCCCGGCCCGCCTTCGTACTGGCCGCGAGCTGCTCGGCCGCGATCGGACGCACCGTCAGTGCGCCGACCGAGGCCACCGGCCTGCCGTCGGTGTCGGCCACGGCCACCGCGAGCGCGCCCGAGGCCGACCGGGTCAGCCGCACCCGCACCGACGACGCGCCGAAGGCGTGCAGCACGACGTCCTCCCACACGAACGGCACGCCGCCGCCCCCGCCGGAGCCCACCAGGGCGAAGCCGTGGAGGCAGGCATCGAACAGCGCCGGGTGCAGGCCGAAGCCACTGCCGTCGGTGCCCTCCGGCAGGGCGACCTCCGCGAAGAGCTCCTCTCCGCGCCGCCAGGCTGCCCGCACCCCCTGGAACGCCGGGCCGTACCCGAACCCGGCCTCCGCCAGGCCCTCGTACAGCCCGGCCGCGTCGACCACCTCGGCACCGGCCGGCGGCCACACCGAGGCGTCGAACTCCGCCGGTGCCGCGCCCGAGCCCAGCACGCCGCTCGCGTGCAGGGTCCAGACCGGCTCCGGGCCGGTGTCCGCCGTGGAGTGGATGCCGATCCCACGGCGTCCGGCATCGTCCGGCTCGGCCAGACGCACCTGGATCCGGACGGCGCCGTCCTCGGGCAGGACCAGCGGCGCAGCCATGGTCAGCTCCTCGACCAGGTCGCAGCCGACCTCGTCCCCGGCGCGCACGGCCAGTTCCACCAGCGCCGTGCCCGGCACCAGGACCGAGCCCAGGACGACATGGTCCGCCAGCCACCCGTGCGAGCGGGCCGACAGCCTGCCGGTGAACACCAACCCCGCGGTGCCCGCCAGTTCGAGCGAACCGGTGAGCAGCGGGTGGTCGGCGTTGCGGAGCCCGGCGGACTCGGCCGTCGGGAAGGGCGCCGGGGCGTCGGTCCAGAAGCGGCGGTGCTGGAAGGCGTACGTCGGCAGGTCGATCCGGCGGCCGCCCGCTCCGGCGTGGAAGGCGGACCAGTCCACCGGGACGCCGAGCACGTGCAGGCGGGCGAGTGCCTCGACGACGGTCCGTTCCTCGGCGCGGCCGCGGCGCAGCGCCGGGACGGCCTCGGCCTCGCTGTCGGGCAGCGCGCTCACGGTGAGCGCGGTGAGGACGGCGTCGGGGCCGAGTTCGAGGAAGCGGCGGACGCCGGCGGCTTCCAGCGTTCGGACGCCGTCGGCGAAGCGGACGGCCTCGCGGACGTGACGGACCCAGTACTCGGGCCCCTGGATCCCTTCCGCCGCCGCGCCGGTCAGGTTGGAGACCAGCGGGATCGACGGCGCGTGGTAGCTCAGACCGTCGAGTACGGAACGGAAGTCCGCCAACATCGGGTCCATCAGCGGCGAGTGGAAGGCGTGGGAGACCCGCAGGCGCGTCGTGCGCCGATCGGCGAAGTGCGCCTCGATCGCCGCGACGGCGTCCTCGGTTCCCGAGACGACGATCGAGCGCGGACCGTTGATCGCGGCGATCGACACCTGCTCGCCCAGCAGCGGCAGGACCTCGCCCTCCGTCGCCTGGACGGCGAGCATCGCGCCGCCCTCAGGCAGGGCCTGCATCAGCCGGCCACGAGCGTTCACCAGCGTGCAGGCGTCGGCCAGGCCGAACACCCCCGCGACGTGCGCCGCGGCCACCTCACCGATCGAATGCCCGGCCAGGAACTCGGCCCGGACGCCCAGCGATTCGACGAGCCGGTACAGCGCCACCTCCACCGCGAACAGTCCCGCCTGGGCGTACGCGGTCCGGTTCAGCAGCTCCGCGTCCGAACCCCACACCACCTCGCGCAGGGCCGGGTCCAGCTCCGCGCACACCTCGTCGAAAGCCGCCGCGAACACCGGGAACCGGACGTACAACTCCCGCCCCATCCCCAGCCGTTGCGACCCCTGCCCCGAGAAGAGGAACGCCGTCCGCCCGCTGCTCGCGACGCCGGTCGGCGCCTCGCCGTCCGCCACCGCCCGCAGGCCGGCCAGGAGTTGTTCGCTCCCGTCGCCGACCACGGCGGCGCGGTGTTCGAGCGCCGCGCGGGTCGTCGCCAGCGAGTACGCGATGTCCACCGGTCGGGCCTCGTCGGCGACGGCGAGCAGGCGCCCCGCCTGTGCCCGCAGGGCCTCCGGGGTCGCGGCGGACAGCAGCCACGGCACGACTCCCGGCACGACTTCCGGCTCCTCCGGCTCCTCCGGCTCCTCCGGGGACGGGACGGCTGCCGGGGCCTCCTCGATGATCACGTGGGCGTTGGTCCCGCTGATGCCGAAGGACGAGACGCCGGCCCGGCGCGGCCGGTCGCCCGGGGCCCACGGCCGGGGCTCGGTCAGGAGCCGGACGGCCCCCTCCGACCAGTCCACGTTCGCACTCGGCTCGTCCACGTGCAGCGTCGACGGCAGCTCGCCGTTGTGCATCGCGAGCACCATCTTGATCACGCCGGCGACACCGGCCGCGGCCTGGGTGTGCCCGATGTTCGACTTGATCGAGCCCAGGAGCAGCGGCCGTTCGCGGTCCTGCCCGTAGGTCGCGAGCAGTGCCTGGGCCTCGATCGGGTCGCCCAGCGTCGTACCCGTGCCGTGCGCCTCGACCACGTCGACCTGATCGGCCCCGAGGCGGGCGTTGGCGAGCGCCTGCCGGATCACCCGCTGCTGCGACGGGCCGTTCGGCGCCGTCAGCCCGTTCGACGCACCGTCCTGGTTCACCGCGCTGCCGCGCACGAGCGCGAGCACCGGGTGCCCGTTGCGCAGCGCGTCCGACAGCCGTTCGACGACCAGGAAGCCCGCGCCCTCCGCGAAGCCCGTGCCGTCGGCGGCGGTCGCGAACGACTTGCACCGCCCGTCGGGGGCGAGCGCACCCTGCCGGCCGAACTCGGCGAACACGCCGGGTGTGGCCATGACCGTCACGCCGCCGGTGATCGCGAGCGAGCAGTCGCCCTGGCGCAGTGCCTGGGCGGCCAGGTGCAGGGCGACCAGCGAGGAGGAGCAGGCGGTGTCGACGGCGACGGCCGGGCCCTCCAGCCCGAGTTCGTACGAGACGCGGCCGGCCACCACGCTGCCGTTGCCGTCGCTGCCCGGGTAGTCGTGGTACATCACGCCGGTGAAGACGCCGGTGCGGGTGCCGCGCAGGCCGCCGGGGTCGATGCCGGCACGCTCCAGGGCCTCCCAGGCGAGCTCCAGCGTGAGCCGTTGCTGCGGGTCCATGGCGAGGGCCTCGCGGGGGGAGATCCCGAAGAAGCCCGGGTCGAAGTCCCCGGCGCCGTCGAGGAACCCGCCGGCGTGGGTGTGGGTGGAGTCCTCGGTGCGCAGTGTGGAGAGGTCCCAGCCGCGGTCGGCGGGGAACGGGGAGATGGCGTCCACGCCGGACGTCACCACCTGCCAGAGCTCCTCGGGCGTGGTCACCCCCCCCGGGTAGCGGCAGGCCATGCCGACGATGGCGATCGGGTCGCGACGGCCGTCGGTCGGCGACGGAGCGTCCGTCCCGGCGGCGCCCACCCCGACCCGGTCGCCGGCGAGGTCGAGCAGGGTGTCGACCAGGCCGGCGTCCCGGAGGCGGCGGGTCGGGATCGACCGCAGCGCCGCACGCAGGTCGGCCTCGGCACGGGACGCCTCACCGCTCGCGGCGGCCGTCCGCACCCCCAGTTCGGTGACGATGAGGTCCGCCACCGCCGCGGCGTTCGGGTGGTCGAAGGCAAGTGTCGCGGGCAGGCGCAGGCCGGTGAGGGTGTTGAGGCGGTTGCGCAGGTCGGTCGCGGCGAGGGAGTCGAAGCCGAGCTCCTGGAACGCACGGTCCGGCTCGATCGCGTCGCCCGACTCGTGGCCGAGCAGCCCGGCCACCCGGTCCCGGACGAGGTCCAGGACGATGCGCCGCTGCTCCGCCTCCGTCAGCCCGGCGAGGCGGCCCGCGAGGCCGCCGGCCGGCGCCGGGGCGTGCGCCGCCGTGCGGCGGGCGGCCGGAACGAGGGCGCGCAGGAGCGCGGGGACCTCGTCGGTGCGGGCACGCAGGGCGGTCGCGTCGACCCGGATCGGGACGACGGTGGGGCGCTCGCTGCGCAGACCGGCGGCGAACAGGGCCAGACCGGCCTCCCGGGTGAGCGGCGGGACGCCCTGGGCGGCCATGCGGTTGCGGTTGAGCTCCAGGAGCTGCTCGCCGAGGCCGGCGCCGACGTCCCAGAGGCCGTAGGCCATCGAGGTGGCGGGCAGGCCGGCGGCGTGGCGGTGGGCGGCGAGGGCGTCGAGGAAGACGTTCGCCGCCGCGTAGTTGCCCTGGCCCGCGGTCAGCACCAGGCCACCGGCGGAGGAGAACATCACGAAGGCGGTCAGGTCGAGGTGGCCGGTCAACTCGTGCAGGTACCAGGCGCCGTCGGCCTTCGGCGCCAGGACGGTGTCCACCCGCTCGGGGGTCAGCGCGCCGACCAGGGCGTTGTCACCGACACCGGCGGCGTGGATCACGGCTGACAGGCCAGGGACCGCCTCGACGAGCGCCGCGACCGCGTCGCGGTCGGCCAGGTCACAGGCACGCACGTCGGCGACAGCCCCCAGGGCGGACAGCTCCGCCACCAGCTCCGCCGCACCAGGCGCCTCCGGGCCACGACGGCTCGTCAGCACCAGGCGGCGCACACCGCACTCGCCGACCAGGTACCGTGCCACGACCGCGCCCAGTCCGCCCGTGCCACCGGTGACCAGCACCGTGTCGTCCGGACCCACCGGCAACGGACCCTCCGGATGCGGGAGACGCCCCAGCCGCGGAACACGAACGGCCCCGGCACGAACGGCCGCCTCCGGCTCAGCGGTGACGATCACCTCCCCGTCCGTGTCCAGCAGGGCGAACCGGCCCGGGTTCTCCGCCTGCGCGGACCGCACCAGACCCCACACCGGAGCCTGCACCAGTTCCACCGCCTCGCCCTCGCCCACCGCGACCGCACCCCGCGTCACGACCACCAGACGCGACGCCGCGAAACGCTCCTCCGCCAGCCAGGTCTGCAGGACTTCCAGTACGGCGTGGACGCTCGCGCGGACACCGCTCGGGACGTCCTCGGGGTCCGCGAAGGCACCGCAGTCGAGGACGACCACCTCGGGCGTCGGCTCCCCGGAGTTCGACACGTCCTCCCATCGAGCCCAGGTGCCCTCTGCGGCAGGCGCGTTCGACAGCTCCTCCCACTCGATCCCGTAGAGCGGGTCGACCGGGCCCAGCTGCTCCGCCGACACCGCCCGGCCGACCATCGAGGCCACCGTCAGCACCGGCCCGCCCGCAGGGTCGGCGAGATCGAGCCGCAGCCCGCCGTCGCCGAGCCGGACGATCCGCACCCGCACCGCGGAGGCGCCGACGGCGGACAGGGTCACGCCGGTCCACGCGAACGGGATCATCGTCTCCTGGCCGCCGGCGGCCAGGATCGCGGCGTGCATGGCCGCGTCGAGGAGCGCCGGGTGCACGCCGAAGCCCTCGGCCTTGACGCCCTCCGGCAGGGCGACCTCGGCGAACAGCTCGTCACCGCGCCGCCAGGCCGCGCGCAGGCCCTGGAACACCGGGCCGTAGCGGAACCCCGCCTCGGCCATCCGCTCGTACGCACCGTCCACCGGCAGCGGCTCCGCGCCGGTCGGCGGCCAGACGACGGCGTCGAACGCTCCGGCCTCGGGGGCTCCGGAAGCGGCCAGCGAGCCGGCCGCGTGCCGGACCCATCCGGCGTCCGGATCCCCGTCCGGCCGGGAGTGGATGGTGACCGCACGCCGGTCCGAGGCGTCCGGGCCACCGACCCGCACGTGCAGTTGGACGGCCCCGCGCTCGGGCAGCACCAGCGGTGCGGCCAGGGTCAGGTCCTCCACCAGCTCACAGCCCGCCTCGACGGCGGCACGGAGCGCGAGCTCGACCAGCGCCGCGCCCGGCACCAGGACGGTGTCCAGGACCTGGTGGTCGGCCAACCACGGGTGCGAGTCCAGCGACACCCGACCCGTGAGGAGGAAACCGTCGGTGTCGGACAGGTCGACCGCCGCGCCGAGCAGCGGGTGCCGGAAGGCGTCGACGCCGACCGCGCCCAGGTCGCCGAGCGGGGCCGTCGCGTCGAGCCAGTAACGGCGGCGCTGGAACGCGTAGGTGGGCAGGTCCACCGTCCGGGCTCCGGTGCCGGCGAAGAGGACGGACCAGTCCACCTCGGTCCCGGCCGTGTGCAGCCGGCCGAGCGCGCCGACCAGGCCCGCCTCCTCGTCGCGGTCCGCGTGCAGGGCGGGCACGACGCAGGTGCCGGCAGCGGTCGGGTCGTCCAGGACGCCCTGCACCAGGGCGGTGAGGACGGTGTCGGGGCCGAGTTCGAGGTAGCGGCGGACGCCGGCCTCGTGGAGCGTGCGGACGCCGTCGGCGAAGCGGACGGCCTCGCGGACGTGACGCACCCAGTAGTCGGGGGTCGTGACGTCGCCATCCAAGGCGCCGGTGAGGTCGGAGACCAACGGGATCGACGGCGCTTGGTACGTCAACCCGTCGAGGACCTCGCGGAAGTCCGCCAGCATCGGGTCCATCAGCGGCGAGTGGAAGGCGTGGGACACCCGCAGGCGGGTCGAGCGGCGGTCGGCGAAGTGTGCCCCGATCGCCGAGACCGCCTCCTCCGCCCCAGAGACGACCACGGACGTCGGGCCGTTGATCGCGGCAATCGACACGGAGCCGCCCAGCAGCGGCCGGACTTCGTCCTCCGTCGCCTCCACGGCGAGCATCGCCCCGCCGGACGGCAGCACCTGCATCAGCCGGCCTCGGGCGGTCACCAGGGCGCAGGCGTCGGCCAGACTGAACACCCCGGCAACGTGAGCGGCAGCGACCTCACCGATCGAATGCCCCGCCACGAACTCCGCCCGCACGCCCAGCGACTCGACGAGGCGGTAGAGCGCCACCTCGACGGCGAACAGCCCGGCCTGGGCGTACTCCGTCCGGTTCAGCAACTCCGCGTCCGAACCCCACACCACCTCACGCAGAGCCGGATCCAGCCCCGCACACACCTCGTCGAAAGCCCGCGCGAACACCGGGAACCGGGCGTACAACTGCCGCCCCATCCCCAGCCGTTGCGACCCCTGACCGGAGAACAGGAACACCGTCGCCCCGCCCGCCCGGGCGGACCCGGTGGCCGCACCCGGGGCGAGTTCGCCCCGGCTCAGCGCGTCCAGCCCGGCCAGCAGCTCCTCCCGGTCAGCGCCGAGCAGCACCGCCCGGTGCTCCAGCGCCGGACGCGTCGCAACCAGCGAGTGCGCGACGTCCAGAGCGTCGAGCTCCGGCCGCGTGCCGACGAAGGTCGCGAGCCGCTCGGCCTGCACCCGCAGGGCCTCCGGCGTCGCGGCGGCGAGCAGCCACGGCAGCGTGCCCAACTCCCGCCCGCCGGCGGTAGGTGCGGTGACGGACTCGGGGCCCTGCTCCACGATCACGTGCGCATTGGTCCCGCTGATCCCGAAGGCGGACACGCCGGCCCGGCGCGGACGGCCGGTCACCGGCCAGTCCCGGGCCTCGGCCAGCAGCTCGACCGCGCCCTCCGACCACTCGACGTGCGGCGAGGGCCGGTCGATGTGCAGCGACTTCGGCAGCACGCCGTGCTGCATCGCCAGCACCATCTTGATCACGCCCGCCACCCCGGCCGCCGCCTGCGCGTGCCCGATGTTCGACTTGATCGAGCCCAGCAGCAGCGGGAGTTCACGGTCCTGGCCGTAGGTCGCGAGGAGCGCCTGCGCCTCGATCGGGTCGCCCAGCGTCGTCCCCGTCCCATGGGCCTCGACGGCGTCCACGTCCGCCGGGGACAGCCCGGCGCTCGCCAGCGCCTGGCGGATCACCCGCTGCTGCGACGGCCCGTTCGGCGCCGAGAAGCCGTTGCTCGCGCCGTCCTGGTTGACGGCCGTACCGCGGATCACCGCGAGCACCCGGTGGCCGTTCCGCTCCGCGTCGGACAGCCGCTCGACGAGCAGCACCCCGACCCCCTCCGACCAGCCGACGCCGTCCGCCGCGCCCGCGAACGCCTTGCACCGGCCGTCCACGGACAGCCCCCGCTGCCGCGAGAACTCGATGAACATGCCCGGCGTCGACATCACCGTCGCGCCGCCCGCGAGGGCCAGCGAGCACTCCCCGGTGCGCAGCGCCTGGACCGCCAGGTGCAGGGCGACCAGGGACGAGGAACAAGCCGTGTCCACGGTCACCGCCGGGCCCTCCAGGCCCAGGGTGTAGGACACACGGCCGGAGACGACGCTGCCGCCGCTGGTACCCGAGGGGTTCGTGTTGAGCGCGTAGTCGTGGTACATGACGCCCGCGAAGACGCCCGTCCGGCTGCCGCGCAGGGAGAGTGGGTCGATGCCCGCCCGCTCCAGCGCCTCCCACGAGGTCTCCAGCAGGAGCCGCTGCTGCGGGTCCATGTACAGGGCCTCACGCGGGGAGATCCCGAAGAATCCGGGGTCGAAGTCGCCGGCTTGGTGCAGGAAGCTGCCGTGACGGGTGTAGCTACGGCCCTCCTTGCCGGGCTCGGGGTCGTAGAGGTGCTCGATGTCCCAGCCGCGGTCGGTCGGCAGCCCGGTGACGGTGTCGACGCCGTCGGCCAGGAGCCGCCACAGCTCCTCGGGCGTGGTCGCGCCGCCGGGGTAGCGGCAGGCCATGCCGACGATCGCGATCGGCTCGTCGGCGGTGTGGGGGCGGACGGCGGCGCCGGTCGTCGGCGTCGTTTCCGTGCCCGCGCCGGCCAGGGCGACGAGGTGCTCGGCGACGGCCCGGGCGTTCGGGAAGTCGAAGGCGAGCGTGGCGGGCAGGCGCAGGCCGGTGCGCTTGTTGAGGCGGTTGCGCAGGTCGGTCGCGGCGAGGGAGTCGAAGCCGAGCTCCTGGAACGCGCGCTCGGGCGCGATCGCCTCGGCGGAGGCGTGGCCGAGCACGGCGGCGACCTCCGCGCGCACGAGCTCCAGCGCCAGGCGCCGGCCCTCGCTCTCCCTCAGCCCGGCGAGGCGCCGGGCGAGCCCGGTCTCGGCCGCGCGGCCGCTCGCGGGCAGCTCGGCGCGCCTGCGCGGGGCGGCGAGGGCGCGCAGGAGCGCGGGGACCTCGTCGGTGCGGGCGCGCAGGGCGGCGGCGTCGACCCGGATCGGGACGACGGCGGCGCGCCCGCTGCGCAGTCCGGCGGCGAACAGGGCGAGGCCGGTCGCGTGGTCGAGGACGGGGACGCCCTGGGTGGCCATCCGCGCCCGGTCGACGTCCGCGAGGTCGCGGCCGAGGCCGGCGCCGACGTCCCAGAGGCCGTAGGCCAGCGAGGTGGCGGGCAGGCCGGCGGCGTGGCGGTGGGCGGCGAGGGCGTCGAGGAAGACGTTCGCCGCCGCGTAGTTGCCCTGACCGGCGGTCAGCACCAGGCCACCCGCGGAGGAGAAGAGGACGAACGCGGCCAGGTCGAGGTGGCTCGTGAGCTCGTGAAGGAACCACGCACCATCGGCCTTCGGGGCCAGGACCGCATCCATACCGGCCGGGGTCAGCGCACCCACCAGACCGTTGTCACCCACACCCGCGGCATGGATCACCGCGGACAGACCCGGAATCGCACCGACCAGCGCCGCCACCGCCTCCCGGTCCGCCATGTCACACGCCCGGACCTCGACGGCAGCACCGAGAGCGGACAGCTCCGCCACCAGCTCCACCGCACCCGGCGCTGCCGAACCACGACGGCTCGTCAGCACCAGGCGACGCACGCCGCACTCGACCACCAGGCAGCGGGCCACCACAGCCCCCAGACCACCCGTACCACCGGTGATCAGCACCGTGTCATCCGCACCGACCGGCAACGGACCCGCCGGCTGCGCCAGCCGGACCAGCCGCGGGACAAGGACGGCCTCGCCGCGGACGGCCGACTCCGGCTCGGCGGTGACGATCACCTCCCCGTCCGTGTCCAGCAGACCGAACCGACCCGGGTTCTCCGCCTGAGCCGCCCGCACCAGGCCCCACACCGGAGCCTGCGCCAGATCCACGACCGAGCCCTCACCCACGGCCACCGCGCCCCGCGTCACCACCACCAGACGCGACGCCGCGAAACGCTCCTCCGCCAACCACGCCTGCACCACGCGCAGCACGTGCCGTGTCACCTCGCGCACGGCCGCCGGAACGTCGTCGTCCGGGGCGGGCACGGCCGCGCAGTCCAGGACGACGGTCTCGGGAGCCGGGCCCTCGGCGGGCAGGGCGTCCCAGGGCGTCCACCCCGCGCCCGCGTCCGGGCCGGCCGGCAGCTCCGACCACTCGACCGCGTAGAGCGGGTCGGTCGAGCCCAGTTGCTCCGCCGAGACGGCCCGGCCCTTCACGGAGGCCACCGTCAGCACCGGTTCACCCGCCGAATCGGCGAGGTCGAGCCGCAGCCCGCCCCCGTCGAGCCGGAGCAGCCGCACCCGCCCGGCCGACGCGCCGACGGCGCGCAGTGCGGCACCGGTCCACGCGAACGGGACCACGGTGTCATCGCTCACGGCGTCCACGATGGCGACGTGCATGGCCGCGTCGAGGAGCGCCGGGTGCACGCCGAAGCCCTCGGCCTCGACGCCCTCCGGCAGCGCGACCTCGGCGAACAGTTCGTCACCGCGCCGCCAGGCCGCCCGCAGGCCCTGGAACACCGGGCCGTAGCCGAACCCGGTCTCGGCCATCCGCTCGTACGCACCCTCCACCGGCAACGGCTCCGCGCCGGCCGGCGGCCACACCTCGAAGGCCTCCGTTGCCACCGCTCCGCCGACGGCCAACGAACCGGCCGCGTGCCGGACCCACCCGGCATCCGGATCCCCGTCCGGCCGGGAGTGGATCGTGAGCTCGCGGCTCCCGCCGGCGTCCGGCGTTCCCACACGGAGCTGGAGCTGGAGCGCCCCCTGCTCGGGCAGCACCAGCGGCGCGGCCAGGGTCAGTTCCTCCACCTGATCGCAGCCCACCTCGGCGGCGGCGCGCAGCGCGAGGTCGAGCAGACCGGCGCCGGGGACCAGGACCGCGCCCCGGACGGTGTGGTCGGCCAGCCACGGGAAGGCGGCCGTCGACAGGCGTCCGCTGAGCACCAGCCCGTCCTCGTCGGCCAGGTCGACGGCGGCGCCGAGCATCGGGTGCGTGGTGGCACCGAGGCCGGCGGAGCGGACGTCACCGCCGCGGGCGGCCAGGGGCGCGGGCCAGAAGCGGCTGCGCTGGAAGGCGTACGTCGGCAGGTCGACGGGCCGGGCGCCGGTGCCGGCGAACAGCGCGGCCCAGTCCACCCTGCCGCCGTGGACGTGGAGGCGGGCGAGGGCGTCGACGAGCGTGCGCTCCTCGGCCCGGTTGCGGCGCAGCGCCGGAATGGCCTCGGTGTCGCCGTCGGGCAGGGCGCTCGCGGTGAGGGCGGTGAGGACGGTGTCGGGGCCGAGTTCGAGGTAGCGGCGGACGCCGGCCTCGTGGAGCGTGCGGACGCCGTCGGCGAAGCGGACGGCCTCGCGGACGTGGCGCACCCAGTAGTCGGGGGTCGTGAGGTCGCTGTCCAAGGCGCCGGTGAGGTTGGAGACCAGCGGGATCGACGGCGCGTGGTAGGTCAACCCGCCGAGGACCTCGCGGAAGTCCGCCAGCATCGGGTCCATCAGCGGCGAGTGGAAGGCGTGGGAGACACGAAGGCGGGTCGTCCGGCGGTCGGCGAAGTGCGCCTCGATCGCCGCGACGGCGTCCTCGGCGCCCGAGACGACCACAGACGTCGGGCCGTTGATCGCGGCGATCGACACCGAGTCGGACAGCAGCGGCCGGACTTCGTCCTCCGTCGCCTCCACGGCGAGCATCGCCCCGCCGGACGGCAGCGCCTGCATCAGCCGGCCTCGGGCGGTCACCAGGGCGCAGGCGTCGGCCAGACTGAACACCCCAGCGACGTGAGCGGCAGCGACCTCACCAATCGAGTGCCCCGCCACGAAATCCGCCCGCACGCCCAGCGACTCGACGAGCCGGTGGAGCGCCACCTCGACGGCGAACAACCCGGCCTGGGCGTGCTCCGTCCGGTTCAACAACTCCGCGTCCGAACCCCACACCACCTCGCGCAGGGCCGGATCCAGCTCCGCGCACACCTCGTCGAAAGCCCGCGCGAACACCGGGAACCGGGCGTACAACTCCCGCCCCATCCCCAGCCGTTGCGACCCCTGACCGGAGAACAGGAACGCTGTCCTGCCGTCGGCCGCCGTGCCCCGGGCCACCTCGACGCCGTCGACGACCACTGCCCGGTGCGGGAAGAGCGACCGCCCGGCCAGGGTGAACGCCACATCGACAGCGGGAAGTTCGTCGATCTCCGCCAGCCGCGCGAGCTGCGCGTCCAGCGCCGCTTCGGACTTGGTGGACACCACCCAGGGCATCGCCCCCGCCGCCTCCGCAGTATCCCGCGTCACCTCGGGCTCGGCCTGCTCCAGGATCACGTGGGCGTTGGTCCCGCTGATCCCGAAGGACGACACGCCCGCGCGGCGCGGGTGGCCGGCGGCCGGCCACTCGGTGCGCTCGGTGAGCAACTCGACCGCGCCGGCCGTCCAGTCGACGTGCGACGAGGGCGCGTCCACATGCAGCGTGCGCGGCAGCAGGCCGTGCTGCATCGCCAGCACCATCTTGATCACGCCCGCGACGCCGGCCGCCGCCTGGGCGTGCCCGATGTTCGACTTGATCGAGCCCAACAGCAGGGGAAATTCACGGTCCTGGCCATACGTGGCGAGGAGGGCCTGGGCCTCGATCGGGTCGCCCAGCGTC
The DNA here is from genome assembly GCF_044760155.1 of Kitasatospora sp. NPDC098652. NCBI lineage: Bacteria > Bacillati > Actinomycetota > Actinomycetes > Kitasatosporales > Streptomycetaceae > Kitasatospora > Kitasatospora sp. NPDC098652. The sequence continues at coordinate 67,130 of NZ_JBIWAQ010000026.1, forward strand.
GTCCCCGTGCCGTGCGCCTCGACGGCGTCCACATCGGCCGTCGACAGCCCGGCGCTCGCCAGCGCCTGCCGGATCACCCGCTGCTGCGACGGCCCGTTCGGCGCCGTCAGTCCGTTGGAGGCGCCGTCCTGGTTGACGGCGCTCCCCCGCACAGCTGCCAGCACTCGATGGCCGTTCCGGCGGGCGTCCGACAGGCGCTCCAGCACCACCATGCCGACGCCCTCGCCCCAGCCGACGCCGTCCGCCGTGTCCGCGAACGAACGGCACCGGCCGTCGGCCGAAAGGCCGCCCTGGCGCGAGAACTCCACGAAGGTGTTCGGCGTCGACATCACCGTGACGCCACCGGCCAGCGCCAGCGAGCACTCGCCGCTGCGCAGCGACTGGGCGGCCAGGTGCATGGCCACCAGCGACGACGAGCACGCCGTGTCCACCGTCACCGCCGGGCCCTCCAGGCCCAGCGTGTAGGAGACGCGGCCCGAGGCCACGCTTCCCGCGCTGCCACTGCCCTGGTAGCCCTCGAACTCGCCACCCCCCAACAGGCTCGCGTAGTCCGCGTACATCACGCCCGCGAACACGCCCGTCCGGCTGCCGCGCAGCGACACCGGATCGATGCCCGCCCGCTCGAAGGCCTCCCAGGAGGTCTCCAGCAACAGGCGCTGCTGCGCGTCCGTCGCCAGCGCCTCGCGCGGGCTCATCCCGAAGAACTCGTGGTCGAACTCGCCTGCGGTGTGCAGGAATCCACCGGAGCGCGTGTAGGAGGTCCCGATGTGCTCCGGGTCCGGGTCGTAGAGGGTCTCGACGTCCCAGCCGCGGTTCACCGGGAAGCCGGACACCGCGTCGACGCCGTCGGCCACCAGCCGCCACAGGTCCTCCGGCGACTCGACGCCGCCCGGGTACCGGCAGGCCATGCCGACGATCACGATCGGGTCGTCCGTCGACGCCGGCAGCGCCTCGGGGGCGTGGACGACGCTCTCGGCGCCGAACAGGCCCTCCAGCAGGAAGTCGGCCAGGACACTCGCCGTCGGGTAGTCGAAGACGACGGTGGCCGGGAGCTGGAGACCGGTCACGGTCCGCAGCCGGTTGCGCAGCTCGACGGCCGTCAGCGAGTCGAAGCCGAGGTCCTGGAACGCCTTCGACGGGTCGACCGCCGAGCCGGCCTCGTGGCCGAGCACGAGGGCGATCTGGTCGCGCACCAGGTCCAGGACGGTCGCCCGGCGCTCGTCGGCTCCCAGGCCCGACAACCGCTGTGCCAGGCCGGCCGACACGGCCGAACCGGCGACGACGGCACGCCGCACCCGGCTCCGCACCAGGCCGCGCAGCAGGGCGGGGACCTCGCCGTGCGCGGCCACCGCCGCGAGGTCGAGGCGGACCGGCAGCACGGCCGGGTGGCCGGCGGCGAGCGCCGTGTCGAAGAGCGCGACGCCCTGGTCCGGGGCGATGGCCGGGAGGCCGAGCCGGGCGATGCGTTCGGCCTCGGCGGCGGTGAGGGTGCCGGTCATGCCGGCCACGTCCGACCACGGCCCCCAGGCGAGGGAAACGGCGGGGAGACCTTGCGAGCGGCGGTGGACGGCCAGGGCGTCGAGGTAGGCGTTGCCCGCCGCGTAGGCGGCCTGCCCCGCGCTGCCGAACGTACCGGCCATCGACGAGAACAGGACGAACGCGTCGACGTTCGTGGCGGCGCGGTGCAGGTTCCACGCCGCGTCCGCCTTCGGACGCAGGACGGCGGAGACCCGCTCGGCGGTCAGCGAGCCGATCACACCGTCGTCGAGCACGCCGGCCGTGTGGACGACGGCCCGGATGTCGTGACGCGCGAACAGCTCGGCCACCGCAGCCTCGTCGGCCACGTCACAGGCCTCGACGACCGCTCCTGCGCCCAGCTCCGCCAGCAGTTCCCCGACACCCTCGGCATCCGCACCGCGACGGCTCACCAGCACCAGGTCGCGCACGCCGTGCTCGGCCACCAGGTGCCGGGCCACGACCCGGCCCAGACCGCCCGTGCCGCCGGTGATCAGGACCGCACCCTCACTCGGCCACGCCACCGCATCCGCCACTGCTTCCGTACGGACCAGGCGCGCCGCAAGGACCTCACCGTCGCGGACGAGCAGCTGCGGCTCGTCCGATCCCAAGGCCTCGGAGGGCAGTTCCTCCGAGCCCGCCAGATCCACCAGACCGAAGCGGCCCGGCTCCTCGGTGATCGCCGAGCGGAGAAGACCCCACACCGCAGCACCCGGCAGGTCCTCACCCGCCACCACACCACGCGTCACGAACACCAGCCGCGACCCGGCGAAACGCTCCTCCGCCAGCCAGCCCTGCACCAGCTCCAGCACGCGGGCCGTCCCCGCGTGCACCTCGTCCGCGACCGTCTCGACCACCACCACCGGCGGAACCGCCTCCGGCACCTCCGCCAACGACCCGACCACCACGAACTCCGGCGCGGCGGACACCTTCACCGGCACCCAGTCCACCCGGAACAACGCGTCCCGAGCCACCACCGACTCCCCGCCCGACACCGGGCGCACGACCAGCGACCCCACGGACGCCACCGGGCGCCCCTCGGTATCGGCGATCACGAGCGACACCCCGCCGCCCGCCACCGGCGCCAGCCGCACCCGGACCGCCGATGCGCCGGACGCGTGCAGCGCCACGTTCTCCCACCCGAACGGCACACCGCGCTCGTCGGACCCGGTGAGTGCGAGCGCGTGGAGGCACGCGTCGAAGAGCGCCGGGTGCAGGCCGTAGCCCGCACCCTCCGCGCCCTCCGGCAGGGCGACCTCCGCGAAGAGCTCGTCCCCGCGCCGCCAGGCCGCACCGAGCCCCCGGAACGCCGGGCCGTACCCGAACCCGGCCTCCGCCAGGCCCTCGTACAGCCCGGTCAGGTCGACCGCCTCGGCCCCCGCCGGCGGCCACACGGCCGCCTCGAACGGTGCGGGCGTCGCGCCCGTCCCCAGCAGACCGGTCGCATGCAGGGTCCAGTCCGTCCCGTCCGCGTCGTCCGGCCGGCCGTGCACGGTGAGCGCGCGGCGCCCGGCCGCATCCGGCTCACCGACCCACACCTGCACGCGCACGCCGCCCCGCTCGGGCAGGACCAGCGGCGCAGCCAGCGTCAACTCCTCGACCAGGTCGCAGCCGACCTCGTCCCCGGCGCGCACCGCCAGCTCGACCAGCGCCGTGCCCGGCACCAGGACCGAACCCATGACGACGTGGTCCGCCAGCCACCCGTGCGAACCGGCCGACAACCGGCCGGTGAACAGGTAGCCGTCCGTGTTGACGAGCTCGACGGCCGCGCCGAGCAGCGGGTGCTCGGCCGCACCGAGTCCCGCGAGCCGGACGTCGCCGCCGCGCGCGAGGGTGACGGCCGGCCAGTAGTGCCGGTGCTGGAACGCGTAGGTGGGAACGTTGGCAGAGCGCGCGCCGGTCCCGGCGAGGAGGGCGGGCCAGTCGACTCGCGCGCCGGTGACGTGCAGGCGGGCGAGGGCGGTCAGGACGCTGGCGTCCTCGTCCTGGTCCTTGCGAAGAACCGAGGCGAGCACGGCCTCGTCGGACAGGGAGGAGGCCGCCAGAGCCGTCAGGACACCGTCGGGGCCGAGCTCCAGGAAACGCGTCACGCCCGCCGCCTCCAGCGTGCGGATCCCCTCGGCGAAGCGGACGGCCTCGCGAACGTGGCGCACCCAGTAGTCGGGGGTCGTGAAGTCGCTGTCCAAGGCGCCGGTGAGGTTGGAGACCAGCGGGATCGAAGGGGCCCGGTAGGTCAGGCCGTTCAGGACCTCGCGGAAGTCCGCCAGCATCGGGTCCATCAAGGGCGAGTGGAAGGCGTGCGAGACCCGCAGCCGAGCGGTCCGGCGGTCGGCGAAGCGCGCCTCGATCCGCGAGACGGCCTCCTCCGCGCCCGAGACGACCACGGACGTCGGGCCGTTGACGGCCGCGATCGACACCAACTCGCCCAGCAACGGCAGGACTTCGTCCTCCCTCGCCTGCACGGCCAGCATCGCACCACCCTCCGGCAGCGCCTGCATCAAACGACCCCGCGCACGCACCAGCGCGCACGCGTCCGCCAGCGAGAACACCCCGGCCACATGTGCCGCCACGACCTCCCCGATCGAGTGCCCCGCCACGAACTCCGGCACCACACCCAACGATTCCAGCAACCGGAACAACGCCACCTCGACCGCGAACAACCCCGCCTGGGCATGCTCCGTCCGATTCAGCAGCTCCGCATCGTCACCCCACACCACCTCCCGCAGGCCCGGCTCGAACTCCGCACACACCGCATCGAAAGCCGACGCGAACACCGGGAACCGGGCATACAACTCCCGCCCCATCCCCAACCGCTGCGACCCCTGCCCCGAGAACAGGAACGCCGTCCCGCCGTCGGCCGCGACTCCCCGGGCCACCTCGACGCCGTCCACGAGCACCGCCCGGTGCGGGAAGACCGTCCGCCCGGCCAGCGTGAACGCCACATCGACCGCCGGAAGTTCACCAATCCCGGCCAGTCGTGCCACCTGCCCGTCCAGCGCCGCCTCGGACCTCGCGGACACCACCCAGGGCATCGCCCCGGCCGTCTCCGCAGTATCCCGCGTCACCTCGGGCTCGCCCTGCTCAAGGATCACGTGGGCGTTGGTCCCGCTGATCCCGAAGGACGACACGCCCGCGCGGCGCTGGTGGCCGGCGGCCGGCCACTCGGTGCGCTCGGTGAGCAACTCGACCGCGCCGGCCGTCCAGTCGACGTGCGACGAGGGCGCGTCCACGTGCAGCGTGCGCGGCAGCAGGCCGTGCTGCATCGCGAGCACCATCTTGATCACGCCCGCGACGCCGGCCGCCGCCTGCGCGTGCCCGATGTTCGACTTGATCGAGCCCAACAGCAGCGGCAGTTCACGGTCCTGGCCGTACGTGGCGAGGAGCGCCTGGGCCTCGATCGGGTCACCGAGCGTCGTCCCCGTACCGTGCGCCTCGACGGCGTCCACCTCGGCCGGGGACAGCCCGGCGCTCGCGAGAGCCTGCCGGATCACCCGCTGCTGCGACGGGCCGTTCGGCGCCGTCAAACCGTTGGACGCGCCGTCCTGGTTCACGGCCGAGCCGCGCAGGACCGCCAGTACCCGGTGCCCGTTCCGCCGGGCGTCCGACAGGCGCTCCAGCACCACCATGCCGACGCCCTCGCCCCAGCCCGCGCCGTCCGCCGTGTCCGCGAACGAACGGCACCGGCCGTCGACCGAAAGGCCGCCCTGGCGCGAGAACTCCACGAACGTGTTCGGCGTCGACATCACCGTGACGCCACCGGCCAGCGCCAGCGAGCACTCACCGCCCCGCAGCGCCTGCGCCGCCAGGTGCATCGCCACCAGCGACGACGAGCACGCCGTGTCCACCGTCACCGCCGGGCCCTCGAAGCCGAAGGTGTAGGACACCCGGCCGGAGGCGACGCTGGGGGCGCTGCCGTTGCCCCGGAAGCCCTCGAACTCCTCGCCGTCCAGCAGCGAGCGGTAGTCGGTGTACATGATGCCCGCGAAGACGCCCGTCCGGCTGCCGCGCAGCGACACCGGGTCGATACCGGCGTGCTCGAAGGCCTCCCAGGAGGTCTCCAGCAGCAGGCGCTGCTGCGCGTCGGTGGCCAGCGCCTCACGCGGGCTCATCCCGAAGAACTCGGGGTCGAACTCCCCGGCGTCGTGCAGGAACGCGCCGCGCCGGGTGTAGGACGTGCCGGGGACGGACCGGTCCTCGCTGTAGAGCGAGTCGAGGTCCCAGCCGCGGTTCACCGGGAAGCCGGACACCGCGTCGACGCCGTCGGCCACCAGCCGCCACAGGTCCTCGGGCGACTCGACGCCGCCCGGGTAGCGGCAGGCCATGCCCACGATGACCACCGGGTCGTCCGACAGGACCGGGAGCACGGCCGGGAGTTCGTCGGCCTCCTCGGCGCCGAACAGGCCCTCCAGGACGAAGCCGGCCAGCGCGTTGGCCGTCGGGTAGTCGAACACCACCGTGGCCGGAAGCTGGAGACCGGTCGCCGACCGCAGCCGGTTGCGCAGTTCGACCGCCGTCAGCGAGTCGAAGCCGAGGTCCTGGAACGCCCGCGACGGGTCGACGACCGAGCCGCCCTCGTGCCCGAGGACTGCGGCGATCCGGTCGCGCACGAGCTCCAGGACGGCGCCCCGCCGCTCGGCCTCGCCCAGGCCGGACAGCCGCTGCGCCAGACCGGCCGAAGCGGCCGAACCCGCGACCACCGCGCGCCGGACCCGTCCGCGCACCAGTCCGCGCAGCAGGGCGGGCACCGAATCCTGGGCCCGCAGCGCCGCGAGGTCCAGCCGGACCGGCAGGATCGCGGGCTCGCCCGCCGCGAGCGAGGCGTCGAACAGCGCAGCGCCGTCGGCCGGGGTGAGCTCCGGCATGCCCGAGCGGGCGATCCGGAGCAGGTCGACCTCGGCGAGCGTGCCGATCATGCCGCCGTCACGGGTCCACGGGCCCCAGGCCTGCGAGACGGCGGGCAGGCCGAGCGAGCGGCGGTGGACGGCCAGGGCGTCCAGGTAGGCGTTACCCGCCGCGTAGGCGGCCTGGCCCGGGCCACCGAAGACGCCGGAAACGGAGGAGAACAGGACGAAGGCCGCCAACTCCCGGTCCTTCGTGGCCTCGTGCAGGTTCCAGGCGGCGTCCGTCTTCGGACGCAGGACGGCGGAGACCCGCTCGGCGGTCAGGGAGCCGATGACGCCGTCGTCGATCACGCCGGCCGTGTGGACGACGGCGCGGATCTCGTGCCGGGCGAAGAGGTCGGCGACGGCGGCCGGATCGGCCACGTCGCAGGCCTCGACGGTCGCTCCTGCGCCCAGCTCGGCCAGCAGCGCGTCGACGCCCTCGGTATCCGCACCACGGCGGCTCACCAGCAGCAGGTCGCGCACGCCGTGCTCGACGGCCAGGTGCCGGGCGATGACCCGGCCCAGACCGCCCGTGCCGCCGGTGATCAGGACCGAACCCTCGCCGGCCCACACAACCGATTCGCCCGTCGGCTCTGCGCGCACGAGCCTGGCCGCGAGGACCTCGCCGTCCCGGACGAGCAGCTGCGGCTCGTCCAACCCCAGGGCCTCGAAGGGCAGTTCCTCCGAACCCGCCAGATCCACCAGACCGAACCGGCCCGGCTCCTCCGACATCGCCGACCGCACCAGACCCCACACCGCAGCACCCGGCAGGTCCTCACCCGCCACCACACCACGGGACACGAACACCAGCCGCGACCCGGCGAAACGCTCCTCCGCCAGCCAGCCCTGCACCAGCTCCAGCACCCGCGCCGTCCCCGAGTGCACCTCGTCCGCGACCGTCTCGACCACCACCACCGACGGAACGACCTCCGGCACCTCCACCAACGACCCGACCACCACGAACTCCGGCGCGACGGACACCTTCACCGGCACCCAGTCCACCCGGAACAGCCCGTCCCGAGCCCCGACCGACTCCCCGCCCGCCACCGCGCGCAGGGCCAGCGACCCCACGGACGCCACCGGCAGGCCCTCGGCGTCGGCGACGGCCACCGCGACGGACTCCTCGCCGGTCCGGGTCACGCGCACCCGCACTGAGGACGCGCCGGAGGCGTGCAGCGACACGTCCTCCCACGAGAACGGCACGACGCCGTGCGGCAGCCCGTTGACGGCCGTGACGTGCAGGGCGGCGTCGAGCAGCGCCGGGTGCAGGCCGTAGCCCGCGCCCTCCGTACCCTCCGGCAGGGCGACGTCGGCGAAGACCTCGTCCCCGCGCCGCCAGGCCGCCCGCAGGCCCTGGAACACCGGACCGTACGCGTAGCCGCCCTCGGCCATGCCCTCGTACAGCCCGGTGAGGTCGACCGCCTCCGCTCCGGCCGGCGGCCACACGGACGTGTCGAACGCGGTGCGCGTCTCCCCCATGGCCAGGACGCCGGTCGCGTGCTGGTCCCAGGCGCGGCCGTCGGCGCCTTCGGGCCGGGAGGCGATCGTGAAGGTGCGCCGGCCGGTCTCGTCGGCCGCGCCGACGCGCAGCTGCAGTTGGACGCCCTGGTGCTCGGGCAGGACGAGCGGCGCGGCCAGGGTGAGTTCCTCGACGCGGTCGCAGCCGGCCTCGTCCCCGGCGCGGACGGCCAGTTCGAGGAACGCGGTGCCGGGCAGCAGGACGTTGCCGCGCACGACGTGGTCGGCGAGCCAGGGGTGCGAGTGCCGGGAGAGCCGGGAGGTGAACAACAGGCCGTCGTCGTCCGAGAGTTCGAGCGAGGCGGAGAGCAGCGGGTGGTCGGCGGTGTCAAGGCCCGCGGCGCCGAGGTCACCGGCGGTCGTGGCGGCGGTGACGGGCCAGTAGCGGCGGTGCTGGAAGGCGTAGGTCGGCAGGTCGACCGGGCGGACGGCAGTGCCGGCGAAGAGGGTGGGCCAGTCGACTCGCGCGCCGGTGACGTGCAGGCGGGCGAGGGCGGTCAGGACGCTGGTGTCCTCGTCCTGGTCCTTGCGGAGGGCCGAGGCGAGCACGGCCTCGTCGGACAGGGAGGAGGCCGCCAGAGCCGTCAGGACACCGTCGGGGCCGAGCTCCAGGAAACGCGCCACGCCCGCCGCCTCCAGCGTGCGGATCCCCTCGGCGAAGCGGACGGCCTCGCGAACGTGGCGCACCCAGTAGTCGGGGGTCGTGAAGTCGCTGTCCAAGGCGCCGGTGAGGTTGGAGACCAGCGGGATCGAAGGGGCCCGGTAGGTCAGGCCGTTCAGGACCTCGCGGAAGTCCGCCAGCATCGGGTCCATCAAGGGCGAGTGGAAGGCGTGCGAGACCCGCAGCCGAGCGGTCCGGCGGTCGGCGAACTGCGCCTCGATCGCCGAGACCGCCTCCTCCGCGCCCGAGACGACCACGGAGTTCGGCCCGTTGACGGCCGCGATCGACACCAACTCGCCCAGCAACGGCAGGACTTCGTCCTCCCTCGCCTGCACGGCCAGCATCGCACCGCCCTCCGGCAGCGCCTGCATCAAACGGCCACGAGCGCCGACCAGCGCGCAGGCGTCCGCCAGCGAGAACACCCCGGCCACATGTGCCGCCGCGATCTCACCGATCGAGTGCCCCGCCACGAACTCCGGTACCACACCCAACGATTCCAGCAGCCGGAACAACGCCACCTCGACCGCGAACAACCCCGTCTGGGCATGCTCCGTCCGATTCAGCAGCTCCGCATCGTCACCCCACACCACCTCCCGCAGAGCCGGATCCAGCTCCGCACACACCGCATCGAAAGCCGACGCGAACACCGGGAACCGGGCATACAACTCCCGCCCCATCCCCAACCGCTGCGACCCCTGCCCCGAGAACAGGAACGCCGTCCCGCCACCCCGGACCGCGCCCTCGACGACTCCGCCCGAGCCCGCCGCCAGCGCGTCGAGCCCGCGCAGCAGCGCCTCCCGGTCCGAACCGACCACCACGGCCCGGTGGGTGAGCATCGACCGGCTCGTGGCCAGCGCCGCCGCGACGTCCGCGGCCGGCAGGCCCGTCGCGGCCTCGCGCAGTCGGGCCGCCTGGGCGCGCAGCGCCTCCGACGTCCGGCCGCTGAGCACCCACGGCACGACGGCCGGCGCCGGAGCGGCTTCGGCGGGCTCCTCCACCACGACCTCGTCCGCCTGCTCCAGGACCACGTGCGCGTTGGTCCCGCTGATTCCGAACGCCGAGACGCCCGCCCGGCGCGGACGGCCGGTCTCCGGCCAGTCCCGGGCCTCCGTCAGCAGCTCGACGGCGCCCGCCGTCCAGTCGACGTGCGAGGACGGCTCGTCGACGTGCAGGGTGGCCGGCAGCAGGCCGGCGCGCAGCGCCATGACGGTCTTGATCACGCCCGCGACCCCGGCCGCCGCCTGCGCGTGGCCGATGTTCGACTTGACGCCGCCGAGGTAGAGCGGCCGGTCGGCGGGCCGGTCCTGCCCGTAGGTGGCGAGCAGGGCCTGGGCCTCGATCGGGTCGCCGAGGGTCGTGCCGGTGCCGTGGGCCTCGACGGCGTCGACCTGGTCGGGGGTGAGGCGGGCGTTGGCGAGCGCCGCCTGGATGACGCGCTGCTGCGAGGGGCCGTTGGGCGCGGTCAGGCGGCTGCTCGCGCCGTCCTGGTTGACGGCGGTGCCCCGGACGACGGCGAGGACCTCGTGGCCCAGGCGCCGGGCGTCCGAGAGCCGCTCGACCAGCAGGACGCCGACGCCCTCGGCCCACGAAGTGCCGTCCGCGCCCTCCGCGAAGGGCTTGCAGCGGCCGTCGTGGGCCAGGCCGCGCTGGCGGGAGAACTCAGTGAACAGGCGGGTGGTCGGCATGACGGCGACGCCGCCGGCGACGGCCATCGAGCACTCGCCGGCGCGCAGCGCGCGGACCGCGAGGTGGAGGGCGACGAGGGCGGAGGAGCACGCGGTGTCGACGGTGACGGCCGGGCCCTCCAGCCCGAGGGTGTAGGCGATGCGGCCGGACAGGACGCTGACGGCGCCGCCGGTGAGGAGGTGACCCTCGGTCTCCTCGCTCTGGCGGGCGAGGGAGCCGTAGTCGGTGTCGGCGCCGCCGATGAACACGCCGGTGTCGCTGCCGCGCAGGGCGGCGGGGGCGATGCGGGCGCGCTCGATGGCCTCCCAGGCGGACTCGAGGAGGAGGCGCTGCTGGGGGTCCATGGCGAGGGCCTCGCGCGGGGCGATGCCGAACAGCTCGGCGTCGAAGTCGGCGACGCCGGCGAGGAAGCCGCCGTGGCGCACGTAGCTCTTGCCGGGGGTGCCCGGGGTGGGGTCGTAGAGGTTCCCGGTGTCCCAGCCGCGGTCCTCGGGGAGGTCGCCGATGGCGTCGGCGCCGTCGGCGACGAGCCGCCAGAGGTCCTCCGGGGTGCGGACGCCGCCGGGGTAGCGGCAGGCCATCCCGATGATCGCGATCGGCTCGGCGTCCCTCGCCTCGACGGACTCCAGGCGCTGCTTCGTGCGCCGCAGGTCCGCGGTGACCTTCTTGAGGTAGTCGCGGAGCTTGTCCTCGGAGGTGCTGGCCATGGGTGGGAAACCTCGCAGTTCGGAAGGGTGGTACGGGTCCGTGGGACGGCCCCGGGGCGCGCCGGCCCCGGGGGCGGTCCTCAGGCGAGTCCGAGTTCGCGGTCGATCAGGTCGAACATCTCGTCGTCCGTGGTGCCGTCGAGCGCGTCGTCCGGCCCGTCGGCGGCCGCGGGCGACTCCGCGGCCTCGCCGTCGAGCCGCCACTGGAGGCTCTTGAGGCGGGCGAGGAGGCGGGTGCGGGAGTCGGCGTCCAGTTCGGTGGCGCCGAGCGCACTCTCCAGCTCGTCGAGTTCGGCGAAGACGGGCCGGGCGGCGGGTGCCGCGGTGCCGGTGGGCGCGCCGACCAGGTCGCGCAGGCGTCCGGCCAGGGCGGTGGGCGACGGGTGGTCGAAGATCGTCGTGGTGGGCAGCCGCAGGTCGAGTTCGGCGTTGAGGCGGTTGCGCAGCTCGACGGCGGTCAGGGAGGACATGCCGAGGTCGAGGAAGCCGCGCTCGGGTTCGACGGCCTCGGGCGAGCCGTGGCCGAGGACGGCGGCGAGGTGGCCGACGACGACGTCCAGCAGCAGCTTCTCCTGCTGGGCGGCGGCGAGGCCGGGCAGCCGGTCGAGCACGCCTCGGTCGCCGGTCGCCCGGCTCCCGGCCGGCCCCGCGGCGGTGCGCCGGGCGGTGGGGCGGGGCGCGAGTTCGGTGAACAGCGGCGGGGCCCCGGCGGTGGCGAGGGCGTGCCGGTCGAGCCGGATCGGGGCCAGGTGCGGTCGGTCCACACCGCTCGCGGCGTCGAGCAGGGCGAGGCCCTGGACGGCCGTGAGCGGCAGCATGCCGGAGCGCGCGAAGCGGGCGATGTCCACGGCGTCCAGGGTGGACGTCATTCCACTCGATTCTCCCCAGTATCCCCACGCGAGGGAGACGGCCGGGCGGCCTTCGGCCCGGCGGCGGTGGGCGAGGGCGTCGAGGAAGGCGTTGGCGGCGGCGTAGTTGGCCTGGCCGGGGCCGCCGGCCGTGGCGGCGAAGGAGGAGAACAGGACGAACGCGGAGAGGTCCAGGTTCCGGGTCGCATCGTGGAGGTTCCACCCGGCGTCCACCTTGGGGCGCAGCACCTCGGTGATCTGCTCGTCCGTCAGGCCTTCGAGCAGGCCGTCGCGCAGGACGCCGGCGGCGTGGACGACGCCGGTGAGCGGGTGCTCGGCGGGGATGGTGGCGAGGAGCGCGTCGAGGGCGGCGCGGTCGGCGGTGTCGCAGGCGGCGACGCGGGCGTCGGCGCCGAGGGCCGCGAGCTCGGCGAGGAGCTCGGCGGCGCCGGGGGCGTCGGGACCGCGGCGGCCGGTGAGCAGGAGGTGGCGGATGCCGTGGTCGGTGACGAGGTGGCGGGCGACGAGGGCGCCGAGGGTGCCGGTGCCGCCGGTGATCAGGACGGTGCCGGCCGGATTCCAGGACCAGGCCCGGTCGTCCTCGCCGCCCGGCACCGGGCGCAGCCGGGGAGCCGTCACGGCGCCGCCGCGGACGGCCAGGCGCGGCTCGTCGGGGACGGCGAGGGCGGTGGGCAGGGCGGCGGTGGAGGCCGGGTCGTCGTCGAGGTCGAGGAGGAGGAAGCGGCCGGGGTTCTCGGACTGGGCGGAGCGGACGAGGCCGTGGGCGGCCGCCTGGGCGAGGACGGTGGCGTCGGTGGCGGGGGCCGCGGTCTCGGCGCCGTGGGTGAGCAGGGCGAGGCGGGCGTCGGCGAGCCGGGGTTCGGCGAGCCAGGCGAGGGCGAGGCCGTGGGCGGCCCGGACGGCGTGGTGCGCGCCGGTGACGGGGTCGCCGTCGTCGGCCGCGGTGAGGCGGTGGACGACGGTGGCGGGCGCGGGCTCTCCGGCGTCGAGGGCGGCGGTGAGCTCGGCGAGGTCGGCGTAGGAGCGGGCGCCGAGGGCGGCGGCGAGGGCGTCGTCGGCGCCGAGGACGGCGGTGTCCGTGAGGTCGCCGGCGGATACGGGGGCCCACTCGACGGCGTAGAGCGGGCCGGCAGCCGGGGCGAGGTGCTCGGGCGCGATCGGGCGGACGGTGACGGCCTCGGCGGTGAGCACGGGGGCGCCGTCGGCGTCGGCGGCGGTCAGCGCGTGGCTGCCGTCGGCGGCCGGGGTGAGCCGGACGCGGAGCAGGGCGGCGCCGGTGGCGTGGACGGTGACGCCGCGCCAGTCGGCGGGCTGCGCCGGGTCGGTGCTGTCCGGGACGGCGGCGAGCAGGGCCTGGAGCAGGCCGGGGTGGACGCGGAAGCCGGCCGTCTCGGTGCGGTGCTCCTCGGGCAGGGAGACCTCGGCGAACACCTCGTCGCCGCGCCGCCAGCGCGCCTGGACGGTGCGGAAGCGCTCACCGTATCCGGTGCCGTCCGCCGCCTCCACCGCCTGGGCACCGGGCGGCGGCCATTCGGTCAGGGACGCGCCGCCGATGCTGCCGGCGGCCAGGGTGGCGGTGGCGTGGCAGGTCCACGGGACATCGTCGGCCGCCCCGGTCGGGCGGGCGTGGACGGTGAGGGTCCGCCGGCCGTCGGCGTCGGCGGCACTCACGGTGAGCTGGAGGTCGACGGTGCCGCGGTCGGGCAGGGTCAGCGGGGTGAGCTCGGTGAGCTCGGCGACGACCGGGCAGCCGGCCTCGTCGCCGGCCCGCACCGCCCAGTCGAGCAGCGCGGTGCCCGGCACGACGGCGGTTCCGCGCACGCGGTGATCGGCCGCCCACGGGTGCGTCGTGACGCCGATCCGGCCGGTGAGCAGGACGCTCCCCGAGCCGTCGGCGAGCCGGACGACGGCGTCCAGCCCGCAGGGGTCGACGGGCGCGCCGGTGCGGGCGGCGTCCTGGGCGAGCCAGTAGCGGCGGCGCTGGAAGGCGTACGTGGGCAGGTCGACAGGCCGGCCGCCGGCGAGGGCGGGCCGCCAGTCGATCCGCACGCCGCGCACGTGGGCCTCGGCGAGGGAGGTGAGCAGCCGGACCGGGCCGCCGTCCTCGCGCCGGACGGTGCCGAGCACGACGGCCCGGGCCCCGGCGTCGGCGGCCGTGTCCTCGACGGCCGTGGAGAGGACGGGGTGGGGGCTGCATTCGAGGAAGGCGTCGTGGCCCTGGGCGAGCAGGGCGCGGACGGACTCCTCCAGCCGGACGGTCTGCCGCAGGTTGCGGTACCAGTAGCCGGCGTCGAGCGGGGTGTCGCCGAGCCAGTCGGCGGTGACGGTGGAGAAGAACGGGATGCGGGCCTCGCGCGTGGTCGGCCCGGCGAGTCCGGCGAGTTCGGCGAGTTCGGCGAGCAGGGTCTCCTCGATCCGTTCGACCTGCGCGGAGTGGGAGGCGTAGTCGACGGGGATGCGCTTGGCGCGGACGCCGTCGCGGGCGCACGCGGCGAGGAGCTCGTCGAGGGCCGCGTTCTCGCCGGAGACGACGACGCCGGCCGGGCCGTTGGCGGCGGCCACCGAGATCCGGCCGCCGTGGGGCTCGATGCGGGCGAGGACGTCGGCGTGGGCCAGGGGCACCGACACCATGCCGCCGTGGCCGGAGAGGCCGCGGGCGATGGCCTGGCTGCGCAGGGCGACGACCTTGGCGCCGTCCTCCAGGGAGAGCGCGCCGGCCACGCAGGCGGCGGCGATCTCGCCCTGGGAGTGGCCGAGGACGGCGGCGGGGGTGACGCCGTGGGCCTGCCAGCAGGCGGCGAGCGCGATCATGGTGGCCCACAGCGCGGGCTGGGCGACGTCGACGCGGTCGAGTGACGGCGCGTCGGCCGCACCGCGCAGGACGGCTTCGAGGGACCAGTCCGTCCAGGGCGCGAGGGCCCGCTCGCAGGCGGCGATCCGCTCGGCGAACTCCGCTGCGGTGTCGAGCAGTTCGGCACCCATGCCGACCCACTGCGAGCCCTGGCCGGGGAAGACCAGGACGACCTTCCGGTCGCGCCCGGCGCCGTGCCGACCGGTGACGACACCGGCTGCGGGCGTGCCGTCGGCGAGCGCGGCGAGCCCGGCGCGCAGGTCCTCGGTGCTCGTGCCGAGGACGGCGGCGCGGTGCTCCAGCAGGGCGCGGCCGGTGGCGAGGGAGTGCGCGAGGTCGAGCGGCGCGGCGGTGCCGACGGCGAGGTGGTCGAGCAGCGCGCGGGCCTGGCCGCGCAGGGCCTCGGCGCTGCGGGCGGAGAGCAGCCAGGGCAGGGCCGGGCGCTCCGGTCCGGCCACCGTGGGCTCCTGGTCCGGGGCCTGTTCGAGGATCACGTGGGCGTTGGTGCCACTGAGGCCGAAGGAGGAGACTGCGGCGCGGCGGGGCCGTCCGGTGGCGGGCCAGTCCCGGGCCTCGGTGAGCAGGTCGACGGCGCCCTCGGTCCAGTCCACGTGCGGGGTGGGCCGGTCGATGTGGAGGCTCCGCGGGAGGGCGGCGTGCCGCAGGGCGAGGACGGTGCGGATGACACCGGCGACGCCGGCGGCGGCCTGGGTGTGGCCGAGGTTGGACTTCACCGAGCCGACGAGGAGCGGGTGTTCGCGCTCCTGCCCGTAGGCGGCGAGGAGGGCCTGGGCCTCGATCGGGTCGCCGAGGCGGGTGCCGGTGCCGTGCGCCTCGACGGCGTCGACCTCGGCGGGCGTCAGACCGGCGTCGGCCAGGGCGGCCCGGATCACCCGCTGCTGCGACGGGCCGTTCGGGGCGCTGAGCCCGTTGCTGGCACCGTCCTGGTTGACGGCCGAGCCGCGCACGACGGCCAGCACCGGGTGCCCGTTGCGGCGCGCGTCCGAGAGCCGCTCGACGAGCAGCACGCCGACGCCTTCGGAGAAGCCGGTTCCGTCCGCGGCCTCGGCGAAGGGCTTGCAGCGGCCGTCGAGGGCGAGGCCGCGCTGGCGGGCGAAGTCGACCGGGATCATCGGCGTGGACATCACGGTGACGCCGCCCGCGAGGGCGAGCGTGCACTCGCCGCCGCGCAGCGCGCGGACCGCGAGGTGGAGCGCCACCAGGGAGGACGAGCACGCGGTGTCGACGGTGACGGCCGGGCCCTCCAGGCCGAGGGTGTAGGCGACGCGGCCGGAGATCACGCTCGCGGCGTTGCCGGTGCTGACGTACGGCGCGGCCTCCTCGGGGATGGTGGCGACGCGGTCCAGGTAATCGCTGGAGGACAGGCCGGCGAAGACGCCGGTGGGGCTGCCGTGCAGCGTGCCCGGGTCGATCCCGGCGCGTTCGAGGGCCTCCCACGAGGTCTCCAGGAGGAGTCGCTGCTGCGGGTCCATCGCGAGGGCCTCATTGGGGCTGACGCCGAAGAAGGCGGCGTCGAAGCCGGCGGCGTCGGCGAGGAAGCCGCCCTTGCGGGTGCGGGAGGAGTCGGGGTGGTCGGGGATGCCCTCGTAGAGGCCGTCGAGGTCCCAGCCGCGGTCCGCGGGGAAGGGGGCGATCGCGTCGGTGCCGGCGGACAGCAGGGCCCACAGGTCCTCGGGGGTCGCGACGCCGCCGGGGAAGCGGCAGGCCATGCCGACGATCGCGATCGGCTCGTCGGCGGTCCGGAGGGGCGCAGCGGCGGCGGTCGCCGTGCCGGTGCCGGCGAGGCCGTCGGCCAGGTGCCCGGCGAGGGCCCCGGGGCTGGGGTGGTCGAACACGAGGGTCGCGGGCAGCCGCAGGCCGGTCGCGGCGTTGAGGCGGTTGCGCAGTTCCACGGCGGTCAGGGAGTCGAGGCCGAGGTCGCGGAACGGCCGCGCGGCGTGGACCTGGTCGGCCGAGGTGTGGCCGAGGACGGCCGCGGTGCAGCCGCTCACCAGGTCGAGCAGCGCCGCGGCACGGTCAGCGGCGGTGAGCCCGGCGAGGCGGGCGCGCAGCCCGTCGGCGGCCTGGGCCCCCTGCGCGGTGCGGCGGGCCGGGGCCCGGACGAGAGAGCGCAGCAGGGCGGGGAGTTCGGCCGCACCGCGCGAGCGCAGGGTGGCGGTGTCGAGGCGGACGGGGACGAGGAGGGCGCGGCGGTCGGCGAGGGCCGCGTCGAACAGGGCGAGGCCGTCCGGGGTGCTGAGGGGGAGCGCGCCGGACTGCTCGGCGCGGGCCCGGTCGGTGGCGCCGAGGTGGGCGGTCATGGTGCTGCTCTGCGCCCACAGGCCCCAGGCGAGGGCGGTGGTGGGCAGGCCGGCGACGCGGCGGTGCTGGGCCAGGGCGTCGAGCCAGGCGTTGGCGGCGGCGTAGTTGCCCTGGCCGGGCGAGCCGAAGACGCCGGCGGCGGAGGAGAACAGGACGAGCTCGGCGAGGTCGAGCCCGCGGGTGAGCTCGTGCAGGTGGCGGGCGGCGTCGGCCTTGGGGCGCAGGACGGCGGCGAGCCGGTCGGCCGTCAGGCCCTCGACGACGCCGTCGTCGAGGACGCCGGCCGCGTGGACCACGGCGGTGAGCGGGTGCTCGGCCGGCACGGCGGCCAGGAGGGCGGCGAGCGCGGCGCGGTCGGCGGTGTCGCAGGCGACGGCGCGGGCCTCGGCGCCGAGGGCCGCGAGCTCGGCGACGAGCTCGGCGGCGCCCGGGGCGTCGGGGCCGCGGCGGCCGGCGAGCAGCAGGTGCCGCACGCCGCGCGTCGTGACCAGGTGGCGGGCGAGTTCGGCGCCGAGGGTGCCGGTGCCGCCGGTGATCAGGACGGTGCCGTCGGCGTCCCAGGGGCGCGGGACGGTGAGGACGATCTTGCCGGTGTGCCGGGCCTGGGCCATGTACCGGAAGGCCTCGCGGGCGCGGGTGACGTCCCAGCAGGTGAGCGGCAGGGGCCGCAGGGCGCCCTGTTCGAACAGCTCGACCAGGTCGGCGAGCATCCGGCCGATCCGCTCGGGTCCGGCCTCCTGGAGGACGAACGCCCGGTAGCGGGCGCCGCCGTGCGCGGCGGCGACCTCGGCGGGGCCGCGGACGTCGGTGCGGCCCATCTCGATCAGCCGTCCGCCGGGCCCGAGCAGGCGCAGCGAGGCGTCGACGTACTCCCCCGCGAGGGAGTTGAGGACGACGTCCACGCCCTCGCCGCCGGTGGCGGTGCGGAAGCGCTCCTCGAAGTCGAGGGTGCGGGAGGAGGCGACGGCGGTGTCGGGCAGGCCGTCTGCGCGCAGCAGGTGCTGCTTGGCCTCGCTCGCGGTGCCGTAGACCTCGGCGCCCCAGAGGCGGCCGAGCTGGACGGCGGCCATGCCGACGCCGCCGGTCGCGGCGTGGACGAGGAGGCGTTCGCCGTCCCGGAGGTCCGCGAGGTCGCGCAGGGCGTAGTAGGCGGTGAGGAAGACGACGGGGACGGAGGCCGCCTGGGCGAAGGTCCAGCCCCGGGGAACGCGGGCGAGCACCCGGTGGTCGGCGACGGCGAGCGGGCCGAACCCTCCGGTGACCATGCCCATCACGTGGTCGCCGACGGCGAGTCCGGTGACGCCCGGCCCCACCTCGCGGACGATGCCGGCGGCCTCGGCGCCGAGGAAGCGGGCGCCGCCCGGGTACATGTCGAGGGCGTTGAGGACGTCGCGGAAGTTGAGGCCGGCGGCGCGGACCTCGATCCGGACCTCGCCCTCGGCGAGCGGCGCGGCGGCGTCGGGGGCGGGCAGGAGTTCGAGGTCGTCGACGGTGCCCTTGGCACGGATGTCCAGGCGCCACGGGCCGTCGGGCGCCGGCAGCGGCGCGGCGGTGTGGGCGCGGGCCAGGCGGGGGGCGTGGGCGGTGCCGTGGCGCAGGGCGAGGCGGGGTTCGCCGGTGGCGAGGGCGGCGGGCAGGGCGCGCCAGGAGGCGGGGTCGTCGTCGAGGTCGGCGAGGACGATGCGGCCGGGGTGCTCGCTCTGGGCGGAGCGGACCAGGCCGTGGACGGCGGCGGCGGGCAGGTCGTGGACGTCCTCGGCGGGGTCGGCGGCGACGGCGCGGCGGGTGGCCACGAGCAGGGTGGCGTCGGGACGGCCGTCGGCGAGCCACGTCCGGAGGACGGCGAGGGCGTGGTCGAGGGCGTCGAGTGGTTCGTCACCGCTGAGTTCGACGAGCGTGACGTCCGCGTCGGCGCCGAGGGTGACACCCGCCTCGGCGAGGGCCGCCGCGTGGGCGGGCGGGTCGCCGAGGACGGTCCAGCGGGCGGCGGTCGGCCCGGGCTCGGGGAGGTGCAGGGCCGGCCAGTCCAGGTGGAAGAGCGCCTCGCGCGCCACCCTGGCGTCCGGGTCGAGGGCACCCTCAGCGAGCGGGCGCACGGCCAGCGCCTCGACGGCGGCCACCGGGCGGCCGGTCGGGTCGGCCATCGCGACGCACACCGTGTCGGGCCCGGCCGGGGTGAGCGTGACCCGCAGCGCGGTGGCCCCGGTGGCGTGGAGCGTGACGCCGGACCAGGCGAAGGGCAGCCCGGGGCGGCCCGCCAGCGGGCCGAGGCCGGCGGGGTGCAGGGCGGCGTCGAGGAGGGCGGGGTGCAGGCCGTAGCGGGCGGCGTCGGCGCGGGCCGGTTCGGGCAGCTCGACCTCGGCGTGGACGGCGTCGCCGAGGCGCCAGGCCGCGCGAACGCCCTGGAACACCGGGCCGTAGCCGTAGCCCTGCTCGCGCAGGCCAGGGTAGAAGCCGTCGACGTCGATCGGCTCCGCCCCGGCGGGCGGCCAGGCGGCGGCAGCCGGCGCGGGCTCGGCTCCGGCGGGGGCGACGGCACCGTCGGCGTGCCGGGTCCAGCCCTCGGGCGCCTGCGCGTCGGCCGGGCGGGTGTGCAGGGCGACCGGGCGCCGGCCGGTGTCGTCCGGGGCGCCGACCTCGATCTGCACCTGGAGCGCACCGCGCTCGGGCAGCAGGACGGGCGCGTGCAGGGTCAGTTCCTCGACGCGCCCGCAGCCGAGCTCGTCGCCGGCCCGGACGACCGCCTCGACCAGCGCGGCGCCGGGCACCACGACGGTGCCCGCGACGGCGTGGTCGGCGAGCCACGGGTGGGTGTGCAGCGACCAGCGGGCGGTGGCCACCAGCCCACCGCCCTGGGCGAGTTCGACGGCG
Source organism: Kitasatospora sp. NPDC098652 (assembly GCF_044760155.1). Lineage (NCBI taxonomy): Bacteria > Bacillati > Actinomycetota > Actinomycetes > Kitasatosporales > Streptomycetaceae > Kitasatospora > Kitasatospora sp. NPDC098652. Next base: position 87,013 of record NZ_JBIWAQ010000026.1, read on the forward strand.
GCGCCGAGCAGCGGGTGCTCGGGGGCGGCCAGGCCCGCCGTGGTGACGTCGCCGCCCGTCCCGCCCGGACGCGGCCAGTAGCGCTGCCGCTGGAACGGGTACGTCGGCAGGTCGGTGACGCGCGCTCCGATGCCGGTGAACAGGAGGTCCCAGTCCACCCGGGCACCGTGGTTGCGCGCGTCGGCGAGGGCGAGCAGGAAGCGGCCGGGACCGCCCTCGTCGCGGCGCAGCGTGCCGAGGGCGGCGGCGGGCAGGCCGCTGTCCTCGATGGTCTCCTGGACGCCGGTGGTCACCACGGGGTGCGGGCTGACCTCGACGAACACCCGGTGCCCCACGGCCAGCATGGTGCGGGTGGCCTGCTCGAACTCCACGGTGTGGCGCAGGTTGCGGTACCAGTAGGCGGCGTCCAGCGCGGCGGTGTCGATCACGGCGCCGGTGACGGTCGAGCAGAACGGGACGTCGGCGGTGCGCGGGGCGATCGGCGCGAGGAGATCGAGCAGCTCGTGCTCGATGCGCTCGACGTGCGCGGAGTGCGAGGCGTAGTCGACGGGGACGCGGCGGGCCCGGACGCCGTCCCGCTCGCAGTCGGCGATCAGTTCGTCCAGGGCCTCGGGGTCGCCCGAGACCACCACCGAGCCGGGGCCGTTGACGGCGGCGACGGAGATGCGCCCGTCCCGGCGGGCGAGGCGCTCGCGGACGGCGGCGACCGGCTCGGCCACCGAGACCATGCCGCCGAGGCCGGCGAGCCGCCGGATCGCCCGGCTGCGCAGGGCGACGACGCGGGCGGCGTCGTCCAGGGTGAGCGCGCCGGCCACGCAGGCGGCGGCGATCTCGCCCTGGGAGTGGCCGAGCACGGCGGCCGGTTCGACGCCGTGCGCGCGCCACAGGTCGGCGAGCGACACCATGACGGCGAACAGCACGGGCTGCACCACGTCGACCCGGTCGAGGCCGGGAGCCCCGGGCGCACCGCGCAGGACGTCGGTCGCCGACCAGTCGGTGTACGGCTCCAGCGCCGCCGCGCACTCGGCGAAGCGCTGCGCGAAGACCGGTGCGGCGTCCAGGAGTTCGACGCCCATGCCGGCCCACTGGGAGCCCTGGCCGGGGAAGACGAAGACCGGGGCGCCCTCCCTCGCGGCCCGGCCCTCCAGGACGGCGGGGGTGGCGCGGCCGTCGGCGAGCGCGTCCAGACCGTCCAGGAGCCCGGCGCGGTCGGGGGCGACGACGGCGGCCCGGTGCTCCAGGGCGGCGCGGGCCGTGACGAGCGAGCGGGCGACGTCGTCGAGGGCCGGCTCGGCCACCCGGACGTGGGCGGCGAGGCGCCGGGCCTGCTCGCGCACGGCCTCGGGGGTCCGGGCGGACAGCAGCCAGGGCAGCGGGCGGCCGGCGGTCGGGCGCTCGGGCAGCGGCTCGGGCGCGGGGGCCGCTTCGAGGATCACGTGGGCGTTGGTGCCGCTGACGCCGAACGAGGAGACCCCGGCGCGCGGCGGCCGTCCGGTCTTCGGCCAGGTGCGAGCCTCGCTCAGCAGCTCGACCGCGCCGGCGGTCCAGTCGACCTGCGCGGTCGGCCCGTCGATGTGCAGGGACTTGGGGAGTTCGCCGTGCCGCATCGCGAGCACGGTCTTCATCACGCCCGCGACGCCGGCGGCGGCCTGGGTGTGGCCGAGGTTGGACTTCACCGAGCCCAGGAGCAGCGGGTGTTCGCGGTCCTGGCCGTAGGCGGCGAGGAGGGCCTGGGCCTCGATCGGGTCGCCGAGGCGGGTGCCGGTGCCGTGCGCCTCGACGGCGTCCACCTCGGCCGGCGTCAGACCGGCGTCGGCCAGGGCGGCCCGGATCACCCGCTGCTGCGACGGGCCGTTGGGCGCCGTCAGCCCGTTGGAGGCGCCGTCCTGGTTGACGGCGCTGCCGCGCACGACGGCCAGCACCGGGTGCCCGTTGCGCCGCGCGTCCGAGAGCCGCTCGACGAGCAGCACGCCGGCGCCCTCGGCCCAGCCCGTGCCGTCCGCCGCGTCGGCGAAGGGCTTGCAGCGGCCGTCGGGGGCCAGGCCGCGCTGGCGCGAGAACTCGACGAACACCTGCGGCGTGGACATCACCGTCACGCCGCCCGCGAGCGCCAGCGAGCACTCGCCGCGGCGCAGCGACTGGGCGGCCAGGTGCAGGGCGACCAGGGAGGACGAGCACGCGGTGTCGACCGTCACGGCCGGGCCCTCCAGCCCGAGGGTGTAGGCGACGCGGCCGGAGATCACGCTCGCCGCGTTGCCCGTCATCACGTGCCCGGCGACGCCCTCGCGGGCCGGGTCGAGCAGCAGGTGGTAGTCCTGGAAGTTGGAGCCGACGAAGACGCCCGTGCGCGAGCCGTGCAGGGCGCCGGGGTCGATGCCGGAGCGCTCGACGGCCTCCCAGACCGTCTCCAGCAGGAGCCGTTGCTGCGGGTCCATCGCGAGGGCCTCGCGCGGGGAGATCCCGAAGAAGGCGGCGTCGAAGTCGGCGGGGGCGGTGAGGAAGGCGCCCTCGGCGACGTAGCTGGTGCCCTCGTGGTCCGGGTCGGGGTGGTGCAGGCGGTCGGTGTCCCAGCCGCGGTCGGCCGGGAACGGGCCCACCGCGTCGCGGCCCTCGGCGAGCAGCCGCCAGAGGTCCTCCGGCGACTCGACGCCGCCGGGGAAGCGGCAGGCCATCGCGACGATCGCGATCGGCTCGTCGGCGGCGACCGCCGGGGCCGCGAACCTCTCACCCGAGGCCGTACCGGCCAGTTCGGCGCGCAGGTGCGCGGCGACGGCAGTCGGGGTCGGCTGGTCGAACAGCAGGGTGGCGGGCAGGCGCAGGCCGGTCGCGGCGGTGAGGCGGTTGCGCAGCTCGACGGCGGTCAGCGAGTCGAACCCGAGGTCCCGGAACGCCCGGGCGGCGTCGACGGTCGCGGTGGAGGCGTGCCCGAGGACGGCGGCGGCCTCGGTGCGGACGAGTTCCAGCAGCAGGCGCTCCTGCTCGTCGGCACCACGGCCGCGCAGCCGATCGGCCAGCGGGGAGTCGGTGGTCGTCGTGGAGTGGCCCGGGTGGACCGCGCCTCGCACCTCGGGCAGGTCCGCGATCAGTGCGCTCGCACGGGCGGCGGTGAGCACGGGGGCGAGCGCGCTCCAGTCCACGTCGGCCACGGCGAGGCCGGAGGCGTCCGCGAGCAGGGCCCGACGCAGCGCGGCGACCGCCCGCTCCGGGTCCATCGGGGCGAGCCCGCTGCGCCGCATCCGCCCGGTGAGGCCCGGGTGCTCGCCCGCCATGCCGCCTCCGGCCCAGGGGCCCCAGGCGATGGCGGTGGCGGGCAGTCCGGCGGCGCGGCGGTGCTCGGCGAGGGCGTCGAGGTAGGCGTTGGCGGCGGCGTAGTTGGCCTGGCCGGGGTTGCCGAGGACGCCGGTGATCGAGGAGAACAGGACGAACAGGCCGAGGTCGTACCCGGCCGTCAGCTCGTGGAGGTGACGCGCTGAGACGGCCTTGGCGCGGAGCACGGCGTCGAAGCGGTCGGGTGTGAGGCTTTCCAGGACGCCGTCGTCGAGGACACCGGCCGCATGGACGACGCCGGTGATCGGCTGTTCGGCGGGCACGGCGGCGAGGAGGGCGGCGAGCGCGGCGCGGTCGGCGACGTCGCAGGCGGCCACGGTGACGCGGGCGCCGAGGCCTTCGAGTTCGTCGGCCAGCTGCCGCGCGCCGGGGGCCTCGGGGCCTCGGCGGCCGACGAGGAGCAGGTGCTCGGCACCGGCCCGGGCCAGCCAGCGGGCGACGTGGGCGCCGAGGGCGCCGGTGCCGCCGGTGACGAGCAGGGTGCCCCGGGGAGCGGTCCAGCCGTCGGGGGCGTCCGGCGAGGGCGCCGGGTCCAGCCGGTCCGCGCCGACCGCCGCCTGCTCCTCCGACCCGGGCTGCGGCAGCGCATCCGCGCGCGCGGGCAGCGGCGGGAGGTGGCGACGGGTCAGGCGGCGGGCGTAGGCGCCGCGACCGCGCAGGGCGAGCTGGTCCTCGGCGGTCTGGGCGAGCAGGCCGGCCAGGCGGGCGGCGGTGCGGGCGTCAGGCGTGGCGGGCAGGTCGATCAGGCCGCCCCAGCGCTGCGGGTGCTCCAGCGCGGCCACCCGGCCGAGGCCCCACAGCTGCGCCTGCGCGGGCTCGCTCACGCGGTCCGCGCCCTCGGCCGCGACGGCGCCCCGGGTGAGGCACCAGAGCCTCGCCGTGCCGCCGGCGGTCTCCAGGGTGCGCAGCAGGTCGACGGTGGCGGGCAGGTAGCCGGGCACGAGGTGGTGGGCGGGGTGCGGTCGGCCGTCGGCGGCGAGGAGGGAGAGGACGCCGGCCGGCGGCTCGCCGGAGGCGTCCACGAGCAGCGCGGCCAGGGCCTCGGTGCCCGTCACCCGCTCGACGCGCAGGCCGCGCTCGGCGAGGGCGCCGAGGACGGCGTCGGGCCAGGACTCCTCCGTCTGCTCGGACACCACGGCGAGCCAGCGGCCCGGCGGGACGGCGTCGGTGAGGCCGCGGACGGGCACCCAGGTCGTCCCGTACGTCCAGCCGTCGAGCGTGCCGAGCAGGCGCCGCTGCCCGCGCCAGGAGGCCAGGACCGGCAGCAGGCGGTCCAGCGAGGCCTCGGCGGTCTCCTCCGCGATCCCGAGGACCGCCGATGCCTCCCGCAGGTCACCGGCCTCGACGGCGGTCCAGAACGCGTCCTCGACCGGGTCGGCGGTGGGCGCGGCCGGGTCGCGGCGCTGGAGCTCGGGCAGCCAGTAGCGCTGCCGCTGGAACGCGTATGTGGGCAGGTCGACGCGACGGCCGCCGGACCCGGCGAGCACCGTCGCCCAGTCCGGGCCCGCGCCGCGCACGTGCAGCCGGGCGAGGGCCTCCAGGAGGGCCGGCTCCTCGGGACGGTCCCTGCGGAGGACGGCCGCCGGGGCCGCGTCGGCGGGCAGTGACTCGGCGGCCAGGGCGGTGAGCACGCCGTCGGGGCCGAGTTCGAGGAAGCGGGTGACGCCGGCGGCGTGCAGGGTGCGGATGCAGTCGCCGAAGCGGACGGCCTCGCGGACGTGGCGCACCCAGTAGTCGGGGGTGCACAGGTCCGCACCCACGTCGCCGGTCAGGTTGGAGATCACCGGGATCGAAGGCGCTTGGTACGCAAGCCCGTTGAGGACGGACCGGAAGTCCTCCAGCATCGGGTCCATCAGCGGCGAGTGGAACGCGTGCGAGACCCGCAGCCGCGTGGTCTTGCGGTCGGCGAAGTGCGTGCGGATCGCCTCGACGGCCTCCTCCGTGCCGGAAACGACGACGGAGGTCGGGCCGTTCGCGGCAGCGATCGACACGAACTCGCCCAGCAGCGGCAGGACTTCGTCCTCCGTCGCCTGGACCGCGAGCATCGCGCCGCCCGGGGGCAGCGCCTGCATCAGACGGCCGCGGGCACCGACCAGCGTGCACGCGTCCGCGAGCGAGAACACCCCGGCCACGTGCGCCGCGGCGACCTCGCCGATCGAGTGCCCGGCCACGAACTCCGGCCGCACACCGAACGATCCGAGCAGCCGGAACAGCGCCACCTCGACGGCGAACAGCCCCGCCTGGGCGTACGCGGTCCGGTTCAGCAGCTCCTCGTCGTCGCCCCACACGACGTCCCGCAGCGGGAGCTCGAACGCCTCGCACACCTCGTCGAAGGCCCGAGCGAACACCGGGTACCGGGCGTACAACTCCCGCCCCATACCCAGCCGTTGCGATCCCTGCCCCGAGAACAGGAACGCCGTCGCGCCCTTCCCCGCGACGCCCGTCACGAGACCCGCTCCCCCGCCGCCGGCCGCGAGGGCGTCCAGGGCGCGCAAGCGCTCCTCCGGGTCGGCCGAGACGACGACGGCCCGGTGGGCCATGGCCGTCCGGCCGGTGGCCAGGGAGTAGGCGACGTCGGCCGCCGCGAGCGGCCCCGAGGCCCTGAGGTGGGTAGCCAGGCGCCCGGCCTGGGCTCGCAGGGCCGCCGAACCGTGCGCCGACAGCACCCACGGCAGCACCGCCTCGGGCGCGGGCTCACCAACGGGCTCCGCCGGCGCCGCCTCCAGCACGACGTGCGCGTTGGTGCCGCTCACGCCGAAGGAGGACACCGCCGCCCGCCGGGGCCACGGGTTGGCGGGCCATTCCCGGGCCTCACCGAGGAGTTCGGCGGCGCCGGAGGTCCAGTCGACGTGCGGGGTCGGGGCGTCGAGGTGCAGGGTGCGCGGCAGCAGGCCGTGCCGCATCGAGAGCACCGTCTTGATCACCCCGGCGACCCCGGAGGCGGCCTGGGTGTGGCCGGTGTTGGACTTCAACGCGCCGATAAGGACGGGCTGTTCGCGGTCCTGCCCGTAGGTCGCGAGCAGGGCGTGGGCCTCGATCGGGTCCCCGAGGCGGGTGCCGGTGCCGTGCGCCTCGACGGCGTCCACCTCGGCGGGCGACAGACCTGCGTCGGCCAGGGCGGCCCGGATCACCCGCTGCTGCGACGGGCCGTTGGGCGCCGTCAGCCCGTTGGAGGCACCGTCCTGGTTGACGGCGCTGCCGCGCACGACGGCCAGCACCGGGTGTCCGAGGCGCCGCGCGTCGGACAGCCGCTCGACCAGGAGGACGGCCGCGCCCTCGCTCCACGCGGTGCCGTCGGCCGCCGCCGCGAACGGCTTGCACCGGCCGTCGGCGGCGAGGCCGCCCTGCCGGGAGAACTCGGTGAACATCTGCGGGCTCGACATCACCGTCACGCCGCCCGCGAGCGCGAGCGAGCACTCACCGCGGCGCAGCGACTGGACGGCGAGGTGCAGGGCCACGAGGGAGGAGGAGCACGCGGTGTCGACCGTGATGGCCGGGCCCTCGAGGCCGAGGACGTAGGAGATGCGGCCGGAGGCGACGCTGACGGTGTTGCCGGTCAGCAGGTGTCCGGCGGCGGTCTCGGCGACCTGGCCGCCGACGGTGGAGGCGCTGTCGTAACCGCCGTGCCCGGCGCCGACGAACACGCCGGTCGGGGTGCCGGTCAGCGTCCCGGGGTCGATGCCGGCGCGTTCGACGGCCTCCCAGGCGGTCTCCAGCAGGATCCGCTGCTGGGGGTCCATGGCGAGGGCCTCGCGCGGGGAGATGCCGAAGAAGGCGGCGTCGAACTCGCCCGCGTCGTGCAGGAACCCGCTCTCGCGGGAGGTGACGGCACCCTCGGGCAGCTCCCAGCCGCGGTCGGCGGGGAAGGCGGAGACGGCGTCGACGCCGTCGCGCACGAGGTCCCACAGCTCCTCCGGGGAGGCGACCCCGCCCGGCAGCCGGCAGGCCATGCCGACCACGGCGATCGGCTCCCGGTGCTGCTCGGTCGCCTCGCGGAGCTGTTCGCGGGTCTCGTGGAGGTCCGCGATCGCCCGCTTCAGGTAGTCGCGGAGCTTGTCTTCGTTCGACATCGGGACGTCAACCTCTCCGGGGATCTGCCAGGGAACGCCGTGCGGGAAGGGCCCTGCCGGACGCCCGGTCCGGCGCCGCGCGCGAACTCCTGACGTCGGGTCCGACCCGTCGCCCGCCCAGTCTCGCCACGGACGGCCCCGGTTTTCCCTAGAGCGCGGAGCCCGGACGGGCGTGCCCGGCACCCCGGAGGTGCCCGGCACGCCCGTCCGGCCCGCGGCTACTCCCGGCCGCGCAGCCACTCCTCGACGATCTCGGCGGTGAGGACCGAGTCCTCGCGGATCATCGACAGGTGGTCGGCGTCGACGCCGACCACCCGGGCGCCCGGGACGAGCGGTTCGGCCTGGGCGCGCTGCTCGATGGGGGCCTCGTCCGCGCCGGCCAGGGCGCGGTCGCAGGTGATCAGCAGGACGGGGGCCGTGGTGTGGTGGACCTCCAGGCGGTTGAGCAGGACCATCCAGCGGCCCATGGCGGACAGCCGGGAGTTGGTCAGCCGCACCGGCGAGTCGGCGCCGGTGAAGTTGAGCCGCATCATGCCGGTGTAGTCGGTGCCCTCGTCCGCGTTGTGCTGGAAGCTCAGCGTGTCGAAGAGGACGACGCCCGCCGGCCGGATGCCCCACGTGTGCTCCAGCAGGCCGGCCGCGGCGTAGGCGAAGGAGCCGCCGGAGGAGTGGCCGGCGAGGACGAACGGATGGCCGTCACTGGCGCGCAGGGCGCTCTCGGCGATCACCCGGGTGGCGACCTCGGGGGTGGCGGGCAGCCGTTCGCCGGTGGCGAAGCCGACCAGCGGGAGCGCCGACACCTCGCGCTCGCCGCGGAAGTGGGCGGCGAGCCGGGAGTACTGGTGCACGCCCGCGTTGGCCGTCGGCGCGCTGACGCAGATCAGCCGGGTCGGGCGGGGCCCCTCGGCGAGGCGGGTCGCCCAGGGCAGGTCCTCCAGTTCGGCGGTCGCCTCGAAGGTGGGGCGAAGCGCCGCGACGGTGGCGAGCATCCGCTGGGCCTCGGGCACCTTGCCGTTGGCCAGGGCGTCGGTGAACAGGCGCTCCAGGGAGTCCAGTTCGGGTTCGGCACCGGAGCCGAGCACGGCCGCGCCGGTGCCGTCCTCGGTGGCCTGGTCGGCGAGTTCGCTGCGGATCCAGGTGGCGAGTTCGACCGGCGAGCGGCTGTCGAAGACGACGGTGGCGGGCATCCGCAGGCCGGTGACAGCGGCGATCCGGTTGCGCAGCTCGACGGCGGTGAGCGAGTCGAACCCGAGCTCGTAGAAGTCACGTTCGGCGTCGACGGCCTCCGGGGAGGGGTGGCCGAGGACGGCGGCGGCTTCGGCGCGGACGGTGTCGACGAGGTAGTGCATGCGCTCGCGCTCGTTGAGGTCGAGCAGGTTCCGGGTGAAGCCGACGGCCGCGTCGGCGCCGCTCCCGCCGCCGCCCGCGGCGGTGCGCCGGGCGGCGCGGACGAGTCCGCGGAACAGCGGCGGCACATCGCCCTGGGGGCGCATGCCCCCGGCGGCCAGGCCCATCGGGATGACCAGCGGTTCGGTGGAGCCGAGGGCGGCCTCGAACAGGGCGAGGCCCTGCTCGACGGAGAGCGGCGGGATGCCGCCGGACTGCATGCGCCGCATGTCGGTCTCGCTGAGTTCGCTGGTCATGCCCGCCTCCTGGGCCCACGGGCCCCAGGCGAGCGAGGTGCCGGCGAGGCCGAGCGACCTGCGGTGGTCGATCAGGGCGTCCAGGAAGGCGTTGGCCGCGGCGTAGTTGCCCTGGCCGGGGCTGCCCATGACGCCCGCGATGGACGAGAAGACGGCGAACTGGGCGAGGCCGAGGTCGCGGGTGAGCTCGTGGAGCTGCCAGACGGCGTCGACCTTGGGCCGCAGGACGGCGGACAGTCGCTCGGGGGTGAGCGCGGTGACGATGCCGTCGTCCAGGACGCCGGCGGTGTGGATGACGGCGGTGAGCGGGTGTTCGGCGGGGATGCCGGCGAGCAGGGCCTCGGTGGCGGCGCGGTCGGCGGTGTCGCAGGCGACGACGCGGGCCTCGGCACCGAGCGCCGCCAGGTCGGCGAGGAGCTCGGCAGCGCCGGGGGCGTCCGGTCCGCGCCGGCTGGTGAGCAGCAGGTGGCGGGCGCCGGTGACGGCGAGCCGGCGGGCGAGGTGGCGGCCGAGCGCGCCGGTGCCGCCGGTGATCAGTACGGTGCCGTCGGGGTCGCGCTCGACGGGCATGGTGAGGATGGTGCGGCGCGCCGGTTCGCAGGCCGTGAGCGCGGTGCGGGCGTCGCGGATGTCGTGTGCGGCGACGGACGCGGCGGTGAGCTCCCCGCGTCCGGCGAGGGCGGCGAGCTCCGCGAGGATCGCGGCGGTCCCGTCCGCGTCCGGTGCGGGCAGCCGGCCGAAGGCGGCGTCGTCGAGGACGAGGTCGGTGCCCGCCGCCGCGCGGCCGGTCAGCCGCTCCGGCGGCAGTCCGTGGCCGAGCAGGGCGTCGCGCAGCCCGTCGGGGGCGGTCGCGGAGACGTCGGCACCGAGGAGCAGGGCGAGCTCGACGGCGGCGGTGGCCGGTCCGGCGGCGGTGGCGTGGACGTGGACGGTCCGGCCGGACCGGGCGGCGGCCGGGCCGCCGAGGGCCCGCCACGCCGGGACGAAGTCGCCGGCCAGTGCGGCGGCGGCCTCGATCGACCAGCCCGCGGGCAGCGGGGCCAGCAGGCGCCGGTCGGCGACCGCCTTCGGCCCGGCGGGCAGCACGCCGAACACCTCGTCGCCGGGGCGCAGGTCCGGCACGCCGGAGCCGACCGCCGTCACCACACCGGCCGCGCCGGCGCCGTGTCCGTGGACCGCCGCGGCCTTCACCGCGACGGCGACCTGCCCGGCCGCGGGCGGCTCGGCCGCCTCGGGGCACGGCACGAGGGCCGGGTCCTCGCCCAGCGGGCCGTCCAGGACCCACGGAGTGCCGGCCGGGGGCAGCAGCCCCGCCGCGTCCGCGAGCCGGGCCAGCCGGCCGACCCGCAGGGCGCCGCCGCGGACCGCGAACTGGGCCTCGCCGTCGGCCAGCAGGCCGGGCAGCAGCGGCAGCACGGCGGCCACGTCCTGCGTCCGCTCGACGTCGAGCAGGGCGAAGCGGCCGGGGTGCTCGGAGTTCGCCGTGCGCGCCAGGCCCCAGGCGGCGCCGCCGGGCAGGTCGCGGACGGTGTCGCCGTCGGCGGCCCGGACGGCGCCCCGGGTCACGAACACCAGCCGGGAGGCGGCGGCGCGGTCGTCGGCCAGCCACTCCTGGACGAGGGCGAGCACGCGGGTGGTGTGCGCGTGGACGGCCGCGGGGACGTCGCCGGTCGGGCCGTCCAGCGCGACCAGGACGAGGTCGGGCACCCGGCGGCCGAGGTCGGCGATGGTCGCGGCCGAGGAGCCCGTGCCGTAGACGTCCCGGCCGAGGGCGGTGCAGCTCGGCGCCGTGGCGGCGGGCGGCGTGGCCGGGGCGGGGACCCACTCGATCCGGAACAGCGGGTCTCGGCCGGTGCGGGCGGCGGCCGCGGCGGCCTGCGGGGCGCGCAGGACGACCGAACCGACCGTCAGCACCGCGCCGCCCGCCGGGTCGGTGGCGGTGAGGGACACCGTGTCCTCGCCGAGGCGGGCCACGCGCACCCGCAGGGCGGCCGCTCCCCCGGCGTGCAGGGCCACGCCCTGCCAGGCCCGGGGCTGCGGCAGCTGCTCCTCCGAACCGACGCCGATCAGCACGGCGGCGTGCAGGGCGGCGTCCAGCAGGGCCGGGTGGAGGCCGAAGTAGCGGGCGTCGTCGGCGGGTTCGCCGTCCAGCTCGACCTCGGCGAACACCTCCTCGCCACGCAGCCAGGCGGCGCGCAGCCCCTGGAACGCCGGGCCGCGCCCGGGCTCGCGGTAGAAGCCGTCCAGGTCGACGGCGAGCGCGCCGGCCAGCGGCCAGGCCACCTGGGCGTAGTCCGGCAGGTCGTCGTCCTGGGGCACGAGGGTGCCGGTGGCACAGCGCGTCCACGGCTCGTCAGGGGCGGCGTCGCCGGGGCGGGCGTAGCAGGCCACCGGGCGGGAGCCGGTGCCGTCGGGCGCCCCGACGCGCACCTGCACGACGGGTTCGTCGTCCTCGGCGAGCGGCAGCGGGTCGCCGAGCGTGAGCTCCGCGATCCGGCCGCAGCCGACCTGGTCGCCGGCCCGGACGGCCAGTTCGACGAAGGCGGCGGCGGGGAAGGCCGGCCGACCGCCGATCCGGTGGTCGAGCAGCCACGGGTGGACGCGCAGGGCGAGGCGGCTGGTGAAGAGCACGCCGTCCGTGTCGTCGGCGAGCGGGACGGCGGCGCCGAGCAACGGGTGGTCGGCCGGGACGAGGCCGACGGAGGCGACGTCGCCGGAGAGGGCGGCCGGGCGGGGCCAGTACCGGCGGTGGTCGAAGGCGTAGGTGGGCAGGTCGACCCGGCGGGCGCCGGTGCCGTCGAACAGGGCCGCCCAGTCGACCGGGACGCCGGCCGCGTGGAGCGCGGCGAGGGCGGTGAGCAGGGTGCGCTCGTCCGCGCGGTCCTTGCGCAGGGCGGCGGCACGGACGCAGTCGGCCGCGTCGTCGCCGAGGCTCTGTTCGGCGAGGGCGGTGAGGACGCCGTCGGGGCCGAGTTCGAGGAAGGCGGTGGCCCCGGCCTCGCGCAGCGCGCGGACGCCGTCGGCGAAGCGGACGGCCTCGCGGACGTGGCGCACCCAGTAGTCCGGGGTGGTGAACTCGCCGCCCAGGGTGCCGGTCAGGTTGGAGACCAGCGGGATCGACGGCGCGCGGTAGGACAGGCCGTCGAGGACCTCGCGGAAGTCCGCCAGCATCGGGTCCATCAGCGGCGAGTGGAACGCGTGCGAGACCCGCAGCCGCGCGGTCCGGCGGTCGGCGAAGTGCGCCTCGATCCGCGAGACGGCCTCCTCCGCGCCCGAGACGACCACGGACGTCGGGCCGTTGACGGCGGCGATCGACACGAAGTCCCCGAGCAGCGGCAGGACTTCGTCCTCCTCGGCCTGCACGGCGAGCATCGCGCCGCCCGCCGGCAGCGCCTGCATCAGCCGACCGCGAGCCGCCACCAGGGCGCACGCGTCGCCGAGCGGGAACACCCCGGCGACGTGTGCCGCCGCGATCTCGCCGATCGAGTGCCCGGCCACGAAGTCCGGCCGCAGGCCCAGGGATTCGACGAGCCGGTAGAGCGCCACCTCGACCGCGAACAGCCCGGCCTGGGCGTACTCCGTCCGGTTCAGCAGGTCCGCGTCCTCGCCCCACACGACCGTGCGCAGCGGCTGGTCCAGGTGCTCGTCCAGCACCGCGCACACCGCGTCGAAGGCGTCCGCGAACACCGGGAAGCGCGCGTACAGCTCCCGGCCCATGCCGAGGCGCTGGGAGCCCTGGCCGGAGAACAGGAAGGCCGTCGCGCGGTCGGCCGCGACGCCGCGGGCGACCTCGGTCAGGCCCTCGCTGCACGCGAGCAGCACGGCCCGGTACTCGAAGGTGGAGCGTCCGGAGGCGAGCGAGAACCCGATGTCCAACGGGGAGAGTGCGAGGGCGCGGGCGCGGGCGAGGTGGGTCTCCAACGCGTCCTCGGAGCGGCCGGAGAGCACCCAGGGGACGACGGCGGGCAGCACCCGCTGGTCCTCGGTGTGCTCGGGCACCGCGGGGGCCTGTTCGAGGATCACGTGCGCGTTGGTGCCGCTGATCCCGAACGAGGACACCCCGGCGCGCCAGGGCCGGTCGACCTCGGGCCACGGCCGGGCCTCGGTGAGCAGCTCGATCGAACCCGCCGTCCAGTCCACGACGGCGGACGGACGGTCGATGTGCAGGGACTTGGGCAGCACGCCGTGCCGCATGGCGAGCACGGTCTTGATCACCCCGGCGACACCGGCGGCGGCCTGGGTGTGGCCGATGTTCGACTTCAACGAGCCGAGCAGCAGCGGCCGTTCGCGGTTCCTCCCGTAGGTGGCGAGGAGGGCCTGGGCCTCGATCGGGTCGCCCAGGGCGGTGCCGGTGCCGTGCCCCTCGACGGCGTCGACCTCGACAGGCGACAGTCCGGCGCTCGCCAGGGCCTGGCGGATGACGCGCTGCTGGGACGGGCCGTTGGGCGCGGTCAGGCCGTTCGAGGCGCCGTCCTGGTTGACGGCGCTGCCGCGCACGACCGCCAGCACCGGATGCCCGTTGCGACGCGCGTCGGACAGCCGCTCCAGGACGACCATGCCCACGCCCTCGGACCAGTTGGTGCCGTCGGCGGCGTCCGAGTAGGCCTTGCAGCGACCGTCCGCGGCGAGGCCGTTCTGGACGGTGAAGCCGGCGAAGCTCACCGGGGTGGTCATCACCGTCACACCACCCGCGAGCGCGAGTCCGCACTCGCCGCCCCGCAGCGCCTGGGCGGCCCAGTGCAAGGCGACCAGGGAGGACGAGCACGCGGTGTCGACGGTGACGGCCGGGCCCTCCAGGCCGAGCGTGTAGGAGATCCGGCCGGAGAGCACGCTCGACGCGAGGCCGGTGCCGGCGTGGCCGCCGATGTCCTCGCGCGAGTTCATCATGAGCGTCGCGTAGTCGAGGCCGTTGGTGCCGACGAAGACGCCGGTGCGGCTGCCGCCGAGCTTCTGCGGATCGACCCCGGCGCGTTCCAGGGCCTCCCATGAGGTCTCCAGCAGCAGGCGCTGCTGGGGGTCCATCGCGAGGGCCTCGCGCGGCGAGATGCCGAAGAAGGCGGCGTCGAAGTCGGCGACGGCGTCGATGAAGCCGCCTTCCAGGGTGGCGCTGCGGCCGCGGCCGTCGCGGTCGCCGACGAGCAGCGTGCGCAGGTCCCAGCCGCGGTCCCCGGGGAAGCCGGCGATGCCGTCGCCGCCCTCGGAGACCAGGCGCCACAGCTCGTCGGGCGAGGTGACGCCGCCGGGCAGGCGGCAGGCCATGCCGACGATGGCGATCGGGTCGGTGTCGTCGGCCGCGGCCCGAGCGGCGGGGAGCAGCGGGTCGGCGGGGGTGTCGAGGAGCTCGGCCAGGAGGTGCTCGGCGAGGACCTGGGCGGTCGGGTAGTCGTAGACGGAGGTGGCCGGGAGCTTGAGGCCGGTGGCCGCGCCGAGGCGGGCGGGCAGCTCGACGGCGGTCAGGGAGTCGAAGCCGAGGTCGCGGAACTTGCGGTCGGGGGCGACGGCGGAGCGGTCGGCGTAGCCGAGCACGGCGGCGACGTGGGTGCGGACCAGGTCGGTGAGCAGGGCGGTGCGCTCGGCCGGAGTGAGGGCGCGCAGGCGGCCGGTGAGCTCGGAGGCGGCGGTCGCGTAGTCGCGGCGGGCCGCGGCGGCGGCCTCCAGCGCGGGCCGGGCGGCCGGGAGGTCGCGCAGCAGCGGGTTGCCGCGCAGGCCGACCAGGCTCTCCAGGACCTGCGGCTGCGTCAGGTCGAGCAGCACGAGCGCGGGGGCCGGGCGGGTGACGGCCTGGCGCAGCGCGGCCAGGGCGAGCTCGGGGTGCAGGGCGGGGACGGCGGCGCGCTGGGTGCGTCCGTCGCCCCCGGCCGGGGCGCCCGAGTCGATGCCGGCGGCCTCGGCGCCGATCCAGGCGCCCCAGGCGAGGGAGGTCGCGGGCAGGCCCTCGGCGCGGCGGCGCTGGGCCAGCGCGTCCAGGACGGCGGCCGGGGCCGCGAGGGTGGCGCGGCCGGGGGTGCCGACGGCGCCCGCGACGGAGGAGCAGAGCACGAAGGCCGTCAGGTCGAGGCCGCGGGTCAGCTCGTCCAGGTGGAGGGCGGCTCCGGCGCGGACCCGGTGGACGGCGGCGAGGCGCTCGGGCGTCAGGTCGTCGAGGACGCCGTCGTCGACCGTGCCCGCCGCGTGGACGACAGCGGTGAGCGGGGCGTCGGCGGGGATCGCGGCCAGCATGGCGGCGAGGGCGTCACGGTCGGCGATGTCGCACGACGCGATCGTCACGACGGCGCCCAGGCCGGTCAGCTCCTCGGCGAGGTCGGCGGCGCCGGGGGCGTCGGGGCCACGCCGGCTCGCCAGCAGCAGGTGGCTCGCGCCCGCGGCGGCGAGTTGCCGGGCCACGGCCGCGCCTCGGCCGCCGGTGCCGCCGGTGATCAGCACCGTGCCCGGGGTCTCCCCCGGCGTCCAGCCCGCGTCCGGTGCGCCGGCCGGGGCCGGAACCAGGCGGCGGACGTGGACGGCGGCGGTGCGGATCGCGATCTGGTCCTCGCCGTCGGTGCCGGCGAGCGCGGCGGCCAGCCGGCGCACCGCGGACTGGTCGGGGGCCTCGGGCAGGTCGACGAGACCGCCCCACTGCTGGGGGTGCTCCAGCGCGGCGACCCGGCCGAGGCCCCACACGGCGGCCTGCTCGGGTGCGGCCGGCGCTTCGGTGCGGGCCACCGCGACGGCGCCGCGCGTCAGGCACCACAGCGGCGCGGTGACGTCCGCGTCGCGCAGCGCCTGGAGGAGTCCGAGGGTCGCGGCGGCCGGGCCGGTGCCCCGGCCGAGTCCGAGGAGGGACAGCACGCCGCTGAACGGGCGGCCGGTCGAGGGCAGTCCGCGCAGCAGCGCGGCGAGCTCGGCTCGCTCCGACGTGGGTACGGAAAGGCACAGGGCGTCCGGTCCGACCGCCTCACAGGCCGCCTCCGTCCACGCCTCGTCGCCGTCCTCGGCGGGCGTCACCACCAGCCACGGGCCGGAGGGCCGGGCCGTCGAGCCGCCCGCCAACGCACGCCAGGACTCGTGGAAGCGCAGGGCGTCCAGGAGCGACTGGTCGCGGTGGTGGCGCCGCCACGCGGACAGGGCCGGGAGGACCGCGCCGAGCGCCTCGCCGTCCACGGCGAGGTCGGCGGCGAGCGCGTCCAGGTCCTCGCCCTCGACGGCGGCCCAGAAGCGGGCGTCCAGCGGGTCGTCCGGCGCGGCGGCGCCGGGGCGCCCACCCGCCGGGGCGTGCGTCCGGGGCCAGTAGCGCTCGCGCTGGAACGCGTAGGTCGGCAGGTCGACGCGCCGGGCGCCGGTGCCGTCGAACAGACGCGCCCAGTCGACCGGCGTGCCGACGACGTGGAGGCGGGCGAGCGCGGTCAGCAGGGCGCTCTCCTCGGGGCGGCTGCGGCGGCCGGCCGGCTCGACGACCACGTCCGCGGCGTCCGCGAGGGTCTGCCGGACGGCCGGGGACAGGGCCGCGGTGGGGCCGAGCTCCAGGAAGTCCGTCGCACCGGCGGAGTGCAGCGCGCGGATCCCGTCGGCGAAGCGGACGGCCTCGCGGACGTGGCGGACCCAGTAGTCGGGGGTGGTGACGTCCTCGCTGTCGAGGGCGCCGGTGAGGTTGGAGACCAGCGGGATCGACGGCGCGCTGTAGGACAGGCCGTCGAGGACCTCGCGGAAGTCCGCCAGCATCGGGTCCATCAGCGGGGAGTGGAAGGCGTGCGAGACCTGCAAGCGGGTGGTCCGGCGGTCGGCGAAGTGTGCCTCGATCCGCGAGACGGCCTCCTCACTGCCCGAGACGACCACGGAGGTCGGGCCGTTGACGGCCGCGAGCGAGACGGACTCGCCCAGCAGCGGCAGGACTTCGTCCTCCGTCGCCTGCACGGCGAGCATCGCGCCGCCCGCCGGCAGCGCCTGCATCAGCCGGCCACGAGCCGCCACCAGGGCACAGGCGTCGTCCAGGCCGAACACTCCGGCCACGTGCGCCGCCGCGATCTCGCCGATCGAGTGGCCCCCGACGAACTCGGCGCGCACGCCCAGCGATTCGACGAGGCGGTAGAGCGCCACCTCGACCGCGAACAGCCCGGCCTGGGCGTACTCCGTCCGGTTCAGCAGCTCCACGTCCGAGCCCCACACGACCTCGCGGACGGGCAGCTCGAACTGCGCGCAGACCGCATCGAAGACCTCGGCGAACACCGCGAAGCGCTCGTACAACTCCTGCCCCATGCCGAGGCGTTGGGCACCCTGCCCGGAGAACAGCACTGCCGTCCTGCGCTCGCCGTCGGCGACGCCGCGCGCCACCTCGGCACCGTCCAGCAGCACCGCCCGGTGCGCGAAGCGCGACCGCCCGGCGGCCAGCGAGAGGCCGACGTCCACGGGTGAGGCGTCCAACCCTTCGAGTCGCGCGAGCTGCGCGTCCAGCGCGGCCTCCGACTTGCCCGCCAGCACCCACGGCACGACGACCGGCGCCACCGACGGCTCCGGCACGGGGGCTTCGGCCGGCGGGGCCTGCTCGACGATCACGTGCGCGTTGGTGCCGCTGATCCCGAAGGCCGAGACGCCCGCGCGGCGCGGCCGGCCGGTCTGCGGCCACTCCTCGGCCTGGGTGAGCAGCCGGATGTCACCGGCCGACCAGTCGACGTGCGAGGACGGCGCGTCCACGTGCAGCGTGCGGGGCAACACGCCGTGCTGCATCGACAGCACGGCCTTGATCACGCCGGCCGCACCGGCGGCGGCCTGGGTGTGGCCGAGGTTGGACTTCAACGAGCCCAGCAGGAGCGGCCGTTCGCGGTCCTGCCCGTAGGTCGCCAGGAGGGCCTGGGCCTCGATCGGGTCGCCCAGGGTGGTACCCGTGCCGTGGCCCTCGACGAAGTCGACCTCGGCGGCCGACAGGCGGGCGTTGGCGAGGGCCTGGCGGATGACGCGCTGCTGGGACGGGCCGTTGGGCGCGGTCAGGCCGTTGGAGGCGCCGTCCTGGTTGACGGCGCTGCCGCGCACGACGGCGAGCACCGGGTGCCCGTTGCGGCGCGCGTCGCTCAGCCGCTCCAGCACCAGGACGCCCGCGCCCTCCGACCAGCCCGTCCCGTCCGCGCCCTCCGCGAACGCCTTGCAGCGCCCGTCCGGAGCCAGTCCGCCCTGGCGGGTGAAGCCGGGGAAGCCGAGCGAGGACGACATCACGGTGACGCCGCCGGCCAGGGCCAGCGTGCACTCGCCGCTGCGCAGCGACTGGGCAGCCAGGTGCATGGCCACCAGCGACGAGGAGCACGCCGTGTCGACGGTGACCGCCGGGCCCTCCAGGCCGAAGGTGTAGGAGATCCGGCCGGAGACCACGCTCGCGGCCAGGCCGGTGCTCGCGTGGCCCTCGATGTCCTCCTGCGCGTTCATCACGAGCGTCAGGTAGTCCTGGCCGCCGGTGCCGACGAAGACGCCGGTCCGGCTGCCGCGCAGCGCCGTCGGGTCGATCCCGGCGCGCTCGACGGCCTCCCAGGACGTCTCCAGCAGGATCCGCTGCTGCGGGTCCATCGCGAGGGCCTCGCGCGGCGAGATCCCGAAGAACGCCGCGTCGAAGTCGGCCACCCCGTGCAGGAAGCCGCCCTTGGCGGTGGCGCTGCGCCCCCGGTCGCCGGGGCCGCCGCCGAGCAGGGTGTCGAGGTCCCAGCCGCGGTCGGTCGGGAAGTCCGAGATGCCCTCGCGGCCCTCGGCGACCAGCGCCCACAGCTCCTCGGGCGTCCCGATCCCGCCGGGCAGGCGGCAGGCCATGCCGACGATCACGATCGGGTCGTCGGCGGTGCCGGCGGCCACCGCGGCCGGGACCACCGGCTCGGCGTGCTGCCCGAGCACCTCCGCGAGCACGAGGTCGGCGATGGCGGTGGGGGTCGGGTGGTCGAAGACCAGGGTCGCCGGGAGGCGCAGGCCGGTGACGGCGGTCAGCCGGTTGCGCAGTTCCAGCGCGGTGAGGGAGTCGATGCCGAGGTCGTGGAAGTCGCGGTCGGCGGCGACGGCCTGCGGGGAGGCGTGACCGAGGACGGACGCCGCCTCGGTGCGGACCAGGTCGACGACGTGCCGCAGCCGGTCGGCCGCGCGCAGCTCGTAGAGGCGGGCGGCGAGGGCCGTCATGGTGGCGGCGCCGGTGCCGGTGGCGGAGGCCGTGCGACGGCTGGCGGGCAGGAGGGCGCGGAACATCGTCGGCACCTCGCCGCGCGGGCGGGCACCGGCGGCCATACGGCCGGTCGCGACCAGGTAGGGCTCGTCGACGGCCATCGCGGCGTCGAGCAGGGCGAGGCCGTCCTCCTCGGTGAGGGGCGGGACGCCGGAGGAGCGGATGCGGTGCAGATCGGCCTCGGAGAGCGTGCCCGTCATACCGGCCGTGGGCACCCAGGCGCCCCAAGCCAGGGACTGGGCGGCGAGGCCCTGCTGCCGGCGCCAGAGCGCCAAGGCGTCGAGGTAGACGTTCGCCGCCGCGTAGTTGCCCTGCCCGGCACTGCCCATCACGCCCGAGACGGAGGAGAACAGGACGAAGGCTTTCAGGTCCTGGTCCTTGGTCAACTCGTGGAGGTTCCAGGCCGCATCCACCTTGGGGCGCAGGACGGCCGACAGGCGCTCGGGAGTGAGCGCCGTCAC